>NZ_PUEC01000030.1 GCF_003024805.1 Duncaniella muris
TCTGCTGCTGTCCGCTCTTGGGGGCGGTTTAGGCCGCCCCCGCCGCTTGGGCATCCCCTCGCCAGAAGGAGAGAGGAGAATGACTAATGCCCATCTCAAAGTTTTGCACTTCGATTTGGAATCTTCAGGGAATGAACCCACAAGTAAAAAAACGCTAAATTTTGTCATTGGCATCCGCATATTTTAACATTTTGCAGCAAAATCGGGCCTTCTTATTTCCCGCCGGCACCTATTTTACAAATACGATTTTTTTGCTTAATTTTGCCAAAGATTAACATGCACACATTTATTATATATAATGTGTTTAACTTTTAACAGCTACTTATGCTCGCAAAACGCATTATCCCATGTCTTGACGTCAAAAACGGACGCACCGTAAAGGGCGTGAACTTCACCGGCCTGACAGACGTAGGTGACCCAGTGGAACTCGGCGCCCGTTATGCAGCCGAAGGTGCTGACGAACTTGTCTATCTTGACATCAGCGCCACCCTTGAAGAACGAAACACTTTTGCCCGACTCGTTGAGCGCATTTCCGACCGCCTGAACATACCCTTCACTGTTGGCGGAGGTATAGCCTCACTTGATGACGCATCGCGTCTTCTTGATGCCGGCGCCGACAAAATCACAGTCAACTCAGCCGCCGTCCGCCGTCCTGAGCTCATCAGCGAGATAGCTGCCCGCTATGGCAGCCAGTTTATAGTCGTAGCCATTGATGCCAGAATGACTGATGACCGCATTTGGCACGTAACCACCCACGGAGGAACACGCCTTTCTGATCGAGAACTTTTCACTTGGGCTGCAGAAGCCGAAAAACGCGGAGCCGGAGAGATCATGTTCACATCCATGAACCACGACGGCACTCGCAGGGGCTACCCCTGCGACACTTTCAGCCAGCTCGCCGCCACCCTCAGCATACCGATTATAGCCTCAGGAGGTGCGGGCAGTGTCAGCGACATTGCCGACGTGCTCACTCTCGGCAAAGCCGATGCCGCTCTTGCCGCTTCAATATTCCACTACGGTGAAATCTCCGTTGAAGACCTCAAACGAGAACTCGCCACACGCAACATTCCAGTCAGATTATGAATTTCAACGATTTCAATCTCGAAAAATGCGCCGACGGCCTTCTCCCTGTCATAATTCAGGATGCCGTCACGCTCCGCGTACTCATGCTTGGCTATATGAACCGCGAAGCCTTTGACCTAACATGCTCAAGCGGACATGTGACATTTTACAGCCGCACCCGTTCCTGCCTGTGGACCAAAGGAGAGACAAGCGGTCACTTCCTTGAAGTAGTTGACATGTACAGCGACTGCGACAATGACACCTTATTAATAAAAGCAAATCCAATCGGCCCCACATGCCATCGCGGAACCACATCGTGCTTTGACACTCCTGCCGAGGAAGGTTTCATCCGCTCACTCGCTGCGCTCATCAGCCGACGCCACGCGGAAATGCCAGAAGACAGCTACACCACACGACTATTCATAAAAGGAGTCAAGAAAATCGCCCAGAAAGTAGGCGAAGAAGCTGTAGAATCAACCATTGAAGCTGTCGACGGAAACCGCGACCGGTTTTCATACGAAGCCTGCGATCTGATCTACCATCTTCTCGTACTTATCGAACAGATGGGGCTCTCGCTTCCTGACATGGAGCGCGAACTGCTGCGCCGCCACAGTTAGAGAAAGTATTGAACACAAGTCAGACATAATTTCAGAGCCGGGACAACAATCTAAAGTTATCCCGGCTCTGAAATTATTATCGATACTGTGGCAGGAGTGGCACAGGGAATTTTGAAAACAAAGTCTGTACAGCCTCTGCTATGCCTTGCAGGTTACGGAACTGAGTGTCACCATTGTCAAGAATTGTACCCACTGAGGCCGAGAACAAAGGAACCTTCTGAGCGATATTGACCATATCCATAGTGAGCACCCCCTCGCGATACACACCTGTTATAACTTGAGCATTGGCATAATACCCCGGCCAATAATAGCCTCTCGGATACATAAACCACGGAGCATAACCGTGATACGGTCCCCAATAATACGGATAGCCTCCCGGAGGAATGGCCGGTTCAGTAGCGATCTGCTGCTTGATGGTAAGACCTATATTGATCAGCAATGGAGAAGCCGGATCCTCTCTGAAACCACGGTCGACCATCTGCTCCCTGATAGCAGCCGCTATATTATAATATGTAACCATTGCCATTCCAGGAGGAAGTTTACCCTCGTCGGGGGTGACGATGCGGAAAGTCGAGTAATTGCTCAGATCCGCGTCATTATACGTGGTACTCGTCACCAGATTATACGGGCTACACGAACTCAGTATCACCATCACGGCAAGCACCATGAAACCAAACCATTTTTTCATATCATATACATTTTGATAACCTATCTTTTATAAAACCGACAAGCGACTCTGAAAATTCATTATCACTTATATAATAAGAAACGCGGATAATGCTTTTTAGTTCTCTGAGCAAAAGACGTTTTCTTTTTAACACGGCTCTTTCATTTAACTTTGATGCTATAATGCGCCACTGTTAATCAGGTAGTTATATGTAGCAGTTACGCAATGGCTGTATTAATCTCATTTTGGATAAAAGGGTTAATGGCTTTTAACTAACTATCAGTCATACACTTTGAGAATTCCAAGCATTTTTAAATGAAAGAGCCGTGTCTTTTTAAGCTTTTTATAATTTAAAATTTGCTAATGTCACAACTAAGCGCTAATTTTGAACATTATTGACTCCGTAGCGTTAAATTGTTTATACAAGTAATAACAAACGTCAAGCGATCTTTTTTCTTACCCTAAACCTAATAATACAATGGACGATATTACTGGCATCTTCGATGACATGCTCAAACACTACGGGAGCACTGATATCGCTGACGCCGAATTAAAAAAAATGATCCACGAAGATCCGGAACTTCGAGCAAGTTACCGCCAGTGGTGTGACGAAGTAGGCAGCTCCGAAAAGAGAGGCTTCCTTGACTATTGCGAGGAGTATTTCGAATCTCAGGATTCTATTTGGGATAACCTCAAAGATGAATATGACGAATAATCCATCCGTGGCTACGACCACGGCCTCACGCCGACTCCCGGCTGAATGGGAGAACCAGGACTGCGTAATCTTAGCGTGGCCTCATGAAAATACTGACTGGGCATATATTCTGCCCGAAGCCCGCAGATGCATTGCGGAGATAGTGCGCGCAATCGCTGATGCCGGCGAGTGTGTGGCACTTGCCGGTCCGGCGGAATTCTGTCTCGACTCCATCCGCGAACAGAATTTCGACTCTTCACGTGTCAGATTTTTTGACCTACCGACAAATGACACCTGGGCTCGCGACTTCGGCCCGATCACAGTCGAATCTGACGGATCAAAGCTACTGCTTGATTTCAAATTCAATGGCTGGGGGCTGAAATTTGCCGCTGACAAAGACAACCTGATCACCTCCAGGCTAAACGCACTCGGTCTGTTTGCCCATAAGGTTGAAAATCGGCTGAATTTCGTGCTTGAAGGCGGTTCGATCGAATCTGACGGCAAAGACACGCTGCTGACCACCGCAGAATGCCTGCTGTCACCTAACCGCAACGGCCAGTGTAGTCGTGAAGAAATATCCGAATACCTCCGCAAAGCATTCGGACTAAACCACATTCTCTATCTCAATCACGGAGCCCTAATCGGAGATGACACTGACAGCCACATCGACACCCTCGCACGACTTGCTCCAAATGACACCATAATCTACTGCGGCCCCGGCGATGCCGGCAATCCGAACCATCAGGAACTGGCAAAAATGAAAGAGGAACTTTCAACTCTGCGCACCCCGTCAGGCCAGCCATACAACCTGATAGAGCTACCGCTGCCCGATGTCATAGAAATTGACGGCGAGATTCTTCCGGCGACCTATGCGAACTTCCTCATAACACCGACGCGGATACTGATGCCGACCTACGGACAGGCACAAAAAGATATGCTCACCGCACAGGTGCTAAAAATAGCATTCCCTGAGCATGACATCTGCGGAATCGACTGCATTCCTCTGATCCGTCAGCACGGTTCGCTCCACTGCGTGACCATGCAGATACCCGCCGGAACAGTCAATGGCATCAGCGACAACCGCTGGATCTGACACACACTCTCTCTTTTTAACTGAGACCCGAATCCAATAATCATCAATCCCAATAAGATATACACAGCATTATGCTCGTAGGCCTTATACAACAGCACAACACCCCCGACATCGATTCCAACCGCCTGCGCCTTGCAGAAAAGGTCAGACAGCTTGCCTCTCAGGGAGCACAGCTTGTGGTCCTTCAGGAACTCCATGACTCTCTCTACTTCTGTCAGGTAGAGACTGTCGACAATTTTGATCTCGCGGTCAGCATTGATCTTGAATCACCGGTAGCCAGTTTCTATTCCTCAGTAGCTCGTGAAGCCGGAGTGGTACTTGTCACCTCTCTGTTCGAACGCCGTGCCTCCGGGCTCTATCACAACACCTCTCTTGTGTTTGACAGCGACGGATCTCTTGCCGGCAAATACCGCAAAATGCACATCCCCGATGATCCCGCATATTATGAGAAGTTCTATTTTACTCCCGGCGACATAGGTTTCAAACCGATCACAACCTCAGTGGGTCGTCTTGGAGTTCTTGTCTGCTGGGACCAATGGTATCCTGAAGCCGCACGCCTGATGGCCATGAACGGAGCCGAAATGCTGATCTACCCAACTGCGATAGGATGGGAAAGCAGCGACACGCCTGACGAAAAAAAACGCCAGCGAGATGCCTGGATGACAGTGCAGCGCGGCCATGCGGTGGCCAATGGACTGCCGGTTGTAACAGTCAATCGTGTGGGCCACGAGCCTGATCCGTCAGGAGCCACAAACGGAATATCTTTCTGGGGTTCAAGTTTTGTGGCCGGTCCTCAGGGCGAACTTCTCTATCTCGCACCTGACAATGCTGAGGCTGAGACCGTGGTAGAAATTGACATGAAACGTTCGGAGCAGGTGCGCCGCTGGTGGCCATTCCTACGCGACCGCAGAATTGAAGCCTACGGAGATCTCACAAAACGTTTCATTGACTGACGGTGCTACGCGGTTCAAAACTCAACATCTAGAAAGTGACCACAACACAACCATTCACAACCTCGTCCGGTGACTACCTGTCGGTATTGCTCAGCCTGTGGATTCCTCGTTACGGCTGGACAATCATACTTCCCATAGCCATCTGTGCCGCAGCAGGCTTTGTCTACGACCCGCGCTTCCTGCTCATAGCCCTGATGTTGCTTTTCATTGTGGTGCCGATGCTCATGTCATTTCTCTATACCTACTACATGCTCACACCTGAAGCACGACGGGCTGTCATCAGAAAGCAGGTAGAGATTGACGAAAATAATTTCATCCGCCTCATCTATCTGTCGGATGGAAAAAAAGAAAATGCAGAATCCGGAAAATCAGTCGCTCAACGCACCCTCCTGCCCATAGCATCTGAAGAAGAACGTGCACCTCTTCCGCCTCTGCCCGTTCCGGATCCGGAAACAATCCAATGGTCTGAGATACTGTCTGTCAGATCCACATCCAGGTTCAGAGTCTACATACTGAAAGGGAGCAGACTCACATTCCTTCTCATCCCTTGGGATGCGTTACGGCCTGCGAGCGCCACTTCATGTTCCGACTGACATCCAGCAGAAAAAATAAATCCATTTGATATATCCACCCGCATAATACCATAATAATATGTCACTGCCACGCCACAGAGTCTATGGCCTTATAGGCTTTCCCCTCACCCACTCCTTCTCAATGAACTATTTCAACAACATGTTCGAGTCAGAAAATATCGACGCCGAATATGTCAATTTTGAAATACCGGAAATTGGCGATCTCATGGAGGTAATTTCTGAAAATCCGAATCTTTCAGGCCTCAACGTGACCATCCCTTACAAAGAGCAGGTCATCCCCTATATGAGCGAGATGGACACGGAAGCCGCTCATATAGGGGCTGTGAATGTCATAAAGATCATACGCGACAAAAACGGAGACATCCGGCTCAAAGGCTATAACAGCGATGCCATGGGATTCCAGAATTCTATCGCACCTCTTATCAACCCCAAACGTAACCGGGCTTTGATACTTGGCACCGGGGGCGCATCAAAGGCTATCAACCGCGCCCTGATAAACCTCGGTGTCGAACCTGTCTTCGTGTCACGTACACCTGCAGAGGGTCAGCTTTCTTATGCTCAACTCACACCGGAAGTAATGGAAAGCCACAGGATCATAGTAAACTGCACCCCGCTGGGGATGTATCCAAATGTTGACCGCTGCCCAGACATTCCTTATGATCTACTGACACCGGACCATCTTTGTTACGATCTGATCTATAACCCTGATGTCACTACATTCATGAAAAAATCGCGCGCCTACGGAGCCGAAGTCAAAAACGGCCTTGAGATGCTCCTTCTCCAGGCATTCGAGTCATGGAACATCTGGAACATGTAAACAGTACACCTTCTCACTCTCCACGGTTTTGCCTCTCCCGCTCATTCCTCTTCTGCCATTTACCGTTGCGTTTATAACCGGTATCCTTCTGCAGGGGTGTGGTATGGGCGGATTTTTTATGTTCCTACTTACAGCCGGAGCCTTCGCTGCGGCTGTTCTGCGCCGTTACAGCATCTCGATACTCCTGATCGCGATGACTCTTGGCTGCTTGGACAGCGAACTTCATGCTCCGCCGCAATTGCCTACGGAGTTCAGCCAACATTCATACTGCTTTTCAGGTGTCACCACTGAAGTACGCCGTTTCGAGCCCACACAGACTCTGATTGTCAAGATCGACTCCTGCAACGGCCACGCAATCCGGCCTTTCAGAGTCAAAGTCTCGGTGCCGTCATCAGTACCTACTGTCGATGAACGATGGCGCATACATTTTCCGGCAAAACTTGACAACATTGAATATGACCCAGATCTCCCAGATGAAATCGACTACAATTCATCTCTACGGCGCAGCGGAGTCATAGGCCAAGCATTGATTTCGCCTGACAGCCTCAGAATCATTCAGCCGGAGCCGGGACTTTTAAACACCATCCGCAGACAGCACGAAAAAATCACACTCCTTATAGCTGCCTCAGCGCTGACTGACAAGACTCAGGGATTTCTGAACGCCGCTCTCACAGGAGACCGCTCAATGCTGACAGCAGAGACTCGCGAGATCTTTTCCATAACCGGGCTCTCTCACATACTGGCTCTCAGCGGGCTGCACGTAGGCATAATCGCACTTATAATTTCACTTGTACTTCTGCCTCTCCGACTTACCGGACTGAACAATCTACGCACAATACTCACAATAATCCTCCTGTGGATGTTCGCAATAATGACGGGACTGAGCCCGTCTGTGGTACGCGCTGTGATAATGGCATCGGTCCTTCTGATCTCCGCTATGCTCCAGCGGGTTCGCGCACCGTTCAACTCGCTATGCCTTGCAGCACTGCTGATATTACTTTTTACTCCTCAGGCCATCTATTCGATCGGCTTCCAGCTATCTTTTCTTGCCGTTATATCCATATTGCTGTTTGCTGAGAAGATCAACCCGTTCAGCCGCCGCAACGCCATAGCATACACTTTCGCCACATATCCGGCAGTAACTCTAGCCGCCCTGCTCGGAACCGGGATAGTCAGCGCTTACTATTTCAACATTATACCTGTCTATGCACTTCCTGTCAATTTCATCAGCGCGTTGCTGCTGCCGCTAATTCTTGGCGGTGGTATCGTACTTCTTTCAGCCAATGCCGCCGGCCTTCAATGGCTCTGGCTTGCAGACTGCGTTGACTCGCTTTACAGTATAATCCTCTCGGCCTCAACCTTTGCAAGCACCCTTCCCGGAGCTGTTGCCGACGGCATCCTACTCCACCCTTTCACTATAGCCGCATGGTTTGTCACTCTTGCAGCATTTGCCATCTGGCTCTACAGGCGCAGACCGGCCGGGCTCGCTGCAACAATTATGCTCTCAGTCTTCACCGTCTTCATCACGGCCTCATTCCGATGCAATGCCGGCCATGGCGCAGAACTCTACATTCCACGTACAGGCCGACAGACGTCAGTCATTATACGCCATGACAATACTCTGGTCTTCGCCACAACAACCCGAAACCATGAATCCGGGGATATTATTGACAGTTATACACAAAAATACAGACTTTTCATGCTCAAACGTGGCATTGACTCAATACGCCAGCTCCCGGCTCATTGCCACTCCGGGCTGTTCTCCAGACACGACAACCTACTTACATTCCGGACTCATTCCGGCAGATCTACTTCCAGTTCCGCCGACAGCCTCTTGACAATTCTAATGGTTTACGACAAATCACATGTCTCTGACTGTGACCGACACATCAGCTATGCACTTGTGTGCAACGGTTTCCGCGGCGACATCAGAGATCTCGCCGCGGAGATCAGACCTGATACAATACTCCTTAGCGCCGATCTGAACCGCAGGCGACATGACCGCTACCGTCAGGAACTGACCGAAGCCGACATACCACACAGATCACTGCGCAACACTCCATTTTCAATAATCCTTAAGCCAATCCACTGACCATTAGACTCCGACAGCGGTCTGTAACCGGCTTCCTTCATCAGTTCATCCCAATTTTCAGGGAGCTCGATCTTTAAGTGGAATATCCTCCGGCGCAGACTTGTCACCGAACTCACAGCTGAGATTACACAAATTGGGGAATGGGGCCCTACCGGCTTCTGTCATAGACATTGCGACGATTGTGCCACACATTTTTTGATCAGTATTTTTGTTTTTCATCTCGTTTTTAATAATTTTGCATTTATAAGTCTGTCATGCTGTTATATGCCATCCAGACATAGAAAACACTATTCTCAGCCAATAAATCACATTTGAATTTATGGAATCACAAACCACTCAGAACATGAACCCGCAAATGGCCCAGGCGCCGAAGCTTCCAACCATCCCGGAACCAAAATATACCATGCGCTGGCTTGGACTACAGACCCTTTTTGTGCTCGGAATCTCGATCATATTCACCATGATCGCATCCGGGATAGACAGTCTCGCGGAATCACGCGCCGAACTGACCCTTCTGAGTGAAGCGGCAAGCACACTGGTCTGCAACTCGACAGGCTACTGCTTTGCCATAACGGCAATCTCGCTGCTGTCACTGACACTTATTGAAATCAGATACCGCAAGACTGTCAACTATCTGCAATATGGACTGACAGGCTGCGCGCTCTGCCTGTTCTTCCTCCTGTTGCTCGCTATGGCCGAAAAAATGCCGTTCTACATCGCTTACGCAATTGTGACAGCCATGACAGTAGGCCTTATAGGCACATTTGTCAAAGGAATTATGGCCTATACTAAAGCAGTTGTCCTGACTGCGGGCATTCTGATTGTGGAATACGGCATCATACTCCTTCTTCTCTACATGGGCTCGATGGCCCTGCTGATTGGCAGTCTGTCACTGTTCGTGATTCTGGCCATAGCCATGTATTTTACACTCAAACTAAAAGTGATAAACCGGGAACTAACAATACAGTGACAAAGCAATGAGCAATCTGCCACCACGCATTACACCTCCGCCATTGCCGGTATTCACGCCTCAGCCCCCTTCAGCCAAACCAAACCGACCTTCCGGACCAGACATGTCAGTCGGACTGAAGATAGTCCTGATGGGGCTGCTCTGCTGTGTGCTCATGATCGGCGCTATTGCAATATGGCTGATGGCCTATGACCGCAATACAACCAGTGCGGATGTCTCACAGGATATTGTCGGGCAATGGGGCGAAAAGACATATATTGACGGCCCCTTTCTTGCAATCGAGCCGGACACCGACAGTCTTAGACCTGCCGGTATTGTCCCGGTAGCGCTTAACGTGAACGCCAACGTAGAAACCATGTCGCTTCACCGCGGCATCTATGAAGCGGAAGTATTCACAGCTGCCATCAGCATGAAAGGTCACTTCAGATCGTCAGATTTCAAACGTTTTGAGTCCGATTCAATAACAGTCAAAATCGACATTGATCCGCACAACGTAACCGAAACAAGCCCGCTGAAGATCGGTGACACCACATATGCCTGGAGCCGTTCGGATTCGAGCCTTCATGCATGTATCCCTATAGCCGATCTTGATAAAATCGAAGATGTCCCGTTCAGCACCTCGATAAAAGCGCGCGGATCAGGCGGATTTTTCATCATGCCGTCTGCTGACACAAACACTATAACCATCATCGGAAATGCCACCAATCCTTCATTCAGCAGAGAGCAATTGCCGGTCAGCCGCAAGGTAGGCAAAGACGGCTTCTCAGCCAGATGGGAGATACGGCATACTGTCGGCGGCTACAACGTGTGTGAATACGTCGGTGCCGATTTTCTCCTCGGTGTCGACCGCTATCAGAAAGTATGCCGTGCCATAAAATATGCATTCATAATCATCATTCTGACTTTTTTCAGCGTATTTTTCACGGAGACCACCATGCACCGCCCAATACCGATGTTCAATTACTTCCTCATCGGTGTGGCTCTGATCCTGTTCTACTCTCTGCTGCTGGGACTGTCAGAACACATGTCATTCGGAGCAAGCTATCTGATAGCCGCAGTCATGACCATAACCCTGATCACATGCTACATGTGGAAGATGCTCGGCTCAAAAGCTGTCGGCCTTGCCATCTGCGGTGTGCTCTCTATAATGTATGGTTTCTGCTATGTGATGCTATGCATCTCGACCTACGCACTTCTGTTCGGAAGCCTGCTGCTGTTCGTGGCACTTGCCGCAACCATGTATGGATCACTGAAAATTCAATATCGGTAAAAACGCTCACAATCAACAAAAAAACCACAGCGGCCACCGGTTATATGCCGGCGACCGCTGTATTTTTTATATCTGGGTGCATTTCCGGAATATCCGGTCCGCAAAGTTCATATCATAATGTCTCATATGCCCCTTTGGCAAGAAGCTCACGATATCCGCAATTGAAATAGTGCCGCTCAAAATCCTTGGGCCTCAGAATATGCTCGTTCCAGATCACAAGATCGAGATCTATTTTGATCATGCCTTTCAATGTATCCTCCATTGTGCGTCCACACTCGGCTTCCCACTCTTTCAGATATTTCACTATAGTCTCACGGTCATGAGAAGTGTAACCATGTACAACAGCATTGAAATACGGTTCATCCTTGCCGTTGAAAGCCTCAGATTCATAGACCGATGAAGCCGAAGCGTTTTCTAAATAGCCGAGCAGATGCTCGATGGCCTGCCCGATCTGACAGCTGCGGTCTGCGGTATTGCTTCCGAGTCCGACCGTACAGGAATTAAGGTTCTCGATCATTGTGCGACTCCTTTCATGGTCAGAGCTATGCGGCCACGTGATGTATCTATGTCCATCACTCTCACTCTGACGTTCTGCCCGATGCTGACTACTTCAGAAGGAGAGGAAATGAAACGCTCGCTGAGTTGAGAAATATGTATCAGGCCGTTTTCCTTCATGCCGAGATCAACAAACACACCGAAGGCAGTTATATTGTTGACCTTTCCGGTAAGCTCCTGGCCTATATGTAGGTCATCTATCGTTCTGACAGAATCATCATAAGGCGTCTCTTCTACTGTCTCACGCGGATCCCGGCCAGGCTTCTCAAGTTCCAGAATGATATCAGTGAGCGTCGGAAGACCGACTTCTTTTGTCACATAACGGTCAAGCTCAATACTGTGGAGCAGATTGCGGTCACGGGCAAGACGAGCCACATCGGCCTTGGCATCAAAGGCTATCTGTTCTACCAGTTCATAGCGTTCAGGGTGAACACCCGTGTTGTCAAGCGGATTAGGCGCTCCAGGAATGCGCAGGAAGCCTGCACACTGCTGAAAAGCCTTCTCTCCCATACGTGGCACCTGAAGCAATTGGTCACGAGAAGTAAAATCGCCATTTTCAGCACGATATTTCACTATGTTGGCAGCCAGCGACGGGCCAATGCCTGAGACATAAGACAGCAACTGCCTGGATGCGGTGTTGACATTCACACCGACTGTATTCACACAGCTTTCAACCACATAGTCCAGCGAATCCTTGAGCTTAGTCTGGTTGACAGCATGCTGATACTGCCCTACACCGATCGACTTCGGATCAATCTTCACAAGTTCGGCCAGTGGGTCGATCAGGCGGCGACCGATCGATACAGCTCCACGCACAGTGACATCTTCATTCGGGAATTCCTCGCGAGCGACTTCAGAGGCCGAATAGACCGATGCCCCGTTTTCATTCACCATAAACAACTGCACCTTGCGAGGCAACATCACATCACGGATAAAGCGTTCCGTCTCTCGTCCGGCAGTGCCGTTCCCGATAGCTATGGCGTCAATCCGATAGCGATCCACATAAAAACAAAGGGCATCGGCAGCTCCGACAAAGTCATTGGCCGGAGGCGTGGGATAGATGACATCATGCTGAAGCAGATTGCCCTGCTCGTCAAGCACCACAAGTTTGCAGCCTGTGCGGAAACCGGGATCTATAGCAAGCACGCGCTTGCGACCGAGCGGAGCCGCCATCAGGAGCTGGCGCACATTGTCGGCAAACATCTGTATGGCCGCATCATCGCTCTTTTCTTTGGTGGCAGCAGCCACTTCATTTTCTATCGATGGCCTCATCAGACGACGGTAACCGTCCTTTACAGCACCGCGCACTAGAGACGCACACTCTTCCGATGCGCCCGAACGGACAAACATACGAGAAAGACGGTCAATCATTTCATCGTCATCAATCGTAATCGACACCTTGAGAATTTCTTCCTCTTCTCCACGGCGCATGGCGAGATAACGGTGAGAATTGCAGGTCCTCAATGGCTCGGAGAAGTTGAAATAGTTCTGATAATTCTTCCCCTCATCTTCCTTACCGGCAATCACTTTGGAATTGATGACAGCCGAACGCTGATAACGTGATCTGACAAGATTCCTTGCTTTCTCGCTCTCGCTTACCCATTCGGCAATTATATCGGATGCTCCGGCCAGAGCCGCGCTTATGCTTCCGGCTTCCTTTGCAAATTTTTTGGCCTGCTTCTCAACATCAGTCGAGTTCTGAGCCATGATTATTTTAGCCAAAGGCTCAAGCCCAAGAGCTCGCGCAGCTTGCGCACGGGTGTTGCGTTTAGGTTTATACGGAAGATATATATCCTCCAGAGCCACCGGATCAAGTGTCTCGTTTATACGCTCTTCAAGTTCAGCCGTCAGCGCGCCGCGCTCGCGGATCACGTCAAGGATATATTCCTTACGCTTGTCAAGTTCGGAAAGTTCCTGATGGCGCTTCTGAACGGCATGGACTGTCACTTCGTCCATCCCTCCGGTTGCTTCTTTTCGATAACGGGCAATGAAAGGAATAGTAGCTCCTTCATCCAGCAGGCGAAGACATGCCGCCACATGCTTACGCAGATGGGTGCCGAGTTCGGCAGTAATTACATTGGCGTGTACGTTGGCCATTAATGTAGGTTTTTTGCTTTTTTAAGTGTGAATAGAGTAATCTCAGGTGTGGCTCCGACACGCGCCGGAAATCCGACGGTGCCTGTTCCTATATTGACATATAACTGGTGGCTGCCGTTGTCATCGGCATAGAGTCCGCCCCATGTCGGATAGCGGTATTTTGCCGGCGACCAGCCGAATATTTCAATCTGCATCGCATGAGTGTGGCCGGAGAGAGAAAGCGGTATATTTATATCCGGTCTGGATGCGATCGAGTCGACCCAATGAGCAGGATTGTGGGTCAGCAATATCTTGACAACACTGTCTGAGTACTGTGGATAGGCATCTGAGAGCGATCCATAGACCGGGAAAGGCGGATCTCCTATATTTTCGACTCCGATAACAGCTATTGAATCACCTCCACGGTGCAGCATAACACATTCATTAAGCAGAAGACGCCAGCCCATATCCTTCTGCAGCGACTTCATAAGATCCATATTACCCTGCTTCGCTGCCTTATCCGGCCAGGAAGCATAGTCACCATAGTCATGATTTCCAAGTATCGACAATACTCCGTCAGGCGCCGAAAGTCTTGAAAGAGGAGCGGCATGAGGAATCAGCTCCGTGCTGCGCGAATTGACTATATCGCCTGTAAACACAATCATATCCGCATCCAGAGCGTTGACTCTGTCAGCAAGAGTGGAAACGAAAGATGTGTCCGAGCCAAATGTCCCAACGTGCAGATCCGAGATCTGGGCAATACGATAGCCGTCAAATCCGTCCGGCAACCCGTCAATACCTATCTCGACTTCATTTACATCAATATGGAACCTATTGATCATAGAAGCCCACAGCATCACACCGAGCACACCGACACCGGTCACCGAAGCGATTGCCGAAAGCCATCTGAGCCGTTTGCGTCTGAGCAACTGCGGAATTCTGGCTGCCAGATCTATGATAACAAAAGCGTATTTTGCGAAATAGACAGATATATATATGTAGATCATCCACATCACAGCCAGCAGAGCGCTCTCTGACGATGTGCGTGGCATCAGCAATGCCACAACAATCAATATAAACAGCGCCACCGCGCTCCACAGATGGACCTGTGCCGGAATCCGGCTCCTGAACCGATGCGTCAGAGCCTTGTAGATATATGTATCAACAAGGAGGTTGACAATAATGGCTATAAGAAGCGGGAACAGTGGAAGACGCATGGATTAAATTCTACTCTTTTTGATTGACTGTTGAATATATCTCTGTATTATCTATCAACAGCTACCGGAGGCAAGAAGTTTGTTGCGTAGCGGATTTGCATACATCATATACATATATGTCCGCATGAAATTCCGTTCCTGAGGGGTCACATCAGTGATATCAACCTTGTCAAGCTGCCCTTCGACATATTCGGTGACTTTTGCAATATCTTCTTCCGTATAGCGGTCACGATACATATCTGAATCAAACGCATGATCATAAGCCACATAGTTGATTGGATAGATTCTATAGCCGCTGTGTATCGAACTGTCTATCTGATGGCAGATACGGCTCAGAGACTCCTGCTTGTCAGCATCCGCAGGAATAGCTTCAATCATCGGCGAAATGCAGTTTGCAAAAGATATGTGGACACGGCCTTTGTATTGCATCAGACCTGTTTCCATCGAGAAAAGATCGTCACGCTTGCTTTTCTTGAATTCCGGATCGCGATGACGGAGCAGGTATTCGCGGGCTTTCAGATAGTCATTCGGATCATATTCATATGATATGGCTGCCGGACAAATGTTGATTTCGGCCAGATTTTCAGTCAGCGTGCCTCCGCCTGAAAGTCCGAGCATTTTAAGCACACTTTCCTGAGTGTGGTCGCTCGAATCCTTTGCCCTGCCCTGCCTCTGTGCGATCCAGACGCTTTCATGCTTTTGGGTTATAGCATAATGTATATAGGATGAAAGCTGGCGCGCCGCATCAAGAGCCTGACGGGTCGGGAGGTTACGTTTGACAATGAAACTTCCGTTGAGCTTCACGAGATGTGTGATCCATTCGTAAATAAGCAGGTTGTCGCCAATCGCCACTTCTGATGTGGGCATATCACGACGCAGGAAGATCAGATTGATAAACGAGGCATCAAGAACAATATCTCTGTGATTTGTTATGAATGTATAACGTTTTGAGGGATCAATTTTTTCCACGCCTGAGGCCGTAACACCGGCTGTGGTTTTCCGTTCAAGTTCATCAAGGAAATCAGCCATTATCCGTGACTGGAATTCCTGCTTGTTATTGCAGGCAGTCAGCAGGCCTATGAATTGATCATAATCAATGTCAGGAAGAACCCAGCGGATAGCATGTTCAAATCCCGGCTCAGATACCATCTTGGCGATAGCTGTCCGAAACTGCTTTTCATCATAAGGGGCTATCTCTGAGAAATCGAAATTATTTGCGTCCATTGCGCTATAGATGGGGTTTATTTTAAGTTTATAAACCAAAAAATAGATGAAACAATACTTGGCTCAAAGGTAGATGATTTTAGTGTCACATGCAAACGATTTTAAAATTTATTGATTAAGACAGCGCCTTATTAAGATTTTTTTAGCTTCCACCGGGCTAAACCTTACTACTTACATATAACAACCATGATCTCAGCGATTTAATCATTCAGCCCACACAGCCGCGGGCAGCTTACCCGTTTAGAAATTTGCTATTTTAAGACCTATACAAAAGGAAATTTGTCAATATATTTGCTAATCTACAAACAAAGTGTTACTTTTGCAACATCTCGAAAGATTTTTTAAGATTGTTTTTTTGTTCAGATTCATAGTAAATAACTGAAGATATGATTTTAAATGGTAAAAAGGTCAGCTCAGGCTGGCTATTTGTTATGACTGCATTGATCGCAGCAAGCATCATCGGAGTAAAATCAGAATTTTCTGAAGAACTCTTCACTCTACCCGGAGACCACCTTTGGGCCAACATAGCATGGATGATAACCGCCACCATATTCGTGCTCATGATGACTCCGGGGCTGTCATTTTTCTACGGCGGTATGGTCAGGCCGAAAAATGTGATCTCCACGATGCTACAGAGCTTCATTGTCATGGGCTTTGTAAGTGTAATCTGGGTCGTGTTCGGCTTCGGTCTCGCTTTCGGTGACGATGTCTGGCATGTCATTGGAAACCCTGCCGACTTCTTCATGATGAAAAATGTAGGTGTAGGCAATATTACTGATGTAAAAACAGATCTGTCGCAGATCGGAATAGCCACTACCACAATACCCCTTGCCCTGTTTGCACTTTTCCAGATGAAATTCGCCATAATTACCCCCTCGCTTATCACCGGGGCCTTTGCGGAACGTGTCCATTTCTCAGGCTATCTGTTGTTTATGGTACTCTGGACTATCATAGTATATTGCCCGTTGGCACACTGCACATGGCATCCGGAAGGTCTGTTCGGCATGATGCATGTACATGACTATGCAGGGGGTATAGTGGTCCACGCAGCTTCCGGAATCGCGGCTCTGGCAGGTGCGATGTTTCTCGGACGCCGCCATCAGGAAGCAGGCGAAAGCATCAAGCCGGCCAATGTTCCGTTTGTCCTGCTCGGCGCGGCTTTGCTATGGCTCGGTTGGTTCGGATTCAACGGCGGAAGCTCACTTGCCGCTGACGGGATTGCCGTAGCTGCGTTTCTCAACACAAACACAGCAGCTGCAGTCGCAATGGTCGGCTGGATCACACTTGACGCTATCCGCGGGCACAAGCCTTCGGCTATGGGCGCTGCCATCGGAGCAGTGGTCGGTCTGGTTGCCATCACACCCTGCGCCGGTTGGGTAACGCTCGGCCAAAGCATATTCATAGCGCTGTTCATAACCATATGCTGCAATATGGCGGTTGCCTGGAAAGGCTACAGCAATCTTCTTGATGATGCACTTGACGTGTTTCCCACTCATGGCCTCGGCGGCATCATCGGCACAATCCTCACCGGCGTTTTCGCTTATGACTTCTTTGCTCAGGGTAATCCCGACATGATTTCCCGCAGTGAATTCTTCCGGAACCATATTATTGTACTCGCACTGGTATTTATCTACACATTCATAATGAGCTACGGCCTCTACTGGCTTACAGATAAAATCATCCCAATGAGAGTTTCCGGCTGGAACGAACACCTCGGACTCGATGCCTCACAGCATGGCGAGGAATATGCGGCCGAGACACTCCCGTCAGACAACGACTGGATGAAAAGTGTGGAAGAAAACTGATCTGAATCCTATATATAATACGTCTGACTCTAATAATACAAATGTATATGCAGAAAACTATCAGGAATGCCGAAGGGCTCTATGACCCACGGTTCGAACATGACGCCTGTGGTGTCGGGCTGCTGGTCAACGTGCGTGGAATCAAGTCACACCAGCTTGTCGAGAAAGGTCTCCAGGTTCTGGAACATATGGTCCACCGCGGGGCGGAAGGTGCTGACCCCAAAACCGGCGACGGAGCTGGAATCATGGTCCAGATTCCACATGAATTCATTCTCCTGCAAGGAATTCCTGTGCCTGAAAAAGGACGTTATGGAGCCGGACTGGTATTCATGCCTCATGACGAAGACTCTCGCCAGATAATGCTCGGCATAATCGAACGCGAAGCCATTGACTTAGGGCTGAAACTGATCGCCGTCCGCGATGTACCGACAAACAACGAGCAGCTTGGATCTGTGGCACGCGCCGCCGAACCATGCATCAAACAGATTTTCGTTGCTGATGAAGAAAGCGACAAACCGGTGGAGCTACGCCTTTACCTGCTGCGCAAAGCCGTTGAGAACAAGGTGCGATCACTCTCGCTTGAGGGAAAAGATAATTTCTACATTGTCTCACTGTCATCACGCATCATTGTCTATAAAGGTATGCTGTCGAGCCTTCAGCTGCGCTATTATTTTCCTGACCTTATGAACCCGCGTTTCACCACAGCGATGGCGCTTGTTCATTCCCGCTTCAGCACCAATACCTTTCCCACCTGGTCTCTGGCCCAGCCTTTCAGAATGCTCGGTCATAACGGTGAGATAAACACCATCCAGGGAAACAGGCTGTGGATGAAAGCCCGTGAGTGTATGCTGAAACCGGCAGTCTTCGGCGAACGAAACATGGCTCCGGTCATTCAGCCCGGCATGAGCGATTCTGCATCACTTGACAATGTGCTTGAATTTTTCGTCATGTCAGGCATGAGTCTGCCTCGCGCACTGGCCATGCTCATACCGGAGTCATTCAACGACAAGAATCCTATTTCCCCGGAGCTTAAAGCATTCTACGAATACAACTCGATCCTCATGGAAGCCTGGGACGGCCCGGCAGCTCTATTGTTCAGCGATGGCCGTTATGCCGGAGGTATGCTTGACCGCAACGGCCTGCGCCCGGCCCGCTACCTCATCACAAATAATGACACTATAGTACTTGCATCGGAAATGGGCGTGCTTCCATTCGAGGCTTCGGAAGTCAAAGAAAAAGGCAGACTGCGTCCCGGCAAAATGCTCATGGTCGACATGGAAGAGGGAAAGATTTATCACGATGCAGAACTCAAAGAGGCTCTTGCTTCCGAATTCCCTTATCGCGACTGGCTTTCGCGCAACAGGATCAACCTTGACAATATCAGCTCAGGCCGTAAGGTTGAGAACACCGTAACGGATTTCCGCCGCAAGCTTCACGCATTCCTCTATAACCGCGAAGAGGTCGAGAAGATAATCACCCCTATGCTGACAGACGGGAAGGAGCCTGTCAACTCGATGGGCAAAGACACCCCTCTTGCAGTTCTATCGGAAGAACCACAGTTACTCTTCAACTATTTCCGTCAGCATTTCGCTCAGGTCACCAACCCAGCCATAGATCCGCTGCGTGAAGAGCTTGTCATGAGTCTTGACAGCTATATCGGAGCCGTGAAACTTAATTTGCTTGATCCGTCGCCTGAGTTATGCAAGATGGTTCTGCTCAAGAGGCCTATCATCACTAACCGCGAACTCGACTTGCTCTGCAATCTGCGCTACAAGGGCTTCAATACCCGCAAATTGTCTATGACCTTCCCTGCGGCTGAAGGACATGAAGGTCTTGTAAAGGCAATAGAGCGCCTCTGCCGCGAAGCCGAAGAGGCTGTGGATGAAGGCTGCAACTACGTTATTCTGTCAGACCGTGGGGTTGACAGTGAGAACGCACCCGTACCGTCACTTTTGGCAACCTCTGCGGTCCATCACCATCTCATCGACTGCAAAAAACGCGTACAGACAGCTCTGATCATCGAGACCGCCGATGCCCGCGAGGTAATGCACTTCGCATTGCTCAGCGGTTATGGGGCAAGTGCCGTCAATCCGTATCTTGCCTTTGCCGTGATTGACGATATTGTAAAGCGCCACGACATACAGCTTGACTTCGACACCGCCTCAAAAAACTATATCAAGGCCGTTGACAAAGGATTGCTGAAAGTTATGTCGAAAATGGGAATATCGACAATCACAAGCTACAAAGGCGCGCAACTCTTTGAAGCCGTCGGACTGTCCGAGGGCATGTGTCGTGAATATTTCGGCAACACGGTCAGCAAAATAGGCGGCGTAGACATAGGACTGCTGTCACGCGACATAACCGCCGCACATAAAGAAGCTTTTTCAGAAGACTTCAACACCGAAAGTCCGCTGCCGTTCATAGGCCAGTATGCATTCCGCAAAGACGGCGAAAGCCATGCCTGGAATCCTGAGACAATCGCCACGCTGCAACTTGCCACCCGCCTCGGTAGCTATAAAAAGTTCAAAGAGTTCACATCGCTGGTCGACAATAAGCCCAAGCCCATATTCATCCGCGATTTTCTTGATTTCAAAAAAGGGACGCCCATATCGCTTGATGAAGTAGAGTCAGAAGAAGATATCATGAAGCGCTTTGTCACCGGCGCAATGAGCTTCGGGTCAATCAGCCGTGAGGCTCATGAAGCGCTCGGCATAGCCATGAATGCTATTGGTGCGCGCAGCAATACAGGCGAGGGAGGTGAAGACCCCGAACGCTTTGCCCAGCGTCCTGACGGTTCATCTGCCCGTTCTGCCATCAAACAGGTGGCATCAGGCCGCTTCGGCGTGACAACCGAATATCTTGTCAACGCCGATGAAATACAGATCAAGGTAGCGCAGGGGGCCAAACCGGGTGAGGGAGGCCAGCTTCCGGGATTCAAGGTCGACAAGATCATAGCCCGGACACGCCACTCGATTCCGGGCATTTCGCTCATCTCTCCCCCGCCCCACCATGACATATATTCCATCGAAGATCTCGCGCAACTCATTTTTGACCTCAAAAATGTCAACCCTGCGGCTAAAGTAAGCGTAAAACTTGTATCGGAGAGCGGAGTAGGAACAATTGCAGCCGGAGTAGCCAAAGCAAAAAGCGATCTCATAACAATCAGTGGCAGCGATGGTGGCACGGGAGCCTCTCCGGCAAGTTCGATCCGCTATGCCGGCGTACCGGTAGAGATCGGACTGGCCGAGACGCAGCAGACCCTTGTCATCAACAATCTGCGCGGACAAGTGAAACTCCAGGCCGACGGACAGCTCAAAAGCGCACGCGATGTGATCATCATGGCGATGCTCGGAGCGGAAGAATACGGCTTTGCCACGAGCGCACTTATTGTGCTCGGCTGCGTCATGATGCGCAAATGTCACAAAAACACCTGTCCGGTGGGCGTAGCGACCCAGAATGAGGAACTGCGTAAACGTTTTGCCGGACGCTCGGAATATGTTGTCAACTTTTTCCGTTTCCTTGCCCGTGAAATCAGAGAGACTTTAGCCGAGACTGGCGTGAGGAAACTCGATGAAATCATAGGCCGTACCGATATGCTCTTTGTCAAAGCCGGTATGGAAAATGGGAAAACCGCCGGACTCGACTTCAGCAGGCTGCTTCATATGCCGGAAGAGACACAGACAAACGCCATAATAAATGTAATAACACAAAAGCATGACATCGACCGTGTGCTTGACCGCGAGATCATAAGCCGTTGCTATCCTGCCATCGAATCAGGAATGCCGGTAGAACTTGAATTCCCGATCTGCAACACAGACCGATCTGTCGGAGCCATGCTGTCAGGTGTGATAGCTAAAAAATTCGGCAATAACGGACTTCCTGACAACACCATCAACTGCACTTTCAAAGGAGCGGCCGGACAGAGTTTCGGAGCATTCCTCGCCCACGGAATTTCATTCCGCCTGGAGGGAGACGCCAATGACTACGTAGGCAAGGGCCTATCCGGAGGCAAGATCTTAATCGTGCCCCCTCAGGGATCCTCATTCAAGCCTCAGGAAAACATCATTGCAGGAAACACCATATTATATGGTGCCACATCAGGCGAAATCTATATCAACGGCCGTGTGGGCGAACGTTTCTGCGTCAGAAACTCCGGAGCAACCGCAGTGGTTGAAGGTGTCGGAGACCACTGCTGCGAGTACATGACCGGCGGCCGCACCGTAGTTCTTGGCTCTACCGGGCGTAACTTCGCAGCCGGCATGAGCGGAGGCATCGCTTATGTCTGGAATCCTGACGGCGATTTTGACTACTTCTGCAACATGGAAATGGTGGAACTCTCTCTGATCGAGGAGATGGCTGACAACCGTGAGCTATACAAACTCATCAGCAACCACTACCGCCATACCCACAGTCCGCTCGCCGGAGCCATGCTTGATGACTGGGACAACTATGTGGGTCAGTTCATAAAAGTGATTCCTATCGAATACAAGAAGGTGCTTCACGATGAAAAAGTGGCAAATCTTGAGCGTCGAATAGCCTCCATGCAGATGGACTGATCACCGGAAGGCTCTCAAAAATCCGTTATTACACCACCACACTCTAACGCAATCAAAAAAATGGGAAATCCTACTGCATTTCTTAATATACCGCGCAAGGAAGCCGGCTATCGCCCGGTGCACGATCGCGTCAATGACTATGGAGAAGTCGAGCAGACTCTCAACACTGAAGACCGCCGCCTGCAAGCATCACGCTGCATGGAATGCGGAGTGCCATTCTGCCACTGGAGCTGTCCGCTTGGCAACAGGCAGCCTGAATGGCAGGACCGCCTGTATAAAAACGATATCAAAGGTGCATATGAACTGCTGACAATGACCGATGACTTCCCGGAATTCACCGGGCGCGTCTGTCCGGCTCTCTGTGAGAAAGGCTGTGTGCTCAACAAGCAGCACGAGGCCGTCACTATCCGTGAGAATGAGGCAGCCATAGTGGAGCGAGCCTTCGCCGAAGGCTATGTGACATCCCGCCCACCAAAAAAACGTAGCGGCCGGCGCGTAGCGGTGATAGGATCAGGGCCTGCCGGACTTGCCTGTGCCAACCAACTCAACCAGAAAGGCCACAGTGTGACTGTCTTTGAAAAAAACGAAGCTCCCGGAGGTTTGCTCCGCTTTGGCATACCTGATTTCAAGCTGAACAAAAGCATTATCGACCGCCGTCTGAATCTGCTGAAAGAAGAAGGCATAGAGTTTCGATGCGGAGTCAAGGCAGGAACAGACATCTCAATCGAAGATCTATTGAAAGACTTCGATGCTGTCTGCCTGGCAATGGGTGCGGAAGTGGCCCGTGATCTCAATGTGGAAGGACGAGATCTGAAAGGAGTTCATTTCGCTCTTGAACTTCTTCAGCAGCAGAACAGAGTAAATGCCGGAGTAGAGATCAGCCGTGAAAACCGAATTTCAGCCAAAGGGAAAAACGTGCTTGTGATCGGCGGCGGCGACACGGGGAGCGACTGTGTGGGCACAGCTCACAGGCAAGGCGCGCTTTCAGTCACTCAGATAGAGATCATGCCCAAGCCTCCAGTCGGTGACAATCCAGACACTCCGTGGCCCTACTGGCCTGTAGTGCTCAAAACTTCGAGTTCACATCTTGAAGGATGTGATCGCAGATGGCTGCTTGACACCCGCAAGTTCATCGCCGACAGGGAGGGTCGCGTCAAGGAAGTGGAAGTTGAAGAAGTCAGATGGGAAAAGGAGCCTGAAAGCGGACGCATGAAGCTGATACATACCGGTAATACCGATGTGATCAAAGCAGAACTTGTACTGCTGGCTATGGGGTTCACCAATCCGGTTGCAGAAGGTATAATCGATGCTCTCAAAGTCGACAAGGACGCCCGTGGCAATGTCTGCACCGACTCCTCAGGCCAGTCAAGCGTCAAGAAAGTGTTCGCAGCCGGCGATGTTGCCACCGGAGCATCACTTGTAGTCCGCTGCATCGCTTCCGGACGGAATGCCGCCAAGGGAATTCACGCCTACCTCTCAAGCCTCAACCAAGACTGACGGCGCGGCTAGTCTGTGATCGGACTATTGAAAGAAATCCACCTATTATATCGGCGCCACAGTTGCTTATAATGCTTTCCGGATGAAACTGAAGGCCAAAAACCGGCAATTCAGTATGGCGTACAGACATTATGTTGCCGTCTTCGTCTTGCGAACTTACTGCAAGCGATGGCGGCAGCGTTTCTTTTGCCACAATCCATGAATGGTAACGCCCTACAGTAATTGCCTCACACTCTATACATCCGAGCAACGGATCAGAAGAATCGACATTTTTCAATCTCGACAGATGACCGTGAGCAGGATGGTCAAGATGCGTGAGCGATGCGCCGAAATACTCAGCTATCGCCTGACATCCGAGACAGATTCCCAGAATCGGTTTGGTATGCGAACACAAATCAATAGCTTTCATCAGACCTGACGCTTCTGCCGGCAAACCCGGTCCGGGGGAGATTATAAGCGCATCATAATTATCAATACTGTCAAATGGAATTTCATCGTTTTTGACCACATTCCACGAAAACTGGAACGGCATCCTGCTGACACAGTCTCTCAATAGCCCTATTATGTTATGGACAAATGAATCGTGGTTGTCAATAATAAGCAGCCGCATATGCGTTGATGTGATTCTGTCGGTCTTTATGGTCTGATTAATGCCGAACTTCGGGGCTGCAAAATTACATTTTATTTAATATCCATCCAATTATTTTCATAATTTTGTGGTCTGTAACCATCAGACACCGACCAATGCCTTACCCGACTATTTCTCGTGAAGAACTGCGCAGACAGATGAACGATCTGGGGCGCAAGCGTATCCCTTTCATATGGGGAGTTGATTTTGATGCCAGCAATGGGTTTGTCAGAGATGATATCCGGGAGTGCCGCGAAATTCTGTGGTCTGTCAACGGTGTAGGTAATATCGATGCAGAAGACCAATGCCAGCCACAGCCATCACTCAGAATTGTCGAAGTAACTGACATTCGTGACTATCGGTCTATGTTTGACACTGTAACGAATGGGCTGATGCGCGGCGACTCGTTCCTGACAAACCTTACTGTACGCACAAAGGTGACATGCAGTTGCTCGCTCAAAGAACTGTTCTGCCATGTCAAGGCTCCTTACAAAATACTGATTGGCGACGAGTTTGTGTGTTTCTCCCCAGAACCGTTTGTAAGAATATCCGAAGGCCGTATATCCACCTACCCTATGAAAGGTACGATCGACGCCTCGATTCCGCATGCCGAAGAAACTCTGATGACAGACTATAAGGAATTGTGCGAACATTACACCATAGTCGACCTTATGCGCAATGATCTGAATTCAGTTGCTGAGAATGTAAGAGTAGACCGGTTCCGATATGTTGAAAAGATATTTGCCACAAACAAGACCATCCTCCAGACCAGTTCTGAAATATCAGGCAGCCTTCCGGCTGGAAAAGAATTTGATTTTGGCGATCTGATTCTGCCTCTGTTACCTGCAGGAAGCATCACGGGGGCACCCAAAGAGGCCACTGTCCGCCTTATCAAAAGCGCCGAAGACGCACCGCGCGGATGGTACACCGGTGTATTCGGGTTCTTCGACGGGAAGATTATGGACTCCGCTGTGATGATCCGCTGTGTGCAACGCGATAACGATGGTTCGCTCTACTTCCACAGCGGAGGTGGAATTACGATAAACAGCCAATGCGACAACGAGTACCAGGAGGTACTGACAAAAGTATATCTGCCACAATGACCCAGAATAACCCGCTATTCATTGAAACCATACGCTGGAGCGATGGAAAATTCCATTTGCTCGAACTGCATCGCAGACGCATGGAGAGAACACGTCTTGAAGTATTCGGCTCTGCTTGCGGAGTGCCTGACCTGACATGGCTTCCGCCTGTACCTGAAAATCTGAAAAACCAGACTGTGAAATGCAGGGTGATTTATGACATTGCAATACGCAGCGTAGAGTTTGAGCCGTATGCTCAACGGAAAGTCGGATCGCTGAAAATCGTTGATGGCGGGGGCATCGACTACCACCTCAAGTATCACGACAGGAGTGCGCTCTCAGGACTCGCAGGGATGCGAGGTGATGCCGATGAAGTGATAATAGTGAAAGACGGTTTCATCACCGACACATCCTACTCAAATCTGATTTTTGCAGCCGGTGACCGTCTGCTCACCTCTGACCGCCCGCTACTTCACGGAGTAATGCTGTCACATCTGCTCGAATCCGGAAAAGTATCGGCTGCCACTCTAAGACCGGATGACATCCTGCCTGGCAACCGCTACGGGATAACAAGTGCATTCATGGTAAACGCTATGCTTCCGCTTGATACAGCAAAGCCCATTGATATCAGCAACATAATCAGATGACCTACATCCGGGTTCTCACCAAGGTCAGAAAAGCGTAGCTTACGGATGTACGCGGGTCAGTATGTTCAAAAGTGATTGCATCCGGATTAAAAGGCTGCAATCCGTGTTCTGTCCAGACTGACCATTCGGCCATTCCAAGTTTCGGAAAAAGAGTGTCAGCATCAGGTGCGACCGCGTCAATCAGAGTCAGTTCGATTCTGTCAGTCGTACTCAGAGCCTGACGATAGATCTCTCCACCACCTATAATATATGGCGCCGGGCTGTCAGGTCCACAAAGCGCAATCGCCTTCTCAAAAGAAGAGACTGCCTCGATGCCCGGAGCCTTATAAGCCTGATTGCGGGTCACTACAATATTGCGACGTCCTGGAAGAGCTCCTTTCGGAAAAGATTCGAATGTACGCCGCCCCATGATTATAGGATGTCCCATAGTGAGCGATTTGAATCTTTTCTGGTCTTCGCTTATATGATACAGCAGATCGCCGTCACGCCCGATGGCGAAATCACGTGTGCATGCCACGATTATCGCAGGGGCTGAGATTGATGTCGGAACTGTCATACGGCAACTGTAGCTTTGATGTGGGGCTGGGCTTCGTAATCTTCAAGCTGAAAGTCCTCATATTTGAAATCGAATATATCCTTCACTTCGGGATTGATGCGCATACGCGGCAGACGTCCGGGAGTACGCTGAAGCTGAGTGCGCACCTGCTCGAAATGATTGTGATATATATGAGTGTCACCGAGAGTGTGGATGAACTCTCCCGGTTGCAGGCCTGTTACCTGCGCCACCATCATTAGCAGAAGTGCATATGATGCAATATTGAATGGCACACCGAGGAAGCAGTCGGCACTACGCTGATAGAGCATCAGTGACAGACGGCCGTCAGCCACATAGAACTGAAACAGCAGATGACATGGAGGAAGCGACATCTGAGGCAGAGCGGCTACATTCCACGCACTTACTATTATTCGGCGCGATTCGGGATTTTCGCGTATGGTGCGGATCACCTCCGAAATCTGGTCTATATGACCCCCGCTGTAATCAGGCCACGAACGCCACTGGGATCCATAGACCGGACCAAGCTCTCCATCGGCATCAGCCCACTCATTCCAGATACGCACTCCGTTTTCCTGCAGGTAATGTACATTTGTATCTCCTTTCAGAAACCAGAGAAGTTCATAGATTATCGACTTCAGATGCAATTTCTTGGTTGTCAGCAACGGGAACCCCTCACTGAGATCAAATCGCATCTGGTGTCCGAAAATGCTGCGGGTTCCGGTCCCGGTTCTGTCACCGCGGTCAATGCCCTCGGTCATTATTTTGTCGAGCAGGTCGAGATATTGTTTCATGATTATTCAATTTTTATACTCTTTGGGATATCAGGAGATTCCGTTTACAACAATCGCTTTCGGTCGCGAGGGGCAGACATACTGACAAGCCCCGCAGCCTATGCAGCGGGAAGCATCCACAACCGGTAATGGCCCGTTACAGCCGGAAGCCGGCGTCATGCTTATGGCATCGGCCGGACAGCGCCTTGAACATGCACCGCAGTTCACACCATCATTATAGGAAATACACAATGATCGGTCTACATCAGCAAGTCCTACCCGGCTACGGCGTTTCTCGGATATGGTCAACGGATGCAATGCCCCCGTGGGACACAGGTCGGCACATCGCGTGCAGTCATAGATACACCATGACAGATCGTAGTCCTTTACGGGATGTAGTGCCCTGAGCAGACCATACTCCTCCAAAGATGCTTTAAGCACTCCCTGCGGGCAGTGACTGATGCAGAGTCCGCAAGAGGTGCATCGGTCAAGAAATTCCCGGCGGCTACGTACACCCGGCGGCGGCACTGCAAGCATACGGCGCCGTGGCGACACAAATGCAAGCGCGTCAGCAGCCTTTGCCACCATAGGAGCCGCCGCGACAACAGCGCCCACAGTCAAAAATTTACGCCGGTCAAGTAGTTTCGGCTCTGTTACCGAAACTTCGCTCTTATCAGTTTTGTGACCGGAAACAGTCTCCAGATGCCCCCCCTGCATTCCGGCAGCCGATCCGGCAATCGGGTTGCGGACCTTCTGCATCAGAGGGATTGACAGCTGATGACGGTTGAACGTATAACTTATCGCATCATTGGGACAATCAGAAAGACAATCAAAACAGACAACGCAGCGTGATGTATCGACCACGTGACTGCTGAGATCAATACACGACGATTTACATCTATGCTCACACTTTCGACACTGAATACACTTGTCAGTATTGATATCGATATGAAAAATAGAATATTTTGAGACAAAACTCAGAGTTGTACCTACAGGGCATACAGAATTACACAGTGTACGTCCATGCAGAAATGCGATAAGGCCCACTATAAGCATAGTCACTACGGCAATCGAAATACCGAGACCGGAAGCCACGGCAACACGTAACTGCGGTTGCTTTTCAATTTCATACCAGGCATTCAGGATCTCACCCCAAATAGGCCTGACAACATTCAGGCCAAAGCGTCCGAAGACGCTATAAGGATCAAAAAATGATGTCACCGCTGAAATGCCAAGAAAGATCGAAAGTACCACAATAAACAACGAAATGTGGCGCAATGAAGTGTGAGGCAAAGAATAATGATAGTGCCAGCGGGGCTTGACGCGCCTGCGCATACGGGGTAAACGGGAACAAAGATCCTGATATATACCAAGCGGACAGAATGTCGAGCAGTAAATTCGGCCAAAAAGCAGCGTCACGATAAGCCATATCACAAATGTAGCCAATGAGAATGCCATTGCCGCAGGAAATATCTGGACTTTGGCAAGCCATGAAGCCACAGCCGGTACTGTCTGCCCGTAATCGGCAAACAGGCCTACGAGCAGCGAAAAGACAACTATCGCAACCAGAGTGCGCCCCAGGCGGAGACTATTGACAGACTTCTTCATTTTTCAAGACAACGAAGATTACGTACCAGATCGGTCAAGGCTGTGATCTGCGCCATGCGACGCGGTATGTCGATGTGGTCGGGACACATCGGCAGACACTGGCCACAGTTTATGCAGTGCTGGGCCTGCTGAGGATCGGGGATACTGTTACAGAAACGGTCAAAGAAAATATCAGCCTTGGATTTGAAATCCTGATCGTCAAGCTCACCGGGAAGATAGCCGCGATACCGGGCCTGATCTACAAAAATAAGATTGTCAGGGATGTTGATGCCATACGGACAAGGCATACAGTTGTCACAGGCCACACAGTCAATCTGGCTGATAGGTTCATAAGCATCAGCCACACGCGGCGAAACGTTCTCTACCTCGGCAAGAGCTTCCGGACGCGTCCCACACGAAGTGAAGGCCATCGAGCCAAAAGCGATTCCGCCTACACGGCCAAGCCATTGCCGGCGGTTCATTCTCTGCATGATCCGGAGTCTGATAGGGTTGCTACAGCTAAAGCCGAAATTCCCTCGCCACGGCCTTCGAACCCAAGACGTTCGGTAGTGGTGGCCTTGACAGAGACGCAACGAGAGGGGATATCCAGATCTGAAGCGACATTTTCAATCATCTGAGGAATGAATGTCAGAAGTTTCGGGCGCTGGGCCACAATTGTCACATCTACGTTGTTGATAGAAAAACCCTCTCCGACAATCAGCTCGACCACACGTCGCAGAAGCACACGCGAGTCTGCTCCGGCATAAGTCTGGTCTGTGTCAGGAAAATGATAGCCTATATCACGCATGGCTGCTGCTCCAAGAAGAGCGTCAGCCAAAGCATGAAGGGCTACATCGGCATCACTATGACCGAGAAGCCCTTTTTCATAAGGTATTTTTACACCGCAGAGTATAAGATCGCGATTGTCTGTCAGACGATGAACGTCATAACCCATTCCGGTACGTATCATCATGATTCTAATTTTATTTTCGTCCAAAAATTTCCTTTATACCGTCCATGTCGAAAGTGAGCGTGAAACGGAGAGTCTGGTCGAGAGGTGAGGTCTGGGCTGTGGCAAGCATATAGCTGGCATCAAGACGTAGCACATTCAGAGCGAAACCGGCTCCGAGACCGAAATACTGAAGATTGCCCTTGGTGGGGTTCTGGTAATAATATCCGGCCCGCAGGAAAAACTGCTGGTTATAATTGTATTCCGCGCCAAGCGACCAAGAAATCTCACGAAGTTCCTCTTTCAATCCGCCAGGAGCATCGGTGAACGATTTGAAAATTCCGGTGATCGGCGACATATTGCGCCAGTCATCCTCCGCTATCACCCACTCTTTTTCACCTTCAATATCATCCGGGTAGTCCGAACGGCGAGGTTTGGTAGGCACAAGAAGCTTATTGAGGTCAAGATTGAAAGCTATATTGTGATAATCGGCAAGAGGATAAGTGAATGATGTCCCGATTTTCAGATTGGTCGGAAGGAATGCCGGGTTGTCACCATTCTGATATTCGACCTTCGACCCTATATTTGAAATGTTCCATCCCCATGACCACTGGCATTCATTGCGGCCTATGATCGGGTATGAAGTGAAATAACCTGCAATATCAGCGGCAAAAGCCGATGCCCCCGTAGACTGGCTCGCGTCACTGTCATAGCCGAATCCAAGGTCACTGTATATGTAGCGGAAAACTATACCCATAGAGAACTTCTCGGAGAGTTTACGCGAGTAACCGACATCAATCGACATTTCATACGGGTTCAGAGTCTGTCCGGCAGAGCCTCCGGTTGGATCTGTTGTCACCTCACCGAGTGAGAAATAGCGCAATGAGGCCGATACAGCCTGATTGTCTTCCGAGCCGACCTTCCAATAGCCTGAAAGATTTGCAAGAAAAATATCATTGACAAGTTTACGCAGCCAGGGAGTATAGCTGAGCGACACAGCGGCCTGTGAATAGGCAAAGGCATATTTTGACGGATTCCAGAACTGACTGTTGGCATCCGGTTCAGTCGCTGCTCCAAGATCGCCCATCGAAGCGCCTCGCGCATCCGGAGCGATGTTCAGCGAGTTGACACCGGTCTCAACCGGATTGAAGTCATTTTTGTCCTGAGCGACAGCCGAAAAAGGCGTCCCGGCAAAGACACATATTGTCAGTAATATTATTAGGCGGAATAGACGCATGATGCAAAAACAAATATTTATACAAATTTATAACTGAATTTCCGGCTTTTTATTGTCCGGTGGCCGTAGAAATCCATATCACTATTTTTAGGTATTTCCTATTATATAAATAATTATTAAGTTTGCATCCCCGTTTTGCAGCCATATCTGCGAAACTGCATTATTATAACGTTTTTATCCATGCGACTATCCGATCTTAAACCGGGCGAAACCGGAATAGTAGTGAAAATACTTGGCCACGGAGCCTTCCGCAAGCGAATGCTGGAAATGGGCTTCGTCAGAGGCCGTGAAGTCAAAGTGTTGCTTGACGCTCCTCTTCACGATCCTGTGAAATATCAGATAATGGACTATGAGGTTTCTCTCCGCCGGTCTGAAGCCGAACTGGTCGAAATAATTGCTGATAATGAAAAAAGTGATACCGCAGGAACCGCGGTGATCAACCACACCGAGACCATCAGTGAGAAAGCCATGCCTGTTCAGGCTCATGAAAAAGGGCTGCGAACCATAAATGTAGCCCTCATTGGCAATCCCAACTGCGGCAAAACCACGCTGTTCAATATTGCCTCAGGAGCTCGCGAGCATGTAGGCAATTACAGTGGTGTCACTGTCGATGCCAAATCAGGCACATTCAAATACAAAGGATTCCGTTTCAATATTGTCGACCTGCCAGGCACCTACTCTCTGGCGTCATACTCTCCGGAGGAACTATATGTCAGACGATATCTGAAGGAAAAGACTCCTGACGTGATCATTAATGTGGTTGATGCCTCCAATCTTGAACGCAACCTATATCTGACCACCGAGCTGATCGACATGGACCGGAGTATGGTCATAGCTCTCAATATGGCTGACGAACTTGAACGCTCAGGGCGGAAACTCGACTTCAAAACCCTTGGCGAGATGATCGGTGTGCCAATAGTCCCCACTTCAGCCCGCAACGGATCCGGCATAAATGAACTTTTCGACACCGTGATAAGCGTGTTTGAAGGAACCGATCCAGCCGTCAGACACATACACGTGAATCTCGGCAACGATATCGAACAGGCTCTTTCAGAACTCAAAGACACGCTGAAAGAAAACCCGCATATCGGACGACATTTCTCTCCCCGCTACCTCGCTATCAAACTTCTTGAATCAGACTCCGAGGTAGAAGAGATGGTCAGATCTCTTCCTGACGGCAAAGAGATACTTGGGCTTCGCGACAAAAAACTGCAAAAGCTTTCAGAAATTCAAAAAGATGCAGACGTAAACATGTCAATAGCCAATGCCAAATACGGCTTCATAGCCGGCGCTTTGGCCGAGACTCTTGAATCGTCAAAAAAAGAAGAGATCAATTCGACACACATAATCGACACCATAGTCACCAACCGCCTGTTCGGCTTTCCTATATTTATAGGTATAATGGCTTTCATCTTCTGGGCCACATTCGAATTAGGCTCCTACCCGATGGAATGGATCGAAAGTGCTGTCGGATGGCTGGGAGAGATGGTCAGGGAATATATGCCTGACGGCATGATCAAGGATCTGATAGCCGACGGTATCATAGGCGGTGTAGGCGGTGTGATTGTCTTCCTCCCCAACATCCTGATTCTGTATCTATGCATTTCGTTCATGGAAGATTCAGGCTATATGGCCCGTGCGGCGTTTATTATGGACAAGGTGATGCACAGGCTGGGGCTCCACGGCAAATCGTTCATTCCGCTGGTCATGGGCTTCGGCTGTACTGTCCCCTCAATCATGGCCTGCCGGTCTATCGAAAGCCGCTCAAGCCGGCTGATCACCATACTCATAAATCCTTTCATCAGCTGCTCGGCCCGTCTGCCCATCTATGTACTGCTCATAGGGACATTCTTCCCTGACCATACCACTCTGGTGTTCATGTGTCTATACTTCACCGGAATCATAGTGGCCGGATTCACAGCCCGCATGTTGCGCCGCTTCCATTTCGGGCAGGATGTGACGCCGTTCGTCATGGAACTCCCACCATACCGTGTACCGACGCTCAAAGCCACACTGCGCCACATGTGGGGCAAAGGCGAACAGTATCTGCGCAAAATGGGCGGCGTGATCCTTGTAGCAAGTATTATTGTCTGGGCCCTCAACTATTTTCCTCTTCATGACGGACAAAACGCTCAGAATGTGTCAGCCGAAACCGTGACAGACGATTCGGCCATAGACCCATCACGTGACAGCTATCTCGAAATGGCCGGCAAAGCCATAAACCCGCTGCTCGAACCGCTTGGATTCCACTGGCGCGCATCTGTAGCGGCTCTTGCCGGAGTACCGGCCAAAGAGATTGTGGTCTCCACCCTCGGCGTGCTCTATACCGGCGATGAAGAGGCAAGCGAGCAGACCCTTTCAGCCCGCTTGACATCGCCAAACGAAGCCACCGACAAGCCGGATTTCACAGCTGCCGCCGCACTCAGCTTCATGATATTCGTCCTGCTCTATTGCCCCTGCATCGCCACTATAACAGCCATCGTAAAGGAGACCGGCAATCCGCGCTACGGACTATTCTCAGTGCTTTACAACACAGCCATAGCCTGGGTTGTAGCGTTTATCGTATATCGCATAGCGCTCCTTATCTGAGGCCTGCATAGCAAATTTTAGAAGTCCGTTTGGGCAAAACTCACGGAATTTATTTAATTTTGTCGCCGACATGACTCTTGCCTTGTTCATAGCACGTCGGCTCAGCCTGCGCACCGCATCAGGAAGAACGCAGTCTGGAATAGCCATCGCGGTCACCGGAATAGCACTTTCCGTGATCGTGATGTTGCTGTCGATTGCCGTCATGATGGGATTCAAAAACGAAATCCGCCACAAAATCATGGGCTTCGACTCCCAGATCACGATTTCGCTTCACGGACCATCTGACGGGCGCGACGGATCTCTGATCAATATCGACGATCTTGACAGAGCATTGAAGACTCTGCCTCAGAAAGCATCCGCGACACTGACAATCAGGCAGCCTGTCATCCTGAAAACGCCTGACAACTTCACCGGCGCAGTAGTGAAAGGCATGGGCAGGGATCACGACTGGAAATTCGTGAGCGAGAATCTGACAGCGGGAACCATCCCCGACTACAATGCAGATTCAACTCTATATCACACCGTAATCTCACATAACATCGCACAGAAACTGAATGTGGGCTGCGGCGACAAAATCGATGCATATTTTCTGGGAGGTGACACATACCGCACACGACGTTTGAAAATAGCCGGAATTTATGACACGCATTTCAGCGAATATGACAACGCATATATCTTCGCCACATTGCCTATGCTCAGCGCCCTGGCCGGCATTGACGAACGGCTTGGTACCGTGGTGGAGATCAACGGACTTGACAGCGACACAGAAATCTCCGAGACCGCAGGCAAACTGTCAGCCACCCTGATGGACGACATCTACACCGGACGTTCCGACAAATTCTATTCCGTCACCGACGTCCATTCAAGCGCAGCCCTCTACTTCAACTGGCTGGCACTGTTAGACACAAATGTGATTGTCATTCTCACAATCATGTCTCTGCTGACATGCCTGACACTTGTGTCATCGCTTTTCATACTTATTCTTCGCAGGGTCAACATGATCGGCATCCTCAAAGCCCTCGGCGCATCAGATTCACTGATCCGCAGAGCTTTCGTATGGCTGACCATGCGCCTGCTCATCCTGGGACTTCTCATAGGCAATGCGATTGCCATCGGCATAATACTCCTTCAGACCACTACCGGCTTCATACCGCTTGACCCCGAAGCCTATTATCTGGACCATGTCCCCATGGAATTCAATCTGGCCGCACTGCTAATACTGAACGCAGGAATCATCCTCGTTTCGGCGCTTGTGCTGATCCTTCCATCAGCCATAATCACAACCATTCCACCCTCACGTGTAATCAATTACAACTGACCCACCCCCCTTCACCGCAACTCTACACCTAACATCAGCAATATAAACATACGTAATTTTCTCAAAAGAACCACAAAAACATTGCTTTGAGCCAAAAAAAACATTATCTTTGCATTAGTGTTAACCTCAAAGCTATAATACACAGAAAAAAACAACAACATTATCAATATCTAATTAACAGAATGAAAAGAGTTTATACATTTGGAGACGGCAAAGCAGAAGGCAATGCCTCCATGCGCAATCTCCTCGGCGGCAAAGGCGCGAACCTCGCCGAAATGAACCTTCTCGGCATGCCGGTGCCTCCCGGCTTCACTATCACAACCGAAGTCTGCACCGAGTACACCCAGTATGGCCGTGACAAAGTTGTCAAAGATCTTACTGCAGAAGTTCAGGCCGCAATTGCTCACGTCGAGCAGCTCACCGGCAAAAAATTCAACGATCCTGAGAACCCGCTTCTCGTGTCAGTACGCTCAGGTGCCCGCGCATCAATGCCCGGCATGATGGACACCGTCCTCAACCTCGGCATGAACGACGCTACAGTTGAATCTCTCGCCAAAAAGAGCGGCAACGCCCGTTTCGCATGGGACAGCTACCGTCGTTTCGTACAGATGTATGGCGATGTTGTGCTCGGCATGAAGCCCAAAAGCAAAGCTGACATAGATCCCTTCGAAGAAATCATGGACAAGGTCAAGGAAGAAAAAGGCGTCAAACTTGACACCGAACTTACCGTGGAAGACCTCCAGAACCTTGTGAAACTCTTCAAAGCCGCTGTAAAGGAATACACAGGCAAAGACTTCCCCAATGACGCCTGGGAACAGCTTTGGGGCGGCATCTGCGCCGTGTTTGACAGCTGGATGAACGAACGTGCAATTCTCTACCGTCGCATGAACCAGATCCCCGAAGAATGGGGCACAGCCGTCAACGTACAGGCAATGGTCTATGGCAACATGGGCGACAACTCAGCCACAGGCGTGGCATTCAGCCGTGACGCAGCAACCGGCGAAAATATCTTCAACGGCGAATACCTCATCAACGCCCAGGGCGAAGACGTGGTCGCCGGTATCCGCACCCCCCAGCAGATCACAGTAGAAGGCTCACGCCGCTGGGCCGCCCTCCAGGGCATCAGCGAAGAAGTGCGCGCTGAAAAATATCCTTCACTCGAAGAATCAATGCCCGTCTGCGCCGCCGAGCTCATCGCAATAGCAGGCCGTCTTGAAAACTACTACAAAGACATGCAGGATATGGAATTCACCATCCAGGACGGCAAACTCTGGATGCTCCAGACCCGCAACGGCAAACGCACAGGCGCTGCAATGGTAAAGATCGCTATGGACCTTCTCCGCGCAGGCGAAATCGATGAAAAAACCGTGCTCAAGCGCATGGAACCGCAGAAACTCGATGAACTCCTCCACCCCGTGTTCGACAAAGCAGCACTCAAGCGCGCAGAAGTCGTGGCAAAGGGTCTTCCCGCATCTCCCGGCGCAGCCGCCGGCCAGATCGTATTCTCGGCTGAAGAAGCAGAAGCCTAGAGTGAAAAGAAACGCAAAGTCGTGCTCGTCCGCATCGAGACATCTCCTGAAGACCTCCGAGGTATGGCCGTAGCACAAGGTATCCTCACAATGCGCGGCGGTATGACATCTCACGCAGCCGTAGTAGCCCGCGGTATGGGCAAATGCTGTGTGTCAGGTGCAGGCGAAATCCGTGTCGACTACAAAGAAAAAACAGTTGAGATGGGCGGCAAAGTCTACAAAGAAGGTGACTGGATCTCACTCAACGGCTCGACTGGAGAAGTTTACAACGGCCAGGTTCCCACAACCGAACCCGAACTCGGCGGCGACTTCGGCGCAATCATGAATCTTGCGTCCAAATACACCAAGACACTCGTCCGCACTAACGCAGACTCACCCCGCGACGCAAAACAGGCCCGCCACTTCGGCGCACAGGGCATCGGTCTCTGCCGCACAGAACACATGTTCTTCGAAGGCGACCGCATCAAAGCTGTACGCGAAATGATCCTCGCATCTGACGAAGAAGGCCGTCGAGTAGCCCTCGCCAAACTCCTTCCGATGCAGCGTGGCGACTTCGAAGGCATCTTCGAAGCTATGGACGGCTACGGAGTGACCATCCGCCTCCTCGATCCCCCCTTGCACGAATTCGTACCCCACCAGACCGCCACTCAGAAGGTAATGGCCGAAGAAATGGGCATCACCCTCGAAGAAGTAAAGGCCAAGGTTGACTCACTTGAAGAATTCAACCCGATGCTCGGCCACCGTGGCTGTCGTCTCGGCATCACCTACCCCGAAATCACCGAGATGCAGACCCGCGCCATCATCGAAGCCGCCCTCGCAGTCAAAGCCCGCGGAATCGACGTGCACCCCGAAATCATGATTCCTCTCGTAGGCTCACTCAAGGAAATCCAGAACCAGGCCGACGTGATCAACATCACAGCAGCCAAGGTATTCGAAGAAACCGGCCAGAGCGTACCCTACAAAGTAGGAACAATGATCGAAGTGCCCCGTGCAGCCCTCGTTGCCAACCAGATCGCTGAAGTTGCCGACTTCTTCTCATTCGGCACAAATGACCTCACCCAGATGACCTTCGGCTTCTCTCGCGATGACGCACCCAAGTTCCTCAAATTCTACAAGGAACACGGCATCATCAAGACCGATCCCTTTGAAGTACTCGACCAGGAAGGCGTAGGCCAGCTCGTCAGAATGGGCGTTGAAAAAGGACGTGCCACCAAACCCGAACTCAAAGTAGGTATCTGCGGCGAGCATGGCGGCGAACCTTCATCAGTCAAATTCTGCGCCAAACTCGGCATGAACTACGTCAGCTGCTCACCCTACCGTGTGCCCATCGCCCGCGTAGCCGCTGCTCAGGCTGCCATCGAAGAGTAAGACATAACGTAACATAATCCGATAGTTAGGCTGTAACGCTTTGAGAAATCAGGCGTTACAGCCTAAGTTATTCTTAGGAGGTTTGTGCATTTGGCGTCACTTTGT
>NZ_PUEC01000031.1 GCF_003024805.1 Duncaniella muris
ATAGCGTGAGGGCTCCACCTCTTCCCATTCCGAACAGAGAAGTTAAACCTCACCACGTCGATGATACTACGAAAGTGGGAAAGTAGATAACCGCCCCCTCTAAACCGCGGACCGGATCCTGTCACAGAGACAGCTTCCGGCCCGCTTTTTTTATATCCCTTCTTCTGCAATTACTCTGCTTCGGGATATCCCCCCCAGCAATCCTCACCGCAATCCCCCACCAATCGCAATCCCCCCGCGCTCCGGCATCCACCTTTTGGTTTGGCCGCTTTGGCTAAGATTGTCGGTTTTAGGTATATATTGTTATAAAGCATCTAAAAAAGTTTGGGGAGTTTTGGGAAATTTTGACTATATTTGCACTGCGATTCGGGATTTTTGTGCCCGTTGGAGTCCTAATGTTGGCTTATCGCACTGGAATACAGTGTATTATAGTAAAGAAACCGTATTAATTACTTTATGATAGCATTGGCAATTCAGAATGTGACCCTTGCTGTTGTGGCGCTCTTGACGGGCGTTGCTCTTGTCGCCATCGCTTTATGGCTTGCGGGTCTCATTTCTCCACGTTCGTTCAACCCGCAGAAGGGTGAGGCTTATGAGTGCGGTATTCCTACCAGAGGTGAGTCTATGGCTCAGTTCAAGGTGGGATATTATCTTTTTGCCATACTCTTCCTGATGTTTGACGTAGAAACCGTGTTTCTCTATCCCTGGGCAGTGAGAGTCCATGAGCTTGGAACCTCAGGCCTCACTGCGATCGCAGTCTTTTTTGGAATCATTGTGCTGGGCCTTGTCTATGCCTGGCGGAAAGGAGCTCTTGAATGGAAGTAACTACTCAAGGCATGCCCTACGAGGCATGGAAGGACAACGAATACATCGAGGATCTTGTCAAGAAACTTCAGGAGAGCGGCACCAACGTGGTTGTCGGTTCTTTTGACAAACTTATCAACTGGGGGCGTTCCAACTCTATCTGGCCGCTCACCTTTGCCACCAGTTGCTGCGGCATCGAATTTGTGTCGCTTGGAGCCGCCCGTTATGACATGGCGCGATTCGGCTGGGAAGTTGCCCGTGCCTCGCCACGTCAGGCCGACTTCATGATGGTGGCCGGTACGATTGTCCACCGCATGGTGCCCGTGTTCCGCCGTCTCTATGATCAGCTGGCAGAGCCGAAATATGTGATTGCCTGCGGCAGCTGCGCCATCTCCGGCGGTCCGTTCAAGAAGAGCTATCACGTGGCTATGGGCATTGAGGATATTGTCCCGGTAGATGTATTCATCCCCGGCTGTCCTCCCCGTCCGGAAGCCATGATCTATGGTATCATGCAGCTCTCACGCAAGATCAAGGTCGAGAAGTTCTTCGGAGGTGTCAACCGCCAGGAAAAGCAGGCCGAATTTCTTAAAGCACATCCGGTTCCCGGAGTGAACGACTGATTTCATTGATAATACACCACATTATTATACACATATAATATGTCCAACATCCGGGAAAAGATCTCAACGCTGTTGCCTGAGGCTGTCATTGAAGACGGCGATATAATGCAGGTGACCGTACCCGACGCCAAGTGGCACGATTTCGCGAAGACCCTTCGCGACGACGCTGACCTCTCATTTGATTTCCTTGTGACAATCGTGGGTATGGACTGGAAGGAAAACGGTATGGGCTGTGTCTATTACCTCACTTCCACAAAATTCAACACTCACCTCGCCGTGAAGGTCATGGCCACCGGTGACCGTGAGCGTCCGCTCATCCATTCGATTTTCGATCTCTGGGCCATCGCGACCGTCTATGAACGCGAGGTCTATGACTTCTTCGGGATCATCTTCATCAACAACCCCGATATGCGCCGCCTCTTCCTCAATCTCGACTGGAAAGGCTATCCCCTGCGCAAGGATTATGACGAAGATCCTTCGATCAACCCTGTCTCGATTGAAAACGAACGCCAGACTGACTTCACCGACGTCTGGACCGAGACTGCCGACGGAAAAATCGAAAAGCACGAGCGCCGCATCTTCCAGCCGGAAGACTTCGTGGTCAACATCGGCCCGCAGCACCCGGCAACCCACGGTGTGCTTCGTTTCCGCACTGCAATTGACGGCGAGACCATCAAGAAGATCGATATCTACCTCGGCTATATCCACCGCGGAGTTGAAAAGATATGCGAGAAGCTGACTTATCCGCAGACCCTCCACTTCATGGACCGTCTCGACTACTTCTCGGCGCATCCCTATCACCACTGTCTCTGCATGCTCATCGAAGAGGCCGCAGGCATCGAAATTTCGCGCCGTGCCCAGGTGATCCGAGTGCTCATGGACGAGCTTTCGCGCATCGCCTCCCACTGTCTCTTCATCGGCACCTACTGCATGGACCTCGGCGCGACCACCATGCTCTTCTACACCCTCCGTGTCCGCGAGCAGATTCTCGACATCATGGAGAAGACCTGCGGCGCGCGCATGACTTTCAACTATGACTGCATCGGTGGCGTAATGCAGGATCTGCATCCCGACTTCGTGAAAGATGTCCACGCGCTTCTCGACGTGCTCCCCGCAAACATCAAGGAGTACAACAAGATATTCACCGGTAACGTCATTGCCCGCAACCGAATGGAAAACGTCGGTGTGCTCACCCGTGAAGACGCCATTTCCTGGGCTGTGACAGGCCCCAACGGCCGAGGCTCAGGCTGGGCCTGCGACGTGCGCAAGTGTGCCCCCTACAGCATCTACTCCGAACTCGATTTCGAAGAAGTGGTGCGCGAGGAAGGCGACTCGATGGCCCGTTTCAAAGTCCGCATGGACGAAATGGTTCAGAGCGCGCGCATCATCGCACAGCTTGTCGACAACATTCCCGAAGGCGATTACTGCGTGAAGGTGCCCAAAGTGCTCAAGCTCCCCGTAGGCCACTGGTTCAAGATGGTCGAAGGCTGCCGCGGCACGTTCGGAATCTATCTTGAAAGCGATGGCACAACAAGTCCCTATCGTCTTAAGATAGCACCTCCGTGTCTTCCTGCCGCAGCCGTGGTCGACCACATCACCGACGGACAGAAGATCGCCGACCTTATCACAATCGGAGGTTCGCTTGACTATATCGTTCCTGACATCGACCGCTGATCCGGATCTGATGCCGCAGAAACAGAGATTCAAGTGAAAAATTACGAGTCAAAAAAACACAGAGAGTAAACTATAAGTAACTTTTCAATATGCAAGACTTATCAGTAGGAACCGCCTGGCTTCATTCTTTCCTCACGGACTACATCCCCGAATGGGCTGCCGTGACCCTCGAATGTCTGCTCATCGGAGTAGGGTTGATGCTGCTCTATGCAGTCCTGGCCCTTTTCTACATTCTTTTCGAGCGTAAGGTGTGCGCCTATTTCCAGTGCCGTCTCGGCCCGAACCGTGTAGGCCCCTGGGGCTTGATGCAGAGTATCGCCGATATGTTCAAGATTCTCATCAAAGAGCTTATCTCGCTGAACCATATCGACAAATTTCTCTTCGCACTGGCTCCATATTTGGTAATCATAGCCTCGATGCTCGCTTTTGCCGTGCTTCCGTGGGGCAATGGACTTCAGATCATCGACTTCAACGTCGGCATCTTCTTCCTCCTTGCCGTCTCTTCGATCGGCGTGCTTGGCATTCTTCTGGCAGGATGGTCATCAAACAATAAGTTTACCCTCATCGGCGCCCTTCGTTCAGGCGCGCAGATGGTCAGCTATGAGCTCTCGATGGGACTTTGCGTGGTGACAATGGTTGTCATGGCCGGCACAATGTCGGTAGGAGGCATTGTTGAAGCCCAGAGTCATCTGTGGTTCATCTTCTCAGGCCACATTCCGGCCATCATCGCCTTTGTGATCTTCATGATCGCCGGCACAGCCGAAACCAACCGCGGCCCGTTTGACCTTCCTGAAGCCGAAAGTGAGCTTACCGCCGGCTATCACACCGAATATTCCGGTATTCACTTCGGATTTTTCTATCTTGCCGAATATCTCAACCTCTTCATCGTGTCAGGTGTCGCCGCCCTCCTTTTCTTCGGCGGCTGGATGCCTCTCCACATTCCCGGACTTGACGCGTTCAACCACGTAATGGACTATATACCATCGTTTGTGTGGTTCATCGGCAAGGCTATCGCACTTTCATTCATCATCATCTGGTTCAAGTGGACTTTCCCCCGTCTGCGTATCGACCAGCTGCTGACACTCGAATGGAAATACCTTCTTCCGATCAATCTGTTCAACCTTGTGCTCATGGTAATTGTTGTAACATTCGGATTGTATCTCTAAACACAAAAAATATCTCTCACACAAAATAAACTAACCAAACGGCCGGCCATCAGACCAACTGACAGGCCTGCTCGCCAAAAAACTATAAACGCGATGAGTGAAAAATTCGGCAAGATCGCCCAGGTAATCGGTCCTGTGGTCGACGTGATTTTCGATGGTGAAGACAATCTCATCCCCCCGATCTACACGGCTCTCAAGGTAACACGTCCGGAGGGAGGAGAGCTCATTCTCGAAGTTGAGCAGCATATCGGCGAAGACACCGTGCGCTGTGTGGCTATGGAGAGTACCGACGGTCTTCGCCGCGGAATGCGTGTCGACAACCTCGAACGTCCCATCGCCGTTCCGACCGGCGAGCAGGTGAAAGGCCGACTCCTTAACGTGATCGGCGATGCCATCGACCGTCTTCCCGAACTGAAGCGCGAAGAACTCCGCCCGATCCACCAGCCTGCGCCGAAATTCGACGATCTGACAATCGGTACCGAAATTCTCTTCACCGGCATCAAGGTCATCGACCTTCTCGAACCCTACAGCAAGGGTGGTAAGATCGGTCTGTTCGGTGGCGCCGGTGTGGGCAAGACAGTGCTCATCATGGAGCTCATCAACAACATCGCCAAAGGCCACAACGGCTTCTCGGTGTTCACCGGTGTCGGCGAGCGTACCCGTGAAGGCAACGACCTTCTGCGCGAGATGATTGAGAGCGGCGTAATGAAATATGGCAAGAAATTTGAAGAAGGCATGGAAAAAGGCGAGTGGAATCTCGCTGATGTCGACATGGACCAGGTGGCCCAGTCGCAGGCAACCCTTGTCTTCGGCCAGATGAACGAACCTCCGGGCGCTCGTCTGCGTGTGGCTCTTTCAGGCCTCACCGTGGCCGAGCAGTTCCGCGATCAGGACGGCGGCGGCAAGGATATCCTTCTCTTCATTGACAACATCTTCCGTTTCACCCAGGCCGGATCGGAAGTATCGGCGCTCCTCGGCCGTATGCCTTCGGCTGTAGGCTATCAGCCCACCCTCGCATCTGAAATGGGTGCCCTGCAGGAACGAATCACCTCAACCAAAAACGGCTCGATCACCTCAGTCCAGGCCATCTACGTGCCTGCCGACGACTTGACCGACCCCGCGCCTGCCACCACCTTCAGCTTCCTTGACGCCACCACAGTGCTCTCGCGTAAGATCTCCGAGCTCGGCATTTATCCCGCCGTAGACCCTCTGGAATCAACCTCCCGAATCCTCGACCCGAACATCATCGGCGAAGACCACTACAACACCGCACAGGCCGTCAAGCAGCTTCTTCAGAAATACAACGAGCTTCAGGACATCATCGCCATCCTCGGTGTCGATGAACTTTCCGACGAAGACAAACTCGTGGTTGCCCGCGCCCGTCGCGCCCAGCGCTTCCTCTCGCAGCCGTTCCACGTGGCCGAGCAGTTCACCGGCCTGCCCGGTGTCATGGTGCCCCTGAGCGAGACCATCCGCGGCTTCAAGATGATTCTCTCCGGAGAGATGGACGAATATCCCGAACAGGCATTCCTCAACGTCGGCACCATCGACGAAGCCATCGAAAAGGGCAAGAAACTCCTCGCAGAGGTTTCGAAATAAGCACCCCTCTCCAGCATATCCACTCCACCCGAATCTCTCAAAACAGCAGATAAAGCATGATACTAAAAGTCATCTCGGCCGAAGACATCCTCTTTCAGGGAGAAGTCAAAGCAGTGCATCTTCCCGGTGCGCTCGGCGCCTTCACCGTCCTCCCCGGCCATGCCGCTCTGATCTCAACTCTGACCCCCGGTGAAATCCGCTACACCGCGGCCGCCGACGGCGAAGAGCAGCGCATCAGCGTCAGTGGCGGAATAGTCGATGTCGACAGCAACATCGTGTCAGTCTGCATATATTAATAATGGTGATGATGAAACGAAATATTCTCGCAGCAATCGCAATGGCCTTTGTGGCCCTTCTGCTTCCCCTTGCGGGCCGCGCCTCCGGTCACGAGGCCGACTCTCAGGAGAAAAGCGGAGCCGTTGACGCCCAGGGCATCATCTTCGAGCACCTTGGCGACCGCTACGGCTGGGAAGTGCCGTTCAATCACCACAAGAGCATACCCCTGCCCGTAATAGTCTGGGGCAGTGACGGACTCCACGTATTCTCCTCGGCGCGAGTGGACCACGGAAAGGAATACCGCGACGGCTCGGCGCTTTTCCGCATAGCCGGAAAAGACAGCCCCTACAAGGGAAAAGTAGTGGAGATAATCGACGGCAAGGAAGTGAAACCCACCGTTGACATCTCCATCACCAAAAACGTCTGCGGCGTCTTCATCGCAGTCCTGCTGGTCATCTGGAGCATCCTCTCTGTAGCCCGCTGGCACCGCAACCAGGGCCTCAAAGCCCCCCGCAAGATGACGGGAGCCATCGAATTTGTGATCCTCTTCATCTATGACGGTGTCATCAAGCCCACCCTCAAAAACAAGGCCAACAAATTCGCCCCCTATCTTCTGACAGTATTCTTCTTCATTCTCGTGATGAACCTCCTGGGCCTGATAGTGATCTTCCCCGGCGGCGCCAACCTCACAGGCAACATAGCCGTGACTCTCGTGCTTGCCATAATCACCTTCCTGATCACCAACATCTTCGCCACCAAACACTACTGGAAAGAAATCTTCAACCCCGATGTGCCCTGGTGGCTCAAATGGCCCCTCCCGATCATGCCTATCATCGAAATCTTCGGCGTGTTCACCAAACCCGCAGCGCTGACAGTCCGTCTATTCGCCAACATGATGGGCGGCCACATGATCGTGATCGTGCTCACCCTCCTCATCTTCATTTTCGCAGCTATGGGCCCGGTCGTGACCGGCGCCACAGCCGTGGTCAGCATCATCTTCTCGGTGTTCATGCTTCTGATCGACGTGCTTGTGAGCTTCATCCAGGCCTACGTGTTCACCATGCTCTCGACCCTCTTCATAGCCCTCGGCCAGGAAGAAGGCCATCATGAAGACCACAAGAAGGAAGAAGACCCCCACGCCCCCGGCCTCCCGGCCTCCACGGGCACAGAAACCCACGCATAACCAAAAAAATCAAAATAACCCTTTAATCTCCCGCAATTATGTTAGCAATGATTTTAGCAGCTATCGAAGGAACCCTCGGCATCGGCGTTTGCATCGGTGCAGCAATCGCAGCAATTGGCGCCGGCATCGGCATCGGCAAGATCGGTGGATCCGCCATGGAAGCTATCGCACGTCAGCCCGAATCAACCGGCGACATCCGCAGTAACATGATCGTTATCGCCGCCCTTATCGAAGGTGTGGCCCTCTTCGCTGTTATCGTTTGTATCCTCGCAATGTTTGTGGGCTGATCTCCAAGCTTCATCTATCTGAAAAATGGAACTTTTCACGCCTGATTTCGGTCTGATATTCTGGATGTTCGTATCGTTCGCCATCCTCTTCTTCGTCCTGTGGAAGTGGGGCTGGCCGGCGATCATGAAAGGAGTGTCTGACCGAGCCGACCTCATCGACAAAGGTGTGGAGTATGCTCAAAATGCCAAACAACAGCTTGACCATGCCCGCGAAGAGGCGGATAAATACATAGCCGACGCCCGTCGCCAGCAGGCCGACATGCTCCGCGAAGCCGACAAGATGAAAACCCAGATCATCGAGGAAGCCCGCTCCGCAGCGCAAACCGAAGCCAAAAAGGTGATGGACGCAGCAAAAGTGTCAATCGAACAGGAACGCAAGCAAGCCGAACAGCAGTTCCGCAACGAAGTCTCGTCATTTGCCCTCGACATCGCACAGAAAGTCGTCCGCAACCAGATGAAAGACGAAAAAGCCCAGGAACAGCTCGTAAGTTCTCTGCTTGACGAAATGGAAAAACAGAACTGATACCCCTCCAGCCGTACCGGACCGACAGCCACTCAGGCCGTCAGCTCCGGAACGGCAAGGGCAAGAACCTCAGTTCCGCATTTCCGGCAGTCTCCCCTCTAAACTTCCACTACTCTCATCATCCGTTAACCCTAAGGTTCCAACCACCAAGCAATGAATCAAGGTCTCATCCCAAGCCGATACGCAAAAGCGCTTTTCGAGTTCGCCTCCGAGAAGAAGGCCGACCGACGCATCTATGACCTGATGCACGCACTTGAAAGCTCCTTCGCTTCCGAGCCGTCGCTCCAGCAGGCCGTAGGCAACCCCTTCATCCCTGCAGCCGACAAGATGAAACTCCTGACAACCGCTGCCGGAGCCTCAGGAAACGATGAAGTATATGCCCGCTTCCTGCAGCTTTTAGCTGACAACAACCGCCTTGATGTCGCCCGTGACATAGCTCTCGCCTACATGAAGCTCTATCGCAGCGAACATCACATCTACCTTGTCACCGTCACCTCTGCCGCCCCTATGGCGCAGGCCGAGGAAGAACGGCTACGCAAACTCATCCTCCGCCATCTCGACGGCGGAACAATGGAGTATCACCATCGCGTCGACCCCTCCCTAATAGGAGGCTTCACCGTAACAATCAACAACGAGAAGCTTGACGCCTCTGTGGCCGATGAACTCAAACAATTGCGTCTGAAACTTTTAAGCAACTAACCAACTTCACATCCCCCTCATACCAAAATGATAAACCCAAGCGAGATTTCTCAGGTCTTAAAACAGCAGCTGGAGAACGTCAGCTCCAAAGTGTCTTTCGAAGAGACAGGAGTTGTTCTGGAAGTAGGCGACGGAGTAGCCCACGTCTACGGTCTCGACAATGTCTGCGCCAACGAGCTTGTAGAATTTGAAAACGGAGTGAAAGGTGTAGCCCTCAACCTTGAGGAAAGCAATGTGGGTGTCATCCTCCTCAACGAAATCAACAACGTTACTGAAAACATGACCGTCAAGCGCACAGGCGAGATCGCCTCGATCCACGTAGGCGACGGCGTGTTCGGTCGCGTGATCAACGTACTCGGCGAACCTATCGACGGCCGCGGCCCAATCCAGGGCGAACTCTTCCCCATGCCCCTCGAACGCAAGGCCCCCGGCGTTATTTTCCGTCAGCCCGTCAAGCAGCCGCTCCAGACAGGTCTGAAAGCAATCGACTCAATGGTGCCCATTGGCCGCGGACAGCGCGAGCTCATCATCGGCGACCGCCAGATCGGCAAGACAGCCATCGCCATTGACACCATCATCAACCAGCGCGCAAACTTCGAGGCAGGAAAACCTGTCTACTGCATATACGTGGCCATCGGACAGAAAGCATCGTCCGTAGCAGCCATCGTTGAGACCCTCCGTCAGCACGGAGCGCTTGACTACACCGTGGTAGTCGCAGCCACCGCCGCCGACTCGGCGTCAATGCGCTACTATGCCCCCTTTGCCGGAGTAGCCATCGGCGAATACATCCGCGATACCGGCCGCGACGCCCTCATCGTCTATGACGACCTCTCGAAGCAGGCCGTGGCCTATCGCGAGATCTCGCTCATTCTCAAGCGCCCCTCAGGCCGCGAAGCATATCCCGGCGATATCTTCTATCTCCACAGCCGTCTGCTTGAACGTGCCGCCAAGATCATCGACAACCAGCAGGTGGCAAGCCAGATGAATGACCTTCCAGCCTCGCTCAAAGACAGAGTCAAAGGCGGCGGCTCGCTCACCGCGCTCCCTATCATCGAGACCCAGGCAGGTGACGTTTCGGCCTACATCCCCACCAACGTGATCTCGATCACCGACGGCCAGATCTTCCTCGAAACCGCTCTCTTCAACCGAGGCATCCGCCCGGCCATCAACGTAGGTATCTCCGTGTCGCGTGTGGGCGGTAACGCGCAGATCAAATCAATGAAAAAAGTGGCCGGCACGCTCAAGATCGACCAGGCACAGTTCCGCGAGCTCGAATCGTTCACCAAATTCGGCGGCGACATCGACCCAGTGACCGCCCGCGTCATCGACAAAGGCCGCAAAAACGAACGCCTGCTCATCCAGCCTCAGTACGCCCCGATGAAGGTCGAAGACGAAGTGGCCGTCATCTACTGCGGCACCAAAGGGCTGCTTGAAAACGTGCCCCTCGACAAAGTTGCCGAGTTCGAGAAAAACTTCCTCCAGCTCGTCAACACAAAATATCCCGAAGTCATGGAGTCAATCCGCGCCGGAAAGCTTGATGACGACATCACCGCCAAGCTCACCGAAGCAGCGGCTGAAATTTCGGGATCATATAAATAAGAAGAACAGCAACCAAAGCTCACATGGCAACACTCCGCGAACTAAAAGGACGAATCGGCTCCGTGGCTTCCAGCGAGAAGATCACGGGCGCGATGAAGATGATCTCCTCGGCCAAGATGCACCGTGCCGAGGGCGATCTCCGTCGCCTCCTGCCATTCCGCCAGCAGATAGAGAACATCATAGGCAACCTCCTCTCAGCCGACGCCGAGTTCTCATCACCCCTCACCGAGGCGCGTGACGTTGCCTCGGTGGCAATCGTGGTCCTCGGCAGTGACGACGGTCTCTGCGGAGCCTATAACATCAATATCTACAAGGAACTCGTTAAATCCATCGGCCAGCTCCGCGAAATTTACGGCGACCAGGTCAGGATCACTCTGATCCCCGTAGGCCGCAAAATGGTCAAAGCCGCCGGACGCCTCACCGCCCTGCCCGGCATCACCGTGAGCCACGCTGAAGGAGTCGATTCCAAATCAAGCGGCGAAGCCGTCAAGCAGTTCACCCGCAGCCTTGAAAAACGCTTCATCGCAGGCGAGTTTGACAGCGTGAGAATTCTCTACATGAACTTCCAGTCGGTCAGCCGCCAGCGTCCCCGCTGCGACGCCCTTCTCCCCGTCTGCCCCGAATCATTCGCGGCCGAAGGAGCCAAAACCCTCTGCCGGCCCTACATCTTCGAGCCTGACGCCCCGACGATCTTCGTCTCCGTCCTCCCGATGTTCCTTCTGGCCGTCATGCAGGAAATCTTCACCGAAAACCGCGCCTCGGAGCAAGCCGCCCGCATCATGGCCATGCAGAGTGCCAACGACAACGCCAAGAAACTCCTCGAACAGCTTCAGCTCGAATACAACAAACTCCGCCAGCAGAGTATCACCACCGAGCTTCTCGACATAGTCGGCGGACAGGTAAGAGACTGACACGGCGCCAAAGCAAAAAAAATAATCCGATCATAACATCCACAGCACATAACCGAAAGAGTACAATTGACATGGGAAGTGTAAAAGAGTATTTCTCAAATCTTGGATCCGGCATAGCCAGCCTTGTAAAAGGCATGCAGGTAACCGGTAAGGAATTTGTCACCCCCAAAATCACTGAAGAGTATCCCGACAACCGAGACAATCTGCCTGTCGCCGACCGCTTCAGGGCAATCCTTACACTCAAGTATGACGACCAGGGTGACCACAAATGTATCGCCTGCGGCACCTGCGAGCGTGTCTGCCCCAACAACACCATCTCCCTCGACATCAAGACCGTCGAAACATGGGACGGCAAAAAGAAAAAGAAACTCGACAAATATCACTACGATCTCGGAAGCTGCACCTTCTGCCAGCTTTGCGTGACAAACTGTCCGACTGACGCCCTTGAATTCAGCAATGACTTCGAGCAGGCGCTCTACACCCGCAGCAAACTCGTCAAGCTTCTCAACTATCTCCCTGAAAAGCCCGAACCTCAGCCCACCCCTGAGCAGATCGAGAAGATGAAAGCCGAGAAAGAAGCCAAAATAGCAGCCGCCAAGGCAGCCGCCGAAGCCAAGAAAGCCGCAGCAGCAGGCGCAGCCGCCACACCGGCCGCCCCCGCAGCCCAGGTTCCAGCCGCTGACGACGCCGCCGCAAAGGCACTCGCCGCCGCAAAGGGCGATCCTGAAAAAGAGGCCAAGATCCGCGCCGCGCTCGAAAAAGCCGCTGCCCTCAAGGCAAAACGCGAAGCCGAGAAAAACGCCGGTGCCGCAAACTGAACCTCTTTTCATCACCAATCACGATAATTAATTACTATCACAGTATATGGAATCAGTAGGAAGTACAATCTTTTATTGGATAATCGCCCTGTCGATTGTCATCTTCTCGGTACTGACTGTCACCACACGCAAAATCCTGCGTGCGGCCACATATCTGCTCTTCGTCCTTTTCGCGACCGCAGCCCTCTACTTCAAGCTCGACTATGAGTTTCTCGGCTCGGTTCAGATTGCGGTCTACGCCGGCGGTATAGTGGTCCTCTTCGTCTTTGCAATTCTGCTCACGACTCATCCCGGTGACAACAGCAAGCAGTTAACCTCGCGCAAAAAATTTCTCGGCCTCGTCGGCGCTCTCGCCACAGCCGGAGCCTGTGCCTGGGCCCTCTGCTCACGCTCTGCCGACCTCTTTACATCGCTGCCCTCTATGGCCAACCCGTCAATGCACCGCATCGGCGAAGCAATGCTCGGCACAAACTACGGACAATATCTTCTGCCGTTCGAGGCCGTCAGCGTACTGCTGCTCGCCTGCATAATCGGTGGTGTCGTAATCGCACGTAAACGCTAATTCAAACATTTCACCAATGGATATTACACTGATCTGGTATCTCGTTCCCGCAATCGTGATGTTTTGCTGCGGCGTCTACGGCTTCCTGACCCGCCGCAACATGATAGCCATGCTCATATCCCTTGAGCTCATGCTCAATGCGGTCGACATCAACTTTGTGGTCTTCAACCGCTATCTCTTCCCCTCCTCGATGGAAGGATGGATGTTCACCCTCTTTGGAATCGCCATCGCCGCAGCCGAGACCGCACTCGCAATCGCCATCATCATCAACCTTTTCCGGGTAAGCAAAAACATTGACGTCCGCGACGCAACAAAAATGAAAAATTAATCACGCCCTATGGATATTACAATACCTATTCTTATATTGGCAATCCCGCTCTTCATGTTCCTCCTCTTAGGACTGGCGGGAGTCAAGATGAGTCACAAACTCGCCGGTACGCTCGGAACGCTCGGCATGGGAACCGTGTTGGTCTTGTCCTATTACACGGCGTTCACCTACTACTTCTCAGGAAACCCTGAATTCATCGACGGAACCACACGCCTGCAGGCCGTGATCTTCAACCACACCTGGCTGCAGTTCACCCCCGCGCTCGCAATCCGCATCGGTTTCCTTCTCGACCCGATCTCAGCCATGATGCTCATTGTCATCCCGACAATCTCATTCATGGTCCACGTCTACTCGCTCGGCTACATGCACGGAGAGAAAGGCTTCCAGCGCTACTACGCTTTCCTTTCGCTCTTCAGCTTCTCGATGCTCGGACTCGTTGTCGCGACCAACATATTCCAGATGTACATCTTCTGGGAGCTCGTGGGCGCATCTTCGTTCCTCCTCATCGGCTTCTTCTACACCCTCCCCTCGGCCGTATCGGCATGTAAGAAAGCCTTCATCGTCACCCGCTTCGCCGACCTCGGATTCCTCATCGGCATCCTCGTCCTCTCATACTTCACCCATCATCTCGACTTCCTCCCGATGACCCAGAACCCGCAGGCCGTCCTCGCAAGCTTCGAGGGCGTCACCTTCCTCGGCGCTTCCGGACTCACCTGGGCCCTCGTCCTGATCTTCACCGGAGGTATGGGCAAATCGGCCATGCTACCCCTCCACATCTGGCTCCCCGACGCGATGGAAGGCCCGACCCCCGTATCGGCCCTCATCCACGCCGCCACAATGGTTGTGGCCGGTGTATATCTCGTGGCCCGTCTCTTCCCGCTCTACATGCTTGAAGACGCCGCTCTGATGTTCATCACAGTGGTCGGAGCAGCAACAGCATTCTACGCCGCAATGGTGGCCTGCGCCCAGATCGACATCAAGCGCATCCTCGCCTTCTCGACCATCTCGCAGATCGCCTTCATGATGGTATCGCTCGGCGTGGCATCCAAAAACAACGTCGCCATCCACGAAGGTCTCGGCTACATGGCATCCATGTTCCACCTCTTCACCCACGCCATGTTCAAAGCCCTCCTCTTCCTCGGAGCCGGCTCGCTCATCCACGCAGTCCACTCAAACAACTACACCGCTATGGGCGGCCTGCGCAAATACATGCCTATAACCCACATCACCTTCCTCATCGGCTGTCTCGCCATCGCAGGCATCTGGCCATTCGCAGGTTTCTTCTCTAAAGACGAAATCCTCTCGGCCTGCTTCGCCAACGGTACTTTCTGGGGCATCTGGATGATGATGGTAGCCGCAATGACCGCCTTCTACATGTTCCGCATGTACTTCCTCGTCTTCTGGTGGGACAACCCCGACTACGAGAAAGAACACCACGGCCATCTTCCCCACGACCCCGGCTTCGCAATGACCTTCCCGCTGATCTTCCTCGGAATAGTCTCGATCATCGCCGGATTCATCCCCTTCGGACAGCTCGTCACCTTCGACGGCCACGAATATCACATCCATATAGACTGGTCTATCGCCGGACTCAGCATGGGAGTAGCCATCCTCTCGATTGCATTCTCAGCCTGGCTCTACATGAAGAAAAACGACAAGCCCAGGCGCATGGCCGACTCCTGCCGCTGGCTCTGGACAGCTGCAAACCGCCGCTTCTACTGGGACGAAATCTACCTCTTCATCACCCGCCGCATCATCTTCGACGGAATCTGCAAGCCCATCGCCTGGTTTGACCGCCACATAATCGACGGCACAATGGACGGATTCGCCTATGTCACCAACAAGGCATCCTACGCCATCCGCGGCTTCCAGAGCGGCAAAGTGCAGATGTACATCTGGTGGTATCTCATCGGAGCTGTCGTGCTCGGCATCATAACCGCCATCTGTGTCCTCTGAATCTGTTAACCTGTTAAGAAAAATATAGTAACGCGATATGTTTTCCAATATATTGATCTACTTCGTGGTGATCCCCGTGGTCATGCTGCTGGGACTCTTCCTCTGCCGGAACATCAAGCAGATCCGGGCAGTGGCAGTCACAGGCTCGGTTGTCCTGACAGCCCTCTCGGTCTGGCTTCTCGTCGACTATCTCGCACTCCGCGCCGCCGGAGCCACAGACCCCATGCTCTGGGTCGACTCCTGGCAGTGGTTCGCTCCGCTCAACATCAACCTCGCCGTTGGTGTCGACGGCATCTCGATAGCCATGCTCATCCTCACCGGCGTAATCCTCATCACAGGCAGCTTCGCCTCATGGGAAATCCCGCAGCCAAAGGAATTCTTCCTCTGGCTCATCCTCCTGTCGACCGGTGTCTACGGATTCTTCATCTCCATCGACCTCTTCACCATGTTCATGTTCTATGAAGTCGCCCTCATCCCGATGTATCTTCTCATCGGTGTCTGGGGCAGCGGCAACAAGAACTACTCGGCGATGAAACTCACCCTCATGCTCATGGGCGGATCGGCATTCCTCATGCTCGGCCTCATCGGCATCTACTACCACTCCGCTCCCGCCGGACAGCCCCTCACCTGGAACATCCTTGAGATTGCCCAGAACGACGCCATCAGCCACGGCTGGCAGACATTCCTCTTCCCGATGACCTTCGTGGGCTTCGGTGTGCTCGGCGCAATGTTCCCCTTCCACACCTGGTCGCCTGACGGCCACGCATCGGCCCCCACAGCAGTGTCGATGCTCCACGCAGGTGTGCTCATGAAGCTCGGCGGCTACGGCTGCTTCCGTGTGGCCATCTACCTGATGCCCCACGCCGCCAACGAACTGGCCTGGATCTTCCTCATCCTCACCGGCATCTCGGTTGTCTACGGAGCCTTCAGCGCATGCGTCCAGAACGACCTCAAATACATCAACGCATACTCATCGGTGTCACACTGCGGTCTGGTGCTCTTCGCCATCCTCATGCTCAACACCACAGCGATGACCGGAGCCATCATGCAGATGCTCTCCCACGGTCTGATGACAGCCCTCTTCTTCGCCCTCATCGGTATGATCTACGGACGAACCCACACCCGCGACATCCGCGAGATGGGCGGCATGATGCAGATCCTCCCTTATCTCTCGGTCTGCTACGTCATCGCCGGCATGGCCTCCCTCGGTCTCCCCGGTCTCTCCGGCTTCGTTGCCGAAATGACAATCTTTGTCGGATCGTTCGAACACTCTGACCTCTTCCACCGCGTCTTCGTCATAGTGGCCTGCAGCTCCATCGTGACAACCGCCGTCTACATCCTCCGCGTCGTAGGCAAGCTCCTCTACGGTCCAGTCTATGACCAGCACCACATGACACTCACCGACGCCAAGTGGTGGGAACGTGTAGCCACCGCCGGACTCATCGTCTGCGTGGCCGGCATCGGTTTCTTCCCCAACTTCTTCGTCGATCTTATCAAGTTCACTTTCAGCCCTGAAATCTTCACCGTTATCGGTCTGAACTAATCTATAGATTAATAGCAATGGATTACTCACAGTTTTTAGCACTCAAGCAGGAAATAGGATTGTTAATCGTATTCCTATTAGTCTTCCTCTATGACACTTTCTGCAGCCCCCGTTCGGCAAAAGCCGTCCCGATGATCGCAACCGTTCTCATGGGTGTGCTCGTCGCCTGGGGATTCTGCCCCGTGGTCAAGGCCCCTGAGACCGCCTTCGCCGGAATGTATGTCACTTCACCCGTGATGGTGGCTATCAAAAACATTCTTAACGTCGGCGTGTTCATCGTCCTCATCCAGTCCGTCAAATGGGCCAACTCCGAATTCACCGCAGTGCGCCGCGGCGAATTCTACGAACTGATACTTCTGACCCTCTTAGGCATGTATCTGATGATTTCGAGCCGCCACTTCCTGATGTTCATCATCGGCCTCGAAACTGCCTCGCTTCCCCTCTGCGCACTTGTCGCCTTTGACAAGCACCGCTATGAAAGCCATGAGGCCGCCATCAAATACGTCCTCACCGCCGTATTCTCTTCGGCAATCCTCCTGATGGGTCTCTCGTTTGTCTACGGTCTGGCCGGAACTCTCTACTACGACGGCATCACCGGAGCTCTCGCAGGCCGCATGGGCGTGATGCTTTCTGTGGCCCTCGCCTTCGTGATGGCCGGTTTCGGATTCAAACTCTCGCTCGTTCCCTTCCACCTCTGGACAGCCGACGTCTACCAGGGTGCACCCACATCGGTGACCTCATATCTCTCGGTCATCTCCAAAGGCTCGGCGGCTTTCGCCTTCCTCGTGGTGCTCACTCAGGTATTCGGCCAGTTCTACGCCCAGGCTTGGGAGTGGATGCTCTACGCTCTGATCATCCTCACCATCACTGTCGGTAACCTCTTCGCCATCCGCCAGACCAACATGAAGCGCTTCCTCGCCTTCTCGTCGATCTCGCAGGCCGGTTATATCATGCTCGCCATCATCGGCGACAACGATATGGGCGTCTCGGCTCTCATGTTCTACACTCTTGTCTACGTATTCTCCAACCTCGCCGCCTTCGGCGTGATCGGAGCCATTGAAAACGCCACAGGCAAGGTAGACATGACCGACTACAACGGTCTCTACAAGACCAACCCCCGTCTGTCGTTCACAATGATGCTCGCCATGTTCTCCCTCGCCGGCATCCCCCCGTTTGCAGGCTTCTTCAGCAAATTCTTTGTCTTCACAGCCGCCCTCAACGGAACCGCCTCAGCCGCTCTCTACGTGCTGGTGCTCATTGCCCTCATCAACACCATCATCTCCCTCTACTACTATCTGCTCGTTGTGAAGGCCATGTTCATCAATGAAAGCGACAGCCCGATCGCCACATTCCGCTCGGCATGCTCCGAACGTCTCGGCATGTGGATCTGCGTTGCAGGCATCATCGGCCTCGGCATCGTAAGTTACTTCTATGACTATCTCCTGACAGTCGTAGCCTGAACAGAATAATTACCCAGATCTGATAAAACTATCTCCGGCCGCAATGCGTTTTGCTTGCAGCCGGAGATTGCTGATAAAGGACAGAGGCCCGGACAGCTCTTCGCCTCTCGTTTCACCCACCTTCAAAAAAACACTGAACCATGTTTCCTTCAGCACCCGGCCCAATCGGCGTTTTTGACTCAGGCTACGGCGGCCTGACCATACTCAAAGGCATCCGCGAAACTCTCCCGCAGTATGACTACCTCTATCTCGGCGACAATGCCCGCACTCCTTACGGCACACGCTCGTTCGACGTAGTCTACCGCTTCACCCGTCAGGCAGTGGAATCCCTCTTCAGCCGCGGTTGCCAGCTGGTGATCCTCGCCTGCAACACCGCATCGGCCAAAGCCCTGCGCTCCATCCAGCAGAAAGACCTGCCCGGATGGGATCCATCGCGCCGTGTGCTCGGAGTGGTCATCCCCACGGTCGAAGCCCTCGGTCATATAACCAAAAACGGAAATATAGGCCTGCTCGGAACCCCCGGCACCGTAAGCTCAGGCACCTATGACATAGAGATCGCCAAGTTCTTCCCCCAGTTCCGCACCGTCTCCGTGGCCTGCCCCATGTGGGTGCCTCTGGTCGAAAACAAGGAATTCGATTCGCCCGGCGCCGACTATTTTGTGAAGAAATATGTCGATGAACTCTTCACCCAGGAGCCTGAAATAGACACCGTGATTCTCGGCTGCACTCACTATCCGCTGCTGATCGACAAGATCCGCCGCGAAATCGGCTCGCGCGCCACCATCGTCACCCAGGGTGAACTCGTAGGCGCCAGTCTCGCCGACTATCTGCGCCGCCATCCCGAAATGGATGCCAAGTGCACCAAAGGCGGCTCATGCGAATTCCTGACCACCGAAAACCCCGACAAGTTCACCGAACTCGCCGAAATATTCCTTCAGACACCTCTTAAGGCCTCCCGTATAGATCTCTGACCTTCCACCTGCTGCTGACCGACAACTAAACTATGTCTCTCCGCCACTCATTCATCACGTTTTTACCACTCGCACTGCTCGCCACCTCCTGCTCCGATGACTCTGACCGGGCTTCAGACGGAGCCGGAAGCCTGTCGCTTGACGTGACCGTCGACGCCACCTTGCGCGATCCGCTCACGCAGGAGATCATAGTGGCCTCGCCCTGTGTGCCCGAACAATCGCAGATAAGCGTGACGATGACAGCCGCCGAGGGTAGCTACTCCCACACATGGAAATCACTCTGCGATTTTCCCGCGCAGGATCTCTACTACTCCGGCTCATATCTTATAGAAGCAATCTCCGGCAAAGGAGCCGAAGGCTTTGACACTCCGTGTTACTCAGGCTCCGTCTCGGCCGTAGTCGAACCGGACCGCCGGCTGACATGGCCGCTGACAATGCACCTTGTCAGCAGTGCCTTTTCATTCGATTTCAGCCCCGCCATAACAGCCGGTATCGGTGAAGTCGCAGCCTTTGTCCACACTCCGGGCGGAGAATATCACCGCGTCAGCCCCGATGAATCGCGCCTGCTCTATCTGACACCCGGACAGACCGGGATATATCTTGACGTCATACTCCCTGACGGGCGGCATACCGCATTCAGAAGCCTTGACCTCTCTGCCCTTTCAGGCTGCTTTTATGAGTGTGAGGTAAGTGCCGACATCTCAGGCCCTGACCCCGTGCTCACCTGCTCGGCTCCCGGCAAGAGTGCATCGTTCACACTTAGCGCCGACTTCCTGTCAGCCCTTCCGCCATCTCTGACCGCTTCGGGCTGGACTCCCGGAAGCATCCTGACAGTGCCTGAGGGCGAACAGCCGGAAACTCCGGTCAGAGCAGCCGTCACCGCCGCAGCCCCGCTTTCGCATCTTTGGCTCTCGGTATCGTCGGCCTATCTCTCATCGCTGTCATTCCCGGTGCTTGTCGATCTGCTGCATCCCTCTGCGGAAGATGAAGCTGCCTTTGCTGCTGTCGGACTCATGTCCGATCTGACATCGGCCGGCGGATCGGTGGACTTCACCGCACTGATCGGAAAACTTGTCTTCCTGACTGACGATGAAGCCCTGTCATGTTTCAGCCTCATAGCCGAAGATGACTGCGGACGTGTCAGCGAGCCGCTGAGGCTGCAGGTGCAGACCACCGCCGTCGACATCTCGGTAACATCGGTCGGTGACGCTCCCGTCGGAGCCACATCCGCATCGCTCACGGTCAGCACCAGGGCCGTGGACTTCGCCTCAAATGTCGGGATCGAGATTCTTGATGCCGACGGTCAGTGGCAGCCGGCATCTGTGCTTGCGGTCAGACCGGCCGGCGATTCGTCATATGAACTTGAGTTTGCTATCCCTGACGGCAATGCCGACATCAGGGCCCGTATATTGTATTGCGAGGAGATCAGAGCCGAATTCACCGTAGAGCGCTGTATGCCTGAATTCGAACTTGTGGCAGATCCCTTTGCCACCTATGCCATGATCAGGGTCATGGCCCCAGACCAGGCTACGGTCGAGACAGTGGTGCGCCGGCTGATGCTCTACGTCGACGGGCGCAGGGGGCCGGTCCTCTTGCGTGACGAGGAAAGCGGAGTGCTTGCCTTGAGCGGACTTTCGCCAAACACCTCATACACGCTGACCGCAACCATGATGGACCGTCCGGATGTCTCTGACTTTACCCCCGGACAGCGCTTCACGACAGAAAAGGCCCCGGCGCTTCCTAATTCAGACTTTGAGGACCGTAAATCGGGAGTGGTCTATGACAGACTACCGAGCGGAGGCCGCTATTCACAGACCGAAGTCGCTATCTACAACTGGCAGAACCGCGAGTCATTCTCACAGCAGGTTCCACAGAAGTGGGCCAACACCAACGCCAAGACTTTCAGCACACGCGCCTCTAATCATAACACCTGGTATATGCAGCCGTCGGTCTTCACGGTATCCGATGAGGTCAAAAGCGGCGAATTCGCCGTCTGCCTGCGCAGTGTGGGCTTTGATCTCAGCGGTGAGGATATTCCGGACTATGCGCAGACCGGCAGACCCTATCTGCAGTATTCTCCGGTGGTTCCGCATGTGGCCTGCCGTGCCGCGGGCAAGCTTTTCCTCGGAGAGTATTCTTTCAGCGCCTTCAGCATGGAGGAGAGCTATAAGGATGTTGTCGACTGGAAGTCGAGACCGCGTTCGCTTAACGGATTCTATAAATACGTTCCCTCGCCTGACAGCCCGTCAGACAGCGGAATCGCCATTATAGAAATCTATGGCGATGTCGGCGGTGAGCTGCAGGTGATAGCCTCGGCCCGTACATATCTGCCTATAGCCAACAGTTATACAGCCTTCACGGCCCCGCTGTCCTACACCCGTTTCGGCATCAAGGCAAGCGGCATGAGACTGATGTTTGCCTCCTCGGCTTCGGTCGGCACCATTGCTGAAGAGACCGCCTCGATAGTCACCTCGGTTGATCCGGTCAAAGGGGCCTCTCTCGGAAGCTCTCTCTGGCTTGACAATATCAGTCTTGCTTACTGATGCCTGCTTCCCTCTTAGAAATCAATTAACTGCAAATATGAAAAAATTAACTGTCATCCTCCTTCTCTCTCTGTTTCTTTCCACCTCAGTGAGCGCCTCAGCCTCAGGCTGGGACATTTCAGACCTTCTCGGCAAAGTCTCTTCAGCCACCGCGTCTGACTCGACCAAGACCGGCTCTTCAAAAGGGGGCGGCCTCGGCGATCTGCTCTCAGGTGTGGCAAACGCTCTCGGTGTGGGAAGTTCGAAGCTTACCGTGGAGAAGATGGTGGGAACATGGAAATATGTCAATCCGGCAGTGTCGTTCAAAAGTGACAATTTCCTGCTCAAGGCCGGCGGTGCCGCCGCCGCACAGCAGGTAGAGGCCAAACTGGCTCCCTATTACAAGACCGCCGGTCTGACTTCGCTCGTCATGACCATCAATGCCGACTCCACATTCACCTTCAAGGCCCGCATGATCACTCTGGGCGGCACGATCACCAAGGATGCCGAGTCAGGAAACTTCATTTTCAATTTCAAGGCCTTCAAAAAGATAAAGGTCGGTTCGATGGAGGGCTTTATTGTCATGAACGGCAACAAAATGGAACTCACTTTCGATGTGACCAAGCTCATGACGCTGGTTGAAAAGGCCGGCTCTCTTTCAGGAAACAGCACAATCAAAGGTCTCACCGCCATCCTTCAGCAGTATGACGGCATGACGGCCGGTTTCGAACTTCAGAGGCAGGACTGACAGTCTGAGAATCTCGGATAAGAGCATGGTTTCTATCATAATACCCGCCTATAATGTGGAGATGTATATCCGGGAGTGTCTTGACAGCGCTCTCGGACAGACATTCACTGACCTGGAGGTGATTGTGGTTGATGACGGCTCTACCGACTCTACTCCGGAGATAATACACGGATATGCTGAGCGCGACAGCCGGGTGAGGGTCCTCAGGCGTCCCAACGGAGGTCTTCCAATTGCCCGCAATTCTGGTCTGGAAATGGCGCGCGGAGAGTGGGTGATGTTTCTCGACAGCGATGATGTGCTTTCGCCCTATGCCGTGGCCGTGCTGCTTGAGGCCGCCAGCAGGAGCGGCACCTCGTTTGTTGAGGCCCGGTGGACTGAAGGCGCCGATAGCTTGCAGGTCAGATGGGCGGATGCTCCGGCCGGTTTGCCGACGGTGTTCGGGCAGGAGGCTTATATAGAGAAGGTGCTCTATCAGGATGGAGCCTGCCCCTCCGTGTGTGGCAAGATCTTTGCGCGAAGTTTGTTTGACAGCGGCCTGAGGTTCCGCGAAGGCATCCTCTATGAAGACCTTGACATATTCTATCTTCTGGCCGAAAAGGCCGGGAAGACAGCTCTTATACCAGACTGCCTATACTTCTATCGCAAAAATCCGGTCAGCGTGACAGGCTGCTTTTCGCCGCGTCGCTTCGATGTGCTTGAAGTGACGGAGCGCATGGAGAAGCATATGGCTCTCCATCATCCCGCTCTGCTGCCTGCGGCCCGTGACCGCCGGCTGAGCGCGGCCTTCAATATGTTCGGCCTGATAGCTGCGAATGACCCTGACGGGCGCTATGGGGCGGTAGCCGATGAATGCTGGCGACTGATCAGGGCTTACCGCCGTGAGAGTCTGCTGAGTCTGCGGGTGCGTTTGAAAAACAAGCTCGGAATAGTGCTGAGCTATCTCGGACGCGGAGTGCTCGGACAGGTCTCGCACCGTTTCTACGAAGGGAGGATCAGATGAGAGTGCTGACACTCGATTCCGCCGCATTTGGCCGTATATGCCGGGAGCTTGCGGGGTTGGTGGCCGCTTCGGGCTTCGAGCCGCAGCTGATTGTGGGCATACGCCGGGGCGGTGAGTATGTGGCCTGTGAGATGCGTCCGTGCTTCTCGCGCGCGGCTCTCGGTTTTGTGGGCCTCCAAAGGCCGTCGACGAGCCGCAAGCGTATATTTGGAAAGGCGCTCGGCCGTCTGCCGCGCCCTCTGCTTGACAGGCTCAGAATTATTGAGGCCTACGTCCTAGCGGGTCGCCGCAGGAGTGTCTCTGACCTGCCTCCGTTCCAGCTGCCATCTTCGCTTACGGGGCTTGGACAGATCAGGGTGCTGCTTGTGGACGATGCCGTTGACAGCGGAACGACCATGCTGCGAGTGGCCGAGGCGCTGAGGTGCGGGAATCCTGAAATTGAACTGCGCACGGCTGCCATAACCGTGACCACAGCCGCTCCGCTGACGAGGCCTGACTATGCTATCTATGATGACAGAACTTTAATCCGTTTCCCGTGGTCGATGGACGCATGAAAATATCAACCGGGGTTCCACTCCCGGCTGAGGGGGTGCAGTGTGTGGCGTCGCCATGCGTGGTCGTAGATCTTGACGGCACGCTGATTTGCGGCAATTCGCTGCACATGCTGGTGCGCTTCATGGCCGCCCAGCTGCGCCGGAGGCGTGGCTTTTGGCGCCTGCTTCGCATAGGCGGACTGCTCGGACTGCGTCGCCTCAGGCTGATAAGCCACACGGGCATGAAGCATCCGGTCCACCGCATGGCGGCTGAATCAATGTCTGAAGCTGACATGGAGAATTTTGTATCGGTGCTTGGCGCTGCTCTGAACCGGAAGCTGCTTGAACGGCTCGACGGCTACAGGCGGCGGGGCTATCGGATTTTGCTTGCATCGGCCGCTCCTGACCTCTACCTGCCGCGCCTTACTGCTCTGGCAGGCTTTGACGGTTTCATCGCCACTCCGCTTCCGGCTTCGGCTGGAGAGGCTTACACTGAGACTCGCGGGGAGCACAAACGGGATCTCTGTCTGGACTATGCCGCCCGCGAGGGGTGGACTATAGCCGTTGTGGCCACCGACCATCCCGATGATCTTCCACTGCTTCTGCTGCCAGGCATCAGCCGTCTGCTTGTCAGTCCGGCTCCGGGCCTGCCGGAAGAACTGCGCCGCCGCGGACTGGATTTCGAGATCATATAGAATCGGATCTGCCGGGATGGAATAGCCACGGTGAGGTCTGCCTGGCTTGAGGAGTGACGGTTTTGTAATAAAAATGAGCGGGTTTTGTAATCAAAGGAGACCGCTGAGGCTGATGAGTGCCGCAACGGGTTGGCGGATTCTGAAAAATTGCCTAACTTAGAGGCTGTTTCATTAAGGGTCTCTGATTAGAGACTGCTCACTATCAGTGATTTCCTGCCGGACTATACAACTCTATCCATACTTATGAAAAGAACAGTGCTGCCGGTCATCGCAATGCTTGCCGGCATATCAACGGCTTTTGCCTTCAACATCACAGGCCCGGACGGCAAACTTGACGTCAGCGTTGAGCTTGACGCTGAAGGCCGTCCGTATTACTCGGTGACTCTCGACGGAAAGACCATGCTCCGCCAGTCGCCTTTAGGTTTCGAATCAAACATCGGCTCCTTCACTACATCGTCCTCCATCGTCCCCTCGGAGGTCAGGAGGGTTGAGGAACATTACACGCTTGACCGCATCAAGAAGAGCTCGGTCGATTATCGGGCCAATGAAGCGACGGTGTCTTTTGAAACTCCCGGCGGAGGCCGCTGGGAGGTAGAGTTCAGGGTGTCGGACCATGATGTGGCTTTCCGTTACCGCATACCTCGTCAGGGCGATACAGGGGCGATCTACATAAGCTCCGAGGCCTCAGGATTCCGTTTCCCCTCCGGCACCACCACTTTCCTTACGCCACAGCGCACGGCTATGGAGAACTGGAAGCGCACCAGTCCGTCGTATGAGGAGGTCTACACGGCCGATGCGCCTATGGACGCCGTCTCGCAATACGGCCGTGGCTACACCTTCCCCTGTCTGTTCAGAGTTGGCGATGACGGCTGGGTGCTCCTCTCCGAAACCGGGGTCGACGGCTATTACTGCGGATCGCATCTGAGCGACTACAGGCTCGACGGCCTCTATACAATAGCCTATCCCATGCCGGAGGAAAACAACGGCAACGGCAATGCGGGCGCCGCGATGGCTCTCCCAGGCTATACTCCCTGGCGCACTATCACCGTGGGCCGCGACCTCGCGCCGATAGTGGAGACCACCGTGCCCTGGGATCTCGTCAGCCCGCGCTATGATTCGGCCAACAGCTATGAGCCTGGCTGCGGTACATGGAGCTGGATTGTATGGCAGGACAAGAGCATCAACATGGAGGACCAGAAGGCATACATTGACTTCGCTCATGAGATGGGCTACAGATATGTGCTTGTAGACAACTGGTGGGACACTCAGATCGGGCGCGACCGTCTGCCGGAGCTTGCCGGATATGCCCGCTCGAAGGGAGTGAGCCTTATAATGTGGTACAGTTCCTCAGGCTACTGGAACGACATAGAGCAGGGCCCGATAAACTGCATGGACAATCCCATCAGACGCAAGGCTGAGATGCGCTGGCTGCGCAGCCTCGGCGTGAAGGGCATAAAAGTGGATTTCTTCGGCGGCGACAAGCAGGAGACCATGCGCCTGTATGAGGCGATACTGTCTGATGCCGATGACCACGGACTGATGGTGATATTCCACGGCTGCACACTGCCGCGCGGATGGGAGCGGATGTATCCCAACTATGTGGGAAGCGAGGCCGTGAGAGCAAGCGAGAACATGTATTTCACCCAGCAGGCCTGTGACGACGAGGCTTTCAACGCCACGCTCCACCCCTTCATCCGCAACAGTGTGGGCTGCATGGAGTTCGGCGGCTGTTTCATGAACAAGTATATCAGCCGGAACAACCGTGACGGTCACCGCCGCATGACCAGCGATGCCTTTCAATTGGCCACAACCGTACTGTTTCAGAATCCGGTGCAGAACTTCGCCATAACGCCCTACAATCTTGAGGACGCGCCGGCCGTCTGCATGGACTATCTGCGCGAGGTGCCCACCGTCTGGGACGAAACCCGTTTCATCGAAGGCTATCCGGGCCGCTATGTGGTGCTGGCGCGCCGCCATGCCGACAAGTGGTACATAGCTGGGGTAAATGCCACCGGCAAGCCCGTGACAGTCACTCTTGACTGCCTCGCCAAGGGTGAAGCCTATACGCTCTACTGCGACGATGCCGACCGTAATCCTGTCAGAAAAGATCTGACAGCCGGCAAAAAAGCCCCGTCGGTCACCATGCAGCCCGGTGGCGGCTTCGTAGTGATCAGATGAAAAAGTTTCGGGGTGGGGTTGCTCATGACAATCTTGTTTTGTAATTTTGTAATCTGCAATAGAAGTGATTGGGCCGCAGGCGGAAAAGCGACAGCCGGCCGTCGGGCTTCCGTCACTCACAGACTCATCTCCGGATCATGAAAATATTTACTACTGAAAATATACGCCACATTGACCGCGTCACCATCGATGACGAGGGTGTCAGCTCTATGGAGCTTATCCATCGGGTGGCCGAGGGTGTGGTCAATGAGATTCTCAGCCGCTGGCGTCCGTCGAAACCCACTATGGTCTTTGCCGGCGCGGGCAACAACGGCGCCGATGCCCTGATAGTGGCCAAGCTGCTGATCGAGGCCGGCTTCAATCCCCACGTGGTGCTCATCAATGTCAAGGGCGACTCTCTCTCGCGCGACTGCCGTATGGCCCGCGAGGAGCTGATGCGCATGGGCAATGTCTCGATGACTGAGATCGTGCACACAGCCCACATTCCGCCCCTTACCCCCGACCACCTTGTGATCGACGGCCTTTTCGGAACCGGCCTGCGCAATCCGCTTGAGGGTGGCTACATGGCTATGGCGCGCTACATCAACGAGTCGGGCGCTACGGTAGTGTCGATCGACGTGCCCTCAGGCATGTTCGGCGACTGGAACACCCGTGTGCTCGCGCGCAATGTGGTCCACGCCGATCTCACCATAGCCGTTCAGTTCCCCCGTCTCGCATTTTTCCTGAGCGACAACGCCGAGCTTGTCGGGCGGTGGAAGACAGTAGATATAGGTCTGAGCCGCAAGGCCATCGAGGAAACCACCACGAAATATTATCTCATAGAGAAAGATGACGTCTGCCGGGTGCTCAAACGCCGTCCTGATTTCTGCTCCAAGGCCGATTTCGGCCATGCGCTGCTCTTTGCCGGCTGCTACGGCATGATGGGAGCTGCCGTCATGGCTGCCCGCGGCGCTCTGCGCGCAGGGGTCGGAAAGCTGACGGTCCACTCGCCGCGCTGTGGTTTCGGCGTGATTCAGAATTCAGTTCCGGAGGCGCTTTTCCTGCCCGACCGCGAGGAGAACGTAATTTCCGACATGACCCCGCGCTTCAACTACACGGCTATCGGGGCCGGTCCAGGCATAGGCACCAACGATGCCACCAAGGGTGCGCTTGAAACTCTGATCAAGACCATCAAGCGCCCGATGGTTCTCGATGCCGACGCGCTCAACATCATAGCCCGCAATCCGGCGCTGATCGACCACCTGACTCCGGGTTCGATACTGACTCCCCATTCTGTGGAGTTCGACCGCATTTTCGGCTCGCAGGCTTCGGCGGAGACCCGTCTGCTGAAAGCTCTCGAAGTGGCCCATAAATACAAGCTGATCATTGTGCTCAAAGGCCGCTACAGTGCCACTGTGCGCCCCGACGGCAAAGTGTTTTTCAACTCCACAGGCTCGTCGGCAATGGCCACTCCCGGAAGCGGCGACGTGCTCACGGGCATCATCACCGCGCTCCTTGCCCAGGGATATAAATCGGAGACAGCCGCTACAGCCGGAGTCTATATCCACGGTCTTGCGGGTGACATAGCCGCAGCCGAAGAGGGCGAGTACGGCACCACGGCGGGCGACATAGCCGCCGCCACCGGCAAGGCCATCAAGTCGATTCTCGGCGCCTGATTCCGTCAGGCCGAGTCTGCACCGCAGGGTTTCTTACAAACAGATCTGTCATAATTCACAGCAATAACAGTCAAGATGAAAAAGCTACTATCAATACTGCTGCTCGGAGCGGCCGCCGCTGCTGTTCCGGCCGCTGCCCAGACTTCAACAAAACTTAGCGCGACAAAGGCCAGCGAGTATGGCCTGATCTACACTCTGCCGCTGACCGCCTTTGAGGTCACAGTGGCGGTTGAAAAGACCGTCAGCACTCCCGGAGAGTTCTATCAGTATGCGCGCCGTTATCTCAACGCGACTCCGATCCTCAAGCCGTCGACAAGCTGGCGCATCACCGAGGCGGTGGTCAATCCTATAGCCATAGCCGATGAGAAGGAACGCTATCTGGCCACATTCAAGGGCGGAGCCGGCACTTACATGACCGTGAGCGACCTGAATTTTCCGCTGTCGGTCAACGATGAGTCATACGAGGCCACAGTCAGCCTCTCGCCGCTTCCGCAGCCGGTAGAGGCCGAACCGACCATTCTGCAGCTTCCGGTGGCACAGCAGGCCATCACGCCTGAGATGATCCAGAGCAAGTCACTGGCCAAGCGCGCGCAGCTTGCCGCCGACAAGATCTATGAGTTCCGCAACAACCGCAACGAGATCATCTCCGGTCAGGCTGACGCTATGCCCTCTGACGGCGCTGCCATGAAGCTTGCCCTTGATCAGCTTGCCTCGCAGGAAGAGGCTCTGACGGCGATGTTTCTCGGCACTGTCCAGAAGTCAGTCGAGGTCCGCACCTATACGGTCTATCTGCCTGACGATGGAGCTGTGAGCCGCAAGGTGGTGGCTCGCCTGTCGGCTTTGGACGGCCTTGTGGACGCCAATGATCTTTCCGGTGCGCCGATCTATATCTCGATCACTCCGCAGACCCGCGGCGAGCTGCCGGTCAATGAGAAGGGCATTACCAAGACTTTCCCCAAGGGGGGTGTGGCTTACCGTATTCCGGGCACTGCGCGTGTGACCCTGAGCTATGACGACGAGACTCTTGCCGAAGATACTTTCGATGTGGCGCAGTATGGAGTTGTCTTCGGGCTTGATCCGAGCCTGTTTACCAATAAGAAGTCTCCGTCTTACCTGCATTTCAATCCGCTGACAGGTTCTGTCCGTGAGCTTGGAAAGGTGACGGAGTAAGGCCTTAGGATTTAAAAGCATAAAGCGCTTTCAGGTGATTGATCTGCCTGAAAGCGCTTTCTTTTTTGGGGCTTTGGGGTTGGGCCAATTGGTCTGATTAGGCTAATTGGAGCTTCGGTTGAAAAAAAGACCGCGGCCCGGCGTGGGGCCGGACCGCGGTGGAGTGGGGGAAGCAGTCAGCACTGACTGCCGATGGAGTCTGTTTTATCAGTTGAAGTTATTTCACAATGACTTTGCTTGTGCGGGTTTCGCCTGAAGCGAGTGTCTCTACCTTGATGAGGAGGCCGGTGGTGTTGGGGCTTACGGCCATACCCTGGATGTTGTAGTAGACGGTTGAAATTACTTCCTGATCGGCTGTGATGTCAGTGATGCCGGTGGTTTCAGAGTAGACAGCCTTGACTTCTTCGCCGAGACCGCCCATTTCATTGGCGGCGCGGACAGTGTAGACGGGAGCAGCCGCACGTGAAACCTCAGCCTCAACTGTGTGGACGGGTTCTTTGACTGTGGTCAGAAGTACACCGTCTTTGAATACGGCCCAGAAGCGAGCATAGTCACAGCTGTCCCAAGAAAGTTCGCCATTTTCATTGATGGTTACATTGGTGGGAGCGGGAGCCTGTTCGGCGATCGAAGCGGGGTCCCAGTTGTGGTATGCCGAGAAGTTGTCGTAGCTGTATGATTCAGCTTCAGCCTGAGTGAGCACGGGGTTGTTTGTCTGTTTGGCAAAGGTTGTCTTGCGCTTGCTGAGAGAGATCTGAGATCCGGATTCAGTCATTGAGTTGAATTCGGCAAAGCGTTTGGGATAGCCTGAGCCCATTTCGGCCCAACCTTCTTCGCGGGGCTGAACAGTCATCTTGGTGTCGATGAAGACGGCTACAGGAGTGCCCTGTCCCCACGGACGGCCGAGGAAATAATTCTTGCTGATTCCGGATTTGCCGTTTTCAGCAACGATCTCGCAGTCTTTGAACACATAGCCGAACTGCGGACCGCGCATAGGCACTGCGATGTAACCGCCGTCGGCACACATCTGCAGAGTCACACCCTGATAGAAGATGTCGCCCTTGCCGCAGAGGAAGTCGGTGCGGCCGCGCATGATGCCGCCCTCGAAGTAGTAGACACCGTTGTCAGAGTTGCCGCAATATGTGTCCTGATAGCCCCAGAGGGTAACGTTTTTGAGGATGGTGTGGTTTGCGTAGTCACCGAGAGCCTCGCCGCGGCCGGTATTGTCGTTCAGACCGTTTTTGAGGGTGATGTCCTGAATATAGGTGTTGTCAGCACCCTTTTCGATAGAAAGAGTGGTCACGTTGTGGAGACCTTCGATGGGGTAGGAAGTTCCTGAAGGAGTGGGGTCCTTGACGAGGTTCTTGATGACGGTAGCGTCACGGTCTTCACCGATGATAGAAGTGTTGGCGGCGTAGAGACGGGTGATCGGCGAGGGCATTTCGGCTTTTACCGGGTTGCCGTTGTTGTCTGTGCCTTCCTTGATGATAGTCTCTGTCTCGCTGTAGGGGAGTTCGTAGTTGCCTTTCTTCACGAAGATGACGAAGCGTTTGTTCTTGTCGGCGCGGTTGTTGGCGGCGGCGATAGCTTCTTTGAAAGTACCGTCGTCAGGCACGATGAAGTCATAGCCTTCAGCTTTCTCTACGGCCGGACGGGTCTTGGTAGTGAAAGCGATGGTGATGGCCTTGTCATAGGCATTGTCGGTGAGGTCGCTTACAGAGCCGGCGGGGAGGGTGAAAGTGTAGTCAGTTGCATAGGCGAGGTTGCGGTATGCGAATGAAACAGACTTGCCGGTCACTGAGGGGGTGAGTTCCTGGTCACCGAGTGAAGCCTTGACGCCGTCTTTCACTTTGATCTTTTCATCGAAGTTGAGCACGATCTTACCGTTGATCGAAGCTGTAGAGCTGCCTTCTTCCGGAACGAAAGAGAGGAGTTCGGGGGCTTTGCCGTCGTCAACCAGTTTCGGTGTGCCGAAAATTGTAGTGGCGCCGATGGCTACGCCGTCTTTACGGCTTGTGGTCTGGACTACATCATTAGAGGTCTTGTCGGCTTTCCAGCGGATGCGGACAGAGGGCTGATTGTTGTAGGCGGCGGGAAGGCTGAAGTCATAGGGATACCAGGTCTTGGCATCGGCGAGAGTCACGCTGCCGATCTCGTCCCACTTCTGGCCGTCGAGAGAAACCTCTACGGTCTGGCGTGATTTGGTGTTGTAGCTGAAAGCGAAGGCTCCTTTGACATGGATGTCGGTGAAAGCTTCGGCGTTGATCTCAGTCTCCCAGTAGTATTCACCGAGACCGGTCTCGCGCCAGTTTGTAGCGCCGGGAATCTTGTCTTCATAGCATCCGCCGGCTGCTACAGTCGACTTGTCAAGCCATGAAGAAGTAGTGCCGTCTTCGTTGCGGAGCACGAGTGAAACAGCGTCATTGCCGGCAGCAGCGAAGTCTGCGGCACGTCCGTTGGCGCCTGCTGTGTAGAAGTCCCAGCCGGCGATGAAGTCAGAAGCAGCGAAGTTTGCGGTGATGCTCTTGTCGGCATCCATCACGATAGTGTAGGGGTTGAGGCTCTGGCCGTTGTCCCAGTTAGTAAAGGTGTAGCCGTCATTTTCGAGAGCGGTCAGGCTTACTTTTGTGCCTTTTTCATACATGTTCTTGCCGTCGATCACAGTGGCTGCGGGCGAGGGCTGCACCATGTATGACTTCACGCCGTCGGCGCAGCCATATTTCAGCTCATAGGTGGTGAGAGCCTGATAGTTGGCGGTGAGAGTGGTGGATTTTAAGACGGTGTAGGTGAAGGAGGCGTCAGTTGAAACGATGTTGTTGTCGCTGTCAGTCCAGTTGATGAACTTGTAGCCGAAGTTTTTAACGGTCGAGACCTTGATTTCGCTACCTTTTTCATAAGATTCGGCTGCGGGGTTCATTTCGAGGCTTCCTGCGCCCTCAATGGAAGTGGCGAGTTTTACTTCGAATTTTTCTACACTTTCCACAGAGCCGTTGAGAAGACCTTCGATGGTGATGTCGGCGTAGCAGCCCTGCTTTTTCCCGTCAGCTGCAACTCCATGTGTGCAGCAAAGGAAGAAACCGTCAGCAGAGGCGAGCTGTTTCTGTTGATCGGCAGTCAGAGTGAATTCAAATCTGTCGGCATGGTTTGATTGAGGCTCCTTGCCGCTGGGTGAAAATTTGTCATTTTCCAGAGTCTGGTTGATTCTGTGACCTGTGAAGGTGCCGAGTTTCACGATAGTTCCGTCAGAGAGTTCTGCGGTGACTGTCATACCGTTTTTGGCATCGGTACCTGCACGTGCGATCATGCCGCTCAGTTTGGTCGGTGTGAATGTCAGACCTTTGACAGGCTTGATCATCCATTTGATCTTGTCAGAAGCTCCTGTAGCAGGATCAATCTTCAGGTACGTCACATTGTTCTGCTTACTTACTTCCGTTCCTTTCACGGTTCCGCCCAGATCAATGCTTGTGAGTGAAAAGGCGTTTTCAGGCGAGATTGTGACTGCCGTTGAATAGGTTTTGGCATCGTTGAACGGCCAGTTTACTTTGGCCGGTTCGTTGGTGTAAGTCTGTGCTGATGACCATAGCGCAAGGCATACAATGGCCGTCAGACAGCTCCAGATTCTTTTAATCATGGTGTAGAATTAAATGATAGTTGTATTGGTATTAAATAAATTAGTGTTATGCATAATCTTCGAATTTAAGTAACTATATAATCGCTATAAATTCTATTATATATATTAAGGTATAAAACTCTTCATGGTATTCAGGCGACTGCCGGGCGTGTACGCTGATCAGTTGCCATTGTCTCCGGTCGATTATGCAATTGGCCGATTTGACGCAAAGTTACAACTTTTTATCCTGCAAGTCAATATGCTTCTCAGAAATTTTTTTACAATTTTTTGCCTCTCTCCGCATTATCGCACCAAATCCGCTTCCTGAGACCGTAAATTTGCATCAGAAAATCATCAGCTCCACACCGACTCCATTACTCCGTGAATTGTTAATCCGAATCATTAACGAACTATATTAAAAACCAAATAAAATGAGGCAAAAATTACATCCACCTTAGATTATTTGAGAATGGTCTTGCCGCAGTCCGCTCTTGGGGGCGGTTTAGGCCGCCCCCGCCGCTCGGGCATCCC
>NZ_PUEC01000032.1 GCF_003024805.1 Duncaniella muris
TGAAAAAAATAAGATTTTGATACCAGAATAACTCTTTGATATACAGACATGGAAAAATTACCCGATTCTCAATGAACCGGGTAAGGGAAGATATGCTATTTATTTTAGGTTAAATGAAAGAGCCGTGAGTTGTAGTGTTAAATATTTTAACACTGCAACCCACCACACACAATTAATAGATGTTAAAACACGCTGTAAATATTCCGTTCCTTACCATAATCTTGCATTGATTTACTCATCCGATTCTATAACGCTTGTCGCCACGTTCAAGTCTGTCAATATATGTTTGCCGTTAACCTCCGCGTTTAGACCTGCGTTTGGTTCAGCGTTCAGTTGCGCATTTGCCTCCACATCAGACCATCCGTTTGCATTTGCGGTGACACTCACATACAAAACTGCATTTCGGTTGATGTTGAAACAAGCATCCACAGCTGGGAACAGACCCACATTCCAAGGCTCATATCATAGCGTCGCCGCTCCACACTATTACGGATATTGAGAAAGCGGACGATTGCGGACGGTACGGTTCCAAAGCCAGACTACAAGCAGTTTCAGGAGTAGTGCCGACTTCCGGATTACCCATAGCGCAACCATAATCGTCTTTTTGAGCAGGAACAATGCCAGCCGCAACAGCAAGGCTGCGACAATAACCACAGGGAGCAGGTATATAATCAGTAAAAGCTCAAACATATCAAATGCATATTAACTCGTGCCAACACTATTATTGGAATGTAAATATACTAAATTTCAGCGACTTATACAAATTTTCAAGCGATAAAATTCAGTCTAAACCGTTGAACTTTTGACAATTATCCGACGCACCAGATTAAGGACAGTTGATAACACAGTCTCTTTTTCCCTTAAAGCCATATTCATTGTATCACATCAAGAATAGCGGATATATTGTTTTGAAGATATAAAGACTGTATGACTTGAATAGATTAAGGCCCCATGTCTTTATGATACGCAAATTGCATCTTTTGGCAACATCTAATCTTATAGATAGTATCCTTGCAAGTCCGCGAGTCTTGAAAACATATCCTTTTTATCGCTTGTATGATTATTTGCCGCATGACTTGATGTCTTTAAGTCATATAATCTTGATATAACCTGGGCTTGAAACATTAAAGGTGTCCAAAGTTAATGCCTGTATGTCACGGGGTGCCTAACTTCGTGGCCGGAGTGAACGATGGGGAGTAATAGCCCTGTCGTGCAGAGATTGGGTAGCAAGTTGTGCTTTTCTCCGTACAAAACCGAGTTTTGCCCGTGGAAAAGCGACTTGCCGACCACTGCGCGGCGGTGGAGAATCACATCGTTCCTCGTGAATTAATGATATGGATATGAAGCAGCGAACTGAAAGATTTGAAATGAGGCTTACGCCTGAGGAAATTGCCGGAATCCGTGAAAAATCGAAACGCTACCACAGCGTGAGCAACTTTATAAGGATGGCAGTCAACGAGTTTTCGGATACCGATGCAAAGACGCGCCTTGAATTGTGTAACGACACAGCCCGGCTGTGCCGCAAATTCCAAGATGAGCTGTCCTGGATGGGAAGCAATCTGAATCAGGCTGTCAAACGAGCCAACGAACTTGCCGTAGCCGGCATCCTGTCCGAGAGTTATTTCAGGGATAATCTATCCCCCCTGATTGAAAAAGTATCGAGGCTCGTGGTGTCGATAAAGGAGGAACAGGCTCACATTGCCAAGAAAGCGACAAGGCTACGCTCTTAGCCGCAAGTCATACAGTCTGTCTTACATTATCGGCTCAAAACATATAGAGATAATGGTTTCAAGACATATAGAGATCTAAACATAATATATGATAGCTACAATACTTCCGTCAAGTTCCAACTTTCACGCAGTTGCATATAATGAGAAAAAGGTGGCCCTGGGAGTGGCACGCCTTCTTGAGATGAGCAATTTCGGCCATGTCGGGGTACTCTCACAGCCGACACCGAAAGAGCTTCAGGACTATTTGATAGCCTACTCGTCCCGAAATTCGAGAATCAAAAAAGCCCAGTTCCATCTGGCCATATCCTGCAAAGGACATGAAAAATCGGAAGATGAACTGCTTGATTTCGCCCACAAGTATCTCGGTGAAATGGGATATGGAAGCGAGGGGCAGCCTTTGCTGGTATATTCACATACCGATACCGACAACACACATATACATATAATCACCTCCCGCATTTCTCCAGACGGAAAGAAAATCAGCGACCACCATGAAAGGGTTAGGTCACAAGCTGTGTTGAACAGGCTTGTCGGAAATGATGTAAAGGCAAAGGCCGGTGAGGATCTTGCAGCCTCACTGACCTATACATTCTCCACATTCGCGCAATACAAGGCCCTGATGTCCTCGATGGGCTATGAGGTGTATGAGAAGAACGATGTCGTGTATATCAAGCGCGACGGTGCAGTGCAGGTAAAGATTAACTTTGCCGAGATAAGCGACAGATTCCACAAGGTCAGTGTTGACGACAAACGCAGGAGGCAGTTGTGGGCCATGCTGCGGAAATACCGGGATGTAAGCTCCGACCGCCGGGAACTACAGGACGCGGTTAAACGCAAGCTGGGAATTGATCTCGTTTTCTTCGGACGCTCTGACAATCCCTATGGCTACATGATAGTGGATCATGCGAACAAAACCGTATATAACGGCGCATGGGTGTTGTCTATAAAATCACTTCTTGATTTCTCCACACCGGAAGAAAAACTCGCACGTATCGACGCTTTCATTGACAGGCTGCTGGAGGATAATCCGACAATAGACACATGGGCCATCAACAAAAAACTATTCCGCAGTAACGCATACATAAGACGAGGCGTGATATATTGCGGAGGAATCACACGGCCGCTAAAGGATTTTATGGCCTCCACAATTCTACGGAATGACAAGATTCGGAGGATAGAGTCTTTCCATCCCGGCTCAGCGTCCGAGCGCGACCTGCTCTGCCGTATATATAAGGTGAATACTCCGGAACTTGTAAGGCTCACCCCGTCACGAGATAACGGCTACCATGACGCGGTGAATAACCTGAACCCGCTCTTTGATGATGACAGTATAACAAATCTCCGTGCCGCCATACGTTCTTCAGGGTTCCACATCAGACATGAAGGCGATGAATGGTTTGCAATAGATTTTTCATCAAAAACAATCATCAATCTTTCGGAAGCCGGATTTGACACCCGTAAGCTCGAATACAGGAGATTTGAAAAACTCCGTCGCAGACAATCAACTGAAAAGCCTCGTGACAAAACAACCGGACGCGGCATAAGAGGTATGCGTGACGCGGCTTCCGGACGTGGGGAAAACCGTGAGTGGGAAGTTGGCTACCGTGGCGACTATAACCGCATAGATGATGAAAACAGCATAAAGATGTGACAAGGGATTTTGTCACCATGCCGCGATTGCGACATAAAGCCTTGCAGACAGCAGTATATGATGTCTGCAAGGCTTTATCCTTTTATGACTGCAAAACTGTATCACAATAAATTCCCAAGATTTGAAGAAAGGTGTCCAAAGTTACATATCGCGATGAAGCACCGTGGTAATTTTGCCATATGAATCATTGAACCAGGGTGTAATGGACGAATCAATAATCATAACATTTGCCAATCAGAAAGGGGGCGTAGGGAAAACAACTCTATGTTTTGCCAACTATCTTGTAAAGAAGGGGCTCCCGGTGATTGTCATTGACTGCGATTCGCAGGAGAGTCTGGCGCAGCGGCGTGAGAGCGACCTGAAACGCTATCCTTCGGGAGATACCGCCATCCCCTATGAGGTTCTTCCTTTTTCATTGAATAAGGAAGAAGCCCTATTCGGGTTCATAGGCAACATCCGCAAAACACGGTGTGTGGCAATATTCGATTCTCCAGGGAATCTAAAACAGCAGGGACTCGTGACATTGTTCGCCAACTCCGACTATATAATTTGTCCCTACCACTACGACAGGACCACCATCCCCTCGACCGCCACATTCATCGCATTTCTGCAAAAGCTGAAAAACGTCATGGCCGGGAAAATGAACGCCCGTCTGATTCTCGTGCCGAACCGACATGACGCGAGGGTCGGACGCCGTAGCGAGCTTATGCTGTGGGAGGAAACAAGGGAAACATTCAGCCGTTATGGTCTTGTGACCCCTAAAATCAATTCAAGGGCAGACATGGAACGCTTCTGCACACTATCGGATCTGGACGGACAATTAGAGGTCACACAGGCCGCTTTCGACACAATCTTCAAAGAAATATTCGGACACATCGAAGCTGACATTGAAAATGGATAACAATAATTTCCCTGATATAGACGGACTGCTCGGAAGCATCCGTAATGTGGCTACGCCTGTCGGCCATGCTGCCGGAACAACAACATCGCGTGAGGCTGCCGGGATACAGGAACCCGGTAATACTGCCGAATCCTGCATCAATATGGATGCCGCAGATCCGGTATGGGAGGCTTTCATGGAAAACCTTTCGTCCTACGGTTTTCGTGAACGGAAAGACGAGCGGAAGGTCTGCATGATTGACAAGGATATTGCCGACTCCCTCGATGAGTGCGACATCGACCGCAAATGCCGCTCCGACGTAATCAATGCCATCGTGAGGACATTCATAACAGCATTCCTTCCCCGGCTAAGGACTTATAGAAAGAAAAACAAGTCACTGCTTGACAAAAACGACAATATATGAAAAGAAAAAACTGGACTGAGGCTGAAACCACTTATCTCATGGAGAACTACCCGGCTATATCGGACACGGTTATGGCCGCACGGCTCGGCGTATCCCGCAGGACATTATCGAACAAGGCTCATGAGCTTGGTCTTGACAAGGGCATCAACCCGGAATGGCTGGAGCGCGCTGAAAAAGTGCGCGGGCTTTACAGCTCACGCTCATATACTGAAATCGCGTTGGAAACCGGCATACCCGTCCGTTCCGTCGCAAGGATCATTTCCAAACTGGGGCTTACCCGTTCCAAAAGAGAGGAGAACCGAATACGCTCACGTATAAGGAGAAACATTACCGACCGGGAGAAACGGCGCGTCATCTTCGGACTCGCCCCTCTGACGAGAATAAAGGTTGTCACCAACAAGCACCGGATAAAGTTGCGGCACGCCTTGAAGAAAGCCGGATATATAGTACAGCGCGGCCAGAATGTGATGTATTATCATCCGGAAATGGAGCGCGACCATCGGCGCGAGAATGCCGGAAGAAGCGTCGGCCTCAGCTTTGAGCCGTGGGAAACAATAGATAACAAACTATGCGTAAACCTCTGACACTATGACATACGGACAAATCATAACGCTGCTGTTCATTCTGCTGATTCTATATTATGCAGGTCTGGTAACTATGGATATTATAGCCGCAAAACGAATGAAAGCATCCGAGGAAGCCAAAAACGAGGAAACCGAGATCGACATATCCGGACTTGCGGGCGGTTTTGAACCAGTTGTGATCAATCGCGACAATTCCCGGCCCGCGACAGTACCGCAAAGTATGGGTACGGTCAGGTATAAGGAGCCTGTAATGACAAACGGCTATCCCGTAGATAGCCTGATAAGCAAGACAAAAAATGCCATTGAATCCGGCAGATATGACGACCTCGACAATCTTGTATATAAGTGTGAGGCGGCATAACTCTTGCCCCGGCCACCGGCCTGACTTATCACTTAAATAAATCCCATTCCACTCTCTCTTTATAATATTGCCTTTATCGCCCTAAGTTGTCTTTAACGCCCTGCATTGCCTTTACCGCCCGATAACTTTTTTTCAAAAACGAATATCATCGCAAATGCAGAAGATTAAAACAAAATGCCTGAGGGCGTTGGCTCGTTTCAGCCGCTCAGGGTTCGCCCGCAAGGGCACGCTCGCGCTCGCCGCCGTCACAGTGGCCGTCGGCGACGCAATGGCCGCCAGCAAGGGTGCCGCAGGCTTCACGAAAGCCACGCAGGAGGTCAGCTCCTACCAGACCCCGGTTTCAAATCTTATGAAGGCAATCGCAGCCGTAATTGTCTTGGTAGGAGCGTTTAATGTCTATTTCAAGATGCGTGCGTTCGTATAGGATATATAGCAAATAACTAAATAGCAATAGTTTAGGTATGGACTCAATTTTACCTACTTCCATCAGACTTACTCTCTGCCACCCTTGTGGTGACGGAGCGGACACTTCTGCGGGAAACCAAGGGAGGAAAACAGCATGTCTGAAAAGTGCCGAGTCGGATAACTGCAAATCCGCGACTGAGGTGCAAGGAAGAAAGGCATACATGAGGATAAAGCCTGATTGGTTGAACGATAGTTCAGCGGCCTTAGAAGTGGCTACGGCGGAAAGCAGTTACATACGCCGTATCGGGACACCTGCGCGACCTGCATTTTCGCGCAAGGCAACGAGTCAGTCCCGAAGCGACCGCAATAAGCGGATAGAAGAACGAAAGTCGTATCCGACAGTATGCTGTGCCTGTTGCTATATATCTAAGCGAAGATTGCCTAAATCGGGATGCCGCAAGGCTATTGACAAAGGTCATGAATACCCGACATGGCAACGGAGCCACCATAGTAGTCCGAGCGCGGGAAAGCCGCGTACATGGCGAAGGGTGGCAGGTGGCTGTCAGTTATCAACCGTAGAAGACGTGAGAGACGTATGAGAAATCCACAGTTGATAATCGACACTCTGTGTTCACACAGCAAGACCTCGGACTATAAGTACGAGCGTCTCTACCGCTTGCTCTTCAATGAGGAGATGTATTATGCCGCTTACGAGAGGCTCAAAGTCAAGCAGGGCAACATGACGCCCGGCACTGACGGGGAGACCATGGACGGCATGAGCCTCGCGAAGATTAAGCGACTGATTGAAAGTCTCAAGGATGAGACCTATACCCCACATCCTGCAAAGAGGACATATATCCCGAAGAAAAACGGGAAACTGCGTCCTCTCGGAATCCCGTCATGGAGTGACAAGCTTGTGCAGGAGGTAGCGCGGATGATTCTGCAAGCCATCTATGAGGGTGCGTTCTCCGACCGCTCCCATGGCTTCAGACCTCACAAGAGCTGCCATACCGCACTGACTCAGATTCAAAGGACGTTCACGGGTGTGAAGTGGTTTGTCGAAGGTGACATAAAAGGCTTCTTCGACAATATCGACCACGACACACTCATCGACATCCTGCGTGAGCGGATTTCCGACGAGCGTTTTCTCCGTATGATTCGTAAGTTCCTCAATGCAGGATATGTCGAGGATTGGAAATTCCATGAATCCTATCACGGCACACCCCAAGGTGGCATTATCTCCCCGATACTTGCCAATATCTACCTTAACCGCTTCGACAGATACATGGAAGATTATGCCAAGACTTTTAACAGAGGTGTAGGTCGCAAGCGCAATCCGACGTATTTCAATCTCAATACCAAAACTTGTGCGTTGAGACGCAAACTGCGCCAAGAGACAGATGAAAACAAGAGGGCTGACATGACGGAACGGCTTGCCGTCATGCAGGCTCAACTGAGAACCATTCCCTGCAAGCTCGATATGGACGAAGATTACCGACGTATCGTATATACAAGGTATGCTGACGATTTCCTTATAGGCGTAATCGGGTCAAAGACAGACTGCGAGAACATCAAGGCAGACATCACTGCACATATGCGTGATTGCCTCAAACTCGAACTGTCGCCCGAAAAGACCTTGATAACCCATTGCGAGGAAACCGCAAAATTCCTTGGCTATGATATTACGGTGCTGAACTCCGACATGATGAGCAGAAACAGCAGGGGCATTCTCCAACGCAACCATAGAGGAAAAGTGCAGTTGCTTGTAAATTCCGAGACCGTGAGAAAGGCTCTTGAAAAGCACGATGCCGTCACATACCGTGAGTTGGACGGCAAAACCGTGTGGATGCCGAAATCGCGTACAAAGATGCTGGCAATGGAACCGCACATTATCCTCAGCAGGTTCAATTCGGAGATAAGAGGATTCTACAATTACTACTGCATCGCCAATAACTGTTCAAGACAATGTTCGTCATTCGCGTACATCATGGAATACAGTCTATGCAAAACGCTGGCCCAAAAGCTGAACCTGACCAAATCCAAGGTCAAAAGACGCTACTCCAAGAAAGGTAGATTCGTGATTACCCATAAGGATAAGAACGGAACCACCAAGGAGACCGTCCTCTACAACATGGGATTCGCAAGGAAGCCCAAGGGCTATGACGAGCAGACACATCTTGAGGCAGTCGCGGAGCAATTGCCGAAAACGACTCTAATCAACCGTCTGAAAGCGGGAAAGTGTGAGTTATGCGGTCAAGAAAACCAACAGCTCCATATGCACCATGTGCGGTTGCTGTCTGAGCTTGACAACGATACCCCTTGGGGTAGGCAGATGCTCAGACGCAGGAGAAAGACGCTTGCAGTATGTAAATCTTGTATGGAAATCATCAATCAGAAAAAGAAATGAGACACTTGCTTATGACACATAGAGTTAAACCACTGGAGAGCCGGATACATGGAGACATGTACGTCCGGTTCGGGGGCAGACACGTGGAAACGTGCCGCAGCAATGCGGTAACGCGCTTTGTGTCGAGCCTACAGAACGGCGACCAGGACGTGAAGAAAACCATCATGCTCACCATCGGCGGATGTATCGCGTTCATCGCCTTGAGTGAGGCGTTGCCCCTGTTCTTCAAGTAGCCGGAAGCGGAAAACCATACATTCATGGCGGCATACAACGACGGCTACCCTGTTTTCAAAGGGTTACAGAAACCACTGGAGTTCATGGGAATCCGTGGACGCTTCCTGACGCTTGCGGCAGCGGCGATAGGCGTGTCATTCGTGGGATTCATCGTGTTCTCAATCGCGCTGGGGAAGCTCGCCGGGTTTGTCGCCATGCTTGTCATGGCCGCCGTCGGGCTGGTGACAATCTATGTCAAACAGCGCGGCGGACTCCACAACAAGAAACGTGACCGTGGAATTTTCATTTATCACAACCTGTTCAAACGCTGACAGATGGCAAAAACGCATAAAAAAGTCTTTGACGGCATATTCGCCCAACTGGAGGAAACGGACGGCGACGTTGTGCTGTTCGACGCCAAGGGCTCCCCCTCGGTGATATTCTCAATGACTAATCCGGTGCCGCGCCTATGCACCGACCCGGAGCGTTATATGCTCTTTCAGGATGTCCTCGCAAACATAGTGCAGACCCTCGGCGAAGGGTACGCCCTTCAGAAGCAGGACATATTCTGCCGCCAGAGCTACCACCACGAGATACCCGACGGCGCGGAATACCTGACACGCAGCTATTTCGCATACTTCGATGGACGCGGGTACACCGAGATAAAGACATATCTCATAATAACGCAGGAAGCTCCCAAAGGGCAGTTCGTACAGTACGACCCCAAGCGGTGGCTCGACTTTCATTCCAAGGTGTCGAAGGTGGACGACATACTTTCCGAGAAAGGTATCCGGCACCGCAGGCTCTCCAAGCCGGAGGTCGCCGAGTACATACACCGTTTCATGGCCTTACACTTCAGGCACGGGGCTTTCTCCATGACCAATTTCAAGGCCTCCGACGAATATCTCAGGACAGGGAACCGCGTTATACGCTCATATCCGCTGGTGGATATAGACGAGATAAACCTGCCCTCAGTGGTGAGGCCATATACCGAAACAAGCGTCAACGGCTACCCGATAGCCACCGACGTGCTGTCGTTTCTCGCTGAGGTGCCGCACGCCGACTGTGTGGTGTTCAACCAGGTGGTGCAGATACCGGGGCAGCGGAAACTGCTCCGCAAGCTACAAGGCAAGGCGAAGCGTCACGGCTCGATGCCCGACCCCAGCAACAAGATTGCAAAGGCTGACATCGAGGAGGTGCTGAACATCCTGGCTGTGGATTCATCATTGCTTGTAAATACCAACTTCAACATCATAGTGAGCTGCGCCCCGGACAAGGTTACTCCCGTGACCTCGTTCCTCGAAACCAAGCTCTACGAGTGCGGCATAATGCCGTCGCGCACGGCCTACAACCAGCTTGAGCTTTTCATCGACTCCTTTCCGGGCAACGCCTACGGCTTCAACCCCGACTACGACCTCTTCCTCACGTTATCGGACGCCGCCCTGTGCCTCTTTTTCAAGGAACACCTCAAAGGATGCGAGGACACGCCTCTCACCACCTATTACACCGACCGCCGGGGGCTACCGGTGTGCATCGACATAACCGGCAAAGAAGGCAAGGTAAAGATGACCGACAACGCCAACTTCTTCTGCATCGGGCCTTCGGGCAGCGGCAAGAGTTTTCACATGAACAGCGTCGTGCGTCAGTTGTTGGAACAGGACACGGATGTTGTCATGGTCGATACGGGCGATTCCTACGAGGGTATCTGCGGCTATTTCGGAGGCACATATATAAGCTACTCAAAGGAGAAACCAATCTCGATGAACCCGTTTAAGGTGACACGCGAAGAGTATGACCTGAATTTCGGAGAGAAGAAGAACTTTCTCAAATCGCTTATATTCCTGATTTTCAAGGGCAGCGAAGCTCCGTCAAAAATTGAGGATATGCTTGTCAACCAGACCATCGTGGAATATTACGAGGCTTATTTCCATCCATTCGACTCATTCACTCCCGATGAGCGCGACGGCCTGAGGCAGAAGCTCCTTGTAGCTGCCAAAATGGAGAACGACTACGACAGGTACGCCGAAAAGATGGACGACATAGAGGAACAGATAAGCAGTCCGGAACCTCCGGCCCAGATAGAGAACAAGGCCCTCGTGCTTCCCTCGGAGGAACGGAGGCTGAAACTGATACGCCAGTGCCGCGCCTTCCGCGCCGTGGTGCTTGACAGGGCATCTACCCCGGCAGAGAAAGAAAAGGCGGCCAACAAGATAGAGGTTTACAAGAAGGAACTCTATGAGGCATCAATGCTTGTGAAGATTGACAAACAGATCGACCATATCGAGGAACAGAAACGCAGGCTTAAAGTCAGAAGCCTGTCGTTCAACTCCTATTACGAGTTCGCCCTTGAACGCATACCGCAGATAACCTCTCTTGAAAAGATACATTTCGACATACGCGACTTCGCGGCGATACTCAAGCAGTTCTACCGTGGCGGCGAGCTGGAGATGACGCTTAACTCCGACATAGACGCAAACCTTTTCGACGAGCGTTTCATAGTCTTTGAAATCGACAAGATTAAGGACGACCCCGTTCTTTTCCCTATCGTGGTGCTCATAATAATGGACGTGTTTCTCCAGAAAATGCGTATCAAGAAAGGGCGCAAGGCTCTTATAATCGAAGAGGCGTGGAAAGCAATAGCCTCACCCACAATGGCCGAGTATATCAAGTTTCTCTACAAGACCGTCAGGAAGTTTCACGGCATCGCCGGGGTTGTGACACAGGAACTTAACGATGTGATAGACTCGCCGATTGTGAAGGAGGCCATCATCAACAACTCCGATGTGAAGATATTGCTCGACCAGTCAAAGTTCAAGGACAGGTACGACGACATAGCGGCCATTCTCGGACTGACCCCTATACAGAAGCAGCAGATATTCACCATCAACGCGCTCAATAACAAGGAGGGTCGCAACTACTTCAAGGAGGTGTGGATATGCCGGGGCCAGAACTCGGACGTGTTCGGTGTCGAGGAGCCGCCGGAATGTTACTGGGCCTATACGACAGAGCGATCCGAAAAAGAGGCCTTGAAAATCTATCTCGCCCACTACGGCACCATGCAGGAGGCAATCACCCGTATCGAGATAGACCGCAAGAAAACCGGAATCGCGAAATACCTCGATTTCGCCCGGAAAGTCAACCAACACCAAAAAGTAATGACGCTATGGGAAAATCAATGACAAACGGAAATTCACAATGCCTTATGCGCAATCTATTGGCTACGACGGCTATATTGTTGGCCGTTCATTCCGCCTCGGCATGGAAAGTGGTGATTGACCCCTACTGCCTAAAGGCGGTGACGACCAACCTCGCGACGCAAAAGGCGATAGAGGATCAGCACAACAAGAGGCTCGACTCCATATCCTCGAGGCAGAACAAGCTGGAGCAGTATACCGTTAGCATGGCGACAATCACCGAGCTTTACAAGGTGACGATGGAGAACATATCCGGCTTCGGCACCGAGAGCAAATATTATGTGGAGATAGGGCTGTGCGCCTTCGATATTGTCAGGAGTGTGCCGGAATTGGTAAAGACCGTAGGAAAGGCCGATTTCGCGAACAAGGCCCTGTGCCTTAACGAACTCGGCAACCTCACGGCGCAGACGCAGCAGCTTGTGGCCGATTTCATCAACATAGTCAACAACGGCAAGGTGAGGAACCCGCTCAAAGGAGCGGCCACCGCCGAAACCAAGTCCGACGGCTACAACTTCCTCGACCGCTACGACAGGCTGACGGTCGCCAACAAGATATATACCGACCTCCTGGAGATTCGCTACAAGGTGCAGGCTATGATGGCGATGGCGCAATATGCCACAAAGGATGACCTTCTTTTCGCGATAGACCCGGAGGGCTGGGCCAACATGAAGGTGATGCAGAATCAGGTCGGTATGCTCATTCTCAACTGGAATGGGCTTAATATAATTAAACAGTGATTATATGACAGCGCAAAAGTTCCCGGTCATTATACTGATTGCAATGCTTCTTCCCTTTAAGTCACTCGCCTTCGACTTCCCCAAAGACCTCCCGACATTCGAGGCCCTTATGGCACTCCACAAGGCGGTGAAGAAGGACGAGGATCAGGCCCTCGCCCGTATAGCCACCAGCTTCGGCGAGCAGTCACTTGTCACAAAGGGAGCGGAGAAGTTCAACGATGTTCGCTCGACGCTCGACACGAGGCTCAACAACGCATACTCATACGTCGTGCTTGCCGCCGCAATATCGTCCACCGCAAGCTCCCTTTATCTTCTTACCAAGGAATACAAAGACTTCACGGCCAACATATACAAATATGTGTCGAAGAAGCCTTTTGTTGCATGGTACTATGCGGAGGCAAACGTGGCGATAGCGAGGGAGATAAAGCACGCCCAAAAGCTGTATGCCACGGTTGCCGCCTCCGGCATAAACCTTATGAAAGCCTCGATGGACGAGAAGCTGAACCTCGTGATGTCGCTGAAGGACACCATAGAGAACGCCCGGCGCATTATCGACAACGCCAACCTCTACTGCTACCTTGTGACCGACTGCGGCTGGAAGCCCGACTACATCTGGGAGATCCTGACCTCGGATGTCAAGGACGAGATCGTGTCGGCGGTAATCAGCAGATGGAACAAATGAACGCCACTTTAACAACAACGCATATATGAGATTCAGAATTTTCACACTGGCGGCGGTGGCCGCCCTGATAGCCGTGGCACCTGCGGCGTGTCCGGCCAAGACAAAGAAAATACACGACGACCAGAAGGAGAAGCAATGGCTCTCGATGGAGAACGGCCCGTGGTGGTTCGCCCCCGACTGGTACTATTATTTCCTGCACAAGAATTATTCCGGAGCGGAGATGTACTGGAAATGGGCCGGCTTCAAATCCGGCTACCGGGTGAGGTTCAAGGAGGAGAAATCCAATGTCAAGCGTATAATGCCCGTGCGCGTCACGGCCGAGGAAACCCAGCGGCAGAAGCTCGCCAAGGTCGAGAAGGAACGCGCCCATGTCGAATCACTCTACAAGGAGGAGCTGGCACGCGAGGCTGACCGTGCGATAGATGTCACCTATTCCATATACAAAGATGAGTTCAGCCGTATGCAGGACTGCATCGCCGACGGATTGCTCTACTGCCTAAACAAGAGCAAGGGTAAGATGAAGTACCAGGTTGACGAGCTTTCGAGGCAGAACGAGGTAATATGCGCCAACATAGCCTACATACATAAACAGGGGGTGGGATATGGATTGGAGAACGCGAAGCGTCAGCAGGCATACGAAGAGGCAAAGACCGCTATGGGCGAGCTTGTGAGCCGCACGGCGAGGCTTGCGGCGGTGGCCGCAACACATTACTGATGGCCGGAAATGATAATGACAATGAAACAATAATCCTACAAATACAAGATTATGACTTTACTTTCAATATTATGCACTATGGGGCTTCCGGCCATCGACGAGAGCCTTGACAGGCTACTTGTGGCGATGGAGGCTTTTCCGAATGTGGCGATTCTCGGCAACACCATCGGCTTCGCCCGTGTCCTCGGCCTTCTTCTCGCGCTGTGCGTCGGCTCCTACGAGTGCTGGATGATGATGCTCGGACGGCGCGGCATGGACGTGATGAAGCTGCTCAGGATAATAGGTATTTCAATGTGCATATCCTCTTCCTCATGGATATGCTCTGCCTTGCAGGTGCCGGGCAAGTCTTTGGAATCCACCACAAAGGCTATGGCTATGGCGAAAAACAGGGAAGTGGCGGCCCTGGAGCTGAAAGTGGCGCAGAAGCAGGGCGAATACCTTGAAAGGCTGCGTGCCGTGCAGGATTCCATATCAACCGCCAAGCAGATAGCCGAAATCGGCGAGGACGCCAACTGGTGGGACAAGCTGATATACAATGTGGAGAATCTCGGAACAACAATCAACAACTACGCCCAGCGCGCGGCGGTGGCCGCCGAAACAAAGGTAAGCGAATGGATTAACGACGTGATACGCTTTGTCGGAGAGCTGATCTTCCAGATGTCCTATTACGGCATACTCGTGGCGCAGAGGATATTCATAGCGATAATGATAGTTTTCTGCCCGATAATGTTCGCCCTGTCGCTGGCCCCGCCTTGGAACTCGGCGTGGAGCCAGTGGATGTCGAAGTTCCTCTCCCTGACGCTGTGGGGGTTCGTGACCTATATGTGCCTTTACTATATCGACTTCATACTCATGTATAATCTCCAGGAGGATTTGGTGGCATACAACCACCTTCTGCACGGCACGGTCAACTCGTGGGAGCAGATAGGCGCGCTCGGATTGCAGGGCATAGGCTCCAACTGTATGTACGCGATGGGTATGCTCGTGGGAGCGTATATAATCCGCTTTGTTCCGGAGGTTGCCTCATGGCTCATTCCCGGTGGCATAAGCAGCGGCGCGGCATCCCCGGCAGGGTCGGTGGCTATGGGCGCGGCTACTATGGCCGGTTCCGCAGTAGGATCGGCTGTCGGCACCACCGTCGGCCTCGGTGTCAGAGGCGCGAAGGCACTTGTCAAATAACACTAACCGCAACACCTTATAAATATGCTTATCAAATCACTTGAACAGAAAACGCGGCTCGCGCTTATGACGGTCATGGCGACCGTCGCGGGCTGTGTCCTGATATGCGGATTCACCGTATGGCGGTGCGTGTCGCTTGTCAGCGAGGAGCGTCAGCAGATATACATCCTCGACGGCGACATACCCTTCCTCGCGGAACGTGCTAAGCTGGAGTCCAACTTCATTATGGAAGCGAAGGCTCATATCCAGCTTTTCCACCAATATGTTTACTATCTTCATATCGTGTAAGTAATAGGAATAAATAAGAATACAAACACTTTAATTATATGATACTTATCCTTGTTATTCATTTCTAATTTGATTCCTTTAATCTCTGCTGATAGGTTTATTTTTGTTACTTTAATTGCTACTTATTTGTTACTTTTGAAAATATTTTGTAATTTTACATCAGTAAAATGACCATATAGTAACAAATATAATTCTCATGAATCCCCCCAAGGCAAGAATAAGCCTGAAATACAAAGAGATAGACGGAGGACGTAAGTCCCTCTATCTTGACTATTACAGTAACGGAAAACGTATCCGCGAAAGCCTGAGGTTGTATTTGTTACCCGAGACAAGCCGTAAAGCGAAAGGTGAGAACAAGGCTGTGATGCAAAAGGCGATGGAGATTCAACATCGCAGAATGGATGAGCTGACCGCTTCGGAGAAAGAAGTAGAGATAGAGACTTCTTTGCCGGATGTTCCACTTGCAAAGGCAATCAAAGAATATCATACCTTTATACTGGGTCGTGGTGATAAATCCACCGCAGGCAATATTATGGGAATGTCCCGAGCTGTGACAGCATATCGTGGCGAGGATGTTATGCTGTCCGATGTAGATGTCTCTTACTGCGATGGTTTGGTTGATTTTCTCCGATATGACTATCACAGCGTACACGGCAAAATGAAAATGACAACTGCAAGGTCATATATCTATCTTTTCAGCGGAGCATTGAATATGGCTGTTGAAAAGGGTTATATCTCCCGAAATCCTCTGTTTTTCGTAAAAATCCATGACCGTATAACACGTGAGCGTCCTCAGAAGCAATTTCTTTCGGTCGAGGAAGTCAGACTGTTGATGGAAACACAGTGTCCTGTCATATCGCGTCCGCAGGTCAAACAGGCTTATCTTTTCTCCATTTTTACAGGGTTAATCGCATACGACATTGTAAATCTGAAATGGAAAGACCTGAAGACTTCCCCGGATGGAAAGTTATCTGTATGGTGCAGCTCCCGTAAGATATTCATTCCCCTTTCGTCTAATGCTTTACGATGGCTACCTGATACTACCAACCACCGGGGGTTGATTTTCAAAGGATTGCCGAAAGATACGGAAATAAACAATATATTGAAACTATGGCAGAGGAAAGCCGGGATTGAGAAACGCTTGAATTTTTCTCTGGCGAGAAACACATTCGCGTTCCTAATACTTTACACCGGGGCTGAGGTTGCCACCTTCTGTTCCCTTATGGGTATTTCGTCAAAAACGGCGAAATCCTATCTCGTCATGGTTGACCACCAACCTGCATCAATGGATGAAAAACTGAAATGTCTGCAACTTGATTAAATCCCCCTTATTATGGCACGACCCAAGAAATCAGTAAAGGCTAAGGAGCCTGTAAGAATCCGCTTCAAGGAATTGAAGAACGGCAACAAGTCAATCTATCTTGATATATACCGCGACGGCAAACGCACATACGAGTTTCTAAAACTCTACATCGTGCCTGAACTTGATCCTGCAAGCCGGGCATTGAACGAGCATAATCTCGCACTTGCCAACAAGGTGAAGGCTGACCGCATCATACAGCTAACCAACAATGAGAAAGGCGTTACAAACTCAATGCTTCACTCACGGTTGAAACTGATTGACCTTATCAATATGTATGAGCAATGGATTAAGGACAACGGCAAGAGTATGGGTCCGTCGGGACTGGCAAGCCTGAGGAAAGCAGTGACGCAGTTCCGTGGGGATGGCGTGACCTTAAAGCAGATTGATAAGACCTACTGCATCGAGTTTATCAACTATCTCCGGAATGACTATAAGTCTCGGATGAAAAGACCGCTTTCCACCAACAGCATAGCGTCATATTCCGCTGCTCTAAGCGCAACTTTCAACTGGGCTGTGCGACATGATTATATCAAGGAGAACCCTTTTGACAAACTTTCCTCCAACGACCGCGTGTATCATGTCGAGAGTCAGCGCGACTATCTGGAGATTGACGAGCTGAAACGCTTGATCGCCACAGAGTGCCCCACTCGTCAGTCCGTCAAACAGGCATTTCTGTTTTCATGTTATTGCGGACTCCGTACAAGCGACATCCGCGCACTCCGATGGGGGCAGATCCATAAGGACGGCGACCAGTGGCGCGTGTCGGTTGTGATGAAGAAAACTGCCACACCGATTTATCTCCCCCTTTCGTCACAGGCTATGAAGTGGCTGCCGGAGCGTGGCGATGCCTCAGATGATGACAAGGTTTTCAGTCTGCCTACGACAAGCCGTGTCAGCATTATTCTTGGCAACTGGGCGAAAGCAGCCAATGTGAAGAAAGAAATCACTTTCCACGTGAGCCGTCATACCTTCGCTACCCTTATGTTGACGCTTGATGTAGACCTTTACACAACGAGCAAGCTGTTAGGTCACAAGAATATAGCCACCACGCAGATATATGCAAAAATCATCGATCAGAAGAAAGATGATGCGGTTAATCGTGTGGACGAGATTTTCAAATAATTGAAAGCGATTCTTACCCATTTTGAATTGCCGCTATATTTTTAATTTGTTTTTACAAATATTCTCAGTGTTATGAAATAAACCGCAGATGAGCGTTAGATATTCAGGTAGATTACCGTCATTACTCCATAGCAATGGGAAACCGAATAGCTCAGATGCAGTTTTTCCGAGATCGAAGCCGTATGATTCAAGAGAGGGTCTCACCAATTCCGGATGCCGGCACGGTTGATTGTCAAGCCTTGAACAAGTACCTTCGGGACAATAAAGGCAGCTTCCGGCGTAAGCAAATGCCTTTCCTCTGTAAGTGATTTCCATATCCCGCAATTTCTTTTCGATACGTAGTCGTTCCGGGCGAAAGAATCGGTTTACTTCCGAGAAAGGGATTTTCTTTTCATCGGGAATAATCTTGGTGGCTACTAAAAACAGATTGGCGTATTGACGCAGTTCCGCCATCGTATCATGCGAAAACGGAGGACAGACCCACACCTTACCATAATTCCGGCATTCTTTGCAATACTTTATGAAACACTCGGAATTACTGAATCTACGTATGTATTCTTCTGTAGATATGGTAGCTGTAAAATCTTGTACCTGGTATGTAAATGTCATTTTCTGTTCTTCCATAACAATTCTTCAAAGCTCAAATCCGGAGACGAGAATAATCTTTGTATATGCCCGCTTTTCACCATTTCCGTTACTGAAAGATGATGAAGCGCACCATTATCCACCAGTGCGATACTGTCACACATACGAAGTGCCACATCCAGTTCATGAGTTGAGAACAGGACACATTTAGCTTTTTCGTGTGCAAGTGTGCGAAGAAGCGAGACGAGTTCATAGCGGTTGGGCATATCGAGGAAGGAGGTGGGTTCGTCAAGAAGCATTACCGGTGTGTCCTGCGCCAAAGCCCGTGCGATCATAATACGCTGGCATTCTCCGTCGCTCATGGTATCCATTGTACGCCCGGCATAACCCTCCATCCCTACCAAGCGAATGGCATCCGACACAATGTGTATGTCGATATCCTGCATCCTGCCTATCCAGTTGGTGTACGGGGAGCGACCGATGGCTACGACATCCTCACAGCGCAGATTGGGAATCCGTGTGCGTTCCGTGGTTACAAACGCGAGAGACCTGGCGAGTCTGTCGGGAGTGAGTGAACGTATATCCTTGCCGTCAAGTATTATATCTCCCGAATATTGTCTGTTCAATCCGGCAATGGCTCTCAGAAGGGTCGATTTGCCTGAACCGTTGCGTCCGATAAGAGCGGTCAGTTGTCCTTTGCCGAAAGACGTATTCACCTTGTCGAGCAGGACACGGGAGCCGAAGCCTATTGAGAAATCCTTGAGATGTATCATGCGGTAACGGATTTGTTGCGAAGCACCACCCATACTACCACGGGGATACCGAGCAGTGCGGTAATAGCATTGACAGGCAGTGTGAATAACTTGGAAACGAGGTCGCAGAGCAGCAGGACGGACGCGCCGGTAAGAACCGTCCCGGGAATGAGGATACGATGGTCACTGTTGTCAAAGAGCATCCTTGTGACGTGTGGCATAGCGAGACCGATAAAGCCGATGGGGCCGCAGAAGGCAGTGACCATTCCTGCAAGCAATGTCGTTGAGAGGAACAGAAGTCCACGGGAGCGCCGGATATTCAGTCCCATAGTGACGGCATATTCCTCACCGAAAAGGAGCAGGTTGAGCGGTTTGATGGTTATAACCGCCATAGCCAGTCCAATCATCACAGCCGGGACAAGGACATAAAGCTGGGATAGGGTGACATCACCGAGCGAACCCATAGTCCAGATGACAAAAGCCTTTAGTGATTCTTCCTTGCTGAGATACTGCAGAATCTGTACTATCGCACCGACCCCCGACGAGAACATCATGCCGAGAATGAGGATCACCATAATATCCTTGATGCGGTGTCCAACGGCAGCGATAACGATGAGAACAGCCGCAGCCCCGATCCATGCGGCTCCGGCAATGCCAAGTGAGGCAAAGGAAGCCGAAAGACCGAATAGAGGCGCACCAAGAATGAAAAGAGCCACGCCGAGACTTGCGCCTGAGCTTATGCCAAGGACGTATGGCCCTGCAAGTGGATTCCGGAAAAGAGTCTGCATCTGAAGTCCGCTCACTGACAGAGCAGCCCCGGCAAGTAAAGCGACAACCGCCTTTATAAGACGAATGTTGAGAATGATTTTTGCCGTTGTCCGGGGACAATCTCCACCGGTGAGAGCAGCCCACACATCGTGCAGGGGCACAGCGACAGCCCCCACGGACAGATCCAGCATGAACAGGAAGAGCGTGAGGGCAGCCAAAACAATGAAAAGAAACAATGCTCTTGTCCGCATTTCCGTAATTTCTATTTCAGTTGCTTGTAATAGACGAAATCTTCTTCTACGAGTTCGGGATGGAAGATTTTTACAAGATCGCGCAGTAGTATATCGGGATTGACAACAGCAGATTCGTAATAGTCATTACCACCCGCAGCATTTGTCTTCAGATTGTTGTTCCAGACAGAGCCGTTACGGAAGCATCGGGTGTCTGAGAACTTCGGGCATGATGTCCTGAGTTCATCGAGTGTGTTTGCCATACCTACATTGAGCCACATATCCGCCTCGGAAGTCAGCTTATACGCTTCTTCAAGGTCAATAGGCAGTGAAGCATGCCCGGTATTCTTCTTATAAATGTAGTCACCTCCGGCATCCTTGACAAGCCGGGCCACATAGCTTTCGGTGGAAGGCATGAACCAGGAATCTCCATAGGGTGTGTTGAGCATCACGGAGGGAGCATCGAGCACGGTATCGGCGACTCTCTTTTTAAGGTCATTGTACCTGACAGGGATGCCGGCAAAAACCTGTTCGCCGGCGTTACGTTTTCCGACAACCTCGGAAAGAGCTACCATCCATTCGGCTTTGCCGAGCGGTGATTCCTCGAGATAGTCACCGACGTACATAAACGGTATTCCCAGTTCGTTGAGTTTCCCTTCCATCGAGCTTGCACCGTTCACTCCGTAGAGTAGGACAAGATCCGGGTCGAGGGAAATGAGCAATTCGTAATTGATGTTCCCTTCATAGCCTACGTCACCGATACTGTCACGGTTAGCGGAGATAACCGGATTGGAAATATAGTCGATGCCGGAAACACCTACCACACGCCCGTCTTCGCCGACAGCATCGAGCATGGCTATATGAGTGGATGACATAGCCACAATACGCGAAGCATCACCCTCGAGTACCTGACCTGTGAATCCTTCGGGAGCAGACTCACCGCCTCTTGCTATGAAGAGCTGAGTGGTTATGCTGTCCGCACCCTGCCACGGATTGGTGACAGTAATGATGGAGCTTTCATATCCGTCCGCACCCTTGATACTGAAGCCGGAGGCATATTCCGGTATATAGAGCTGATTGCTGAATTTGCTGAGCGAAGCTGCCTTTTTACCATTGCAAGCCACCAACAGGACGATGAGAAGGCACAGACCGAGGAAAGATTTACACTTTTGCATATTCTGATGATTTTTTGGTTTTTCAATAATTATCTGTTTTCAATTCTGTCTTTTTCTTTCCGAACTTCGGTGTTATTCCGACAAAGAACTCGAAATTGATGCCGGGCATGGGACGCGAGAGGACTGAGAGATAGTCCTCGTTGAAGAGATTGTTCACAGCCAGTTTCAGCTGTAAATCGACAGGTTTGAACTTCAGCCCTTTTTCAAGGGATACGTTGCTCATGTAATACTTAGGGAGGTGCCCTGTGATAGTATAGTCGTTGCTCGACATGGTGAATCTCTCTGAATAGTAAGCCCATTTATACAGGAAGCTCCATGACTTCCATGTAAGACGCCCCGTGAACGAAGCTGAGTGCTTGGGGACGTAAGGTAGCTGCTTGCCTACAGACTGGTCAGCAGGTGACATCTTCTCACCCTCGTTGATTGAGGGAGTCCATGAATATGATCCGTTCAGGTCGAAAATCCACCCCTTGAAAGGCTCGAAGGCGATATTCAGCTTTCCCTCGATGCCGTAGGCGTGTACCTTCTTGACGTTGCGTGGCGAGAAGAATCCTTTGGTTGTGGGAAGCCAGATGATCCAGTCGTCGATACGGCTGTCAAACCATGTGGCACTTCCACCCATCGACACCGGGAAGGGAGCTTTCCAACCCACATCGAATGAAGCACCGGCGTCATACGTCCACCCATGCTCGCTCTTCAGGTCAGGATTGCCGCCGGGGAGAAAATAGAGGTCGTTGAGCGTAGGGAACTTGTGGTTGCGTGATACGGACGCTTTCAGCATGACGTTTCCTTTCCTTGACAGAAGACCGTCGATGAAGAAAGCCGGGATTACGGGAGCCCAAGTTTCGCCAAACATCTCCTGACGCAGTACGAGTGACAAGCCCAGCGGATTGATCGGCTGCCATTTAGCTGAAGCGGAACCGGATAGTTCAATACGACCCTTGTCGTAACCGACAACGGCTTTGTCACCATCCTGAAGGATAATGTTCTTATCCTCGGAGCGGACGAAATGCTGATGTGCCGAAATATTAGCGGTAAAATACCATTTCCTTGTGGGATTATACTCACCCTCTGCCTGACCGTAGAAAGTGTTTACCCTGCTTCGTGAGCGTGTCATGGACGACCAGTTGTTTTCAGCTACCTCACGCTTGTAGTCATACGCCATCCATGTGTGGATATATCCCCCTTTTGCTGCAAATTTCCAGCCATCGCGCCGATGATCCCATGAGAGGACGCTGCGGAGGGTCTGTTCACGCTGACGGTTCTCGAAGTTGCGCTCGTTGCCGTAGTCGGTGGTGAGCATGGGCAGTTCGCGGTTGGAATTGATATACCAAGCGTTGAATCCGAAACGGTCACCCTTGTTGGTGTCATAGTAAACCTCTTGCAGCGCATGGAAATCCTTGTAGGCACCGCTGCGATTGCGTTCGGTCGGGTGATACTGACCTATTATGTTCCTATCATCGTCGTAGATGTTCACCTTCTTGTCGTGGTTGATGTACTTGTAGTTGTTCGGTGAAGATGAATAGACAACACGGCTTGAAACGTGCCAGTGTTCACTGCCGTATGTAAAACGGGCGAACTCGTCGAATGTGCTGAACGACCCCACACCCTGCACATATTGCAGATTGACACCTTCCGCCACATCGGGAATAGTGCCGAGTCTGACAAGACCGCCCAGACCTCCGCCTGTCTCATTGACCGATGACGTGCCGTGTAGCAGCGATGCCTGATCTATGAAGTAGGACGGAATGGTGGAGAAGTCGGTCATGCCGAGCATGGGGTTGTTGATGCGCATGCCGTTCCACGTCACCTGCGTATGGCTGGGGGAGGTTCCACGGAAGGCGACGGTGGAGAGTGTGGCTCGACCGTAGCTCTTGACGAAGACTGAAGAATTGAACGTGAGGATGTCAGCCATAGAGAGGGCGATGTTCTCTTTGAGGGCAATGGAATCGAAAGTTGTTTTCTGCACTCCGATATCCTTCATCGGGCGTTTGCCCCACACCACGACCTCACGCAGATTGTGCATTCTCTGTGAAGACTGTGCGTATGTTCCGGTGCACAATGCAAAATTCATAATGCACAGAAAAAAATATATGTATGACCGGTCTGTTCTCATAATTGGCGGCTTAAAAAAGATTATAGTTCATGAACTGACGTTTCTCCTGCATCCAGCTCATTTCAGAGTGTATGGTATCCTGCTGTTCAATGTAATCGGCCCAGAATGGCAGTCGGTCACGTTCAACAATAAAGGATAGACAGCCTTTGAGCCATCCTCCAAATCTTTCCATATCCAGAATTCCGGCAGCCCTGAAACAACTGATATTTTTGATTTTCTCAATCAGCTTCTTCACGTTTTTGCGGAGCGGGATTTCTGTAAGGATATGGACGTGGTTCATATCTCCTCCGACGGCATAAACCGGGCAGTGGCGGTTGCTGAAGAGAAGTGCGATGGCATCAAAAAATTCATCCCTGTGGAGAGGCGGTATCGCCACTCCAAAGTCTCTTGTCTGAAAAATCAGATGATATATGTTTCCTGACGCCTCCATCACTTCCAGCAGAATGCGCCGGGTATTATGCCGACATAAAATTCATCAATCAGTTTTCCTTCGGGAGAGTATCGGTAGATCATGCCCTGCTGCTGGTAGTCGATGGCATCGGCTACATACACTTCGCCGTTCACAGGATTTACGGTAAGTCCGTAATACTTCGTGTCGCGGTATTCGAGGAAAGGACGGACAGGAACACGGTTTGCCGTCACGTCCATACACCAGATGTCGTTGTTAATCCAGTACAGCTTGTCACGTTCGCCGTTGAGCTGTACCTCCGAGGGCCAGTCGCCCAGTTTGAACTTGAACTGCTTCTCAATCTTGAAAGTTGCCGCGTCGATGCAGTAGAGAGACGGAGCCTCATAGCCGTATGGAGATCCTTCATAACCACCGTCAGTCACAGTCCACATCTTGTCGTACTTATCCATTACAAGGGACGTGGGCTGTATGCCGACCGTCAGCTGGTCCACTACCTTATCCGTCTCGGTATCGATCTTGATGATGCGGTTCTGGTAGCTCCAGCAGTTGCAATACACATATTTGCCGTATTGCACCATCTGCTCCGTTGAGCCGCTCTCCATCGTCATGTCAGGCACCTGAATGTAGCCTGTAATTTCATACTTCTTGGGATTGACAATGAAGATGCGGTTGTCCCAAAGCTGCGTGACGTAAGCCTTTTCATCGCTCAGGAAGTGGATATAACGCGGAGAGGTCAAATCCTCGATACGTCCCACCTCCTTGAACGTATTGAGGTCGATAGCAAAGATGACATGGGAGTTGTTCACCACTATCCAGCCCTTGTTGTCATATATGCTCATGGACTGAGCAACATCGCCGAGCTTCATACCGTTTGCACGGAAGAACACCTCGTTCTGTACCTGATTCGTTGCAGGGTCATAATAAGAAAGCGTCGCGTTGCCATATTGGAAATTGCCCTCGTTGGTAATGAACAGTCCCGAGCCGGTCGCATTAAAGTCCTCCACCACATCGCCGTAGTCCCACTCCATGCAGGAAGCGAGGGTGAGCGACAGAAGTGTTGTCAGGATATATAAGAGTTTCGGTTTGAATTTCATTTTAATAATTTGAAAACCTCGACCCGCTATTCAAGGTAATATACGAGCCGAGGTTTGGCAGAAAAATTTTAACTGTTTGAGCTGTTTTATTCAGCAGGTTTGCAACGACCTTCCTTCATATCCTGATATGTAGGATTATAAGTGCAATTTTCAATCTTCCAATTAGATTCTGTTATTTGACCGTCATCAATGAATTTCTTAAAGAACGTGTAGTCAGAGAATTTTCTAACGGTGTCGAAATGCACACCTGAAAGTTTTAATAATTTTGGAAACTTCAGATGATCTGAAGAGATGAAATCTGTTGTCATGCCAAATTTAAGTGACCCGTCAATAACTTCAAGACTTGGAAATGAAGCTGATTCATATATTCTAAACAAAGTTAAGCCAGTGCCTCCAATATGACTTAAAACAGGGAAAAATGAATCAGTAATTGCCCCGTCCAAAAAGACGGTAAAAGATCCCCACTCAATATTTTTTACTGGTGACCCAGGGAGAAGATCCTCTTCTATGTACTCTGGAGACGATGCACAACATACCGTAGTCAAACTGGGAAAATCTAATATAGCATCAACTCCAACCTGTAAAATAGACTGTCCACCAATGCTTTTAAGATTACTGGCTTTTACACTGGTAATAGAAGAACCTGTTATTAATAAATAACCTGGAATAGAATTAATACCAGATAAATCAATAGTATTCTTTGAAGATTGACCGCTCATTTGAATGATTGACAAATTCCCCGTTATACTTTGTAAAGAAGACTCAAAAGTATCTATATTAGCGTTATAATAAAAGTTGTTTATTTTTGTGAAATTTGTTTTTACAGCAGTGTTTAACGAGATAATCCTAACATCCACATCGGTTAGATCTTCTTTAGTTATCAAATTGTTGAACTTATTACAGTATTCAATTGTAATACAAGGATGTGTAGGTGAAGATGAAGTAAAACTAACATTACTAATATCTAGCGATTCAATTAGAGCGAGTTGTCTGATGAATACGCCTCCAAGCTGATTTAACCCTTGCAACTTGGGCAAGTTCTCAAGAACATCAAAATTCATTATGGACCATACTCCAGTTACTAATGTTAATTTATCGAACCCTTCAATAGATTTTAACTCGGTATTACCCATAAAGAATCTCATACCGGCAGTCTCCACTTCCCCATATATGCTCTCTATTGATAAATTTCCATTTACTGTAACAATATTGGGTACTGATATTGATGAAAATTCACGTGGTAAAACCTTAAATTCAAGAGATCCTGTTTCCTTAAGTAGAGGTAACGATATTTGTGTAAGTTTTGTGTTTTCATTGAAAATAACATTACCCTCAACTTTTTCAAGTTCTTTGAATTCAATTATTGATGCTCCTGAGCCATAAATTTGTATATCTCCTGTAACATTCTTTATTTTAGACATAGAAATCATTTCCAAGGACGTATCCTGTAATGGATTTTCTTCACTTCCTATAAGAAGTCCGCCAATCGAAGTAATATTGTCAAGACCAGTAAGGGTACCGCCAGTAAAGCTATTCTTGATTATGATGTTTCCTTCAACCTCCTTAAGAATGCTTAATCCTGTTATATCATTGATTATTTCGGCATTTTCAGCGTTTGAACCAATAATAAGATTCCCTTTTATGATTGTTACACCGGATTCAATAAAGGCTGCTACTTCTGAGGGTGTTTTGAGTTCAACATTTCCTTCACTTCTTATCTCATCCTTCACAACAACATAAGTATAATCATTTATAGTTCCATTATAAGAAGTTACACGGAAAGTGCGTTCAGTATTCCAATCTGTTATGGTTGCTGGGTCCGGGAATATTTTTGCTGATGGTGTATAATCGAATGATGCTTTCGCTCCATCAAGTGAAACCGTGTATGGAACTGTCACAGTAATTGTATTGTTTTCAATTACCGCTTCATACGTTTTATCATTTACACTAAGTACCACTGATGTGATATAATTATCATCAGCATCAACTGGAATTTCGTCTTTATCAGAACAGCCTACAGCAAAAATGCAGAAGAATAGGCTGAACAGCAAGTTAAATTTGATTGTTTTCATATTGTATTTTTTTGCTTATTACTTAATATTTAAGTCTTGAAAAGAGAATACTTCAGTAGAAATCTCTCCTAGTGGACCGCTCTTTGCTAATACTCCACACTGAACTTTGATAAAATCAATATATTCAAGTTTGACTGGTGTTCCATCCTTAAATATGGCATTTGATATTTTAAATCCATTCATCTGACCAGTGCCATCATAGGAGTCCCCTCCAAGACAATCACTTCCTATATTGTCAACATAACCCCACTCATAGGCTTGGTTATTCCAAAAACCGGAAGATGGGATCTGAATATTTTTTGGCAATAATCTCGTGCCAGTCAGTGTGTATGATTCTTGATTCATCCAAAGAGGATAATAAGAGCTCTGTTGATGATATGAATTGTAATCAACAGACCCAGAATTTCCCAAATTATCAGTCCAATAAACATTTGAGCGTGCGGACACCGGACGATAGTATGTTACTTCGTAATCTTGAATAGTTGAACCGTTACCAGTCTCACTACCTTTAAGCTCATACCATTCATCGTCTGGAAGACCATTCCCATTTACATCTTGCATTACCCAAACAATGCCGGGCTCATTGCTTCCTCCTTGATCGCTTAAAAAAGCATTTCCTTGGATTGCAAAATCATATCCGCCTTTATTGGGAATACTATGATCAAATCCGACAATAACGTATCCTCCAAAAGAACCAAGGGAAACGTACTTTTTATTTGCCAGTCGCTCTGCAGCATATTGATTTGCAGCATTAAAAGTTATTTCATCACCTTTGAACCCACCGGAATTCGTTTCATTCACAAATTGCCCGGGTGCAGGTAAAAATTCAAAAACATCTGTTGAATAAGCTGAGCTGGAGGTATTTGCTGCTCGATATCTTGATGACTGTGCTCCTGGCTCACATACAACTCTAATTTTTGATTCAACAGAAATTCCATTCTCCTCTTCTGTTACTGCAATTGAAATAAGATACTCACCGTCCTTTTCAGGAGTAAATATTAATAATGGTTCAGTAGCTCCTTCTACAGCTTTGCCATTGACAGCCCACTGAAAAGCAGGATTGTCAAAGTATTCCAATTGGGGCTTTAAGAAAACAGAGCGACCTGCAAAAGTAAATTTGGTAGTTTCTTTTGCATTATAATACGGTTTTTGAAAAAAAACCGTATATGGCATATTTTCTACTACCTCAATCTCCAGTTCTTCTTCAGTAAGCCCATCTTCATTTGAAGCTCTAATAGTTATCGGATATGAACCTAAAATTTCTTCATTAAATGTGTAGGTTAATTTATCCGACACAACTATTCCATTTCTTAACCATTCAATTTTGAAATCTCCTATATCTTGATTGGCGATCTCCGGTGCGAGAAGCAGGTCATGACCTTTTTGAACTTTAAGTCCTTTTGAGGGAATGAATAAATTAATGGCAGGTGGAAGTAAATCTTTTACTTCCACCTTAAGTTCTTCTGCGGCATATCCATTTTCATTATCAACTCGCAATGTGATAAATACATCACCCGCTTCCTCCCATGTATGAGAAAAAGCTTTTTGATTCGATACAAGTTTTCCGTCAATAGTCCAAGAGAACAAAGCATCATCCGCATTCTCATATGTAGGACTAATGCTTAATTCCTTACCCACCTTAACATTATAAACTCCACTCACATTATCAAGGATGATAATAGGTTTTAAAGTTCCATTGTCAACAATTATATCATCTTTATTGCAAGAGCTTATAAAAATGCAAAGTAAAACACATAAGGTTACACTTGGGATTCGCATTGTTTCTTTAAAATACAAATATGGTAAGCAACAATAGGATTAACCAAAGTTGCTTACCATAGTTAGATTATTCAATAGTAATATCATCAAGGCAAATATAGGCTGGAGTGTTCAGACCGTAGTCCCCCGTATCCGAACCAGAGAAGTTCAGTTTTACGGTTTTTACATTTGCCTGATTAATTGGCCAGTACGTCCAAGTGGTAACAGGATCTTGTTTTTTCCCGTTTCTGTAATCTGCCAAAGTTTGAACATAGGTGGCCAACAGTTCACCATTTTCATTATAACATTCTAATTCAACTTGAAAATAGCCAATACAATTTCCATCACCATCAACTTGCTTTGATAAAGGTGTAGCTACACCAGAAACGCCAAATTGATTGCCGTTCATTATCACTCCATATGTATAGGAAGAGTTACAAAACCACAGACCTTTTAGAGTTTTTTTTCGGATAAAAGAGAAAGATGGCTTAGCCATCCACTGTGAATTGTAAAAATCCTGATACCCATATACAACTGCAAAGTTATTGCCACTATGACCTGCATTAACATTAGCTCCGTCAGTTGAAGTGGTGTTGTACACACTCATCTGATTGTTATATGAATACCACCAATCGCCAGTTCCAGAACCGGTAATATTGGTACCACTACCAGGATTCGACCGATAGTTCCATTTAGAAAGAGCCAGACCTCCATTATAGAAGGCGGTAGAACCGCCAATTACATTGATTGATGACTCAAAGATGCCTGAAGGATCTTTAATTTGCTTTACCTGTGCATAGCTTCCAGTATTGCCGTAATAGTTTGCACCATAAGAAGTGGGCATTGCCATCATGGTTGATTCAAAATCATCAAACGTGATGATTGTTGAATCGCCTTGCACGACCGCACGACTAACTGGGTTCTCAACCTCCATTTTGCCCTCAAAGTCGGCGAATGGTTCATCTTCACTGGAACATCCGGTGAAGACGGCTGCTGAGACCGCTACGGTCGCCAGAGCCAAGAATTTAGTAAAATGTTTTCTCATAACTAAACAGTTTTAGAGTTTGCAGATTGTTAATAAAAAAAGTTACCCGATTGTGTACGACTTGATAATCGTAACCAATCGGGTATATGACGGTATATGTATATCCTAAACGGAAATCGGCGGAAAGCCAAAGCCTTGCCAATACTGTTTGAGATAATCGCCGAGTGCCCGCGGTACATTATCGCATCGTATTGAAGCAGGTCTTCTGACTCGTCCCCGTTGTCCGCGCCTTCTCACCCTGCGAGGGGCAATGACATTGTGCGGAAACGTTGCGTGGGACTCACAGCAGCAGGTACTGTCCCGGATTCTCACCGGATTCCCTTTCAATCCACTCTAGCCGACACCTCTGTAGCGGCAGTGGAACTTCAACGCCGCAAAATTACAAAAAATAATCTTCCCCACCTAATAAGTTTCCTTTTTTAACGAACCGTAAATCATTTTTTTCGCAGTTATCTTGGCGATTAGACTTTTTGAGCTATCTTTGCGATGTCTTTTTGTGTGACAAGGCACAATATTTGACAATGGGCATTATGATAATACAAAGACCTCTATACCTGCGGAAGCTCATTTCTCGCAGACAGAACGGAATGATAAAGATTGTCACCGGCGTAAGACGCTGTGGCAAATCATTCTTGTTATCTACCCTATACGCAGGGTGGCTCAGGGAGCAAGGTGTGGAAAACGACCACATCATCACGATCAATCTTGAAGACAGACGAAACAGGAAACTGCGCGATCCGGATGCGCTGCTTGATTACATCGACTCAAAACTGACTGATGATGCCGTCCATTATATAATGATTGATGAGATACAGCATGTCAGCGAGTTCGAGGACGTGCTCAACAGCTATCTGAATATGCCTAATGCCGACGTGTATGTAACAGGTAGCAACGCACGATTTCTTTCCAAGGATGTAATCACTACTTTTAGAGGACGAGGCGATGAGATAAAGCTTTACCCTCTCAGTTTCGGTGAGGTCTTCCCATATATGGACTTACAGAAAGACCGTGCATTAAACACCTATATGCTTTTCGGAGGTCTGCCGCAGGTTGTTCAGAAATCATCTGAGGAAGAAAAGAACGAGTATCTGAAAGGGCTTTTTACGCATACCTATATCAAGGATATAAAGGAACGTTACGGCATCAAGAACATAGAAATGCTTGATGAACTGCTCAACATCCTGGCATCTGATATTGGAGCTTTGACGAATCCCACCAAACTGACAAACACATTCGAGAGCGTTAAGCATACGAAAGTCAACCGCATGACGCTTACGTCGTATCTGGAATACATCTGTGACTCGTTCCTTGTTGAGAAGGCAAGCCGGTATGATGTTAAAGGGAAACGGTATATCGACAGCCCGTATAAATATTATTTCACTGACTGCGGCCTGCGTAACGCCCTGCTTAATTTCAGGCAGACAGAGCCTTCACATCTGATGGAGAATGTGATATACAATGAATTGCGTGTGCGTGGTTTTAATGTCGATGTAGGTGTCGTGCCGGTACAACTTAGAAAGGAGGATGGCAGCCGGGAAAGGAAACAGTTTGAGGTGGATTTCGTCTGCAATATGGGCAGCAGACGCTACTATATCCAATCCGCCTACCGGATGCCGGATGAAGAGAAGATGAAGCAGGAGGAAGCGTCCCTGCGCAATATTGACGATTCCTTCAAGAAAATCATTATCGTTGGCGAAGACACTCCTGTTTTGAGAAATGAGGCTGGGATTACCACAATCGGTATATATGATTTCCTGTTAAATGAAATTTCATTGGATTTGTAAGAAGTGCCAATGATATAGCTTTTTGATCAATTATGGCTGACCAGATTATACATAACCTATTGACGCGGTTAAAAGAAGTCAATTTTATTCTTGAAACTTGTACAGACGGTACTATGCCTTTTGAACAGGCGAATGTCATTGCACGGTTCTACTACGACTATCAGGATACAAACGTCCTTATCGACGAAGCCGAGAGGATGGCAACGGAAGATACCGAGGGACTTAGGGAGTCGTACATTTGTACGGTTAAATGTTTTTGAATAAATTTATCTTCAAATATCAGGCATCACAAGCATGGAACAAGGCAGATTAGGGGGTGGCAAAACCCGTGACTAACGTTCAGTCCCCATGCTTTT
>NZ_PUEC01000033.1 GCF_003024805.1 Duncaniella muris
ATAGCGTGAGGGCTCCACCTCTTCCCATTCCGAACAGAGAAGTTAAACCTCACCACGTCGATGATACTACGAAAGTGGGAAAGTAGATAACCGCCCCCTCTAAACCGCGGACCGGATCCTGTCACAGCGACAGCTTCCGGCCCGCTTTTTTATATCCCTTCTTCTGCAATTACTCTGCTTCGGGATATCCCACCCCCCCAGCAATCCTCACCGCAATCCCCCACCAATCGCAATCCCCCCGCGCTCCGGCATGTCTCATCCTGGGGGATTCGGGACGCATGGAAATCTTTCCGGACTCATCATCCGGCCCAAAACTGCTACATCGGCAATCTTCCACGCGCTTTTCGCGCAGTCTGCGGGTGTCTGAGATTTCGGTTTTTGTGGGCTTTTTGGTGGTCCTGACATATTCAGGAGGCTCCGGAGAGGTTATAGCAGTGAAGTATAGCGGGTTTTTGTTTGCTGTTACACAAATTTGTTGTACTTTTGCATGAGAATGGCTTAGTGTGTCCATTCTTTTCCAATACATTAAAGCAAAGTAACTATACACAATCTATACGGATGGAACTTACTGCGTCACAACTTGCCACGCTGGTCAACGGAACTGTCGACGGTGATGAAAATGTGAAAGTGAGCACTTTTGCAAGAATTGAAGAGGGGCATCCAGGTGCGCTCTCTTTTCTGGCAAATCCCAAATATACTCATTTCGTTTATTCTACTGATTCATCGGTTGTGCTTGTCAGGAAAGACTTCGTGGCAGAGCATCCGGTGAAGGCTACCCTCATACGTGTTGAAGATCCTTATGCCACTGTGGCCCGTCTGCTTGAGATGGTGACAGAGATGTCAAAGGTGGAGAAGGTCGGTGTCGAGTCTCCGGTGTTCATTGCCGAGGGTGTCGAAGTGCCGGCTGACGCTTATGTCGGTGCTTTTGCTTACATAGGCAGTGGAGTCAAGCTCGGAGCCGGGGTCAAGATATATCCGCAGGCTTATGTCGGCGACGGCTGTGAGATCGGCGACGGCTCTGTGCTTTATGCCGGAGCCAAGGTCTATCACGGCTGCCGGATAGGCAAGAACTGTATAATCCATGCCGGTGCGGTGATCGGTGCTGACGGTTTCGGCTTCGCCCCTGTGGAAGGCGGATATGAAAAGATTCCCCAGACAGGTAATGTGGAGATCGAGGATGACGTGGAGATCGGCGCCAATACTACGATAGACCGTGCGATGATGGGAGCAACCCGGATCGGACGCGGTGTCAAGCTCGACAATCTTATCCAGATCGCTCACAATTGCGCGGTAGGTCCTCATACTGTCATGGCGGCTCAGGTGGGCATAGCAGGTTCGGCGAAAGTCGGCGCGCAGTGCATGATCGGCGGCCAGGTGGGGCTGGTGGGCCACATCTCGATTGCCGACGGAACGCAGATAGGTGCGCAGAGCGGTGTCAACCGTGCCACCAAGCCCGGCGACCGCATCATGGGCGCTCCGGCCGTAGAGATGGGTGAATATGCCCGCAGTCTTGTGTATGTCAAGAAGCTCGGTTCGCTTTACGAGCGTGTCAAAGAGCTTGAAAAGCAAATCAAAGAAGTAAAAAACTAAAAAAATATATGAATCAGATTACGTTGAAAGGTGAGTTCACACTCACCGGCAAAGGTCTGCATACAGGGCTTGAGATCACAGCCCGTTTCCTTCCGGCACCTGAAAATCACGGCTATAAGTTCAAGCGCGTCGATCTTGAGGGCGAGCCGGTGATTGACGCTCTTGCAGAAAATGTAGTTGCCACAAACCGCGGCACAGTTATCGCCAAAGGCGAAGCTCGTGTGTCGACCATCGAACATGCGATGGCTGCGCTCTATGCCGCCGGTGTGGACAACGTGCTTATTGAGGTCAATGCTCCTGAGCTCCCGATTCTCGACGGCAGCGCGCGTTTTTATTGCGAGGAGATAGCCCGTGTGGGCCTCGCCGAGCAGAATGCCGACAAGGATTTCTACTACATCAAGTCGAAGCTCGAAGTCCGTGACGACACAACCGGGTCATCGATTCTTGTGCTCCCCGACGATGAATTTTCGGTTGACGTGAAGATTGACTTTGACTCCGTTGTGCTGAACAACCAGTTCGCATCTCTGGAGCATGTAGAGAACTTCCCTGAAGAAATCGCCGCAAGCCGCACATTTGTGTTCGTGCGCGAGATCGAGCCTCTTGTAAAGGGCAATCTCATCAAGGGCGGTGACCTTGACAACGCGATTGTCATCTACGACAGCCCGATGGAACAGGCCGAGCTCGACCGTCTGGCCGATCTCATGAACGTGCCCCACAAGGATGTCAGCATGTTCGGCTACATCAACAATATACCTCTGACTTCCGAAAACGAACCCGCGCGCCACAAGCTGCTTGACCTTATCGGAGATCTCGCGCTCATCGGCCGTCCGCTGAAGGGCCGTGTGATTGCCACCCGTCCCGGTCATTCGATCAACACCACCTTCGCCAAGCGCATCCGCCGCGAGATCAAACACCAGGAAGTACAGGCTCCGGTCTACAATCCGGACAAGGAACCGCTGATGGACAACAATCGTATCCGTGAGCTCATACCCCACCGCTATCCCTTCCTCCTGGTCGACAAGATCATAGAGAAAGGCACCAACTATATTGTCGGTGTCAAGAACATCACAGCCAACGAGCCGTTCTTCCAGGGTCACTTCCCGCAGGAACCCGTGCTTCCCGGAGTGCTTCAGGTCGAGGCTATGGCGCAGACCGGCGGCATCCTGGTGCTCAGCGGTCTCGACGAGCCCGAACGCTATTCGACATACTTCATGAAGATCGACAATGTGAAGTTTCGCCAGAAAGTAGTTCCAGGCGACACTCTGGTCTTCCATGTGTCGTTCATGACCGAACTGCGTCGCGGCTGCGCCATGATGAAGGGCTATGCCTTTGTCGGCGAGAAGATAGTCACCGAATGCGAGTTCATGGCTCAGATCATCAAGAATAAATAACAAGAAGTTTAAGTAAACACAGAGTTTCTCTCTATAAAGTAACTATGAAACAACCTTTGGCATATGTCCATCCGGCAGCGAAGATCCATCCGAGTGTAGTGATAGATCCGTTTGTCACTATTGATCAGAATGTCGAGATCGGTGAAGGTACTCGTATCGGTTCGAACGTTACCATCATGGAAGGCGCACGCATCGGCAAGAATTGTACAATCTATCCCGGCGCGGTTATCTCCGGTCCTCCACAGGACCTGAAGTTCCGCGGCGAGGAATCGGTAGCCATTATCGGTGACAACACCACTATCCGTGAGTGTGTGACCATCCACCGCGGCACAGCCTCCAAGGGCAAGACCGTGGTAGGCAGCAACTGCCTGATCATGGCCTACTGCCATGTGGCCCACGACTGTGTGATCGGTGACAACGTAATCATGTCGAATGCCGTACAGTGTGCCGGCGAGGTTGTGATCGATGATTTCGCAGTGATCGGCGGTGGCGCTCTTATCCACCAGTTCTGCCACATCGGTCCGCATGTGATGCTCCAGGGCGGCGCGCTTGTCAACAAGGATATTCCTCCTTATGTAAAGGCCGGCCGCGAACCCATCGCATATGCAGGTGTGAACTCAATCGGTCTTCGCCGTCGCGGCTTCTCCAACGAGACCATCCGCGACATCCAGGAGACCTACCGCTACCTCTACCTGTCGGGTCTCAACAACTCCGACGCTGTTGAGCGCATCGAGGCCGAACTGCCTGCCACCAAGGAACGCGATGAGATCATTCTCTTCGTGCGCAACTCAAAGCGTGGCATCATCCGCGGTTACGTATAAGAAAATCAGGGTGTGCTGCTGAAACTGGAAGGTCTGCTTCAGCAGCACACATTCTTTTTTAATCTAACACTCTCCCTCCTATGAGACTCCTTGTCTCGCTACTACTCATCACAGGCACTTCGGTTCCGTTTCAGACGGATGCCGGGGTGCCTTTTAACGGTCTTGGGGGCGAAGCCCTTATGCGAGGCATCTCTCGCGCTTGCCGCCCGGTGACTCTTGCCACCTTCAAGTCGCTTGATGGCTGTGTGGACGATCCTTTCAACGGTGCTCAGGTCATGATCTCGGACGGAAAGCTGCCCGACGGATATCAGTGGGGCAATCTCGTCTCTGCCCGATGGTGGAGAATGGTGCCGGATCTCTATGGCGATACCGTCAGCCGAGATCTCTACAATCTGCTGCCGCTCGGCAGCGATGTGGTGGAATGGCGCGCTGACAGACCGGTGGGAGAAGTGGTCACACCGTCATATTCCAACGCCCTCTGGAGCGCCGGCCTTGGACTGCTCGGAGGAGAGGAATTCGAGTGCTATTGGCCCCCGGAGGCTCTGAGAGGACGGCTGGCAAGAACTTATTTCTACATGTCGACGCTCTATCATGCCGATCTCTGGGCTCCGGAAGCCTATCTCATGATGAGCTCGGAGACCTGGCCGGGACTGAGCGGCTATGCGGCCGGAATGCTTGTGGACTGGCACAGATCATGGCCTGCCGGAGCTGATGAAATACGGCTTAACGAACTTGGAGAGCGTCTGCAGGGCAACCGCAATCCATTTGTTGATTATCCGGAACTTGCCGAGTATCTTTGGGGTGCGCACAAGGGCGAGAATTTTGAAATAGAAGGTGAGCCAAAGGCTCTCAAAGGCACTTACCGTCTGAGCGAAGAGCGGATAGATCTCTACTCTCCCTATATTCCCTCAGATGCAGTCTGGACTGTTGACGGACTCTCTGTAGACGGTGCCTGGGTGATGGCTTCCGGGCTTGGCCTTGGGATGCACCGCCTGGACTACATTTCGGCTTCAAGCGGAGAACGCGGACGTCTGACCATTAATATTGTTGAAGGATGAAAGCGCATGGCAGAATTGAATCGGTATTCCTTCTTTGGGCGGGCCGTAGTGTCTGCCGAAGGCTACTGCCGGGCGTCGAAACGTCTTTTCGGAGCCTGTGCTGCCTGCTCGTGGCCATAGTCTTGCTGACAGCCTGCGACAAAGGATCTGACGGAGTGCGGCGCACCGATACTCCGGACCCGCCCGGAAGTGGGGAAGGCCCTGTAGGGCGACCGGATCCAGAACAGGGATGGGATTTTACGGCGGAGACCGCCGACGGCTGTCTGCGCTTCGAGGGCAGTGAGATGCGTCTGCGCATTGACCGTGGCGGAGTGCTGTTCAAGACACTGCCCGACGGACATGGCGCTGTGATTGATCTCGACAGCGGCCGCAGGGTGGAGTATTTTATCGGAGAAGCCGGAAGTGACTCGGTCTGCCGGCAGTCATGGGTGTCGATTGACGGTCAAAAGCTTGAAGGAGCCACCGTCAGGATGAAAAAACAGACCGCCGGGACGGTCTGGTGTCATGTGGATGTGGCCCGTCCGCAGAAGGGCTACATGCTTGTAGGGCTCCGCTAAGCAATGTTGCGGCGCATGGCTGTGACGCGCGCGGTCTGAGGACCGACCCCACAGAAAGCATTTGCGGGCTTTATTTCTGCATTATTCGGGCCATAGTGCGCTTGTCTTCGCGCTCTTTGATCGACTGGCGTTTGTCATATTCCTTCTTGCCGCGGGCTATTCCGATCACGAGCTTGGCAAGTCCGCGATCGTTGATGAAGAGGCGCAGGGGCACGATTGTGAAGCCGCTCTCCTTGCCGCTTTTTTCGATCTTTGCTATCTCCTTGCGGTTGAGCAGAAGTTTGCGGTCGCGTCGGGTGGCATGATTGTTGTAAGTGCCGTAGAAATACTCGGCGATATACATGTTTTTCACCCAGACCTCACCGTTGTCCACATAGCAGAAAGTATCGGCCAGCGAGGCTTTGCCCTGGCGGATCGACTTGATTTCCGTTCCGGTCAGCACAAGGCCAGCGGTGAAAGTGTCACCTATGGCATAGTCGAAGGTGGCACGTCGGTTCTTTATGTTAATATCTTTTGAAATCACTTTAGTTTAACCAATTATAAAAGAGAAAAGAAAATAAAAAATATAGGGAGGCATCAGCACTCCGAGTATGGCTATGATCATGAATAAGCCTGTCTTTTCAGCCTTCACACCCATATAGCTTACCCCTTTCCACTGGATCAGAGCCACATAGAACGGCAGGAAGAAAAGCATCACCGAAGTGATCGGCAATACGTTTATGATCAGCGAGATCAGAGCCACCAGGCCCAGGGTGTAGAGCACGAAAGTGTGGCTGCGGGCCTCGTCATAGCGCTTTTCGAGGGTTGGTTCGGCAAAAAGCGAAAGCGCGAACACACCGAAAAAGTAGCTCACGAAATAGACCAGGAAAGTCACGATCATTCTCATGAACAGAACGAGGAATTCGGCATGATGGTAGACCCCCTGCATGAACACACTGAGTGCCGCTATGGCTATCAGCGGATAGAAACCGCGCGAGGCTATCGACTGCGGATTGTCATCAGCGATAGCAATATCCTCCCAGCCGTTGCCCGGCGAGAGTATCAGTTGAAACAGATATTTGAGATAGCGGCGCATAAAAAATCGTGTTTTTTTGTGACAGACTACAAAATTACACAGAATCGCCGAAAAATCATCTCCTTTAGCCCCTAAAATTGGAAATCATTAATGAGGATGTGGCCGATGTTGTGTGAGGATATGATTGTGATGTGGTAGATGTTGTCTCGCAGGGCTGTTATGGGTCAGACTGCAAAACTCGGTTGAAGTGTTAAAAACTATCCGAGTGTGAAAATGTTTTGAGCCGCGGATTTCGGATGTCGGCACATTCCGGGCCATCCGGGGCGGTAAATCGGTGTCCTCCACCGGACACCACGTTTGTTTGAATATCTTTTTCCCCCCCGACACCTGCGCGCTTTGCGCTGCGGTGTCGGGGGCTACTATTAAAACGGTGTCCTGCCGGACACCTGCTAACCACAGCCCCTCCGGAGTCCGTCTTGCTGGCCCCTGCCACCCACGGCTCCTCCGGAGTCCGCCCAGCCTGGCCCCTGCCATCACCGGCCAGGCTGGAACCTGTCTTGTCTGACTCGCTACTGCCTGCGGATCAGTCCGGGGCACGTAGCGCGTACTGAAACCGGATGGAGATGTCCGTCAGGACATCGGTTTACTCATAGCCCGTGACACCGCAGCGCAAAGCGCGCAGGTGTCACGGGCTTGCCATTCCCTCAGCATATGGTGTCCGGTCGAGGACACCGATTTACCGCTCCGGATGGTGTGTCAAAAAAAGATAAAAAGACGAGGTTGCGTCGTTTAGACCTGTTTCACATAAATGTATCCATTTTGTGATGACATAATAATTTGGCTTTGTCGCAAATTTATGATATTTTGCGACAAAGCCATTGTGAAAGTCAAAAGTAATCGATTGGGTATCGATTGATTATGATTGTGCTAAAATGCGAAAGGGATGCATTCCGATTTCGGCTCAGCGTTGTCTCCGAGGGTCAGACAGCGACTTTAAATGTCTTGTCCAATATGCGGACAATGTATATGCCGCCTGCGCCTAAGTCGATTTTGCGCTCCGTTCCTCGGTATATGCATATGCCATAGGAACTGTATATCTCTACAGTCTCATTATCGTCAGCTCCTTCGATATATATTGCCGAATCTTTACCATAGACTTTTATGTTGCTTGGAGTGAGCACGGGGGCGATGCCGGATATTCCGAGCTCGAATGTAGCGGTGATGTTAATGTTTTCTGCCACGGCGGCAATTGAAGCCTTGAACTCTTCAGGCTTAAAGTCGGCGCGGCTACCGTTTACGGTTACTTCCGCAATTCGGAAATTGTCGGCCGGCCGGATTATGATTTCAGCGGCTTCGCCCTCTTCAAATTCGCTTCTGTCTGTCTTCTGTCCGTTGATGGTGGCATTGCCGCGGGAGTTGTCATATTCGACTGATATGGTGAAGCGTTCGCCGGTAGTGGTATTGCTGAAATTTTTCCACACATTGGCTTCGGTATATGCTTTTCTTGATCCGGCCGGTACGAAGAGAGACGCTGTCTTGTATATTTTTGAATCGAAGATATTGTCATTGGTGCATACGGGCGGAGTCACGGCGTGTGAAATGATTTCGGAAAGGGTCTCGCATTTCTCGAATGCCGAAAAGCCGATTTTGGTGATTGTAGCAGGCAATTCGACTGTTTTAAGTGTTCCTCGGACAACTGATATAAGTGTCGCTGTCCTCGAAGCGCACGTAGCGGAGCGATTTGTAATTGTTAAAGGCTGTGTGGCGAATTGCATTGACCGGGTATGTCTTGCCTTCATAGTCGACAGTAGCAGGAATTAAAAGTGAAGTGATGTCACGCGATGTTGCGCCGGTTACCATAGCCTCACCGTTTTTCAAAGTGTAATTGATCCCATCTACAGTGAAGGCCATAGCCTGACCGGCTGTTGACAGCAGCACGGCTGCGGATAGAATCAGTCTGGTAAAAATCTTTTTCATTGGCCGATTCGTTCGAGTTTTGCTGTTATATTGTGTATTGTCGTGTATACTGTGTTCATGGAGCCTTTATTGTCTTGACCGTCGCACGGAGTTTGTGTCTTTCCATCGGAACTGAGCCAGAATTCGGCTCGTTTGGATGTCCAGGAGTAATAATATTTACTATATGCCTGATTTTCGTATGCTTGGCGAAACACATAGTAATAATGATACTGATACCCGATGGATGTATTGATCATGGTGTTGCTGTCGTCTGAGTGGTTATGGGCTTCGTTTATACATAGTGAATACGGATTGTCAGACACATATGCACTTATGCGCAGGCTGGCACGCTCTTCCTTGAATGTAATGGTCGATTCTCCGTCTGTCCGCTCTACATTGTCAATCCATGAATAATACCAGTCGTTGCCCTGTCTTTCCATGCCTTCGATGTTTGTGATCTCAATATCGCCTTCAGCGCCTACGTCGGCTTTGATGATAAATTCTTTTTTGTCGGGCAAGAGTCGTTCATCGGCGGAATTAAGTATTGACAGGCGGTATGTCCGGCTTTCGATTATATCATCTGTTTTAAACAGGTACTCGTTGCCAATGAAGGTTTTGCCGAAAATGCTATAGAAGGGTGCGGCGTAGTATGTCTTTTTGGGCTTGAGACGAGAGAGATATTGTTTTTTATGGATTTTACTTTCATTTTCTTCGGTCGATGTGGGCTTATATCGGCCGACTACTTCGCTGTTTTCGTCAAGGAGGACAAGACCTTCTTCCGCCTGTATGTTTTCGAGGAAAAAGTGCTTTTCGCGGTCATACTCCACGACTTTTTCGGTCTCCGTGGCGCCTTCTCCGACTTTGAAGCCGGAAATGCCGGGGAAGAGATGGATACTATTGTCGTAAAGATCTATTTTGGGGAATGAATATGTGTATTTCCCTAAGTCGCAGCCAAATAGTTTTGCAGCAACGTATATTTCGCTTTCTATCCCTATGTTGTTGCTGACCATCGGATTGATGCGATATAAATCATCTGACGAGAGCGAGGCGCTTGCCGAAAGCGTATATTTCGGAATCAGATTTATCCCTACACCGGTGGTTGCACTGTAGAGCCCCACAATCACTCCGGCTCTGAGTCCGGTGGATATTGAGCCGTCCAGGTCGATTTTTTGAATTCCCCAAGGACTTTCATCGCCGTTGTTTCCATCACCGTTACGGCGCGAGGATCTCCATTGGCCTGACGAATTACTGATTGTGAAGGCTGAACTGAACTCATGAGTCAAGGTCGATTCGAATGTGATAGACCCGGCGGCGGCTGCCTCGAAATATAGATAGAAGGTTACAGGAAAGACAACAGGTACACCTGCCACGAGAGCTTTGAGATTTGTTCTGAGTTGGCCTATGCGGATATCCTTATTAACCTCCGCCTTGCACTCGACTATAGATGAAACATTTAAGCCGAGCGTAGGCTCGATGTCAAAAGTCATTATGGTGCGTCTGCCACGCTCCTTTTGGATTGTTGCACCTATGTATCTGAATCCGTAATATACCTGGCCAAGGAACCTAAGATGGTTCCAGGCTGTGCCGTTGGAGACCGAAAGATCCAAATGCTGCCGTGTGATGAGGTTGCATATGCCGGCTCTGCTTCTGCTACTGCTACCCTGATCGTCTGGATCATACTCTTCAAATTCGATTCGATTGCCATCTTGGTCGAAGACCTCTATTTCCGATATTTCGAGAGTGCCGTCGGCGGTTGAAAGGTTGAACTCTTCGGCAAACTGCGACAAGTCGGGCCACGAGCATGTGAGCATGATCGTAGGCGACAGTCTTACAGATCGCACTGTGGCGCCGAATCCGTCAGGGAACATCTCGCATTCGGGTATGACGATGATTGAAGCCTCCTTCGGGATTCTGCCGGCAGGTGTGCTCTGTTTGAGGCTGACATATATGGTGGTTGAATCCGGGCTATAGTCAATTGATTCGATATAGGACGCGAAGTCTTCGCCGAGATTGTGCACCGGGAGCACGTCTGCGCTATCAATGTCTGTTTCAGTGATATCTCCGGGCTTATCTGGTTCAGACGGCTCTTCAGTCGTGTTTTTGTCGCATCCAGCGAGTGCTGTTGTCAGTACAAGGAGAATTAGATACAGAAAATGTCGAGGGAGGGAGCTTGAAATTTTCATATGATCAGATGGCAAGTCATGCTCATTCCCTGCAGACCTGAGACTATGTTTTTGATTGGTCCATAAAAATAGAAAAGACGTGGAATGATGTTCGGTTTATCTTAGTGAAGGCATCGCCAAACGCCTGATTCAGAATAAACAGTCCACTCCCACGCCATATCGTATACCGATACCCCTTGTCGGGGAGTGGATATGCGACAAGCAAGGGCGTTTTTGACTGCTTTATCCTCTGAATCTAAAAATTTGGCGAATTTTCACTAAAGGATGAAAGCAAAAACGCTTTTCCGTATGTCTGCGCAGTTTCAGTCGCGCACCGCAAAATTAATGTAAATATTTGAATCTGTCAAACGAAACTTCGTGATCACAGAAAAGTCCTGCTGCAAGGATTTTGCGGCAGGACTTCCAAGTAATTATTACGAAAAATGGCTTAAGAGAATCTTTTGAAAGTCGGGGTGGGCTGATGTGCTGGCAGGTTGTATTGCCGGAATCAGAATGAGAACTGCGCGAGGGCTCCTACGCGGTGTCCCCAGCCGTGGGTGCCGTCGAAGTTCATGCGCTCCCCGAAGTTGGCTTCGGCTCCGAAGCTGATGCGGGGTGTGAGATACCAGAACAGATTGACGGCTCCGTAGAGTCCATATTTGTAGTCGCTGCCGGCGGCAGTTCCGTGATGGGGCAGGTAGCGGCCCTGACCGAAGGTGGCCGACATGAAGACCTGAGGAGTGAAATTGTATTGCAGGCCGGCGAAGTAGCCCCATCCTGGCACGGTGTTGAGCTGTCCGGGTTTTTCGGGGTTGGCCACAAGGTCATATTTGCCAAGGAGAAAGTCGCCGCCGAAGTTTGAATATGAGCGGCCGCCGTTGACTGTGGCATAGACCGTGAGGGGATCCCCCGGGCGGAACACGGTGCTGAACTGCAGACCCCAGCCCACTTTCTGGTGGTTGCGCGAATTGATCATGTCGCGGTAGGGTAGGAAACGAGTGATGGCTGAGAGGCGAATGTGTTGTCCGGTGAGCCATTCATACTGCACCATAGCCGCGATGTTGGGCATAAACTGGCTGCGGGCTGCGGTTGAGGTCCCGTCTTCCTGCACGGTCATGTCAGGAGTTTCCACGGAGGCTGCCACATAGATACCGCTTTTGCGGAAATGATGCATGTAACGGACAAGCACATTTGTTCCGTCCATCTTCATGGTGGGGCCGCTGGCATCTATGGTCGGAGGCACGGCCGCGCCATCGCCGAAAGTGGATGAGGCATAACCGATGGTCCAGTCATTTATGGTGGCATAAGCTTTCTTAAGATGGAAGTCGCGGGTCTGGTAGCCGTTGAAATTGGCTTCTATGTAGAGCTGATAGTCGCCGAGGCGCTTGTTTCGGCCTATGACACGGAAAAACAGGGCGGTGCCGGCCGGACTTGATCCGATACGCTGTCGGTTTAGCTCGTCGCGCTGCGTAGGGATGAAGTAAGGCGAGAAACCGGGAGTGCCGGTGGTACCACCCCAGTCGAAATATCCTCTCATGCGCACCATGCCGCCTATGCCCATAGCCAGCTGTGAGTCGCGGCTCATGAACAGGAAGTAAGGAGCCTGCGGGTCCTGAAAACTGCGGAACTGGTCATAGTAGAAATTTTCTACAAGATTGCGGATCGAGTCGCTTTGCGGAGTCTCGCCCTCGCCGAAGAAAATTGGCTTGTGGTCTTTGACAAGAGCCTCGTGCTGCTCATCGGCCGGTGCGGTAGCCATTGCGCCGAGAGCGCATGCAGCCGAAAGCATGATAGCAGCTGTGCGTGTGATGAAATTCATAAGCTGAAACGGATTTTTGCTTTTTATAACATTCATCATGATTGCAAAGTTCATGCCGGGTTGGGCAAAATAGTGCAGAAATTGAAAAAAATCAAACCGAGATGTAACGTTGACACCAATTTTCCGTCTATATGATAAACGGACCTTTGAAAGGACCCGCAGAAACTGATGGACCGCAGCGAGTTTGAACGGATGGCACCCCGGCTGAGGGAGCGCATTGTCAGCATGGTTGTCGGCATGTCGGCTGAGGCTGACTCCGATATGGCTGACGATGTGGCTCAGGACACTCTTTTGAAACTGTGGATGATGCGGGATAAACTTGATAAGTACAGGAGTATAGACTCTCTGGCCTTTGTGATAGCCCGCAACCGTACGCTCGACCTTCTGCGCAGTTCTTACGGCAGCTCAACTGTCGGGATGGAGCATGTGGGCGACATCTCAGACGGAGTCTCGCCCGAAGAGACAGTGATTGACTCCGAGGAGACGGCGGGCGTGATGGAGATCATTGCATCGCTCCCTTCGGTGCAGCAGGCAGTCATCAGAATGAAGCATATAGAAGGCCTGGAGGTCGGGGAGATTGCCCGGCTCACCGGTTCTACGCCGGGCTCTATCCGGGTAGCCCTTTCAAGAGCCCGTCAGAATATCAGAGATATTTTTATGCAAAGACAGTCATGAAAGAAATAGATCAGAATAATGTCAGCCGCTATGTGGAGCGTTTTCTTGCCGGAGAGACCACCTCTGCGGAAGAGAGGGCGCTGTATGACTATTTCAGTCACGGCCATATTCCGGCTGAACTGGAGAGTTACCGGGAGATGTTTGCCTGGTATGGCTCTCTCAGTCAGGCTCCCGCAGCACCTGAACCCATAAGGCTGCCGAGACTGCGCCGCTGGCAGTGGACAGGAGTGGCAGCCACTGTGGCCCTGTTGCTGGGGCTCGGCTTTGTGTTCAGAATGCAGACCGCAGATCTGCCTGAAGAATACATGGCCTATGAGGGCAGTTACATCATCCGCGATGGCAAGAAGATCACGGACCTTCGTGTTGTCGTCCCTGAAATCCGTCGCAACGACCAGCTCGTCAGCGAGCGTCTGAGCCAGCTCGACCGATCGCTTGAAGAGGCGGAAGATGCTTTTGACAGAGCGCTGATGGAAGATTTTGACATGTCGGACCCTGATGTGGCCGAGGTGGTCAAGGCTTCTCTTAGCTATTGATTACTGCAATTCCTGAAGAGGGGATCATAAGTTACACCATACCTGAAACTCTATCGGATATGAAATTTCTAAGATATATTTTAATGGTCATAGTGATGTTCCCGGCGCTGGGAGCTATGGCTCAGAGCTCGATTGATGCGGCGATAGCCACGCTTCAGAAATCAAAATCTGTGACAAACGAGATTTTCTCGGAGAAACGTGATCCGTCGACCCGCGCGGTCATCCGCTCAAGCCGGATGTTTAACTTCGATGATGACAAGATGGCCGCCAAGATCAGGGACGCCATGAAGAAGGAGCGGTCAAAGGCTGTGGCCTTTCAGATGAAGACCACAAGCGGAGCCGAGGTCTATTCAATCTCTTTCGAAGACAACAAGCATATGGCTATAAAATATGTGCTCATCAGGCAGCATCGCGGCGGATGGGTGCTGTCGGTCGACAAGGCCCGGCGCTCTTCATCGTCAAAAGACCGCTCTGACAGTGAGATCACTGACACTATCTGGTTTGATTCTATGCCGGCTCCTGGGAACTTTGTCCGCCAGATGACTTTCCGGACCGATGAGCCGGAGGATAGCCTGGTGGTTGACGCAGACGAATGTCATGCGGTAATCATTGTGACCACAGACATGCAGGACCCTGTGAATTCAAGTATTTGAGATTAGATATAGCGAAAGTCAAAGGACACGAAAACGGATTTTCAGCCGTGGTCGTGTCCTTTGATTATTTCCGGACCGTCATGTCAGGTGACATGCGTGTGTCATGCCTGGGGCACTGCCGGAACCTGGGCCTTGGCTTCCCAGCCGAGTGCGCTTGCGCCAAGCACGGCGGCATCGGCATCTTTGAGCTCCGAAAGAAGTATCTGCACCTTGCCTTTGAATGCCGGATACATGTTTTTCTCCATTGACTCGCGCAGCGGACGCAGCAGGAGTTCGCCGGATTTTGCCAGACCTCCGAAGAGGATTATGGCCTGCGGCGATGAGAATACGGTGAATTCGGCAAAAGCCTCGCCGAGAATGTTGCCGGTATATTCGAAGATCTCGTTGGCAAGCTTGTCGCCGGCCACGGCTGCGTCATAGACATCTTTTGAAGTGATGGCTTCGATAGGAATTGTGCGCAGGGCCGAGGGTTCGGTGCGGATTTCAAGGAACTCGCGGGCGGTGCGGGCTACGCCTGAAGCCGAGCAGTAGGCTTCGAGGCAGCCGGTGCGGCCGCAGCCGCAGAGACGGCCGTTGTTGCGCTTCATGATGGTGTGGCCGAGTTCGCCGGCAAAACCGTCATGGCCGTAGACGAGCTGTCCGTTGATCACTATGCCGCTGCCTACGCCGGTGCCGAGGGTGATCATGATGAAATCCTTCAGACCGCGGGCTGCGCCGTAAGTCATCTCGCCGATTGCAGCGGCGTTGGCATCGTTGGTGATGGCCACGGGTATGCCGAACTTGTCGCTGACCATCTGGGCCAGGGGCAGGGGAGTGGGCCAGGGGATATTGACGAGTTTTTCGATCATGCCGGTGTAGTAGTTGGCATTGGGTGCGCCTATGCCTATGCCGTGGACTTTGTCAACAGCGTCATTGGCCACAAGCAGCCGGGTCACTTCATTGTAAAGCTCGTCAAGATATGCGTTGACATCGGAATGTTTCAGCGTCTTGATGGAGGAACTGGCGATAACTACGCCACGTGCGTCGACGATGCCGAAAACTGTATTGGTACCGCCTATGTCGATACCCACTACGTAAGGTTTGCTCATTGTGATATAATGTGGGGGATTAAAGGATTAAAGATTTATATTTATAAATTGATTGAAGCACAAAGATAAGACAAATGGCGGATGTTTGGAACAAAATTCATGGAAATTTGCTAATTTTGTCATCTGATGGAAAATGAATTCGACATACATGACCGCGGCAGCGCCGACAAGGAGTATGAAAGAGCCTTGCGTCCGTCATATTTCGACGGCTTCAACGGTCAGGAAAAAGTGGTTGAAAACCTCAAGGTGTTCGTGCAGGCCGCGCGGATGCGGGGAGAGGCGCTTGACCATCTTCTGCTCTTCGGCCCTCCGGGTCTTGGAAAAACAACGCTCGCCGGCATCATTGCCAATGAGCTTGGAGTCAACTTCAAGGTGACTTCCGGGCCGGTGCTTGACAAGCCGGGCGATCTGGCGGGAATACTGACCTCGCTTGAGGAGAACGATGTGCTTTTCATCGACGAGATCCACCGGCTGAGCCGTGTGGTGGAGGAGTATCTCTACTCGGCTATGGAAGATTACCGCATCGACATAATGATTGACAAAGGTCCGGGCGCCCGCTCGGTACAGCTTTCGCTCTCTCCCTTCACCCTCGTTGGCGCCACCACCCGGTCGGGTATGCTGACAGCGCCGATGCGCGCGCGTTTCGGCATAAACTGCCATCTGGAATATTACAGTCATGAGGTGCTCGAACGCATCATACTCCGCTCGGCCGCACTCCTCGGAGTCAGATGCAGTGCCGAGGCGGCCCATGAGATAGCCATGCGCAGCCGCGGCACTCCGCGAATAGCCAATGCGCTCCTGCGGCGTGTGCGTGACTTCGCCCAGGTCAAAGGCAGCGGCGAGATAGATCCGGAGATTGCCCGTTTCGCTCTCGAAGCGCTAAATATTGACCGCTACGGACTCGATGAGATGGACCACAAGCTCCTGCTGACCATGATCCACAAGTTTGAAGGCGGTCCGGTGGGCCTTTCGACCATCGCGACGGCTATCGGCGAGGAGCAGGACACCATTGAGGAGGTCTACGAACCTTTCCTGATAATGGAGGGCTTCCTGCGGCGCACTCCGCGCGGACGCGAAGTGACATCGCTGGCCTATGCCCACCTGCATCTCAACCCGCCCTCGGCTATGGGGACGCTGTTCTGATCCCCTCCTGGAATATAAGAGGTTGTTTTTTAGCAGCCTCTAAAAAATTGTTACAGTCTCAAAAAAATCAAATTACCGCTCTGCAATAATGGCAGGAATCAAGTCACTGGCCAAGGATACGGCCATCTACGGACTGAGCAGCATCATCGGACGTTTTCTCAACTGGTGTCTGGTGCCGCTCTACACCCGCATGTTTCCTTCGGCTGAATACGGCCTTGTCACCTTTATATACTCCATAGTGGCGCTGGCGCTGATCATTCTGACCTACGGAATGGAAACCGGATTTTTCCGCTTTGCCAACCATGAGCGCTACAAGGACCCGATGGAGGTCTACTCAACCTCGCTGATCTCGCTTGCCGTCAGCTCGACGGCTTTCATGGCGCTTGTGCTTGCCGTGCTTGGCCCGGTCAGCGAGGCCATGCACTGCGCAGGAAATGAAACTTACGTTGTCATGATGGCTCTGACAGTGGCCATCGACGCATTCTGCTGCCTGCCGTTCTCATATCTGCGTTTCCGCAAACGCCCCATGCGCTTCGCTCTGCTGCGTCTGGTCAACATCGGACTCAACATCGGACTGAATCTGTTTTTCATACTCATCTGCCCCTGGCTCTGGACCCAGGCTCCCGGCTGGATAGCCTGGTTCTATGATCCTGATTTTGGCATCGGCTACATCTTCCTGGCCAACCTTGTCAGCTCGGCTGTGACCATGCTGTTGCTGCTGCCCGAACTCCGTGGCTTCAGCTGGAAGTTCAATCCGCGCCTGTGGCGAGAGATGATAGCCTACTCCGCGCCGCTCCTGGTACTTGGCATTGCCGGCATCATGAACAGTACGCTCTATTCAATCCTCTTCCCGGAACTGTATCCCGACAAGGCCGAGGCCATGTCGCAGCTCGGCATCTATGGGGCCAACATCAAGATTGCCATTGTGATGGTGATGTTTATCCAGGCATTCCGTTTTGCCTACGAGCCCTTTATCTTCGCCAAGGCTAAGGACAGAGGCGATGACCGCATGCAGAGCTACCGCGATGCGATGAAATACTTCGTCATCTTCGCTATGGTCATCTTTCTCGGAGTGATGTTCTACCTCGATATTCTGCGCCTGTTCATAGCCGAAAGCTATTTCAGCGGCCTCAAGGTGGTGCCTATAGTCATGATAGCGGAATTCTTCTTCGGGATCTTCTTCAACCTCTCGCTGTGGTATAAGCTCACCGACAAGACGGTCTGGGGCATGTGGTTCTCGCTGCTCGGACTGGCTGTCACTGTGGCGCTAAACGTACTGCTCGTGCCTCGCTTCGGCTATATGGGCTGCGCCTGGGCATCATTTGCCTGCTATGGCACCATGATGCTGGTGAGCTATCTGGCCGGACTTGTCAAATTTCCGATCGGCTACCAGGTTTCGCGCATAGTGTTCTATTTCGTCAGTGCGATAGCGCTGTGGTTTTTCGCCGAACTTATAGCCTTCGGCCACCGGCCCTGGCTCAACATGATCATACGCACCCCACTGCTGCTGGGCTATATTCTGATGGCCATGCGCATCGAGCATATCCGTCTGTCAGATCTGCTGCCTCGGCGGCGCTGAAGGATGGCCGGCTCTTTCCGGCTTTTCATTCGTCAGATAGCGTGGCTATGCTTCTTCCTCCCTTGCAACAATTTATCTAAAAGATACACCACTCAGATTTTAACTCTTGTTATGAAACACCCTCTAAACAATTTCTTAGAGGTTGAGTGCCATTTCCATGTCATTTCCGGTCAGCCGGAGCGGGAGATGAATTTTTGTTTGTCCGAATGGTGAAAAAACGCTAACTTTGCAGACGCATAATATTGCATTTTAACCAAAATCCCGATGAGCAAAGAAGACGTAACACACCGTGGAGTGATCGAATCGGTCGGCCGGAACTTGCTGACCATTCGCACCGAAGAAGCGTGTAAATGTGACGGATGTGCCATCACCGCCCTGTGCAACACCAAAGGTGGCGGCCATGAACTCCTGACCATTGACACTCCGCTTGCTTCGGACTTCAATCCTGGTGAACGGGTGGAGGTTACTGCCAGCTCAGGCTCTACACTGAGGGCCACGTGGTGGGCGCTGATTCTCCCGACGCTGATTTTCGGCGGCTCCGTGGTCGGTCTCCGGCTCGGTTTCCCGGAACTTGGAGGCTGGTCGCTCGCCATAGGTTTCGGCTTTCTGCTGCTCTATGATCTCCTGCTCTACCGCCTCCGCAGGCAATTGGCCCAGAAGATCAGCTGGAAAGTGACCAGGCTATAGTACTGATTAAAATATATCTGTTATACAGGCTCTTATAATTTTTTACCATGAATATTGTTGTAACTTCCATTATTGTACTTGGGGTTATCGGAATTGTGGGCGCTGCCGTGCTTTACATTGTGGCCAAGCGTTTCCATGTTCAGGAAGATCCCCGTATTGACCAAGTTGAAGCCCTTCTGCCCGGCGCTAACTGCGGCGGTTGCGGACGTAGCGGATGTCGAGATTTCGCGGCCGCATGTGTCGGAGCCGATACGCTCGACGGACTTTCCTGCCCGGCTTCAGGCAGCGCGGTCATGAAACAGATCGGTGAGATTGTCGGACTGGCCGCCGCCGAGACCAAACCCAAAATCGCTGTAATCAAATGTAACGGCACCTGCGACCTGCGTCCGCAGATAGCCCGATTCGAGGGTGCGCCCACCTGCGCCGTGCTTGCCTCGCTCGGCACCGGCGAGTCAGCTTGTCCCAACGGCTGCCTCGGCTGTGGCGACTGTGTTACCGCCTGCCCCTACGGCGCTATGAAGATGAACCTCGAAACCGGTCTGCCGGAGGTGATCGAAGATAAGTGTGTGGGCTGCGGCGCCTGCGTCAAGGCCTGCCCGCGCTCCATAATCGAGCTCCGTTTCAAAGGCCCGCGCGGCATGAGAGTCTACGTGGCCTGCTCTAACAAAGAAAAAGGCGCGTTGGCAATGAAAGAATGCAAGGTTGCCTGCATCGGCTGCACGAAGTGTGCCAAAGAGTGCACACACGAGGCCATAACCATCGCCAACAATCTTTCATACATCGACTATGAGAAGTGTAAGCTCTGTCGCAAGTGTGTGGACGTCTGCCCGACCCACGCCATCCATGCCGTGAACTTCCCCGTGAAGAAAGCCGCTCCCGCAGCAGAGGTAAAACTGAAAACTGAAGAAACTCCCGCCTGAAACCATGAAACTCCATACGTTTAAAATTGGCGGCATCCATCCCGCCGAAAACAAGATAGCGGCCGGCAAGCCGATTGAAAATATGCCCCTACCCGCCGAAGTAGTCCTTCCGGTAGCTCAGCACATCGGAGCTCCGGCAAAGCCTGTAGTGAAAAAAGGCGATAAAGTAAAGCGCGGCGACATGGTTGCCGAGGCCGGCGGTTTTGTGTCGGCTCCCGTCCACAGCCCCATTTCAGGTACCGTGGTCAAGATCGACGTCTGCCGCACCCCTCAGGGACTGCCCGTGGAGGCCATCTATATCAAGAGCGATGAGGCCGACCGCGAGGCTGACGCAAAGGCGCTCGAACAGCGCGAGACTCCGGCCCGCAGCGAAGCCGAAATTGCCGCGCTTGACGGCAAAGCCATCATAGACATCATCAAGAATGCCGGCATCGTGGGCCTTGGCGGCGCTACCTTCCCCTGCCACGTGAAACTCTCGCCCCCTCCCGGATCGAAGGCAGAGGTGGTGATCATCAACGCTGCCGAGTGTGAGCCCTGTCTTTCATGCGACGACATGCTCATGCGCGAAAATCCGCGTGAGATTGTCAAGGGCGTGAGCCTTCTGATGAAAGCCGCAGGCGTAAGCCGCGGAGTCATCGCTATCGAAAACAACAAGCCCGAAGCCATCGAGGCCCTGACCCAGGCGGCTTCTACCGTACCGGGAATCGAAGTGATGCCCATGAAAGTCAAATATCCGCAGGGCGGCGAAAAGCAGCTCATCGAAGCTGTCATCGGTAAGGAAGTGCCCTCCGGCGGTCTGCCTATCGCAACCGGAGCCATAGTCCAGAACGTGGCTACAGCCTATGCCGTTTACCGTGCCGTAGTGCTCGGCGAACCGCTTATGGACCGCGTGCTCACTCTTCATGACGGCAACACCGGACGCAACCTGAGGGTGCCGTTCGGAACTATCCTCGCCACTCTGACCGAAGGCCTGGAGGAACCTGAAAAGATCATCATCGGAGGTCCGATGATGGGTCGTACAGCCTCTACGCTCCAGACTCCGATGATCAAGGGCACCTCAGGCATCCTGCTCGACAAGCGCTATGCCCACCGCCGCCCGGTTGAAAACTGCATCCGCTGCGGCCGCTGCTCCGACGCATGTCCGATGGGACTCGAACCCTTCCTGCTCGCCACTCTTTCACGTCTCAAGGAATGGGATGAGGTTGAAGCCAACAAGGTGGCCAACTGCATAGAGTGCGGATCATGCAGCTACGCCTGCCCCGCCTCGCGTCCGGTTGTCGACTTCGTCCGTCTGGGCAAACAGAAAGTCATGGCCGCCATGCGCGCCCGCGCAGCAGCCAAGAAGGCCTGACGCAGTGTCAGCGGCCTCGTAATTTCACCCGAAACACCGAGGGCTTCTGGCAATAGTCAATGCCCCTCAGGTATAATGAATGAAAAATGTGCCGGATTTTTTTGAATCCGGCACATTTTTTTGCTCGGCTTATTCGGCAAATATCCGTATCTTTGCACAAATATATCAACTTAACCATTAAAACAGATTCGTAATGACCCACATTTCTGACAGAGTGCAGGCGCTCGCACCATCGGCCACACTGGCCATGTCGCAAAAAAGCAACGAGCTCAAGGCTCAGGGTGTCGATGTGATCAATCTTTCAGTCGGCGAACCCGATTTCGAAACCCCGGCCCACATCAAGGATGCCGCAAAACGAGCCATTGACGAGAATTATACATTCTATACCCCTGTGCCGGGCTATATGTCGCTGCGCAAGGCTGTGTCTGAAAAGCTCTCGCGCGAAAACGGTGTCAGCTATGCTCCGGAGCAGATCGTGGTGTCAAACGGTGCCAAGCAGGCCCTCTGCAATGTGATCCTCGCCACCATCAACCCCGCCGACGAGGTGATCATCCCAATGCCCGCATGGGTCAGCTACGTGGAGATGGTGAAACTGGCAGGCGGCACAACTGTCGAAGTTCAGGCCGACATCACCCAGGATTTCAAGATCACCCCCGCCCAGCTCGAAGCAGCCATCACTCCGGCCACTCGCATGATACTCCTCTGCTCGCCCTCGAACCCCACCGGCAGCATCTATTCGCGCGAAGAACTACAGGGCCTGGTTGACGTGCTCGCAAAGCATCCGCAGATTCTTGTCCTGGCCGACGAAATCTATGAACACATCAACTTCACCGGATCTTTCACATCACTGGCATCATTCCCCGAAATCGCTGACCGCACCATCATCATCAACGGTGTCTCCAAAGCTTACGCCATGACCGGCTGGCGTATAGGCTACTGCGCAGCTCCCCAGTGGCTTGCCAAGGCTGTCACCAAACTCCAGGGTCAGTACTCGTCAAACGCATCATCTATCGCACAGAAAGCCGCCGAGGCTGCCTACACCGGTTCGCAGCAGTGTGTGGCTGAGATGAACAAGGCATTCGAACGTCGCCGCAACCTTGTGGTGGAGCTCGCCTCGCAGATCCCCGGACTGAAAGTCAACTGCCCGCAGGGCGCCTTCTATCTCTTCCCCGAAGTCAGCGCATATATAGGCAAGACCACTCCCGAAGGCAACACCATCGGCTCATCGGCCGACCTGGCCATGTATCTCCTTGAGAAAGGCCACGTTGCAACAGTCGACGGCGGCGCTTTCGGCATGGAAGGCTACATCCGTCTGAGCTACGCCACTTCCGACGACAATCTGCGCGAAGCCATGCGCCGCATCGCCGCCACACTCGCCACACTGAAATAATCCATATCCGTTAGAGCTTGTTTTTAAACAGCCTCTTAAATCAAACATACACTAAAACAAACCCATTGTACATGGACTTTATAGAAGAACTCTCATGGCGCGGCATGATCCATCAGATGATGCCCGGCACCGACGAGCAGCTTAAGAAAGAAATGACCACAGCCTACCTCGGCATTGACCCGACGGCTGACTCTCTCCACATCGGCCACCTTGTGGGCGTCATGATGCTCAAACACTTCCAGCGCGCAGGTCACAAGCCCATCGCGCTCGTAGGCGGCGCCACAGGCATGATCGGCGACCCCTCCATGAAGAGCCAGGAGCGCAAGCTTCTCGACGAAGAAACCCTCCGCCACAATCAGGAGGCAATCAAGAACCAGCTTGCCAAATTCCTCGACTTCGACTCCGATGCGCCAAACGCAGCCGAGATGGTCAACAACTATGACTGGATGAAGAATTTCAGTTTCCTTGACTTCATCCGCGACGTAGGCAAGCATATCACCGTCAACTACATGATGGCCAAGGATTCAGTGAAGAAGCGCCTGAGTGGCGAATCACAGCAGGGCATGTCGTTCACCGAATTCTCCTATCAGCTTTGTCAGGGCTATGACTTCCTTCACCTCTACAAGGAGAAAAACTGCCGTCTGCAACTCGGCGGTTCCGACCAGTGGGGCAACATAACCACCGGCACAGAACTTATCCGCCGCACAGCCGGAGGCGAGGCCTACGCACTTACTTGCCCGCTGATCACCAAGGCCGACGGCGGAAAATTCGGCAAGACCGAAAGCGGCAATGTGTGGCTCGATCCGCGCTACACCTCACCCTACAAGTTCTACCAGTTCTGGCTCAACGTTTCTGACGCCGATGCTGAAAAATATATCAAGATATTCACTGAACTGACCCGTGAGGAGGTTGCCGCTCTCGTCGAGGAGCAGGCCCAGAATCCCGGCGCACGTCCGCTGCAGAAGCGTCTGGCCAAGGAAATCACCACAATGGTACACTCGGCAGCTGACTATGAAGCCGCAGTCGAAGCCTCGCAGATTCTCTTCAGCAACCATGCCGGCGAGACCCTCCGCAAGATCGATGAAGCCACTCTGCTTGCAGTGATGGAAGGTGTGCCGCAGTTCGAAGTGCCCCGTTCGGCCATCAGCGAAGGTGTGAAACTTGCCGATCTGCTGACCGAGACAGCCGCCGTCTTCCCCTCGAAGGGCGAGATGCGAAAAATGGTCCAGGGCGGAGGAGTCAGCATAAACAAGGAGAAAATCTCTGATCCCTATGCTCCCGTGACTGCCGACATGCTTCTCAACGACAAATACATCCTCGTGCAGCGCGGCAAGAAGAACTACTTCCTGCTCCACGTGGCAGACTGATAGGCCGACAGCCTGAAAAGACGCCTTTAGAGTGGTGTTGCACAGTCACCTCTAAGCGCCATTCAAGATTATCACTGTCTGCTAAATCATAAAAAATCGAGCCCGGCTTCTTGAAAGTAAGAAGTTGGGCTTGCTTTTTAGATAGGAAAGCCCCATAGTAGTACTCAGAGTCTGCTGGTGAACCAGAGTCATCTACCAGTATGATTTACATGCTCAAACATAGCTTTTTATTAACAGATTTTTCGTAGATTTGCGATAGATAAAGTCATTGGAATCGCAAATCGGTTTTCGATCGGCGTTCGCTAAGATTCCACTCTCGATTATTCAATTACAGTTGAAATGACAAAGGATGAACTTGTAGCGAAGCTGCACGACATAGAATGGGAAGATTTTGAGGTTAAGACCGCAAAATCTGAATTGCCGAAGAATATATGGGAAAGCGTCAGCGCGTTTTCAAATACCTCCGGCGGATGGATTGTGCTTGGAGTGAAACAGTCAGGCAAGACGTTTGAGATACAAGGTGTGGACAACATTGAAAAACTTGAACAGGATTTTCTTGGCACTCTGCGTTCAGAGAAGTTTAATGAGAGACTGGCTGTAACGTCTGAGCGGTATAATATTGATGGCAATAAACTTCTTGCGTTCTATGTGCCGGAGGTTGAAATGAAACCCGTCTATTTCGGCAATCCAATCAACACATTCATCCGAATGGGTAGTGGAGACCAACGGGCAACAGAGGGAGAGATACGAGCAATGTTCCGCGATCAGTCATTTGGCAAGAAAACAGAGGAACCCATAGCCGGCACAAGCATTGATATGCTTAATCTCAATACTTTGAAAAGTTATAGGTATGCTCTTGGCCAGACGCAGAATCTTGTAAATCTCCGAGAGGTGGATGATGCGGAATTCTGCGAACAGGTCAACATAACCCGAAATGGATTGCTCACTTATGCCGGACTTCTGATGTTGGGCAAAGCTCCTTACGTCCTTCGCTATGTGCCGACATTCTGTGTTGACTACATCGAAATTCCGGGTCCGACAATCCAGCGTGCTGAAGTCAGATACACCTACCGTATTCCGGAGCAGGATAACATATGGGAAGCTGTTCAGATTATCCTGCGCCGTTTCCGCACACTTGTTGATGCGCCCATACATATAAAGGACGATGGATTTGCGATAACAGACGAGAGTCAGTACAAAGTTCTCCGCGAAGCCCTCGCCAACATGGTTATGCACTGCGACTACTTCGATTCGTTGCGCTCCTGTATCCGCGTCTATACCGACCATATCGAGTTCATGAACGGTGGAGCTTTTCCGCTCCCCGTCAAAAACATAATTGGAAAGATATACTCAAAACTCCGCAACCCGACGATTGCCAAGCTTTTTCGCTTCGTAGGCATTGCAGAGAACGCCGGATATGGTATGAACAAACTCGCAAGCTGGGAGACTCTGACTGGCACACGCCCTACGATCGAAAGCGATCGTACCATCGCCACAATCTCATTTCCCCTCAAATCAGCAATCCAGCGAAGGCCTGAAGATGGAGATGTCCCTGAAAATGATAATAAGGGTAGAAATGGTGCTAGAAATGGTGCTAGAAATGGTGCTAGAAATGGTGCTAGAAATGGTGCTAAAACAACACCTCGTCAAGATGCTATCTTATCTCTTATGGCAAATAATTCGGAAATAACGTTGGATGAAATAGCAAAAGAAATTGGAGTTGGAACATCAACATTAGACCGTGAAATCGCAAAAATGGCGCATTTAGTGCAACGCGTCGGTTCAAAGAAAAGTGGACATTGGAAAATTATCAAAGAATGAAATGAAAGACAAAGAGTAAATGGATAAGGAAAAATCATTTAAGCAAAGCGTAATAGAGGGTCTGAGATGTTATGTCTATGTGCTTGTTGACCCTCGTGACAATCGTATTTTCTATGTGGGGAAAGGTACAGGAAATCGTGTTTATCAGCATGCACAGGCCGCACTTGTAGATGATTGTCAAAGCCTGAAGTTATCTACTATAAGAGAAATCAAGGGTTTAGGATTGGATGTAAAGTATTACATTATTCGGCATAATTTGACCGAGCAAGAGGCATATCTTGTTGAGTCTTCGATAATAGACTTACTGACTTATCCGGCTTTCAATAAGGAGAATATACTTACCAATATTGTTTGTGGACACCATCAGTGGAACGAAGGCATTAAAACTGATGAGGAAATCAATATTCTGTATGACTGTCCAAAGATTGAGCCTATTCCGGGAGAGAGACTACTTTTAGTCAGCCTGAATAAAAGTTATAAGCAGACAACGGCAACTGGAGTATATCGTCGAGCCAATGATTACGAGTGTGCTCGTAAATATTGGAAACTTTCACGCGACAAAGCTGATAAGGTGAGGGCAACCGCATCAAAATTTTGCTTTAAGTAGCATATCGGTCAGATAGTCGTTGGAAAGGCTCGCTTTGAAGCGTCTTTTCTTCAGACTACTTTTGTCGACATGCTCTTTAATAATCTGCATTGCC
>NZ_PUEC01000034.1 GCF_003024805.1 Duncaniella muris
TGCGGATTATTGCTCCACAGACTCCCTGATCTATGCAACTAACCGTGCGTTGGCTGCGCTTGGATCTGAACTCTATATCAATTTTGCCCATACGGCTTAGTATAAATTAATTTTTACGACTTACTTAAATGTATTTGGCTTGACTGTTTTTGCTTCAATCAATGACGTAAAATCGCACGCCAACTTATTTTGCGCAATAAACCTGTCTATTGCATCTAACGTTTTGAAATAGTCGCCGCCATTGAAGTCATTGAACCGAACTATCTTCTTATATAATTGAGCAATCACATGGTTTTGGCTTTCCGTGTCTAAATGCAACAGCAGTTCTTGGTATTCGACAGGGAACACCTGCTTCTCTATGGATTCTTTTAATTTCAATTGTGCTATTCTTTGCCATACACGCAGAATAACATCGCTCTTTCGAGTTAATTTATGCAAACAATGTATAATCTTATCGATAAGCGCATTGTCCATACATTGTATAACTTCTTCTAATACAGTGTCAAATTGTTTATTAGTCTCTGCATATTGATTTATGTCGTGGTCTTCTTCTCCGTTGATGCAGCCTTCAATATATTTTTTCAATGGAATTTGTCGAGCATCTTCAACATCGACACCATATACCAAAGCTGCAATTTCGCGTTGTGTTTGCAGATCATTGTTAATTATTGTTTGAATGCCATTCAGATAGTCGCCGGACAATATTTGTTCTACTGGATTTGCCAGAATATCCGTCTTCTTCAAACAGAACAATGCTATGTTTATCATCAAAATTTCGTTACACCACTCTTGTTTAAGAGCGACCATCTCATTGATATATGATATAATTTCCCTAACATTGGCATTAGGATTTACCAATCTGAATATCCGATTTATAGTTTCTTTCGCTTCATTTTCTGTTTCTCCAAATGCTTCAACAAACAGTTTGTTGAATATACTTCGATAGTCGGTAATAACAGGAGGAGCAACACGATAAACAATAGGGAAAGTTTTATTGATAAAATACTTGGTCAGTTGTTTCGTTTGTTCGTCGGTCTCATCTCCGAATGCACAAGCTAAATGTGTTTCATCGAAAGGAATAACAGCCCAAACATTTTCAAAACCGCTATCGGCGAAGAACGTATGGATAGAAGACCATAATTCTTTTACTTTTTCAGCGGGGAGACGATCCATGTTGTCAAAAACAAGGACTAATTTACGTTGTCCTTTTTCCTTGATAAAATCAGAAATGTCTTGCATCCATGTTTTGAACTCGTAAACCGTTGGTTCGTCTTCGCTCAAAGTCTCATAGCAAACGTCCTTTTCGACTTTATCTTGATAAATAGCTAACATATAACTCCATCCATATTTATGATCTTTGCTATATGCCCATTTCCAAACGCACAATGCAATAAGAACTGGCAGTGCAGCTATGATAATAGACAATAAAGAAAACCACCATGTTGTGGGTGTAGGTTTTACTGCATACGCAATAAATGTAAATATCGGAGTTAAAACTGCAACCAAAAATGCCGCAACCATACCATTACTGATAAGGGGATATTTTTCGGTTACGGTCTCCGTTTTACGGGCTAATAAATATTTCAGCTTTTCAGACCATGATACGGTTTTCGTACCTCCACCTTTGACTTTTATTGTTGCATTTCCAGATAGGATACCATCATCAATAAGTTTGCTTGTAAGCAATTCCAATATAGAGCGGCGTTGCAAGTCCTCTTGATGTCCCCATGCGTCATACTCAAAAAAGTAATAGTCGTCTGATAATTCACGTTCCAACATTTTAACCACGTTGGATTTTCCAGATCCCCAAATACCTTCGATGCCGATAATTCGAGGTAAAGTACATTCCTCATCCAATGAATCATTCTGACAAAAATGGCGAGCAATAGTTTTTGCCAACCTTTCTTGCGAACCTCCATCGAATTTGTCAATACCACACGGTTTATTTTGGATAAACCGCGGATATTGCTGTTTGGATTGTAGTTTTGTTTCCATATACGTAATTTATTGATTATACGAACTCCAAATAATTCTCCCGATTTACCACATGAAACTCGGCATAGGGATAGGCTTCTTGGAAGGCTTTCGGTGCGGCCGGCATTTTATTTCCCCACTTGAACTCCAAGGCGGTAAGACTGTCGGCACTCTCCTCAATCAGGTCGATTTCCTGTTTGTCGTAGGTGCGCCAGAAATAGAACTCCCTGTGCAGTCCCTCATTGAAGTTCGCTTTGCGCCGCTCTCCGATGATGTAGTTCTCCCACAGCGCACCGACATCCTGCCGAATGGCCAGCGGTGAGAAAGCCCCGATAATGGCATTGCGAATGCCGTTGTCGTAGAAGTACCACTTGCCAGCTTTTGTAACCTCCTTGCGTAGGTTACGCGAATAAGCCCCCAGACGATAGATAACGAAGACCTTTTCCAATAGGTCGAGGTATTTTTCAACGGTCGTCTTGCTCATGCCGAGTTGTTTACCTAACTCTTCGTAAGAAACTTCGCTGCCCAACTGAAAAGCTATCAATCGCAGTAGATCGCGCATCTTGCTCGAATTTTTTAAGCCGTCAATTGCTAAGATATCTTTAAGCAGGTATGCACCGACAATATCACGTAGGTAGTCTGTTTTACGTTCATAGTTCTCCATCATTACTACTTCGGGATAGGAACCGTAAATCAAGCGCGCTTCGAGGTTCTGGCGGGTTTCAAGTGCCGTTTCCGTCTGTGCGATTTCCCGTTGCGAGAATGGTGTAAGGAGAAATTGCGTACTGCGGCCGACCAACGGTTCACCAGTCTTATTCAGCAAATCGAATGACGAAGAACCACTTGCCAAGACACTTATTCCCGGTATTTCATCAACTATCAACTTCAGAATACTACCGATTTGTGGTATGTTCTGTGCCTCATCAATAGCCAGCAAATCAATACCATCCAATAAATGCCGATAATTGGCTATTGAGCGATTCTCCAATAGTGCTAATGTGTCGTAGTCTTCGCCGTTGAGCATCATCGTCCTACCTGAATAGTTGTCCACAATTTTACGCATCATTACCGTTTTACCAACACGGCGAGCACCAAAAATCAGTACTGCTTTATTGGGCGCGATTCGTGCTGTAATCTTCTCTTGAAGTATTCTATTTACTGTTTCCATACCTTATAAAATATAATGCAAAGATAATCATATTTTTTTAATTGGCGAATTTTACAAAAAAAACGGGCTATTAAATGGCGATTTTTACAACCACAATCTTATGGAAGTTGTTTCATTGTTTTTAGTAATGATATATGTTCATACTATGATGACTCAATAATTTACCAGACATACGTTTCTGAAATTTGTCCTTATAGGAATGAAAAACTCACATATATTGTGCTAATTAATATATAATTAAATGAAAATAAAAAGACAGGATACGAGTATTCCTGTCTTCTCATATGTAATGGATATTTTTTTATTTTCTCATCCGCTCCAACTCCTCATCACGCAACATTCTCTCGTTCAGTTTTTCCTGCATCCTGTCAATGAAATAGGTGCGGCTTTCGTTCTTCCGGCGTTTGATATCAGTGTAGAAGCGGTAGCAGTCTTTAGAATCAACCCCGAATATCTTATAGAGAAGTGGGGCGAGCTGTTTGAGCGGCATATTGCCGTTGTTGATGCAGCCCATCACGTCTATGCCGTAGATAAGTTCCACGAGGTCGATGGCATTGCCCGTCCATTGAAGAAGGCTGGCGGTGGTTTCTGTTGCGTTGTTGGCGGATATTAGTGGTGGCACTTGGGGCGTGGCAAGGAATTTCTGCATCTTTCTTACGAAAGACAGAGCCTTGCTGACGTAGGCGGCAATCTCTCTTTTTTCTTCTGACAGATTACGTACGGGATGGTGCTGCAACTCGATTTCGATGTAGGCAAGCGCGATGACGGTAAGGTTCATGTCCATGCCGCCGTTGCACAGTTCGATCACTTGGGTGGCGAAAGCCGTGTATGCCGTTTCCATATTGCAGTCGCCGGCTTCGTTTATCAGGCGGAAAAAGTCGGTTTCCGCCAGCAAGAAATAATTCATGGTTCTGTCAATTTTGAAAATTACACTTTGTTTTCTGCGTGCGCACATGAATATAATTGGCAAAAAACGCGGCAGAAAATAAAAAATCCAACACTCAATTTTACAAAGTGCTGGATTTCAGAGGTATAAAATTCAGTATTTTTTCACAAGGACAAATTATCTCCGACTTAAATTGTTTGTAATCGGAACATTTATTCTATTCCTGAAAATAGAAATGTATGCTTGCCGCACATTTTGGCTATCTTGCTTTTTTATCAAGGATATAGATAATGCGACATACACCGTTGGGATAGCTTTTCAAAGAGGAAAGCGTCCAGTGTTGCTCTGGCAGAGCCGACTTAAAAAAATGTCGTCCGCTTCCGGATATGAAAGGAACGGTGTATAGTATGATTTCATCCACAGCGTGCATCCGCAGCAGTCCGTTTATATAGTCTGCCGTGTCCGGTGTGGCTTCCGCGAGGTAACGGATGTTTGTGCAGTCTTTTCTCCATTCGTGCAGCATTGAAATGGAATAGTCCGGTGTCACACGGTAAAAGGCTTTCTTCCTGATTTCATCAAGACCGCAACGGTCAAGGCACAAATCCTGATGTGCTTTATCATATAACTCTGAAGAAAGACATCCGTCCATCGTCAGTACGGCGAGAATCTGAACTTTACCCATAATCGTTTCCTTTCGTTAGGCAAGGGTAAAAAAGTAGCGTGCAATTCACACTACCTTCAAGCGATGGCTCTGGTAAAGCCTTTACGGAGAGTACGTGAATGCACGCTATGCGTAAGCATAGCATAAGCATCACGCAATCGTCTCCGTAGTTCCAATTTACCAGATTTTCGCTTGAAACGCCTTGCGGTCTTATCCTATATGTTGGCGGCGAAAAGCTCCTGCCAATCGCCGTTTTTCTCAAATGTTATGCAAAGATAGCCAAATTCAGTGAATTACGGGCTATGATTGCTTGAATTTATATTTAAGTCCATACTCTTCAAGTTTGCTGTATAGTGTTGTCCTGCCTATGCCGAGCAGTTCTGCGGCGACACTCCGGTTGCCGTTTGCCTGTTTCAACGCACGCAATATCCGCTCCTTATCCTCCGCGTCATTGCGCAAGGCGAAGCTGACAGTAGAGGTCGGTTTCGTCACGGCAAGTTCCAGATGCTCTTTCATGACAACACCTTCCTGCGCCTGCAATACAGCACCCATAACTTTCTGCCGAAGTTCCCGCACGTTGCCCGGCCATGCGTGTGTCAGCAACGCTTTACGTGCTTCGGAACTGAACCCGCTCACGCTACACTCCAGCTCTCTGTTTGCCATATCACGGAAGAACTCTGCCAGCGGCATAATGTCTTCTTGACAGTCACGCAACGGAGGAACGGTTATCCCGAAGTCGTGCAGGCGGTACAGAAGATCCTGCCGAAAACGCTTTTCATTCACCGATACCTCCAAATCTTCATTGGTAGCAGCGATGATGCGGACATTGAAATTCCGGTCTGCCTTGTCTCCGACCGGGCGATACCGCCTCTCCTGTATGGCACGGAGCAACATCTGTTGGGTTTCCAACGCGAGGTTTCCTACCTCGTCCAGAAACAACGTGCCGCCTTCCGCCTCATGGAAATATCCTTTCTTGGCATTGTCCGCACCTGTAAATGCACCTTTGACGTGTCCGAAGAAAGCCGACGGTGCAAGCTCTTTGGAGAGTGAACCGCAGTCCACCGCCACAAATGGCTTGCCTGCACGTTTGCTCTTGTCATGCAACAGGTGGGCAATATGCTCCTTGCCCGTGCCGTTCTCACCAAATATCATCACGCTCATATCGGTGGCGGCTACCAGCCTTATGCGGTGCATGATTTTCTGAAAGGCGGAACCTTCACGGGCGAATATAGGCATACGGCGTTGTCCTGCCTGACGTTCTTTCAGTATGGAACGGATCAGGGGGACAAGTTTATCCTCCACAAGCTGTTTGGGAATATAGTCTATCGAGCCGAGTTTCATGCTTTCCACGGCGGTATTAACTTCGGCGTAGTCGGTCATAATGATGAAGGGCTGCATCTTTCCCTCCTTTCGCATCCAGCACAAAAGGTCTATGCCACTGCCGTCAGGCAGACGCAGGTCGGCAACCACGATATCATTATCTGTTGCCTGTTGCAGATGTTTCTTCGCGGTTGAGAGGTGGTAAGCCTTCATATTGCGGTAGCCCTCCCGTGACAGCATATTGCAGACATATTCGCAATACACGATGTTGTCTTCCACCACAATTATTTTTGTCTTATTCATCTTCGTATTTTCTCCTTTCCTCTTCTGCCAACCGTATTATTTCCACTCCCTTATCCAGCACGGCAGTCACGGCATGGCTTAACGCTTCACCATCCGGGAGAGCATCGCCACGAAGCAATCCGTAAAGTACATTCAGCGGTTGGTCGGCACGGAGCACCTCCCACGAACTGCGCAGGTGGTGGATCAGGGAATCCAGCTTTTGCAGGTCTTTTTCTTTTGCTGCATCCCGTACCGCCTGCATTTCCTTTTCTGTTTCAGTTATCAACTTTTCCAGCATGACGGCTTCATTGCCATAGGACAATAAGGCGGAAAAGTCCGGTTTCCCGTCCGGTGTCGCTTTTATGGCACACCTGTCGGAAACCTCCATCAGTTCCGATATGGAGAACGGTTTGAACAGGCATCCGGCAAAGCCTTTTGCCAATAGTTCCCCTTTGTTACAACTGCCCGAAGCGGTTGCCACAACCACCGGGATTGTTGGTGAATTGCCCACGTTGGACGAACGCAACAGTTCCAGCAATTCGAAACCGTTTATATCGGGCATATTCAAGTCTGTCAGCAACAGGCTGTATTCTTTCTGGCGTATCATTTCCATCAGTGCCGCAGCATCGGTGCAAGTGTCGCAGTGTATTCCTTCTTGGGAATACATCTCTTTCAGCATCAGAAGTAATACCTCATCATTGTCAATGGCGACAACATCATGGAATTTATTGTTATGATAAACAGGTGTATTGCTTGTATATCCAAGCTGTTCTTCAGCTTCCTGCATAGAAATTTCAACTGTGAAACGACTGCCTTTCCCTTTCTTGCTGTCTAAACGGATTGTTCCGCCAAGCATCGACACAATATTACGCATTATGGCAAGCCCAAGCCCGAAACCCTCCTTTGCGGCGGCATTTGATAGACGTTCAAACGCACCGAACGCTTGTTTCTGTTCCTCTTCTGTCATGCCTGTACCTGTATCTTCAACGACCAGTGTCAGAACTCCATTATCATATTCAGTAATCAAAGAAACACCGCCTTCTTCTGTGAACTTGACAGCGTTTGACAGCAGGTTATTCCCGATTTGTATTATTCGCTCTTTGTCGGTCAATACAATGGCATCGTGTCCAGTCTTCACGGACAAGGACAGCCCTTTGTTCACGGCAACAGGCATGAACTCCGTTTCAAGTGTGTGCGTGATTGCTGAAATCCGGCAGGGTGACAGACGGGGCTGTTCCTTGCCGTTGTCCAGGCGGAAGAAGTCAAGCAAAGTGTTAAGCATATCCCGCATACGGTCGGAGGATTGCAGTATGTTTTGGATATACTGCCCGGACTTATCCTCACACTGTTCTTTCCGTATCAGTCCGGCATAGCCTGTTATTGCTGTCAGCGGTGTGCGCAGTTCATGGGTGATAGTATGTACCGCCTTCTTCCTTGACGTTATCAGTGCCTCGTTCCGTTGTACGGATTGTTCCAGTTGCCTTATCAAATCAGTTGTCTTGTGCTTGTATTGTTTAATGCTTTTTGCATCACGATGTATGATGATGTAGGAAATTAACAACAATAGAAGAACGAATCCCATTAAACCGCCTACTTGCATAAATGACTTTTCACGCATGGCAACTATTTCGTTTTCCCGGCTTTGCAGTTCGGTTTGTACCTTTTCTTCTATTTGGCAAATCAATTCTTGCAGTTGTCTGTTAAGTTCTGCATTACGAGCTGCAAGGCTGTCGGCTTGTTCCGACAATTGGCGATCCTGCACTTTCTGTTCGCTGATTACGTTTCTATTGACCGAATGAAGGATAGTGGTTGATACTGCTGGAGTTACTTCCTTTTTTTTGCCGAATATGCCTAAGAAACCTTTTCGTTTTGGCTTTTTGGACTGTTCCTGCACACTTTTCTGTACAATAACCGGAATTTGATTGGCTATCTTCTTGTTAATAGATTGTTGTTCATCCATTAACCGGACTATCTGGAACATCTGTCGTTCCTTATCCTCTAAAAGACTGCGCACACTATCGATGCGCTCTGCTGGATAGGTGGCCTTGAAACGGCAGAGCATACTGTCCATTGCCATACGCCGTGCATGGTAATGCTCGATATCTTTATCGTTCCATTCCAGTATTGTTTCACCCAATAGAGAAAATTTTATCATTTGAATATTGATATTGTTTATTTCTTTTCGGAGCTCGTCTATTTTTTTATTGCCAAGTTCTAATGCTTCTATCTCCTGCCATTCATAGAGGCTATTATATGCCATACATCCGATAAGAATGGAGATAAGTATATATCCCAACCGTATTGCCTTATAGAAATTTCCTGACCGCTCCATTATTTTAATGACATTGATTTTTGGAACATGAATAAAAGTTTATCTTTTTCGTTCATGCGGATATTATCAGAATAACCGTCTTTTGTTATTTGATACCCACATGGCTTAACCATAAAAATGCCTAAGCCCTTAGTGTACGAACTTACTTCTGAGGCATAGTCTTTACTTGTATTTAATGGAACTTTCCCTTTAATATGACACCACTCATTATTACAACTGATGTCTTCAATCTCAGACATCAGTTTTTGCAAATCTGTAATAGCTTTGGAACTCGCTACTTGGGGTATCTGCAACTCAAAACAGAGCATCGGTTCGAGAATGTCCACACCTGACTGTTGCAAAGCCAGCCTGAAGACATAAGGGGTCAGCTGTCTGAAATCAGCAGGTGTACTTACCGGGCTATAATACTCGGCTTGAGTAAAAGTTACTTTCAGATCTGTCACTTCCCATCCATGTAAACCAGATTGGCAAGACATACGAATCCCTTCAAAAACGGCATTTTGAAAAGAATGGTTCAGATAACCATAGGAGATGTCACTTTCGATTTGCAACCCTGCCCCTAACGGTAAGGGTTCAAGAGTCAGCCCTATTGTGGCCCAGTAAGGGTTGGGTGGTACTTCGATCTGAATAATCTTATTGACCTTTTTTATAGGTCGTTCTTTGTAGATAGTCTTGATCTCATCAAAATGGACCTTTACGGAAAATCGTTCTTCCAGCAATGTCTGTATGATTTCCTTTTGGGTCAAACCATATAACGAGATTTCCAATTCATCACTATATGAGTTTATGGAAAAGGACAAAGACGGGTCTTCAATCCACAATGTATTCAGAGCGGATATCACCTTGCTTCTCTCTTCGGGCTTATTTGGCCGGACGGAGGATTTGAGAGCGGGATGCTGATGAGATAATCCTTGAATCAAACAAGGTTTAGCACCTAAATAATCTCCGATTCGAAAATCTTCTATATCTTCTACAATCGCGATATCATTGGCACCCACTTCATCAACATTTATCTCTCTGCCCTGATAAATAGTCTTTAGATTTTTAATCTTGATGAATTTTTCCGAATCGTTGATTCTTACAACGTCTCGAAGTCTCAGACTTCCGTCAATTATTTTAAGAAAACTTCTTTTATGCCCTTTGGGGTCATGCTCTATCTTATAGAGATAAGCTGAAAGTCTGTTTGAGACTGATGCCGGAGGAAGTATAAAAGAAGAAATGGCGTCCAACAACTCATTGATACCGATATTGAACATTGCTGATCCATGTAGCACCGGATAGACTTTGGCTTTTGCCACAAGAGCGATTATCGTATTCCAATAATCAGCCGGTGAAATTTCGCTATCCGCCAAATATCGTTCTAATATATCGTCGTCATGGTTGCATACAAATTCTTTGTATTCTTCCTTTATATATGTTTGGGAGCAAACCGGATAAACCGATCCATCGACAACAGTTTGCATAAACAGGACATCTTGCGACAGATTTGTTTTTATATCCATATACAAACGCTCCAAATTCACACCGGCACGGTCAATCTTATTGATAAATATAATTGTCGGGATTTGCAGCTTTTGTAAAGTACTGAACAGCAACTTTGTCTGCGCTTGTATGCCTTCCTTTGCGGATAAGATGAGGACTGCTCCATCAAGCATTTTGAATGTCCGCTCCACTTCCGCAATAAAATCCATGTGTCCCGGAGTGTCAATGATATTGCATTTCACTCCATTCCAGATAATAGATGTCGTAGAAGCCCGGACAGTAATTCCTCTACGTTTCTCTATATCCATAGAGTCCGTTATGGTGTCACCATTATCCACACGGCCGCACTTTTCCGTTGCTCCACTGGCAAACAGCAGATTCTCGGTTACGGAAGTTTTTCCTGCATCAATGTGAGCAAGAATTCCTAAATTTATAATATTCATTTGGATTAAGCAATAATATACTACAGTAGATGCATTGTCGAAACGCACCTTTTAATACCTCCTCGTAGCATATGAGAACTACAGGATTACTAACTCGTATTAATATGTATATTATTACTGCCGCATAACGATTACAAAATTACACAAAAAAATATATCTAACAAAAGTGGGAGGATTTTTTAACTTTTTACCATAGACATTTTATTAGGGAAGCGTAGGTTCAACTGGCAAGTACAAATAAGTAGAAATGTTTGAACAACACCGTTTTAGGAAGTTGAAAAATCAAGTTTCTCTCTCGGTATAGCGTTTATTTTGGCCAATATCTTCTTTAGTTTAGCATTTGTGTATTTCCCATTCGTGTTCTATTTAGCTCCTTATTATGAGTATGTAGCAAGTTACTTATCAAATTCAGCCTCTTTGAGGGTCAAATATGGTTTTGCAAATGGTGACTGACAAGACATAAACAAGGTCAGCAGGAATTTTTTACATAAATGGACATGAATGTATATAACCTAAAATAAGAATAAATTTTAATAAGGGCTGCCCAAAAAGAAAAAAATGCAGTTGCCATCCTATAGATACTTGCAGAAAGGATAAAATTTACTTTTAGACCTTTTGGGATAGCCCTTATTAATACTTCAGATAAAATTCCTTAGGTTATATTTTCAATCCTTTGGACCGGGTTTCCTCCTTGGCATACAGTCCCGGACGCCCGATTATGACATGGTTGGCAACGATACTATCCGCCGGACTGCGTATCTGCGGCGGTGCATTTTCGGGATATTGCGCCTGCCTGTTCCTCACATCTTCCGCTTCCGGCTTGAGCTGTTGCCCTTCATTCTCCTTTTCTGCGACTTCGGGCGTGGGTGGCGCAAGCTCCAGCTGAATTTTTCGGTCAAGGGCGGCAAGTTCGGACTTCAACTGCTTCAGCTCGTCCTCCTTCTTCCACACCTTACCCGCTATCTCCTGTAACTGCGGTATCTCCATCTCCAGCACCTCGTTCTTCGCCTTGTACTGGTCGATGATGGAGGGTATCCTCTCCATCGCGTTGAGGAAGTTGCGGGCGGCGGCCAACGGGTCAGCCATCGCCAGATGCCCGTTGTTGTAGGTGTACTTGTAGTTCCCCTCGACCACGAAGCGGTTGTCGGTGAACTCCAATCCCTCTTTGAGTATCCTTTCGCTCACCACCTTTATCGGAAAACCGTAAAGTTCACCGACCTGCGTGTACAACCCTCCGGTCGTGGCATTCTTGGCTATCTCCTGCAAACGCTTTCCGATGACCTTCTCATCGGCGGAATCCACTCCGTCCACCTTTATTATATTAAGGCGGTTGCCCTCCTTGTCGGTCTGCACCACCGACAGGAAGCGGTTCCAGTCCTCCGTCATGGCATCTATGAAAGCCGTGTTGTTGCGCAACTCGCCGGTCTTTGACTCCAGCTTGAACTCCGAATCACGCTTGCCCTTGTTGAACGACTTGCGTTCCCCTTCGAGCGATGCGATCCGCTTTTCCAGTTTCGCCTTGTCCAACAGGTCGGTATTGCCGGAGAGCAACGCCATGTATTCCGAGAAATTCATGCCCGATTTTTCGTCCATTGCCCCCTCGTCGATGGTACGCGCACCCATCGCACCGCTTTTGAGCTGGCTTATGAAAGTCTGCTTGCAGTGCAGGAGGTTGAACTTGTAGCTGTCCAGTGACTTCTCCACCGCGTAGATGATTACATCCACGTTGTTCCCGGCGAAATGTTTGGCAATCTCATTACCTGCCCTAACTCCGCGTCCGTCACGCTGTTGCAAGTCGGACGGTCGCCACGGCGTATCGAGATGATGGATAGCCACACACCGTTTCTGGGCGTTCACACCCGTTCCGAGCATAGAGGTAGAGCCGAACAGCACACGCACCGTCCCGGCGTTCATGGCGTCTATCACCGCCTTCCGCGCCTTGTCGGTCTTGCACTCCTGAATGAAGCGCACCTCGCTTGGCGGTATACCGTAGTCCTCCGTCAGTTTGCGCTTGATTTCCGAATAGACGTTCCACCCGTCGCCCGGCTGGTATGTCCCCAAATCAGAGAAAACGAACTGCGTGCCTTTCTGGGCGTCGTATTTTTGATAATACTCCGCGATCATCTTGGCACAGTGACTCGCTTTGTTGTCGGGATGATCTTCGTAATTCGGGTCTATCATGCGCATGTCGAGTGCCATTTTCCGGGCATAGTCCGTGGCGATGAGCATCTTCGCCTTTTCTTCCGTTTCCGAAAGCGGCAGCCTGCCCAACAAGGTGGCATCGCCCGTCTTGGCGAACTGCATCAGTTTCTGTATGAAGTCCTCCTGTTCCGGCGTGGGCGGTATATGGTGCAGTATCTCGTTCTTGGCAGGACGGTCAACGCCCACATCCTCCGCCGTGCGGTAGTCCGTGATTTCATTATAGAAGGCGGCAAGCTCCGGCACTTTGATGAAGTAGCGGAAACGCTCCTTCTGGACCACATTGTTCGTCACGTTAAATTCAAAATCCGTCGTCTTCTTGGCAAATATCGCCGCCCAAGCGTCGAAACAACAGATAACTCAACGCATAGAAAACCGATATAATTAGATATGGATAAATATGAAGAATATCAATGATTTAGCGAATTGTGTCGTTTGATTGATTTGCCGTGTTTTCGACTGTTTTTCGCATTTAGTACACAATTAGTACATTTCAGTTGTTAATAGATGTTGAGGGCAATTTTCACGTTTCGCAACGTGTGGCTACCTTTGTTCTATAACAACAAAATTACTCAATAAATGGCGAAAATCCAAACGCGAAATAAGCAGAATCCGAAGCTCCAGCAGTCCGAACTGAAAGACGGACGCGCAAGCCTCTATCTGGAATACTATCTCGGACGCACTGAATCCCCGGTGCTTGACGAGGACGGAAATCAAGTATTCTATACCACCGGAGCGATGGCAGGGAAACCAAAGTTCAAGGTCAAGCACGACCGCCGAAAAGAAAATCTGAATCTCTATATCTGGCTTCATCCGAGAAACCAAGAGGAAAGGATACAGAATAAAAACACTCTGGCACTCGCCGAGAAGATACGTTTTGAACGTGAGCAGGCGTTTCTTGAAGACCGAGCAGGATACAGGCTGAAAAAGGACAGACAGACAAATTTCCTCGCCTATTTCAAGGAGAAATGTGAATCGGAGAGGTTCACTTACTATGTCCGAAAGTCAGTTGTCCAGACTTACAACCGTTTCATCCGTTTTCTCAAGGAAACACCGAGATACAGCAAGTATGACACATTCTTGCACATGGAAACCATAACCCCGGAACTTGTCTTGAAATTCGCTGAATTCCTCCGGGCAAACGGCAAGGGAGAGGGTCCGAACAAAATGTATCATTATTTCAAGCGCATCGTGCTTGACGCGATAGAGGACGGTCTGATGCGCGGCAATCCCTGCAAGGGCATATCCGTCAAACACGACCGCAATCAGGTTACAAAAGAGGTTCTCACTCTCGATGAAGTGAGAACGCTTGTCGGTACACACTATGAAGGCGAACACAAGGAAGTACAACGAGCGTTCATATTCACTCTTTTCACCAGCACAAGATGGTGTGATGTGAAACTGCTTACATACGGGAATGTGGATGCCTCCACACGGACACTGCGTTTTAATCAGAAGAAAGTAGAATCAAGAAGCTCACACAGTGCCGTGTCGTTTCCGCTTAACGATGATTTGCTTGCACTGATAGGCAAGCCCTCCGAGCCATACGACCCAAACGAACTGATATTCAAGTTGCCGAATTACTCAACCTGCAACAAACACCTCAAACGGTGGATTAAGGAGGCAGGAATAACAAAATGGATTTCATGGCACTGCGGCAGACATTCCTTCGCGGTCAATATGCTCGACAATGGTGTCAATATAAAGACGGTATCGGAGCTTATGGGGCATTGCGGGATAACCACAACCGAAAAGTATCTCCATGTTTTCGACAAGCAGAAGATGGATGCAGTCAACAGCCTCGGCTCAATCGGTTTCGGAGCAGCGGAAACTTAAAAATCGCTCAAGTCAATCGCACTTTTCGCATTATCGGGTTGTTATTCAGTTGTGCAAGTGAGAATAAAAAGCTAACTTTGCATACGAAATCGCAGTCAAAATCATTTTGATTGTGGATTTTAGTGGTCGGACATCGGGAGGGATACCCGGTGTCCTTTTTCTTCTCATCGCCAAATTTCACTTCACATTTGCATAATTCAAAAAATTTTCGTATCTTAATATAGCAATCCGACAAGGGTAACAGTCATTTTCAGTCCGGCGACAGTCAAACGCAGTCGCAAGGTGCTGAAAATTCGGATAATCCGTATCGGAATTGTATTTTCGTTGCGTCGAAAGGAGAAATGACCGCCGAAAAGAAAAAGCAGGACACATGGCGGAATAACGCGGACAAAGCCGGACACTGCGAACCATCGCGGATTTCTCCTTGTTGAAAGTAACGGAGCAATGGCAGCCGACGTGCCGGGCACAATGATTAAAACCGCTATGATGATTGCAGCGGCATCAGTGTTCCCCCTCTGCCGACCGCACCCTTGTGAAAGGTGATTATCGCCGATATAATCAGGCATATTCAAGACCGTTATCAACGCGGAAAAATCCGCACGCGATAACAGGCAGCCCCGTTATTGCCTTATATCCCGTGGCAAGAGCCGGGCATCAGAGCCGATATTTCAGTGGTTTTCGCCGCTTTGCAAGCACACGGACGATTGTCCGATATTAGTTTAACCGCCGACCAGCCTTATCCCTCCGGGTGTAGTCATGGGCTGGAAGGCACATATTAACCCTATTGACAACACCCCCACATCTGTATGATGACACCGCAAACGTTTTTAATCCTTAAAAGCCCATGCCCGATGCGCTAAACAATCCCCAGACCACTCAAACATCCACAATCCGAATCAACATGACTGACTTTTTGCATCTCCCTCTGGTGGAAGTCCTCAAACTTCTCGTAAGGGGGTCGGTGGAGGAATATCTCGCCGAAAAGGAAGCCAACGCTTCCGCACGCGCCGTTACCACGGCAAACAACGAATGTGAATCACTTGACATGAAGGGGGCTTTGGAGTTCCTCAACTCCAACGGCTACCCGATAAAGAAAGGACAGCTCTACAAGGAAACGAGCGCGGGAACCGTGCCGTTCCAGAAATTCGGCTCCAAGCTGCATTTCAGAAAATCCGAGCTGTTGCAGTGGGCGGAGGCGCGCCTCATCGACGGAAACGCCGTCGGCGTACTCGTGCCCGCCACAACAGGGAAAGGAGGGAGGCGATGAAAAAAGAAGAAAAAACCGCAGAAAAGACCTCCCGCAACCCCTTTCCCATTGATGTGCTTCCGAGAAAGATGCGTGAAATCATAGACGAGGCGAACACGACCCTCGGATTTCCGAAAGACTATCTCGCCATGTCGATGCTGACGGCGGTTGCCGCCGCTGTCGGAAACACACACAACGCCGAACACATGGCAGGCTGGCAGGAATACTGTATTCTTTTCGTCGCCCTCGTAGGTCGTCCGGGAGCCAACAAGAGCCACCCGCTGAGCTTCGCCATGCAGCCGCTCATAGATTTCGACGCGGAGCAGTCGGCAATCTTCTCCGAGGCTATGAAACGCTATCTCGCGGCGATGGAGCTGCCGCCGAAAGAGAGAGCCGCAAACGGCTATGAAACGAACCCGACCGAACCGAGGCGCATCCGCTTCACAATGCAGGATGTCACGCCGGAGGCGGTACACCGCATCCTCTCGGAAAATCCGAGGGGGCTGTGCCTCTATGCCGACGAGCTTGCCGGGTGGTTCAAGAATTTCAACCGCTACAACAACGGCTCCGAATCGGAGTTCTGGATGTCGGTGTTCAACCACAAGGTAGCCATGTCCGACCGCAAGAGCAGTCAGAGCGGCGTGTTCATCCGCAATCCGTTCCTCTGCGTCATCGGCACGATCCAGCCCAAAGTGCTGGGCGAGCTTGCCGCAGGGAACCGCAACTCAAACGGTTTCACCGAGCGTTTTCTCTATGTGGTGCCGGACGACCAGACAAAGGCGAAATGGAACAGCGAGAGAAAATCGCCCTCATTCGACATCGTTTCGGCGTGGCGTGAGATTGTCGGCAGACTGACCGGGATTGTTCCTGCGGCTGACACCAGCGGCGACATAATGCCCGAAAGTGTACCGTTCTCGCCGGACGCTCTCCAACGCCTCTATTCATGGCAGAACGAATCCACGGAGCGGTGCAACGCCGAGGGGAGCGACACGCTCACGGCGATTGCGAGCAAACTTGAAATCTATGCCGTGCGGTTCTGCCTTCTGCTCGCCCTCTCCGATTGGGCGTGCGGGGCAAAAAAGAAAAAGGCGATAGAGGCGGCGACCGTCGAGAGGGCTATCCGTCTGACGGAGTATTTCCGAGTAACGGCTACGAGGGTGCAGGGCATCATCGGCGAGGACGCGCTGACCGATGTGCAGCTTGCCGTGATGTCGGAACTGCCCGCCACGTTCTCCACCGCCGAGGGAGTGGCGATAGCCGCCAAGAACGGGATGCCGGAACGGACATTCAAGCGTTTCCTGCGTGACAAGCGGGGAGTTTTCTTCTCTCACGACAGCCACGGCACATATACCAGATTCTAAATTTACCCTTGACATTTTTGGCACTTTGGCATTTTCTCCCTTACGGGCGATTGTGCCAAAATGCCGAAAGTGCCACGGGGTTATCTCTAAATTTGAAATGATGAAATCGATGTTTTTTCTCGGTGTACCACTATACCCGTTACAGTGGTTTACCGCCCTGCGCCCCTCATCCGCGGAGCAGTTCCATCCGTGCTGCCGCGCACGGAAATTACAGACACGCGGGAAATTCCTTAGCATATTAGGGAATTTTCCGAGCCGCATATCGTTCCGATACGCTAAAAATATCCCCAATATGCCAAAGGGTGACATCCCTTTGGAAACCCCTCAACGGCTTAACATGAAGCCGTACACTCCGATTGCTCCGCAACTTAAACTCGTCCGCCTATGAGCTACGCAGTGTTACACATCATCAAGGCGAACTCGTCGCTGAACTCGATAGCCAAGCATATCGAGCGCACCGCCCATCCCGAAAACGCGGACCCGACGCGGACGCATCTCAACCGCTACAATCTGGTCGAATATCCAGACGGGACAACCGGGCTTGCGGCGGCTGTCGAACACCGCATAGCCAATGCCGGGATTACCCGCAAAATCTCCGACAGGCAGGTTCGGTGCCTCAACCTGGTAATGACCTCCGACAACGAGGGTATGCAGAAAATCATCGACAGCGGCAAGCTCGACGAATGGATTGCCGACAACATAAAATGGGCGCGCGACACATTCGGCGGTGACAACGTTGTCGGAGCCGCACTGCACATGGACGAGCGCACTCCGCATCTTCACATCGCCGTCGTTCCGATAGTGACCGCCGAGAGAAAGAAGAAAGCGAGGGAGGCGACGGCAAAGAAGCGTTACCGCACAAAAGCCGCCAACCGTCCGAGGCTGTGCGCCGACGACATAATGGAGCGCGGAAAGATGAGCCGCTATCAGGACATCTATGCCGAGGCTATGGCGAAATACGGTCTGGAGCGTGGCATCCGTGGTTCAGAGGCGCGCCACATCGGGCAGCACGAATATTACCGCGACTGCATGGTGAAGAAGAAAGGTCTTGAAGAAGACATCGGCAATCTCTCCATTGAGAAAAGAAAGCTCGACAAAGAGAAAAAATCTTTGGAGAGCAAGGTGGAGAACCTTGAGTGCCGGACTACCGCCCTCGACACCCGGAAGAACATGCTCACGCAGGTAAACGAGGAGATACGGCAGCAGAACAATGAACTCTATTCCGAAAACACCCGGTTGACCGAGGCTAATTCTTCTCTCGCCGCCGAAAACAAATCGCTCATGGCGACATCATCAAAACTCTCCGATGATGTTGCCCGGCTCCAAATGCAGAAACTCTCCAACGAGGCAAACGGAGATTTCCAGAAATACAAGGCTGACATTGCCCGGTATTTCCCTGACCTTGAAGATTTGCTGAATTGGGGACGATACTGTACCCACATCGGATTTCCCGACCGCTTCACGCAGCGCATACTTGCCCAAGAAAAGGTAGGATTTGCCGGAGCCCTTTTCTCGTCGGAACACAATCAGACCTTCCGCACAGAGGGGTCAGTTGCCAAATTGGAAAGAGATCCGGAGAATACACACCGTTTCATGTTGAATATCGACGGCGTAAGCGTCTTTCAGTGGTTCCGTGATATGGCTCGCAAACTCTTTGAAAAGCTCGGCCTCAGGCCAAAAGAGCCAAGACAATTACGCAAGCATAAAATCTGATTGCAAATTAAGTTCCTGGATGTATTGAATTTCAGGAACTTAATTTTTTTGAAGATAATCTGTTTTATTCAGTTTAAATGTCTTCTTAATGTGAAATAGACCACTCGCCAAATTCCTTGCCATATCTAATTTCTTTACCATTTCTATTATATTCTGTGCCAAATTTGTCTACAAAGCCTCCATGTATCGGCAAAAGTGAATCCATATATTTTTTACTATATTCAGGAGTGAAAGATTCTATTATCTCCCACCAATAATCCTTATTGATAATGCGCATTATTTGAGCAAAATCAAGCATTGGAATCATGTAGACAACCACCCCATTCCCATTTATGAAAAAAATAGACCACCCGCCATCAATCTTGAGACTACCGTTACATTTGAATTTGCAGGCTGCAATATAAGAGTTTCCTTGAGGTAGCCAACCGACAAATGAACGCCATAAACCAAAATAAGTCCGAAATGAAACGGGACAATCGTTATTTAACTGCCAATAATTTGCATAAGGCTCCTTGATAAATACACTATCCATATAGATTTCGTTTATGCGTATACAAATCGGATGTTTCTCATTATCTCCTCCCATGTGAATATCTTTTAATACTGAGACTGCACAAGGCTCATGAAAAAAGCCGCCCAATAGGTAAGCGTCACCCAATACCTTATATGCCCATTGTTCGTGTTCATCGACATTGATTATAAATTCGGAGTATTTGTCGCTATCATTATTGTCTAATAATCCTTTTTGGAGATAGATATCCTTAATGCTGTCTACGTTGGCTGTTGCGATATAAGTCCATTCAATAATGTCAACGGATTTTGCCGACACCGAATCTTTGATGTTTTTAATCACTATCGATTTAATCCACTCAGTAAGCTCTTTTTGGGTTTTAAATATAGGCACATCTTGTGTATTATTTTGACAGGATGGAAATACAATATTCATGATGAATGCCAAAATGCTGATAGATAATGCCACTCTCATACCAACCTAATAAATTGAATTTAACAGATGATATATTTTTTCTTTCAATATTCCAAGATTTCAATGTCAGTAGGCTTTCCTTTTACATCGAAATATATAAAAGCCATGTGACGCACACGCTCACCAAAACTGTTTTTACACGTAAAATTGTGTTTTAACACATAGCGTTTTGTCTGAGAATTTGAATCCCATACTGCGTCATTCCAACTTCCACCTTCATAACTTGATGGATTATTTATTTGAGATTTAATAGCCATTACAGCTTCTGTATGGGCAGCATCAGTTAATCTTCCATTTTCAACTTTGCTTTCAGGGAATAGTTGACTGAGAAGCATTATTAATCCTGCGATGAAAAATGTAATCAGAAACTTTTTAAGCCAAGGATAACTTTCTCCAAAGCTTTCTTTAGATATTACGACATCACAATTAGGGTTTGTCATCAAATCCGGCTGCACATCATCTCCTTCCTTTATTGCATTAATAGCCCTAAGAATAGCAAGAGATGGTGATTGAACTCTATTCACATAAGGTTTAAGGTCTGCTGTTGTAAAAACAAGTATGTTGCAGTAAGCTTCGTAAAGTCTTTTTAGAGAAATACTAAAATGATTATTAGTGGACGCTCTAGTGCCAACAACTTTATCGCCTACTACTTGGATATCAGTGTAGTCTATTCCTGTGATACTTGTCGCAGAATTTATTTTCTTTATTGCCTCCACAAATTCGGAGTAATTTAAATCGCCGTTTTTTATAAAATATGGCATAACAAATGATTAAGTCGAGAATGGCCCTTTCCCGTATATTAAACAAAAAACGTGAGCCAACTATGCCACGTCTTAACTTGAAGGTCGTAGGAAACCATGAGAGCAGATGTAACGATAGTGACCCACGCATATGCGTGAGAACCACTATGCTAATCCTTGCTCTACAGAAAGTGTCCTACGTTTTCAAGTTACAAGATTGAGCATAACGCTTCTTATTTTTCCAGAATGTAGCGGACTGACCGCTGTCAATCCAATTACAAAGATAGTGATTTTTTCTCAATGTAAGGCTATATATCCTCTCGAATTATCAGCAAAAGAGCGAAAAAGAATCGAATTAAAAATAACTAACTCCCCTTAAAAATCCATAAATTCCTTTATTCCATTTACTCTAATTATCGCAATAAGTACATTTTTAGTACACTTAAATTGTGATTTATTGCTGGTAATCAGCATTATAAATATCTCACATCAAAACACCTTATGTCCTGCCGTTCCAGCTCCTTCGGGCGCAGGTACTTGAACAGCAGGTACAATTCAGTCAGTGAGTTGCTGATAGTCGTGCCGGAGAGGAAGGTCGCACCCAAGTCTTTTCCTGTGCGCTCCTGTATGGTGCGTATGGCAAAGAGCATGTTAAGTGCCTTCTGGCTTCCCTCGCTGTTTCCCAATCCCGCCACACGGTCGTGGCGCGTGTTGAAAGTCAGATTCTTGAACTGGTGGCTCTCATCTATGAAGATGTGGTCGATGCCCATCTGCTTGAAATCCACCACGTCGTCCGTGCGTGACTTTATGGCGTGTTCCACCTTCTCCAGCTTCGCTTCAAGGTTGTGCTTGCGCTTCTCCAATCCTTTCAGCATCGCCCGCGACACGTTCTTTCCCTGCTGCCGTAGCACTTCGAGGTTTTCCTCCACCGTGTCAAGCTCTGCTTGCAGGATGCGCTGCTGCAATTCCGGCGACTGCGGTATCTTGCCGAACTGGTCGTGCGACATGATGACGCAATCGTAGTCGTTGTTCTTTATATTATTGAAGAAGCGCACACGGTTGGCGGTCGAAAAGTCCTTCTCCGAAGCGTACAGAATACGTGCGTTGGGATATGCCGCCTGATAGGTGGCTGCAATCTCCGCAACGTTGGCTTTCAGCCCGATAATCATCGGCTTGTGTGCCAAATTCAGACGCTTCATCTCATGCGCGGCGATGCACATTATCAGCGTCTTACCGGTTCCCACCTCGTGGTCGCAAATTCCGCCGCCGTTCTGTTTCAACATCCAGACGCAATCCATCTGTGAGGGATAGACGCTCTTGATACCCCGGCTTGCCAGCCCTTTCAGGTTGAGGTCGGGAAAGGTCTGATGGGAGCCGTCGTAGCGCGGGCGCACGAAACAGTTGAACTTGCGGTTATACATCGTCACAAGCCGCTCCTTGAACTGCGGCGACTGCTCTTCGAGCCATTCGGAGAAGCCGTTTCGTATCTCGTCAATCTTGGCGTTGGCGAGTTGTATTCCCTCGCTGTCGCGCATCTTGATGTCGTTGCCATGCTCGTCCTTGCCGATGGACTTCATCATGTCAGGGCAGGTGTTGTGCAGGGCGTGTTTTAGGAGGTGCATACCGTCATAGTTCCGGTAATACCCCTTCACCAGAAACTCGTCCGTGATTTTCATGGTGCGGTAGCCGCACACCACCGAAAACTCGTCCATGCTTGCGGAATAGGCGATTTTCACCTCCGTGTCGAACAGCCGGCTCATGTAGGCGGCATAGACACCCGTCGGAATCCAGCGTTCCCCGAAATTGAAGTCCAGATCCTCGAAGGCGATGCGCTGCGGCTCGGCATCTTTCAGAGCCTCCAACGCCTGCTTCACCTCCGGCATACGCTCATTTTCGGGATTGTCACCCATCCATGCCTCTATGCGTTCCGCTTTCTCTATGACATTTCCGGCGATGAAACGGTCTTTGATTTCGTAACCGGTCACGAGCGGATTGTAGTAGATGCGCCCTTGCAGGGCAGTGAGCAAATCCTCCGCCGTGCTGTCGGTTATCTCCCGCATATAGTCGAGATTGACCGTACCATATTTGTTGAGCGACGCAGACAGGGCTTCTTCGGGAGAGCCTACGTTGGCATGGCTCTCCACCGCGAAGGAAACAGGATGCTCGAAGATGTCCGCCTTGACGAACTTTCCGTTTTCCATCCGTTCCAGCGAAAGGATGTCGCGCCCGCCCGCATCCATCATCACTAACTTCACGTTCTGCTTGGCGTTGAGGTTGCCGTAGCGCATGACAAACTCATCGTAACAGGTATTCAGATGCTCTCGCCACGGAACATTTGCCTCGCGCCGGAGCGATTCATAACGGTACAGACGCTCGTAGGCGTCACGCAGCGACACATACAACAACGCCTTTTCCTTCTGGTATCCTTTCAGGTCGAGCGGCTGGAATGTCGCCCCGTATGGCGTGATGTCTTTCAGGTAGCCGATGTTATGACGCCCCCGGTCAGCCACCAGCGACCCTTCGCGCAGGTGCATCTCCGGCGTGCGGTGGTAGGCACGCGGAGAAAGGTCCACGACTTCCTCCTTCGGCTTTTCCGCTTCGATGTCGGGGAAAAGGAAAGTCCCCACCGCTTCCGATGGGGTATCTGTAACGGCAGGTGCGGCGACTGCCTCCGGCTGTGTTTCCTCCTGTCGTGGCTGCTCACGGGAAGTTTCCGGCACGGCTTTCACTTCCGTCTTTTCCGCCACTTGTTTCTCGTTATGCTGCCTTGCCAGTTCCCGAAGTTCTTTCCTACGCTCCGGCGTCAAACCCATCATCATTTCATAGAAACCGTTGATGGGAGGATTGGTATCCCAGTCCAGTGTGGCATAGATGTCGTCCGGGTCGGCAGGCTTGGCGGTGTTCTCCGCTTTCACCTCCTTATTCTCCATTGCGGGTTTTGCAGTTGGAGCTGTCGGTGTAACCGTGACTTTCGGTTTGGGCGGAGTGGACTTTGCCGTAACTGCCTTTTTCACCGTCTTTTTCTTTTTGGAGGTTTTCGGTTGGCTGACCTCTTCCGTCATCCCCCAGAGGTCAAGCAGGGTGAGCTGCACGCCTGCGGAATATTGCGGGCGCGGTTCTATCTCCGGCTTTTCATCTGCGGGTTGCGGCTTTTCTGTCGGAGTTTCCACCGTCTGCGCCGAGGATACTGTTTCCAATTTTATGGCAGGACGCTCTACTTTATTTTGAACGGCAACTTTTTCTTCCGTTCCTGCCTGCCGGATTGAACCCGAATACAAGCGCATGGCAAGCCTGTAATGGAAATCCTCGTCGAGCATACGGCGCAAATCCCCGGCGATGCCTGCTGCCTTGCCCTCGTGCAGATAAACCATAGCGGGCTTCCCGTAGGGGTCTGTGTCAAGTTTCGCCATCGTATGCACGATGCGTTCCGGGTGGTGGATGAAATAGGCGTTGTCGGTCAGGGCGGTTTTCGTGTCCGTCTGTATCACGGTCATCAGCCGCTCGTCCTGCGACATTTCCTTCTTGCTGAGGTTCTTTTGCAGGACAATCAGGTCACTGCCCACCTCCGTGCCCGCGTTGTCCGTGAACAGGTTGTTGGGCAGGCGTATCGCGGATACCAGATTGGCCTGACTGAACAGCTCGTTACGCACGGAGGTCTTGGTGCTATTCAATACCCCTTGCGAGGTGATGAACGCCACGATACCGCCGTCACGCACGGCATCCAGTCCTTTGAGAAAGAAATAGTTGTGGATGGTTTTCTGGGCGGAGCGTCTGCCGAAAGAGTCGCTCCGCTGAAACTCCGCGTCGAACACGGCAATGTCACCGAACGGAATGTTGGACACCGCCAAGTCGAAATAATTGTTGAACGGTCTTTCGATTTTCTCAAAACCGCAGGTGCGCATTTTCTGGTCGGGATAGAGATGCCTCAAGATTGTACCCGTGAGCAGATCCTTCTCGAAAGCCATCACATCCGCATTGGGGCTGTGCCGCAGCATGGAATCCACGAACACGCCGACACCTGCCGACGGTTCGAGCATACGGGCGGGGCGGACGCTGTAATCTGCCAGCACGTCCGCGATGGTGTCGGTTATCTCTTTGGGGGTGTAGAAAGCGGTCAGCACGGACGCTTTCAGCGAATCCACAAACCGCTTGTACTCTGTTTCGTCCTTGCTGTTCTCACGGATAAGCCTGTGCAGCTCCACCGTCGGGGCGAACAGTTCGAGGTCGGATTTCGCCCACCGGACGGCATCCGTCAGTTCCTTTGCAGGGTTGAGGATACATGGAAAACCCAGGCTCGGATGACCCCTTAGACCAAGGTTGAATTGACCCCTGAAAATATTTTGAATTGACCCCTGAAAACGTTCTGGCCGACGGGGTCAATTTTATTTTGTCTTATCTGCTTTTTATAGCTTTGAGCTTACGGACGCTTTCGCCGGTAAGCGTGATTCGATGAGCAGTGTGGACAATGCGATCGAGTATTGCATCTGCCACTGTGGAGTCACCGATAGCTTCGTACCAGTCCAGTTCGGGGAGCTGTGATGTCACGATGATTGATTTGCGACCATGGCGGTCTTCGATGATTTCCGTAAGGTGTGCGC
>NZ_PUEC01000035.1 GCF_003024805.1 Duncaniella muris
AGCATCGGAATCGCCTCCAGAAGTTCCTGAAAACTGCTGAGGGGGCTTGTCAAATACAAAAAGTAAGCCCAACTTCTGCCGTTCAGGAAGTTGGACTCGCCTTTTTATGGTTTAGCGGACAGTAATATTTTCCAATATACCGGAACTTCTCGGTCGCCTGCATACGGAGCGGCAACTTCTGCATGCTCTTTTTCCTGACTTCATTACTCAAAAAATTGAGTGATGAAGTCAGGAATGGATACTGAGTCAGCCGAAAAACGACTGTCAGATGGTGGAATACGACAAGGGATACGGCAAACGTCTGCTGGTGGGATATAACGCCGACCGCGCCCGCAAGGATGCGTATAACCGCGAGAAAGGACTCCGCAGGCTTGAAAAGGCATACCGCAGAGGCACACTCACTAAGATGACTTTACCACAGAGCAAGCAGGCGATATCCCGAACGCATCAACGCATCGCACCTCTCTTCTCGGATGATTTTTGGGGTACGCGTTGACGAAGTCAGGAGTTATACGACAGTTTATCCCGATTGTTTATATTCCTTTTTTATCGGTGCGATAATTTTACGCCGGTTTATTATGCTGTAAAAGGGGGTAAAATGCAAGAAAAAAGAGTTGGGCTGTCGCGTAGCGCGAAGCTCAACTCTCTGGTATCCTTTGGGTTAATCCTTTTTCGTAGGCTTAGTACTCCTCCTCGTTGAAGAAGAAGTCTTCTTTCTGGGGGTAGTCGGGCCAGATGTCTTCGATACATTCATATGTGTCGCCTTCGTCCTCCATCTCCTGAAGGTTTTCTATTACCTCCAGCGGAGCGCCGGAACGCATGGCGTAGTCTATCAGCTCCTCTTTGGTTGCGGGCCAGGGTGCGTCTTCAAGTTTTGATGCTAATTCGAGTGTCCAGTACATGGTTGTGAAGTGTTTATGTGTATGTTCGTTTTTTGTGGGCGCAAAGGTAAGAATTTTATCTATATATACAATCGAATTCGCTTCTTGATTTGTTAAATCTTCTAAACTCCATCATCACCCGGCGTTAAACCGCAAATTATTCTCTAATTTTGCATCCGGACCGTCCTGATGGTCCCGGTGTTTTACGCCATAGCAACCGTATAATCAGCCCAATGCCATGATCACATTTCCTACCTCGCGGCTCTCCCGTCTGTTTGCTGCCATCTGTCTGACACTCACTATCCTCACGGCCTCTGCCGCCGAACGCCCCTGGACTCACGGACCGCTGAAAGTCTCTGCCAACAACCGCTTCCTCTGCCACTCCGACGGCACCCCATTCTTCTGGCTCGGAGACACCGGCTGGCTTCTCCCTCAGAGGCTCGACCGCGATGAAGCCGCCCACTACCTGCGCCGATCCGCTGCCGACGGCTACAATGTTGTCCAGATCCAGGTCATCAACGGTGTGCCCTCATTCAATACATACGGTGCCCCTTCCCATCCCCGACGGCACTGAAGAAGATGTCTTGATGTACGTCGACTCTGCCACCGTCCGCCAGCCCCTGCGCCCCGTCCTCGACGGCGAGCCAAGCTACGAAGACATCCCCCAGGGACTCCACTCCGATCTCGAACCGCGCTGGAACGACCTCGACATCCGCCGCTACGCCTACTGGTCAGTCTTCGCCGGATAATGCGGACATACCTACGGCCACAATGCCATCATGCAGTTCGTCCGCCCCGGAGTCAACGGTGCCTACTTTGCCGACGGCAGCCTCCTCTACATCGGCACCCACAGCGGGTCCCACCTTACCATCGACCCTCGCAAAATCCCCGGCGCCCCCCTTTTCTTACTCTGCCCTTCCGGCCGCTCTCTATGTCATAAATACAATAAGGGCACAATGCGCCAAAATCTCTGATTAACTTATTTTAACTATTCGGGGGGGGTAATTTGCCTAATTTTATCTAATTTTGCGCAAAATTTGTGCGTCTCGGAACCGTTTTTAAGATTTCTAATACCATTTTTCACCTTAATAACAGCACAAGAAGGTGCTACATTCTAATTGTTTTTAACCAATACCATTATGAGAGACAAGCAATGTTTTGTTTCAGCCGTCTGCTCCACACTGATCCGGCGGTTGTACATCTTTATGCTTCTGACCATGACAGGCATCACTGTCAACGCCCAGACTCTTTCGGTAAGCGGAACGGTGATCGACACCGAAGGCGAACCGATGATCGGAGCCAACGTAATAATCAAGGGAACCACCACAGGCGTGGCCACCGACGTTGACGGCAAGTATTCACTCAAAAACGTCCCCGCAGACGCCACACTCCGCTTCAGCTACATCGGCTACCAGACCCAGGAAGTAGCGGTCAAAGGCCGTAGCGTCATTGACGTGACCCTCCAGCCCGAAGCAGCCATGCTCGACGAAGTAGTGGCCATCGGCTACGCCACAGTGCGCCGCAAAGACCTCACCGCCGCCACCTCATCGGTAGGAGGCGCCGAACTCGCCAAAATGCCCGTGACAACAGCCGCACAGGCCCTCACCGGCAAAGCCGCAGGTGTCAACGTAATCACCCAGAGCGGCGCGCCCGGTGCCGACATCAACATCACCGTCCGCGGCGGAACATCAATCACCCAGGGCTCAGAACCCCTCTATATCGTTGACGGCTTCCAGATGGAATCAGGCCTCCAGAACGTCGACATCAATGACATCGAGACAATCGACGTGATGAAAGACGCTTCGGCCACAGCCATCTACGGTTCTGCAGGTGCCAACGGTGTGATCCTCATCACAACCAAATCCGGAAAATCAGGCAAAAGCGAAGTCAGCTACAACGGCTACGTCAGCTTCAGCCGTCTCGGCAAGAAGCTCGACCTCCTCGGAGTGGAAGACTACGTACGCTACCAGTATGAATTCCAGGCACTCCGCGGCAACCTCGACAACTTCGCCAACATATTCGGCGGAAGCGTCAGCGACCCCGATTTCTACACCGGAGCTGACAGCCGCATAGCAGAAATGTACCGCACACGCCAAGGCATCGATTGGCAGGACGAAGTATTCGGCAAAACCGGTATCACCCAGAACCACAACGTAAGCATCACCGGAGGCAACGAGCGCACCAACTTCATGGTCAGCTACAACTACACCGGTGAAGACGGCATCATGGACCGCCACAACTACAGCAAAAACAGCGTCCGCGCCAAACTCAACCACAAGATCTTCGACAACGTACGCTTCAACTTCGCCACCTCGCTCCAGTCAACCACAACCGAAGGCGGCGGATCGCTCGGAGGCACACTCAAGCAGACAATCCTCCAGCCCGTCACAGGCGGTGTGCTCTGGACCAACGACCAGATGCTCAACCAGGACCTCGCCGACGAATTCCTCGCAATGCCCGGCGGAACAAACTATGATGCAAACAACCCCATCATCAACAACCGCTCGATCGACAACAAAAAGTTCAAGCGCATGGCCACCGTCAACGCCGGACTCGAAATCGACATCATCAAAGGACTGACATTCCGCACAGCCGGCAGCTACATGTGGACCCAGACCCGCAAAGACTACTGGGACAACGGCAACACAAAGACCGCCGCTTCCAACAAGAGCCCCTACGGCTACGGCTCGCGCGACAACTTCGAAGACTCCAACTGGCAGATCACCAACACACTCAACTACTCCTTCGACCTCAACAAGAAGCACAACTTCACAGTGCTCGTCGGCCAGGAGACCTCTCACTGGGAGTCGATGAAACTTGAAAACGAATACCGCTCATTCCCTGACGGCAACTTCGGTCTCAACGATGTCAGCATCGCCACCCCCTACCAGTGGAAATCATCCAAATCTCAGATCGGCCTCGTGTCTGTATTCGGCCGTCTCTCCTACAGCTTCGAAGGAAAATACCTTCTGAACGCCACAGTCCGCGGCGACGGCTCCTCGAAATTTGCCAGAGGCCACAAATGGGACAGCTTCCCCTCGGTATCAGCCGCTTGGCGTATCTCTGAAGAGAAATTCATGGAAGCAACCCGCAACTACATCCAGAACCTCAAGCTCCGCGCAGGCTACGGTGTGGCAGGCAACAACAAGATCGACAACAACATGTATGCCACCGAATACGGCTCAGGCCACTACGGCAACGGATCTTCCGACTTCCCGACCTTCGTCCCCGGAACCACCCTCGGCAACCCCGAACTCGTATGGGAAAAGACCAAGACTTTCAACGTCGGTCTCGACCTCTCAGCCTTCAACAGCCGCGTAAACCTCCAGCTCGACTGGTACAACAACCAGTCTGACAACCTGCTCATCAAAAACAAGATCCCCAGCTCGACAGGCTACACCCACCAGTTCCAGAACATCGGCTCGATCCGCAACCGCGGTATCGAAGTTGTGCTCAACACAGTCAACATCGCCACCCGTGACTTCTCATGGACAATGGACTTCAACATAGCCTTCAACCGCTCGAAAGTCCTCTCCATCTACGGCAATGCCGAAAATGACTTCTTCATCCAGGACTACGAATCGCGCATGGGCTTCAAGATCGAAAAAGGCAAACCCCTCGGACAGTTCTACGGACTTGTCTATGACGGCATCTACACCACCGACGACTTTAACCAGCTCTCTGACGGCACCTACAAGCTCAAAGACGGAGTGGCACGCCTCAAAGGCTTCAACGGATTAGTACGTCCCGGCGATGCCAAATACAAAGCCATCTCAGGCGAGACCGATGCCAACGGCAACCCCGTCTGGAGCGTCAACGACCGCACCGTCATCGGCAACGCCTCCCCGAAATTCATCGGCGGCTGGACCAACACCTTTATGTATAAAGGCTTCGACCTCTCGGTGTTCATGAACTTCAGCTACGGCAACAAAGTCTTCAACATGAGCACCCAGCGCTTCATCGGCCCCTACCTCCCCAACCAGAACACCCTCTCCAAGATGGCCAACCGCTTCACCCTCATCGACCCCGCCACAGGTGAAGCCACCACAAACCTCGCCCGCCTGGCCGAACTCAACCCCGGACAGCACAGCGGCAAACTCATGTGGAACATTTCCGAAAACAACAAGACCGCCATCTCGGACCACAGCAGCTACTACATCGAAGACGGCTCCTTCCTGCGTATCAACACCATCACTCTCGGCTACACACTCCCCAAGAAAGCCATACAGAAGATACGCCTGAACAATCTCCGCTTCTACGCCACTGCCAACAACATCCACACCTTCACTGACTACACCGGCTATGACCCCGAAGTAGCCGTGTCGGCAAGCGCTCTCACTCCAGGCATTGACAACTCTTCATATCCCCGTGCCAAGAGCTGGGTAATCGGAGTAAACCTCTCATTCTAATCCAAATCAGAACTCTATCATGAAAAAGATATTCAACATAATGGGTGCCGCACTGCTGCTGGGCACTCTGACCACCTCATGCGAGGACTGGCTCGAAATGCCTTCGGAATCAAAGGCCGACAGCGAATCGGTGTTCGCCACCGTAAGCCGCGCCGACATGACCGTGGCCGGATGCTACACCTCACTCCACCACCAGGAACTCGGCTACCAGCTCCTCGAAGGCACCGACGAAAGCGCATCGAAGGAAAGCAACTCGAAATACAACGTCAGCAACTACGACTATACCAACCTCACCGGTATGCTCAGCAACGTTTACACTTCGATGTACAAATCCATCGAATACGCCAACGTCTGCATCAGCAAACTCGGCAAAGTGCCCGTATCGTCAGAAGCTGACCGCATCCACGTCAACGGACTCATGGGCGAAGCCCTCGCCGTAAGAGCCTACGCCTACTGGAACCTGGTGCGCTTCTACGGTGATGTACCCTTCAACGAACGCCCCACCTCGGAGCTCAACACCTTCGAATCATCACGCGTGAGCCGCGACACCATCTATGACCACTGCGTACGCGACCTCCAGAAAGCCGTCGAACTCCTGCCCTGGCGCAGCGAAAGCTACCTCTCCACCCCCGAACGCTTCACCAAAAACGCAGCCTACGGTATCCTCGCCCGCGTGGCCCTCTACGCCGCCGGACAGTCTCTGCGCTGGAACCTCGACCAGGTGCCCTATGACAACTCCACCGTGCGCATAGACCGCCGCGATGACCAGAAACGCGTCCGCGAGCTCTACCAGATCGCAGCCGACGCCTGCTTAGCAGTGATCCAGAAAGGCGAAAACGACCTCGTCAGCAACTACGACCAGCTCTTCCGCGACCTTGCGCTCAAACAGTACAACAGCGAGACCATGTTTGAATACGGCTGGTATGGAGCCAACTCCATTGACTGCCGCACAGGCTACGTCAACGGCCTCCCCGGATCAGGCGAAAGCCTCACCCTCGGCAAACCGGGCTCACAGATGATGGCCATCCCGACATTCTACTTCGAATTCGAAGACGGTGACCAGCGCCGCGACGTGTCGGTCTGCAACTACGCCCTCATCCTCAACAAGGCCGGTGACACATACCGAATGAACACCTACGCCGGAATGGGAGTAGGCAAATACCGCATCAACTGGAAAAGCGAAATCGGCGCCAGCAACTCGCGCCGCGACATCAACTGGCCCATACTCCGCTACTCCGACGTGCTCCTGATGTATGCCGAAGCCCTCAACGAGCTCAACAACGGAGCCACCGACGAAGCCGTCAAAGCCGTCAAGAAAGTGCGTATGCGCGCCTTCCGCAACGATGAAGCCAAAGCAGGCGCCATCCCCACCGGCCACGACGAATTCCTCGACTTCATCATCCAGGAACGCAAGCTCGAACTCAGCAACGAAGGCCTGCGCCGCACCGACCTCACCCGCTGGGGCATACAGTATGAACATCTCATGGCCGAAAAAGCCAAACTCGTGCAGCTCTGCAAGCGCGAAGGCCGCTACGCCGACGTAGCCCCCTACCGCGCCTTCCGCATCACCTCCACTCCCAAGCTCCAGGACCCCAACATCGCACTCCCCTACATCGATGTCAAGGAGTCAGACCTTTCGCAGATGGACCTCACCGCTGACCAGATCTCAGACCTCCACATCCTCAACTCAGCCTCCAAAGGATCTGCAAAATGCAAATTCTATGAAGCCGGCGGCAACGTCTACTTCAACAGCAGCCTCGTGCCTGCCGGAGTCGACGCCGAAGAAGTGGAATACACCGTGCTCAACATGTTCAGCATCAACACCGCCACCCAGAAAGGCAACCTCTCTGTGACAAAAGTCACCGGCGTATCTGACGAAAACACCTGGATCACCAACTCAACCGGCACCGGCATCTTCTACGGTCTCACCAAAAACAAGACCGAGCTGATGCCCTTCCACCAGACCGCCATCATGGATGTCAACCCCGGCCTGGCCGGACAGCAGCACCCCGGCTACTGATCATCGGAATGAACCTTACCGGAACCGTTAAATAATAATAATCCACTTGATCCGGACGGCGGAAACAGGCGGCAGCATCCGCCCGTAACCGCCGTCCGTTTTTCATCACTCTCCTGACAGCCACAACCGCCCCAACAACCCCTCCACCACCACTGCACCATGAAACAGACATCCCGCACCCTCCTCCTCCCCATGCTCCTGACAGCCGCGGCAGCCCTCCCCGCCGCCGCAACAGCCCCTCTCGCATTTCCCGGAGCCGAAGGCTACGGACGCCACACCGCCGGAGGCCGCGGCGGACGCATCATAAAAGTGACCAACCTCAACGACAGCGGCCCCGGAAGCCTCCGCGACGCAGTAGAAGCCACAGGCCCCCGCACCGTAGTCTTCGACATCGACGGCACCATCGAACTCCTCTCGCCCCTGCGCATCAACAACGACAGCATCACAATAGCCGGACAGTCGGCCCCAGCCGACGGCATCTGCCTCAAAGACTACCCCCTCGTCATCAACGCCTCCGAAGTAATAGTCCGCCACATCCGTGTGCGCCCCGGCGACCGCCACAACCTCGACAGCGACGGCATAGGCGGCGGACGCTACGGCCAGCGAAACGTAATCCTCGACCACTGCTCCGTCAGCTGGAGCATCGACGAATGCCTCTCCATCTATAAAACCGAAAACCTCACCGTGCAATGGTGCCTCGTAAGCCACAGCCTCAACAGCTCCGTCCACACCAAAGGAAGCCACGGATTCGGAGGCATCTGGGGAGGCTACAAAGCCACATTCCACCACAACCTGCTCGCCAACCACGCAAGCCGCAACCCCCGCTTCTCATCGGTCGACGGCACAAAATGGGTCGACTTCCGCAACAACGTGGTCTACAACTGGGGATTCAAGACAGCCTACGGCGGAGGCCACCACGCCGAAATCAACATGGTCGCCAACTACTACAAACCCGGCCCCGCCTCGCAACACAGCCGCCTGCTCGACGTAGCCGATGACGCCACCGGCCGCTACCACGTAGCCGCAAACCACATCGAAGGCTCCCCCGAAGCCACCGCCGACAACCGTCTGGCCGTAACCGACCGCCCCGGCAAACCCTACATGCGCCACCGCCGCAGCACACCCCCCGAAGCAGGCATCTGCCCCGCAGCCATCCCCCAGCCCGGCTCCGCAGCCCCCACATGCCTGGTCAGCTCACCCTTCCCCTACGTGATGATCAGCGAAGACAGCCCCGCCGAAGCCTACCTCAGAGTGCTCGACCAGGCCGGCTGCAGCTTCGCGCGCGACAGCTACGATAGTGACGTCATACGCCAGGTCAGACTCGGCCTCGGCGAAAACGGCAGCAACGGCATCATCGACACCCCCTCGCAGGTAGGAGGCTGGCCCCTGCTCCGCAGCGCCTCCCCCCCCACTGACACCGACGGTGACGGAATGCCCGATGCCTGGGAGACGGCTCACGGCCTCGACCCCCGTGACCCCACCGACGCCACATCCCGCACCCTCGACCCCGGAGGCTACACAAACATCGAAATCTACCTTAACTCCCTCCTCCGATAAACCCCCACTCCTGATTCGCCTACTGCCCCCGGCCCTTCCGGAAATTTAATAATTATTTAATATAATCTATTAAATCGGTTTGACCATTAATTGCTACCTTTGCATTCTCTTTCCTTGAAAGCACTCAAAATTTCTAAGGTAAAACCCCACTGATAATGTCTCTACGTCTGCCCGCGCTCTTAACACTGCTCTGCGTATCCGGACCGGCCATCGCCTCCACAGCCCCTGACGGAATCACCCCCGACAGGCTCATGGAAGGCCCTGACACACTGCAGATAGGCGAAGTCAACATCACCTCCGTCAAGCAGGGCCGTTCGCTGCTACGCCAGCCTGTCACAGTAACCACCATCCGCCAGAGCGAGCTCGAACGCTTCGACGTAGCCGGCATGAAAGGCGTCTCGGAAATCGCCCCAAACTTCTTTATGCCCGACTACGGATCGCGGATGACATCGTCAATCTACGTCCGCGGCATCGGCGCCCGCATCGACCAGCCCGCCGTGGGCCTCAACGTCGACAACGTCCCCTATCTCAACAAAAACGCCTATGACTTCGACTCGCCTGACATAGAGCGCATCGAAGTGCTCCGCGGGCCACAGTCAACGCTCTTCGGTCGCAACACCATAGCCGGACTCATCAACGTCTATACCCTCTCGCCCATGTACTACCAGGGACTCCGCGTGCTTGCCGGAGCCGCCACTCACGGCAACTACCGCCTCGGCCTTTCATATTACCGCCGCTTCTCCTCATCATGGGCCTCATCGCTCAGCGCCTCCGGCTCCCGCCGCGAAGGCTACTTCCGCAACAGCCACAACGGTGCCCGCGCCGACCGCGAACACAACGAATCGCTGCGCTGGCGCACCATATTCCGCCCCTCATCGGCCCTGAGCATCGAAAACGTGGCCTCCTACAACCACGCCCACCAGAACGGCTACCCCTATGCCTCGGCCGAAAGCGGACTCATCGACTACAACGACCCGACCTTCTACCGACGCACAGCCTTCACCGACGGTCTGACCATCACCTGGACCACCCCCGCCTTCACCCTCGCCTCAATCACCGGATTCCAGTATCTGTCAGACAACATGACTCTTGACCAGGACTTCCTGCCCGAAATCTACTTCACCCTCACCCAGAAGCAGCGCGACCGCAACGTCACCCAGGACATCGTCATCCGCGGAAAAGCCGGTGACTACGGCTGGCTCGCAGGAGTCTTCGGCTTCTACAAATATGCCGACATCAACGCCCCCGTCACCTTCAAGGAAGACGGAATCAACCGCCTGATCCTCGACAACGTCAACTCACAGCTCCCCGCCGGAATGCGCCTCGCCTGGGACCAGCCCGAACTCCTGCTCGGCTCCGACTTCCGCAACCCCGTCAAAGGCATAGCCGTCTACCACCAGAGCTCCTATGACATCGACAACCTCTCGCTCTCACTCGGCCTCCGCTTCGACTACGAGCACACCGCCCTGCGCTACCACAGCTATGCCGATGCCTCGGCCACCATGTGGCGCGGACAGATACCACTGCGCACACAGGAGATCCACATCGACAACAGCGACCGCCTCAGACAGCACTTCGCTCAGTTTCTTCCCAAGTTCAGCATCACCTACAACCTCCCCCACTCCGCAGTGTTCTTCTCCGTGGCAAAAGGCTATAAATCAGGAGGGTTCAACACACAGATGTTTTCCGACTTCCTGCAGCAGCGCCTCATGGAAGAGATGGGCCGCCCGGCTGAATACGACGTCGATAAAATGGTCAAATACCGCCCCGAAATCTCCTGGAACTACGAACTGGGAGGCCATTTCAGCGTAGACCGCAACCGCGTCTACTCCACCTTTGCCCTCTTCCTCATAGAATGCCGCGACCAGCAGCTGACCATGTTCCCCGACGGCACCACTACAGGCCGCATAATGGCCAACGCCGGCCGCACCCGCAGCCTCGGCGGAGAATTCACTCTCAACTACCGCCCCACAGACCGCTGGCACTTCAACCTCGCCTACGGCTACACCCGCGCCACCTTCCGCCGCTTCTCTGACGGCATAAATGACTTCAGAGGCAAACGGGTGCCCTACGCTCCGTCCAACACCCTCTTCACCGCCGCCACCTACCGCCAGCCCCTGACACTCGGATGGCTCGATGCCGTAAGCCTCACAGCCGACATGCGCGGCACCGGATCAATCTACTGGGACGAAGCCAACCTCTGGCGCCAGCCCTTCTACACCGAATTCGGCGCCACCCTCCGCTTCGAATTCCCCGCAGGATCGTTTGAACTCTGGGGCAAGAATCTCACCGACCGCAGCTTCAATACCTTCCGCTTCGAGTCGATGTCAAACAGTTTCTTCCAGCGCGGACTCCCCGCCCGCGGAGGCCTCACCCTCCGCCTCGACTTCCCTTCGCTCTAATGGGAGGGTGATATCCAGAACGCTATTTCAGAACCTCTTAGCGCTTTTTTAACCCTTCTTTGCGCTTTTTTAACTAAAGCCCGCACACTCTCCGACAATAAGAGCCCGCGAGCCACGTTAAACTATAGACTTCGAGGCCGTTTGAAAACAGCCTTTTATATCATCAATAATATAGAAATCAAACAATAGCACACAAACACCAGACAATCATGAAGAAATATCTTCTTTCGTCAGCTATGCTGGCAGCCACTCTCAGCCTGACCTCCTGCCTCGGAAGCACAAGCGACGAGCAGGTACTGACCTACAACTATGGCAGTAGCGAATCCTGCTTCAACCGCGTGATCGACCTCCAGGACGGTAGCGAATTCATAGCAAGCTCACCTTCCTACAACCTCAAATACACCCCCGCGGAAGCACAGGTGGAAATCACCCTCTCAAACATCATCCTCAGCCCCGCAGCCTCACCGCTCTCCTTCAAGTTCCCGGCAATGAAATACACTCAGGACCAGCTTGACGGATTCATCGTGACCACCGGCCGCAGCATCGTCCCTGAAAACGCCGGAAACTCCACCTATGTATTCGACACCTTCAACCTCCGCGCCTACTTCGGACGCAAACTCGGTCCGGTCTACTATATCCGCTATCAGCTCGACATCAACAACGAGCCCCGCTACGAAGTGACCACCTATGCCAAGCGCAACGCCTATGTCGGCCCGGTGATAGCCACTGACCTCACTGACAACAGCGTCTACAACACTGCCAACAATCTTGACGCTCAGGCAGACACCTACTACATCGTCAACCTCAACCAGGAGAAACGCACCGCCACACTCCAGGTCTACAACGGCAAATATTCCGACAGCATGACCCCGCTGGTATTCATGGTCAAGGACCTCCCCTACACCTACACAGAATACGGCTATACCATCGTGGCCGGAACTGACAATGCTCTCCCCGTCTACACCGCCACATCCGGAGATAAAGAACCGGCCGAAGGCCTGGAGATGACAGATCTCTCCATTGTAGGCAACCTGCAGAACGGCGCCACCATCCGCTTCAAATGCAATCTCGGTGACAACGACAAGTATAACGTGACCGCCAATCTGCGCTATCTCCTCTACAATACAAACAAGAATTGATCCTTTTTATTCAGGATTATAATCCCCTGGAAATATGACAGACGGCATCCGAACCATCGGATGCCGTCTGTCATATTTCCATTTTATTTTTATTTACGGTGCCGGATAAAATTCCGGCAGGAGCTTAGATCGTTGTTAAAAAACAACCTCTTAGTATTGTTCTTTCTCGTTGGGGAAGTCTGAGCTTTTGACATCGGAGATGTAGTTGCCGATGGCGTCTTCAATTACTGTGCCGAGGTCGGCGTAGCGGCGGAGAAAGCGGGGGGTGAAGCCTTTGTTGATTCCCAGCATGTCCTGGAGTACGAGTACCTGGCCGTCGCATCCGTTGCCGGCTCCGATGCCGATGGTGGGGATGGAGATGCTGCGGGAAACTTCCGTGGCGAGGGCAGCCGGTATTTTTTCAAGTACGATGGCGAAGCAGCCGGCTTCTTCGAGGAGACGGGCGTCGGCCATGAGTTTACGGGCTTCGGATTCCTCGCGCGCGCGGACGTTGTAGGTTCCGAATTTGTTGATGCTCTGGGGTGTGAGTCCGAGGTGGCCCATTACTGGGATTCCTGCCGAGATGATGCGGCGGATGGATTCGATGATCTCTTCGCCTCCTTCAAGCTTTACGGCTTCGGCGTTGCTTTCCTTCATGATGCGTATGGCAGACGCAAGAGCCTGAGTGGAATTGCCCTGGTAGGTGCCGAAGGGCATGTCGCAGACCACAAGGGCGCGCTTCACACCGCGGGTGACGCACTGGGCGTGATAGATCATCTGGTCGAGGGTGATTGGGAGGGTTGTTCCGTAGCCGGCCATTACGTTGGCTGCGGAGTCGCCTATAAGTATTGCGTCCATTCCGGCTTCATCGACGAGACGGGCCATTGAGTAGTCATAGGATGTGAGCATGGCGATTTTTTCGCCTTTTGCTTTCATTTCGATAAGGCGGCGTGTGGTCACCTTGCGGGGATCTTCAACGGTATAGGTTGACATTGTTTATTCCAATTTAGATTCTTAGAAGCTTTTTCATGCGGGAGTTTCTGATGATGAAATTCCGCGACAAAGGTATTAAGTTTCTGCAAAATGACCAAGTTTATCTCTGCCGAGCAGAGGACGGATGACCTTTTTCGGGGACTTACTTACCAATATTACGGACGGTTGGGTGACGGGACGGAAATTGTGATTATATTTGCCTTATGGAAAAGAATATTGTGAATCTGGATTCGATCGATGCCTACAACAAGCTTTACGGGCTTACCACACTGCACCCGCTGGTGACTGTCATTGACCTGAAAGAGGCCAAACAGGTGGTGAATAATATCAGGATCAAATATGGCGTCTATGCTCTGTTTCTGAAGAACGGGGTTGAGTGTTCGCTGCGCTACGGTCGCAAGCATTATGACTATCAGGAGGGCACGGTGGTGAGCTTCTCTCCGGGTCAGGTGATTGATGTGGAGATGAAGCGCGAGGTGCTTGCTCCGGATGTGGTCGGCCTGATGTTTCACCCTGATCTGATCTACGGGACTCCGCTGGGCGACAAGATAGGTGAATTCGGTTTCTTTGACTATTCGCAGATGGAGGCACTGCATCTTTCGCAGGACGAGCGCAATATTTTCCTTGACTGTCTGGATAAGATCAGGAAAGAGCTGGAGCATCCGGTGGACCATCATTCGGCGGCACTGCTTTCGGCCAACATACAGCTGCTGCTTGAGTATCTCCACCGGTTCTATGACCGGCAGTTCATAGTGCGCCATAAGGTGAATTCGGACATAGTGAAGCGCTTTGAGAGGGAACTGAAGGCTTATTTCGAAAGCGAGGAGCGGCGCGATGCAGTGCCTTCGGTGGCCTATTTCGCGGATCTGGTTAGTCTGACTCCTGGCTATTTCGGCGATCTGGTGAAAAAGGAGACGGGCAATACAGCCCAGGAGATGATCTCACGCCATATTGTGGCTGTGGCCAAACAGCGTCTGGCGGCATCGGCAGAGGACATCAGTGTCATAGCCTATGATCTTGGCTTCCAGTATCCGCAGCATTTCACCCGCTTGTTCAAGCGGCTGACGGGTGAGAGCCCGCGGCAGTACAGGGAACACCTGAGCCTGAACTGAGGCGGGAGGATTGTCAGGGAGGGTTTGCGGGTTCGGATTATTATGACTAATTTTGTGATTAGGTAACTCTTCAAAATCTCAGAGTCACTTACCGAAGATATCAATACCTAATCCACGAAATCTATTAACCTGAAAAAATATCCGCTTTATGAAAAGTGATCCTAAAGACTGTCTCTATTGCACCAATAACGAAACTCTTCACAATCTGATGATCGAAATCGCCACTCTTGAGGTGTCGAGAGTTTTTCTGTTCAAGGAGCAGACCTACCGCGGCCGCTGTCTTGTGGCCTACAAAGACCATGTCAACGATCTGTTTGAGCTGAGCGACGAGGAGCGCAATGCGTTCATGAAGGATGTAACCCGCGTGACCCGTGCGATGGACAAGGTGTTTCACCCCGAAAAGATCAACTACGGTGCCTACAGCGACAAGCTCTCGCATCTGCACTTCCATCTGGCTCCGAAGTATGTCGACGGCCCTGACTACGGCGGCACTTTCCGCATGAATCCCGGCGAGGTTTATCTGAGCGATGAGGAATATGCCGATATGGTGGCAAAAATGAAAGCAGCTCTGTAAAAAATTCAAAAATTTCTTTATAAATTTGCAGTCGGAGAAAGCCGTGTCCGAATGGAGGACCGTTTCTCCGACTTTTCACACATTTATAACCCGTTACATGAGTTACAGCTTCCTTGACCTCCTGTGTCTTTTAGGATCAGTCGCCATGTTCCTGTATGGAATGAAGGTGATGAGTGAAGGCCTCCAGAAGGCTGCCGGTGACCGGCTTCGTACAATACTTTCGGCAATGACCCGAAACCGGTTTACCGGAATGCTTACCGGTATAGTGATCACTGCTCTTATCCAGAGCTCATCGGCCTCGACGGTGATGGTGGTCAGCTTCGTCAACGCCGGCCTCATGACACTGGGACAGTCTATGGCTGTCATATTCGGTGCCAATGTCGGCACCACGTTCACGGCCTGGATCATCTCACTGTTCGGATTCAAGGTAGATACTTCCGCATTTATACTTCCGCTGATTGCCTGCGCGGTTCCGTTGCTCTTCGCCAACGCCAGCCGCAAGAAGTCAATCGGCGAATTTCTTATAGGCTTCGCCCTGATGTTCATGGGCCTGGATATGATCAGCGACTATGTACCTGATCTGCAGAGTAATCCAGAAATGTTTGCCTTCCTCGAACGCTATGCGTCGATGGGCTTCGCCTCGGTGCTTCTGTTTATGTTCGTGGGCATGATCATCACGGCTGTTATCCAGTCATCGGCGGCAACGTTTGCCATAGTGCTGATCATGTGTACCAAGGGGTGGATCTCCTTTGATCTGGCCTGTGCGGTTGTGCTCGGCAGCAATATAGGCACTACGATCACACCGCTGCTTGCATCGATGAGCGGCAACGTGGCAGCCAAGCGCACGGCTATGGGCCACCTGCTTTTCAACCTCTTCGGCATAGTGTGGACTCTTGCTGTGTTCTACCCCTTCGTCAGACTCAACGTGCACATCACCGAGTGGCTCGGCCAGGGTGATCCTGACAGCATCTTCAACTATGTGAATGATCTTGAGGCCACGGATCCGCAACTCTACAACAGCATTTTCGACGGCAGTCTGCCGGCGGGACATCCGGTGCTCGCCAAGATAGCCCAGATGCAGTTCAGCGTGTCGTTCGGGTTGTCGATGTTCCACACGGTGTTCAATCTTATCAACGGTGCCATCATGATCTGGCTGACAGGATTCTATGTGACAGTAGTGGAGAAACTGCTGCCTGCCAAGCACAAGGAGGAAGAGGAATTCCAGCTCAAGTTTATTGCCGGAGGTCTGATGAGTGCCTCGGAACTCAACATAGCCCAGGCAGAGAAGGAGATAGTGGTCTACGCCCAGAGAGTACAGCGCATGATCGGGATGGCGCAGAACATTGTCCACAACAATTCGGGCAACGAGTTCACCAAGCAGTTCTCCCGCATAGAGAAGTATGAGGAGATCTCTGACCGCATGGAAATCGAGATAGCCAACTATCTGAACCGCTGTTCGGAAGGCAGGCTTTCAAACGAGGGCAAACACCGCATCGCCGCCATGCTGCGCATAGTCAGCGAGATAGAGAGCATAGCCGACTGCTGTTACGGAGTGGCCAGGATTCTGATACGCAAACAGGAGGGCCATGTGAATTTCAACGACGAGATCTCGCGCAACATAGACTCGATGTTCATAGCCGTAGAGGCCGCCATGACCAACATGATGCTTCTGCTGCGCAACTTCGAGACCGCCGAGCAGGCCGACATCATCACCTCTTACAATCAGGAGCGCGAAATCAACAACATGCGCAACCAGTTGCGTGTGGCAAACGTTGAAAATATCAACAACCACCACTACGAATATCAGGCCGGCATCTATTACATGGACATCATCGGCTCGCTCGAAAAGATCGGCGACTATATCATCAACGTGGTCGACGAAGTGAGAGCCCAGTTCCGCAAGAAGCCCGTCTGAGCAAGACACACACGCCATCCAAATGCCGTCACTCAAGAAATATCTGGTCAACTACTTCACGCTCACCGACGATCTGCTGCCGCAGGAAGAGGCTGAAAGCGCTATCCGCGAGGGAGTCTCCTTCAAGGGGACCAACATGCTTATCCTTATTCTCGCCATCTTCATCGCCTCGCTTGGCCTGAACACCAATTCGACGGCCGTGATCATCGGCGCCATGCTCATCTCGCCGCTGATGGGGCCCATCATCGGCATAGGGCTGGGTGTAGGAGTGCAGGATTTCGAACTGCTGAAGCGGGCGCTGCGCAATCTGGTGATGGCGGCAATGTTCAGTGTGCTGACGTCGACAATCTATTTCATCATCTCGCCTGTGAGCGAGGGCCACAGCGAACTGCTGGCGCGCACGTCGCCGACGATCTATGACGTGCTGATAGGATTTTTCGGCGGCGGGGCAGGCATAGTGGCCATAGGCTCGAAGTCAAAGGGCAACGTGATTCCCGGCGTGGCGATAGCCACCGCCCTCATGCCACCGCTCTGCACCGCAGGCTACGGTCTGGCCACCCTGCAGCTCAACTATTTCCTCGGCGCATTCTATCTGTTTCTGATCAACTCGATTTACATAGGCCTGGCCACGTTTATAGGCGTGAAGCTGATGCACTACCATCCGGCGGTCTCCGGAAATCCGGAACGCTCCCGCAAGGTGCGCCGGATTGTCTACACCGTGGCTATCCTCACACTACTCCCTTCGCTCTATCTGACCTACAACATGCTGCGCCAGTCGAGATTCTCGACCAATGCCGACCGCTTCATAGCCCAGCAGTTCAACTTCCCCTCGACCCAGGTGCTGAGCAAAAGCGCGGTCATAGAACATGGCGAGAGGGTAATCACAGTGACACTGATAGGCAAGGTGCTTCCGGCCGACTCGCTGCAGCTGGCCATGTCAGCACAGCTTAAGAACTACGGGCTGGAAGGAGCACGCCTGAACATCATACAGGGTGACTCGCCCGACCTGTCGGAACTCAAAAACGGACTGCCGAGCATGAGCGACATCTATGAGTTTGCCCGCACATCGCTCACGTCGCAGCAGCAGACCATCGACTCACTGAGAAGCGTCATAGCCTTCGCGCGGATCAACGACACGATTGCCGGGCGGATAGCTCCGGAGATCAAGGTGGTGTTTCCGCAAGTGGAGGAGATAGCTGTGAGCCGTGCGGTGTTCGGCAACATATCGACAGAGAAGCTCGACACCGTGAGCATGGCTCTGGTGAAATACAGCCGTCAGATGTCAGCCGACAAGCAGCGCGAGTTTGAGAACTATCTGAAGGCCCGTCTGAACGACAAAAACATCACCCTGATCAATGTCGGAAACCAGATTGATTTCCAGGCTGCCCGCGCAGGCAAGGATGCCGGCGGGAACGCAACTACCGCAAAGAAAAAATGACACAGACCAACGGCTCAGAATATAGACTGCCTGACAACCTGAGAGGAAAGAAGGTGGTGCTCGTGAATCACTCCGACACTCTCGGTGGGGCCGCGATTGTCACGTTCAGACTTCTGCAGGCCCTGCGCGACCAGGGTGTGGACGCGAGAATGGTGGTCTACACCAAGACCTCGCAGGAACAGAGCGTGGACTGCATATACACACGCTTCCTGCGCTCAATGGCTTTCTGCCTCGAACGGCTGAGAATTCTTCCGGCCGTAGGTTTCGACTACAGCCGTCTGTTCAAAGTGTCGACCGGGTCATTCGCCCTCAATGTCCACCACCATCCCTGGGTAAAGGAGGCCGATATTGTCTGCCTCAACTGGATAAACCAGGGGCTTATGGGGGTCAGAGGCATACGCAAGCTGCATGAAGCCGGAAAAAAGATAGTGTGGACGCTCCATGACATGTGGGCCATGACCGGCATCTGCCATCATGCCTATGACTGCGACCACTACCGGAAGGAATGTGGCGACTGCCAGTTTCTGTCCGGAGGCGGCAGTCCGGGCGATCTCTCGCACAAGTGCTGGGGAAAGAAACACCGCCTGCTGGGCGATGTGCCCATAAGCTACGTGACGGTGAGCCACTGGCTTGAGGAGTGCGCGCGCAGTTCGTCGCTACTCCGCAGCCACAGCATAAGGACTATCCACAACCCCTTCCCTATCGAACAATTTTACTACGAACGCGACAGGTCGCTCTACACACTGTTCACACCCGACAAGCCGAACATCATCCTCTTCGGAGCCGCACGTCTCGATGATCCAATCAAGGGTCTCGACTATGCGATAGACGCTCTGAACCATATATTCGACAACTATCCGGAGATTGCCTCGACAACGGCCGTCTACTTTTTCGGACAGCTTAAAAACCAAGAGGCTCTTGACCGTCTGCGCTTCTCGCACCAGTGGCTCGGAATGATCAACGACTTCAAGATCATACGCTATCTCTGCGCCAGCGCCAAGGTGATGCTGTCCACCTCGCTCTACGAGACTCTCGGCGGAACTTTGGTGGAGGGCCAGGCCGGGGGCGCGATTCCGGTGACATTTGGCGGCGACGGCCGCACGGATGTGGTGGAGCATCTTAAAAGCGGCTACATAGCGCGCTATAAGGATGTGGAGGATGTGGCGCAGGGCATAATGTGGGCGCTGAAAGCCGACATTCCGCGCAAGGAGCTTCACGACTCGGTAGGCGAGCGGTTCGCCTCACAGGTGATAGCCCGCAAATATATCGATCTCTTCTCGGAAATAATTGATTAATAGGCTTTTAGAGATTGTTTAAAAACAACCTCTTAATTCACACCTTCTGAAGATATGAAAGTACTGATAGTCGGAGCCGGAGGTTTTATCGGCGGATTCATAGCCCGCGAGGCTCTTTCGAGAGGCTATGAGACCTGGTGCGGTGTGCGCGAAAGCACCTCGCGCCGCTATCTGACCGATCCGGCACTCAAGTTCATCACTCTGGATTATGACGATCCGCAGAAACTGACCGATCAGCTCAAGGACGGACAGTGGGACTATGTGGTCTACAACCTCGGAGCCACGAAGTGTGTCAATTTCAGCGATTTCAACCAGATCAACTACGTGTATCTGCGCAACTTCTGCGAGGCGATGATCAATAACAACCAGCATCCGGCGAAGTTTCTCTACATGTCATCGCTGTCGGCCATCGGTCCGGGCGATGAGAAGACCTACAGTCCGCTGACCAACTCGATGATTCCTCAGCCCAACACTCGCTACGGGCTGTCGAAAATCAAGGCCGAGACGCTGCTGCAGACTCTCCCGGCTGAGTTTCCGTGGATCATACTGCGTCCTACGGGTGTCTACGGTCCTCATGAGCAGGACTATCTCATGATGATCAAGAGCATCGACGCCCACTTTGATTTCGGCGTGGGCTTCCGCCGTCAGATGCTGACGTTCATCTATGTGGAGGATCTGGCGCGTGCGGTTTTCGATGCGCTTGAAAATGCTCCCGTCCACCGCAAATACATCATCTCCGAGCCGCGGGCTTATTCGCAGAAGGAATTCCGCAGAATAGTGGCCAGGGAGCTCGGACGGCGCCTGGTGGTGCCTGTCAGACTGCCGCTGTGGGCGCTGAAAATAGCCTGCGCGGTGTCTGAGAAATACGGTGCGGCCAAGATGCAGGCTGTGACGCTGAATTCAGACAAGTATAACATCATGGCCCAGCGCAACTGGGCGTGTGACATCTCCGATGCGCAGCGCGATTTCGGTTTCTCGCCACAGATCGACCTTGAAGAGGGCGTCAGGCGCACTGTCAGAGCCTATCTCACTGAAAAAGAGGCTCAGAAGCAGCGAAAGAAGAAGGTGGATTAAGAGCCTGATAAACATCCTCCAAGCCCTATGGCGGCCGACTGCCGTATCAGAGACAATACCTATTACATATATTATATATAAATCAGAATCCAAATCATTTAGCCCATGAGTCCTGCCAAGCAAAGACCACCTCTGTGGATGACGATGCTGATCATAGTGTTTCTGCTGCCGGCATTTTCGTTTCCGGTCCTCGTAGCCAATCTCCCCGCAGGCGAGGAGACGGTGAAGACTTTCGTGTGGATCTATCCGTTCTACATGCTTCTCTCCGCATGGCTTGCCTGGAGCGCTTATCAGACGCGGCCTTATGTGAGCTGGATTCTACTGCTGCTCATGGCGCTTTCAAGCGCGGCCGTCTGGGCTTTGGTCATGAATCCGGGATTAGCGGCGGCGTGAAGAGTCTGATTTAGAGGTTGTTAAAAACACCAGTTAAAAACCATCTGAAAAAATATACCCCCAACCATATGAAACTGCTTATCATCAACGGTCCGAATCTCAATCTCCTGGGCACACGCGAGCCCAAGATCTACGGATCGCGCACTTTCGAATCCTATCTCGTGGAACTGCGCGAGATGCTTGACGGCGACGAAATTGAATATCTCCAGTCGAACCACGAGGGAGATATCATTGATTTTCTGCATAATACCGATGCCGACGGGGTTATCCTCAACGCCGGTGCCTATACCCACACATCGCTCGCCATCGCCGATGCGATAGCCGGCATACAGACTCCTGTGATCGAGGTGCATATCTCAAACACAGCCTCGCGCGAGGCCATCCGCCACAAGTCGCTGATTGCGCCGGTGTGTTGCGGAACCATCACCGGTTTCGGCCTCAATTCATATTTCCTTGCCGCCCAGGCATTCGTGATGGGCCACGTAAAATAAGAGGCTTGTCATGGCAGAAACTTTAGACGATTATATCCTCAGCCATATCTCTCCCGAACCCGACCATCTGCGCCGGCTCTACCGCCGCACCCATCTGCGCCATCTCTATCCGCGCATGTGCTCCGGGCATCTCCAGGGGCGTCTGCTGGCCATGATCTCGGCTATGGTAGGCCCACGGCGCATTCTGGAACTGGGTGCCTATACGGGCTATTCGGCTCTCTGCCTTGCGGAGGGGCTGAAGCCTGACGGACAGCTGCACACCATAGAGATTGACGATGAGATGGAGGAGGAACTGACGGAGCTTTTCGAATCGGCTCCGGACGGTGAGAGGATCACGCTCCACATTGGTGATGCGGAGGAAATTGCAGGCAAGATCGACGAGACATGGGATCTGATCTATATCGATGCCAACAAGCGCCGATACACGGAGTATCTCGATGCGGTGCTTCCCCGCCTGCGCCAGGGGGGATTCATCATTGCCGACAATACTCTATGGGACGGCAAAGTGACTGACACCGAGACGAATCACGATGCCCAGACCGTGGCTTTGGATCGTTTCAACAGTTATGTGGCGTCAAGAGAGGATCTCGAAACCGTGATTCTGCCTCTGCGCGACGGTCTGACGCTGATCAGAAAGAAATAAAAAAATTTTTAAATTTTAGTGAACCATTCAGGAAGCCATGCGTTGTATAAGTACATGGTAAAATTACTTTCCATTGCAAGAAATGTGATAATGATTGGTTTATTAAATGAATTGAAGCTGTCGGGAGACAGCTTTTTTCATATCCGGCCGGGCGGTAAACCGGTGTCCTGCCGGACACCATATGCAGGGGGGATCACAAACCCGTGACACCTGCGCGCTTTGCGCTGCGGTGTCACGGGCTACGAGTAAATCTGCGTCCTCCGGACGCCCATCCGGTCTCAGCACGCGCAACATGGCCTGACAGATCCGCAGGCGGCAACACGTCTGAAAAAGCGGATTCCGGATGGCTACGCGATCAGCAGGTGCCCGACAAGGCGGATCCGGATGATCCGTGGCTATCGGGTGTCCTGCCGGACACCGATTTACTCATAGCCCCCGACACCGCAGCGCATTGCGCGTAGGTGTCGGGGGAGGGAACATTCAAACAAATGTGGTGTCCGGTCAAGGACACCGATTTACCACCACGAATGGTCCCGGAATCCGCTGCCCAAAGATAGTTTTTTATGTGGCTTTTGCTGCCGGGCGGATAAACCGCTCATAGGGGCTGAAGGGGTCCGCGTATATTGTTAGGGAGCGGTGCATCAGATCTGTCGAGCACGCTCCATAGATCGAAACGCAGCCATCCGCTTTCAACCGATTCAAACAATGTATTCTCGAACAGCACATAAAATGCCACGAAGGTGCTTATAAATACCACATGAAAGAGTGCCCTTTTTGCGAAGGCCGATGACAGACGCCATCCTATGTGATACACTACGAATATCGTTGCGACTATGGCAAGCACGGAGACAAGAATGATTTCCAGCATGGTCGGTGGGGATGGGTTAAAGAGTTCTTTTAATCAAGCCTGCAATGCAATCGAACAGAAACAGAATGCCCATTCCGGCTATCAGCCACAGAAGAAAGCGCAGGTATTTGTTTGATATTTTCTTTTTTATCTGTTTTTCAGCTGAGTCACTTGCAATAAAGTAGGTCATGAGCCGGAGTATTCCCTCTATCATTTTTATTTATTACTGTCCGCTAAACTTTTTTTGAGCGATTGAAAAATTAGGGCTGACACCTATTGCAGGAGTCAGCCCTAAATGGTTATTTTGGTGTCGCCAAACAATCCATGAATAACCATGAGTAAAAGTAGTAATTTCTTCGGACAGCCGATATATGGACAGCTGATAAAATCACTCAAT
>NZ_PUEC01000036.1 GCF_003024805.1 Duncaniella muris
GTATCTCGTCAACAGTCGGACGGCCGTCGGTAATCATTTCAACGGCCAGCCATCCGCGCTCCTCGTCGCGGTGGTGATTCCAGCGCACCGCCCAGCGGTCGCGGCGTGGGTTTATGCACTCGATAGGTGCAAGCACCTCGGAACATGATATTTCTCTCGTTTTCATGTCGATATATTGTTAAGTGAAAAGATATTCGGTAAAATTACCCTGTGCGTTACGTGCCATAGTCACCTTATTCTCGCCCAGTAGTTCCTTATCTTTCAGCGCGTCGCATATATCGCACATATCAGGATAGCCGGTAAAGAATTTAACCACGTCGCCTTTCTTCAGGGGTAAGTTACAGGCCGCAAGCTGCGCCCGGTTCGGGACGATAAGACGGGCGCAAACGAGATATTTCGTTTTCTCCTTTGCCTCCGTGTCACCGTTGGCCACCGCTTCCTTGTGTTCTCTACGCGACCACTTTGTCGAAACGCCTGTTTGGAAATCCAGAATACAAAGCGTCGAGCCTACGAGCGCGTTAAGAGTGACCTCGCGGCAAGTAAAATTTTTCTGACCGTTCCGACGCACTCCCGGCGATGTCGAGATACCGAGGTCGGCCAACGATTTAAGATTTGAGTAATCAGCCATTTTTAAGCCTGTTATTTTGTAAAATAGATGTTTAGCGTCTGCGTGTTTGCAGAGCGAGTAAAACGACGCGAGTATTTCAGCGCGTCGGCGTTTGCTTTTGATTTTGTGGAGGCGACGGGCTGCCTTCTTCTTGTTGCGCTTCCGAATACGAGTATAATCCTTGTAAATGTCATATCCGATAAAGTCGATACCCTGTGAAACCGGGTAAATACGTTCATTCGCTTTTACCTTCAGCCCTATGCCCTCGACCTGTTCGTGAACGATACCGCTCAATTTCCAAAGCGTCGGTTTGTCGGGACCGAACGCCCTCTTATCGTCGCAATAACGATAATAAAACTTGAAACGGTGTTCGTCTTTAACGTGGTGGTCGAGCCATACCGACAAAAGAAGATTGCCGAAATGTTGTGAGCTGCGCAATCCGATAGACAGCCCACGGATAAGGAAACGCACAAACCGTTCCAGAAGGGTGAGAATTATCGGCCCTTTGAATATGCGGCGTAACGTGTCCATCATGATGTCCTGCAATATGCTTTCGTAGAATTTCGTAATATCGTCCTCGTAAACATATTGTATTTCATCGGGGTATAATTCGAGGTCGCGGCGTATCAGCTTCAGAAGGTCGTGCGTACCCCGGTTTTTCAGCGATGCCCCGGTGGTTCGTATCAACTTTTTGAACGTCAGTTCCTCGACGATATTCATTATTGCATGAATACCCATTTTTTCATAATACGAGTAAAGGAATTGAATCCGTCGTTTCTTCCCTCCTTCGGTAATTATCTCCTCTCCGTAGGAGGTAAGTCGAAACACGCCCGCCGATATTTCAGCGGCCAGCCATGCCTCTATCCCGTCGATATGCGCAAGAATCTCGCGCCCCTGTTTAGACTGCTTTCGGGCAGTTCCTCGGAGTACGGCGTCGATTGATTCCCGGATATTGGACGAGGCGACAATCAGCGGAATTATTTCGGAATCCTTTATACGTTTCATGTTGTTTGTTTTGCCTTCATTTTTCCGGGGCCTAAGTTATTCGGCTGCCATTACTGACCCTACTAAACTCCACCCCTGCGCGTGATGTTTCGGCGTTCCGTCCTGTGGGCGGCTGTGCCGTGGCTCTCTCCCCTGCCTCGACGGTGGCGACACGTCGCCGATGTCGGAGGGCTATATATTTTCGATTTTGGCAAATTAACGCTTTGAGTGCAAGGCGCGACCCGTTCCACGCGTTCGTGTTCGATGAATCGTTGTTCGCGTTCGTGTACGAAACACCGGCGTTCGAGTTGGCGTTGTTGTTGGAGCGGTACACCACACGGGCCGACGACGATTGGGGAAATCTACCATTTCGGGGGCTGCTCTGCGGTGGGAGGGCTGCGCCCTCGTGTATCGTTTAACATCATACGTTCAAGTTTATTCGGTTAGGCTATGGCCTCGGCCTCCAAGAAGGCCGCGACGTTTAACGTATATTCGATTTCTCCGATGAAGGCAAGGCGCGACCCGAACCACGCGTTCGTGTTCGATGAATCGTGGCTCGCGCTCGTGAACGAAACACCGGCGCTCGAGTTGGCGTTGTAGCTGGAGCGGTACACCACACGGGCCGACGAGTTGGAACACCAGAATTTATCGCCGTAGTGGGTTGTTTCTGTGGCGTTGAGCAACACCGGCACCACGTCCATGAAACGACCGTTATGTAATTCGGTAATCCATGAATCGGAGATTGTTCCACTCTTGACGGTTCTTTCTTCACCGGTTCCGTATTCGGTGAATTTCCAAACATAGTAATCGGAGGTAACTCCGCCCATCCATTCTGCGACATTGCCCCAAAGATTTTCGTAACCTATGGCGTTGATAGATGTCGCATTTCGTAACGTCTGCGTATCGTCGTAATACCAGCCTCCGGCCGCTCCGATAGCATTAGCCGGGTTTGCTATGGTGTCCTTCATGCCGAGGAAGGCAGTCAAGCCTTGAACGGTAGTATTTGAGCCGGAGCCATATCCGCACACGCTTGAACTGTCACGGTCGCCATAGTTGGCCCAGAACAAACAAGCGATATCGCGGTGCATTGGGTAGGTTATCGGGGTGAATCCCTCGCCACGTCTGCGGCAGTAATCAACGAACTGCGATTGTGACACGCTGACGGTCGCCGAAACGCCCGTAATACTGCGAATCTGCAAATTACCGTAATAGGCTTTCACGACACCGGCAAGCCATTGGCCGGTTCGCCATGCGTCCGGCTCGATAGCGTGAATCTCCGGCGACGTGGTAAGCCATACGAAGGAGAAAGGAGCGTCGGCGCGGCAAGTAAAAGCAATTTTTTCAGCGTTGGCCGGAACGGAGGTAAACAGGTAAGAGCCTTCGGTCATTCGTCCGCTATTGGCGGCGGCACGACCCACCACGTTGTTGTCTGCGTCGAGGAATACCGCGCCGTAAACCGATGAGTTCACGGCCGGCCATCGTGCTTGCTTGTAACCCTTCACCGGGGCGACATATACGCGGTAATCATCGTAAACCGCGAGGCAGTCGTCAAAGGTGGTGTAAGTGGTAGCCACTCGGCAAGCTGCGCGGTCGTGCAGCTCCATATCTTCCGGGTAAAGTTTACGACCCTCCGGCTGCGTTACAGCCTTCAGAGAGCTGAAACAGTGATAATGGCAACGGTTAATAAAATCGTCGATACCCTTGCACCAACGGTCAGGCTCGTACATCATGAAATCGCCTTCGTCGGCCTTCGTCGGGTGATTGAAACCTTGTGTATTGGCCTCCGTGCCGTCATGATAACGGCGGCTATCGGTATCGTCAAGCGGACAAACGAGCATTTTGCCGGACGCTACATATTTAGCCATTACGCGGTGACGCTTCGCCATGATAGCGGCGACGTGCGCCGACGGTTTGAAAGTGTTGTCGTAGTCGTAGCCTGTTTCGTTATCGAGGTTTGAGATATTTTTTGAATCTGAAACCGTTTCATCGTACTTGATAACCGTCCATTCCGGCTGCTTTATATTCAGTTCGGGGAAATGGGCCTGCAACTCGTTGAACTCCGATTCTTCGAGGTATTTCGTGAGTTGGTAAGTACCTACGAGGCGGCAAGTCGTCACGTTGTTACCGTTTTCATCGACACCCTTCATCGTCAGGAACTTGCGAAGGAGTTCACCGCGTCCGCTCTCGTCTATGCCCGTAACACGGAGGTAGGTCGTAGAGGGGCAACGGTTGAGAAGGGTCTGCCAGTCTATCAGCGGACAGTTATCAACGACAAGGCGAGTAACCGCCGGAGTTCCTGAGAAGGTGAGCGCGTCGGGCGCGAGGTTCTGAAGGTATCGTAATTCGAGCGTCTGGAGCGAGGCCGGTAACTTTGCCGTTGACATCGTTCCGCCCTGTGCGAAAATCACGTTTGTAAGCTGCGTATCTGCCGCGTCGAGCGTTTCGAGTTTACGGTTCTCGGCCAGATTCAGAGAGGTAAGGCCGTTCAGTCCGTTGACATCAAGAGAACGGAGATTCCGGCAATTTTCGAGAATCAGGCCGGTGAGTGCCTTCTGACCGGTCGAGCAAGAAGCGTCAAGATTGCGGAGGCGAATACACTTGTTAAGGTTAAGCGTTCCGACAATAGCGTGACTTATGTCCGTAAGGTTGAGCGACTGAATACGAGAGGCCCCGTAAATATTCTGCGGGTCGTTGATGATAAGATTTTGTTTGAAGGTAAGAGTTATTTCATCACCTTGGCCATTTGCCCGGAGGCCGGAAACGGTGGGGTCGCCGTTGGTGTAGCCGTAGCCGAAACAAAATCTTTCCGCCGCCGTTATCTTCATGCTGCGAGGATTGGCCGCAAAATTATACGAGAAATACACCGGGAACGCGTCGTCGCGGTATGTGCCGGCGCAATACTCCGAATCCAGAAGGTTGAAGCGGTTAACGATTGTATAGGTACGATGAGCGTAACGCGAACCCTGAAGGGCGTAGAGATAGTCGCGCCCTTCTTCGATGAGCGGAAGAATATATTTATATTCTCCGTCCTTATTGTAGATACGTTCGCACCATTCGCCCATAAATTGGTTGTTGAACACGTCCAGAACGTACTCGGTTGACATCACCGAACGGATAGAACGGGCAACCTCGGCGAGTTTTTCAGGGCAACCGCGAACGAGTTCCCAGAGTACCGAATCATGTCCGGCGAAACAGTACGCGCCTTGGCTCTCGTCCACGGTATCGAAATCAATCATGTAATCGAATTTCAGGTACGAATCGTTTCGTTCGCCGAAAAGCGTATCCATATCATAGGGCAAAATGTACCATATAAGGCCATCCCACGTTGCGAACATCATGTTTTTCGCGCGGTTATCCACCGCCATGAAATAGTTCGTCAGAGCGTACCATGCGAACGGGGCTTCATTGGCGAAATACTGCGTATATTCGCGGAGGAATTTCGACGGATTGCCCTTACAACTCTGAATCCACGACCATAAGCGTATAACTGCCGCTTTGTCGTCCTCGTGAGCGTCTGCCCATTTGGTGTCGGCCTTAAATCTGAACTCCAATTCATCATCGAAATTCGTCATGTCAGCCGTGCCGAACAGACAGAGAGCCGCCGAGTTGTTCAGGAACTCGACACAGATACAGCGATTACGTTCACCGCCGAGGGCTGCTTCATCGTTGAAACCTTCGATACCCTCGAACCCGTAAACTTGGTGCGATTCCGATTTCTCGTTGTTGAAATTGTATTTACCGAGGAATTTCGCCACTCCCTCGCCGTTGTTGTCGTAGAAAAGGTTTATCGGGAAACCGTCAACGCCCACGCGCACATCGTAGTCACCTTTATAGGCAGCTTGCGGGGGTGTGAGCCAGCCACAGCGGCGGAAAATATCGTTAACTATACGAACGCCGCCGGTGTTGTGCGTACTCGACGAATCCGAAAAATCCGCCTTCAGACAGAAGATTGATACAGGACGCGCCCCCGGCTTGAAACTGTAAGTCATATCCGGAACCGGAACTCCGTTAACCTCCAGAGTGCAACCGTATTGCTCTCGGAGTAAATAGATACGGTAGTTTTTACGCGGGTATGTCGTCGAACTGGTACCCTGTATTCGCAAACCTACATTACGGGCAACGAAATCGTATTCCTTGCCGTAGGGCGAATAAAAGTATATATCAACCGTAACCTCGAATTTCTTGTTATTCGTCTGGTTAACAAGGTCAACATCGCCGACAATGCGCATACAGCCTTTACCCTGTGCGCGGAGTTTGTCGATGTCTACCGCGTCCTCGTCGTTGAGAATGTCGTTTTTCTGGAACAGTATAACCATTTCGTCAGCCGTCGAGCGGTCAACCATAAAGTTAGACAACATTTCATCATCAGAGAGGGCGCGGTCGTATATGCGCACGTTACGGAGTTCCACGTCTGCCGCGTCAGAACTTACGGTAATTTTAGCCGGGTTTATCTGCATGAGCGAGGCGGCGGCCTGGTACTGGAGTGAGCGGTCGCGAATACCGTTAACATACAGATGTAAAAGGCGGTTTTCGTTTTTGCTCTCAACCACGAACGCTATTTTAATCGGAATATCCGGGGCGAATTTCGTTTCAAGTTCCTGACCGCCTGAAACAACCATACGAGCCTGTTCGGTAGTCATTTCAAGACCCACGCCGTCGGCGAAACACGACATAACAACGCCGTTACGGTCTGATACGTTGGAACACATCAGTTCCGCCTCCACGGTGAAGCCTGTCGCGGTCGCGTCTTTTGCAAACGGGGTGTCGTTAATTGTGATACTTGCACCGTTTGTAAGTAAAAGCGCGTCGCCCGTCCATCCATTGTTGCTCCAGTCGAAACCGTGGAAATCGGTCGTTATACCTTCAAATTCCCAAACGCCCGGATTCCCCTCGGCGTTACTGCGTCCGGCTGCGGACAACCTTACGCGAAGGGAATCCGTAACCTCTATTAAATCAATGTCGGATTCTACGACCTCGATATTAAAGAGGTAATCGGTTTCGCCTGTTTTGAATTTCATCGCCTCCGTTCCGGGAGCGGTGAAACGGTTAGTGTACCGCTGAACGGTGCGCGGTGCTGTGATAGACTGCGTAACCACTCCGTCGTGATATACGTCCATGCTTGCCGGAGTGGTATCAGGGTCGAACACCACAAAATCAAAATCGAGGCGTTCAAACTGACCGATTTCCAGCGTTGGAGTAAGGTAATCGTTATTCTCGAAAATCCGTCCGTCGGAGAAGATAATCATCGCACCGATAAACGGAGCCGGAGCGTAGCCGGTAGCCGGTTTCTTCAGAAGGTCGATAAAAATAGATTCCGAACGGAGAGTAAGAGTGTCCGAGGCTTCGAGTTCGGCGACCATCTGAACGTTGTGCCGTCCGACAGTAAGCCCCGACAACGGAACGGTAAAGCTGCCGTTCGTTTTGCCGGATTTCGTTACCTCCTTCGTGTCGTATGCCTCTCCGTCGAGATATAGGGTTATGGTCTTGCGGCCGGAACCCGACACAGTGAAAGGAATCGCAACGGTATCGTATGGGCCGTAACCGCCTCCGGCGATAGAGTTCGCCAACGAGTAGGCACTCGAAAGGGTCAGCGTCATAGCCTTGACGCGGGCGGTAGCCTGACGGGTGCGCGTGGCTCCTGTTTCCGGGTCGATTACCGAGGCTTTGACCGTGATGTCGGTTGTTCCGCTTCGGACGTAACTTGTTATGTCGAGTTCGTAATCACCTGCGGCCACGTCGTTGAGAGTGGTCGTAAAAGTAGTAACCGCGCCATTCTTGACAGTAATTTCGATGTCGGCGCGTTGGCCGGTCGATTCTCCGCCTTGGTCGCCTCCGAGATACTGGTGGTCGTATCGGTAAAGGAGTTTCACGGGGCTACCCTCGCGGATTGTATCGTTATCAACCGAGGCGGAAAGTATGATTTTAGCGGTAGCCCCGGTTTCACCGCTTCCGCCTGTACTTACGGGAATATCACACCCGGCAATCTCTTGACGCTGGTCGTTGATGATTGCGAGGTGAATCTCCGTTCCCTCGTCGTTCATCGTAGCGTCAAGGTCGGCGACTGTTTTACCCTGAAGGTCGGTAATTGCTTGCGTTACTACGTTGTTTTGTACCGGGTTGGTTGACTTGTCGTTTAGAGTTTCGTCCACCTCCACCTCGTCAACGGTGATATTTACGATACCTTCAGCGTCTGGATTTACGGGGATGTTGTTGAGTTTAATCCCGGTAATTGTACCCTTTCCGCCGGTGTCCTCCCAGCTTTCCGCCTTTTCCCACTGGGTGAGCGTCGAGCCTTTGAACTGCTTCGTTTCCCAGTCGCCCGTGCCGAGGCGGTAGGTTATCCAGCGACCGAGAGCGCGGTGAGTGGCCGGAACTGCCTCGATAGCGGCCTGAAGGTCGTAGAATCCATTTTCGGGCGGAACGAGTTCCGTCACGTTAATAAGATTACCCGCTCCCTTTTGGCCCACGCCCTGCCAATCCTCCCAATCTGCCTCCGCTGTCAAGTCTGCGGCTTTACCGTTGCGGAATTTCAAGCCTCCGGCGGTAAACAGATATTGAACAAAGTGGTACGTTGTCGGTTTTCCTACGGCGTTCGGACCGGCATAACGGTAAACAATAAGAATTTCATCGGTCGGGCCTTCCAGAAAATAGAATCCCGCTTCGGTGAGCGCGTTCAGATCGTAGCCGTTATCTTCAACCTTGAAACCGGCTTCGAGGAGTTCGGTTTTATATTGGAGGTCACTAATCGAATAGCCTTGTTCGCGTATTTTCTTGGCGTTTTCGGTGATACGCTCGTCAATAGCCGAGAGCAACGCCACAAGGGTGTCCGAATCCTTCACACCATTTAGGAAGGTGATAATTTCGTTAAAATTCTCGATTGCCGTCGATGCGTTCTTGCCGAGAAGGTTGTTAATTGCCGTTCGGTTAGTGGCTGCGGCCGTCTGCGCGTCTGAAGCTGTTCGCGTCACCGTTTGGAGAGCGAGCTGAAGCGTGTCGATAGTGCGTTGCAGAGCCGCGTCGGCTGCCTGTCGTTCGGCTTTCTCGGTTGCTACCGCCGAGTTATTCGTCAAAAGGTCTTTATATCCCTTATTGAGAAAATCGAACACACGGGCGACCATCTCGTTTGTAACGCTTTCGGGGTCCTCGGCGTTCCAGATAACCGTTATAAGGTTATCAATAAACTGTTGTGTCGTGTCTGCCATTGTGATAATGAGTTAATTAAATTGTTTGCTGAACTGCTTCGAGAATACTCGCGGTTTGCGGCCTTCCGTTCCGTCGATAATGTCTTGCATGATGTTGGTTTCATCTTCTGCCATTTGCAGCTTGACGGTGAATTTTTGGGGCGTTTCCGGACGCGGCTTGTATTTGAGTTCCTCGATAGAGGGTATAACTTTAACCGGGAGTTCCGAGAGGTCGAGCAAATAAACCTCCTCGCTGCCTATCATATCCATGAGGAAACGGACGGTATCAGCCCGCATAACTCCGGTTTCGATTGTTAGCGATTGGGGGCGTGTGATACGTTCGCGGTCGGCGGTGAAATCGTCGGTTTCAGCGTCGTATCTGCTGAATCTTGCTTCATCGGCTGCGGCGTAATCGGGTGTAATGGTAAGTTCTCCGGCGAGTTCGATAATCTCGAATACACCGAGAGAATTGCGGAATTTCAGGCGGTAGCGTTCCCGTGCCGGGTCGCTCCGCTCAATTACTATGCTACAAGAGTATTGCGAGGGGTCGCCCTTGTATATGTCGAAACTATTCGACAAAACTCCGTATTCATCGAAAAACTGTTTTCGTAGCGCGTCAATATCAAGCGCAAAAATACCGTTGTCGAAATTCCCGTCTTGTATTAGAGTTTTGCCCGTCGTTCGTTCTACAACGGTCATATACAGAAATCTCTCCAGACTTATGAAATAGAGCGGATAAAGTTCCGTTTCCTTCATCACTATGCGCCACCCTGCGGTTCGGGTTGTCATAAAAAAGTTATTGGCGTTGTTGAGAAAACGGGCCTCGAAAGCGTCGGTTTTCATTCTGGCATAACGTCGGTAATTCTGACGCGAAACGCCTCCGGCGATAATAAGGCACTCCCATTCGTCCAGATTATCCTCGGTAATATCAACGTAAATTTTGCGTTCGGAAATCGTGCCGTTGTCCTCGACCTCACGAACTCCGTTTATGTGGTACGACATTATCGGTTCGCCGATAGTGTAGGCGTATGCGTCCACAATCTCGGAGATATTGACGCTAAAGGGCTGGTTATAACGACCCACATAGCGTTGGTTCATGCCGCTGGCATAGACGGTGAACGGAATCCCGGTAATAGGATTGTAGTCGTCAACCGTCAAGCTGCTGCGTAGCAATATCGGATTTTTTGAAAAGGCGATACCCTTTTTTACATTTGAATCCATTGTAAGCGGGTTTAAGGTTTGGCCGTAACCATGAGTATAGAACCGGTGAAGGAGATTTCAACGGGGTGAGCGTTAATAAACTCGTCGCGCTCGGTACTGGGTGTTGTCAGGAACTTGTAAAACTGTTCCTTATTCCCCACATTCGTTTCACGCCACACTTCGTAGAGGGCGTTAACGTCTGCCGCTTGTGGGGCTGCTGTTATGTTATTGGCTTCCATGATTGCAAATTTCATTGAATTGCCACGGAGGGCAAAGGACTAACGATGCGCACTTACGAGCGTTACGGTATAGGTGATTGTAATAGTGATTTGTCCTAACGGGATTTCGCCCGGCTCCGTTTCGTAATGGTCCGGGTCGCCTTCTGAAACGTCGTACAGTTCCCATATTTCGTAGGTGGCGCGGGCCTGGTACTGGCGCGTTCTGGTCGCTCCCTCCATATTACAAGTACCGTCCGCGTTGTACGGGTCGGATTCCCACGTTAAGCCGGTTTTCTGCACAGTTACAGGCATGGCAAGGCCGGGCCATGTGTAAATATTTGGTGCTTGATAGTCCGGGTTAGCATTTTTCCACGCCTTGATTGCGGCGTTTTTGCTCTCGGTTGAGTTATAAACCGTCTGAAGGGTGTCCGAAACGTATTTCCAGTAATAGTCGGTATCTAACAAAGTAAAATTCGGTATATTCTGTTCAGTGGCGATGTTGTACGTTCCTTGCGTTTGAATTGTCCGTAACTTGATTTCCACGGCAATCTCTTTACCACCGGGCAAAGAATAGTTAACGGTATCAATCAGGCAGCGCACACCCTTGAACATTACCGGGCGGAACATATCGAGCTGCTGAATCTCTTGCAGCTTTAGGCGGCCTTTAATTTCAATCGTTCGCGCTCCATGCCTCAAAATTTCATCATACTGCCGCCAATACTTATCGAACAGGCCGCCTTTATACTGAAACAGTAGGGAGGTTGTGTGCTGCTTTCCGTCCTTGAACGTGTCGCCTGTCACTGACGCGAACCGGCCTTCTGTACTGTCGTAGCTCGTTTCAATTCCGGTAAAAGCGAACATAAACGCCAGCGGCGTATCTCCACCCTCCGGTCCGTCAGAACCTTTAATATAACTGTGGTTGTGACGCATACCCTTCAGATAAAAAGGTACGTCGTCGGCAAAATCGCCGTAAGTTCCGTAAGCGGGTTTTCGTATCTGGACATGAGCCAGCGGCACAAATTCGTCGTCCGATGTGATTTCTTCAGCCTCTACTCCGGGCGTTTTCGGGTCCCAATTAAAAAAGCTGGTAGAACCTTCCTTCGATTTCCTGTTTACTTTATCATATCTCGACCATACCGCCGTTTTTCGGTTAAAAGTAAAACTTATATTTTCATTTTCGACAACTGAATCACCGATTTGAGAGGAATCGAAATTCTTAAAAAAGTCCTCGAATCTCTCCGTTTCCGGCTCGGCGCAATCTATCGAGGTGGAGGCGGATAACTTGATATATTTCCCCTTGTCGTAGTTCACCACGGGCGGCTCGGATATTATATTACTTAAATCCTTTTGAGCCGGTTTGTTGATTATGTCGCCGATAAAGGCCATAGTTACGCGGCAAGTGCTGAAATCGACATGATAGACGAGGCCGAAACGCGCCCAGAGGGCGGCCATGAACGCCTCGACCGTCACGTCCGGCATGAGGTCGATATAATTAACATCTTTCTGACAACAGGAATCAGCGCAATTATTCAGCACGACAAGCCGGGCGAGGTCGTTATCAGTCTTGAACGGATTCGCAGCGATTGACATACCTAAATCGGAAAATATCAACTCCAGAACACGCCACACCCTTACAAATGGCGTGAACCCGTAGTTTTCCGGAACTGAAACCTCCGTAACTGTTCCGTTGATTGTCCTTGTCACCTTATCGACGCTTCTTAACGCTTTGTATTGCATTGCGGTGCGCGTCCACATATTCAATATTTCGACCTTTTCGGGGTCGATAATAGAATATGTTTCGAGCCATCCTTCTTTGTCGATAGCGGTAACAATAGGGAAAACCGCCAAAGGGTTGGTTTTCGGGTCAGCGTTGTGATATATCTCGTTAAGTTCCGACATCAGGACGGCAAGCGATGAGTGTCGCCACATGGGGAGTGTCGAAAGTTCGGTCAGTTTCTTATTTTTCCATTTTTCGTAGGCCGTGGAGTTGTCGAACCCGACGTTAAAGGTTATACCGTCGCGGCTGTTTGCGCTTGTGTAATTCAGTGTGCCGCGACGTTGGTACGCGCCGTTCTCTATGATACAAGTCCGCTCCGGCTCGTTCGGATTCTCGGCGTTGTCAACTCGGACAACGTGGCCGGTCAGTCGGTTGTTACGCCTCGTCGGTGGAACGGTGGCCGGTATTGATTGGCTGCCTTGGTCGTTAAATATCGGGTTGGTATCTTCAACGGCCATGCTGAAACCTTCGGGGAGGTCGAGAGCTTCCCCTTTGATAAGTATTTTTATCATAGCGGTAATTACTTTTTGTTTCTGGTGAACGGAGCGCGGGCGCGGTCCATCGTTTCCTTCGCGTCCTCTATGTCCTTGTAAACGATATATGCCCGGATTGCCTTTGTTGCAGCCCGGAACTCCTGAACGGCCTTTGTAAATTCCTCCATGCTCAACGAGGGAGCCGGGACGGTATAACCTCCGTCGGCGTAACCGGCGGAAGGAGCGGCGGCCATACCTGAACCGAGGATTTTATTACGGCGTATCGCCTCGATTGTACCCACCGCGTCAACTACGCGAGGGTTGTCCATAATAGGCTTCGGCACGACGTACTCGCCGCGATGAACGACACCCGCAACCTCGTAGCGGTCACCGTCGCCTGTATATCCGCCGTCAGAGTAGCCGGATAGCACTCGTTCAGCCTTGGCCGGAGCGGCAACGGTGCCGGAGCTGCCGGCGGTATTGCTCGGCTGCATATTCTTGATTTTGTCGCGTTCGGCTTTTGCGCTCACTACTTGGGCCACGCCGGTAGCAGTCAACATGGCGGCGGCTATAGCTCCACCAATCGGGCCGAGCTGCGCGAAAGCCTGCATTATGGCGACGGCGGTATTTCCTATAATCGTGGAGATTTTAATCGCAAAATCAACATCGGCGTATTTCTTTTGTATTTCGAGTTTCTTGTTTTCCTTTTCTTCTTCGAGGGCTGCAGTGTCCTCTCCGTTATTCTTTGCCTGTTGTATCAAGACATCATATTTCGCGTCACTCTGCGCGATTTCAGCATCTTGTATGGCCGAGAACATCGAGCCGGAAAGATTGGCGTAATAATCGAAATACTTTTTAGCGTTGGTAACGCCTAACTGTAATTTTTTCTTTTCGTAGTCCTTAGTTGAGATAAGGCCCTGACGGTGGTAATTTTCGAGTTGGGCGAGTTCGCGTTCGTACTCGTCGGCCCATGATAGCCCGACAAGTTCCTGAAGCTGCCACATCTGCTCTTGATACTGGTAATTAAGGGCGGCGATACGGCGTTGTTTCTCCGTTTCGAGTGCTACCGCTTGCTCTGTACCTTCTCCGACAACTTTCACCGCTGCGGCGTATGTCTGTTCGATACCTTGACGCTGAAGGTCGAAGGCGTTTTTTATCCCTTCTGCGCTGGTGGTATCGGTAGAGAGTTGGCGGATTTGCTCGACAAGTTTACCCGTATCAGTGAGTAAATTGCTATTCATTTCGCGCATCTTTGCCTCCAACTGTTCACGGGTACGCTGCCACGTTTCCGCGTCCATGCTATAATCGTCCTCCAACTCGTCGTAATACCGTTGCATTTCGGCGAGTTGGTCGGCGTGGCTCTGACGCTGCAAATTAAGGCTGTATAAACTTGCGGCCTCTTGTGAGATTTCGCCTTTTGCCTGAGATTCTTTTATTATAAACTCCTGTTCCGAGTAGAATCGTTTTACTGCGGTCAGTCGATTTTTATAATATTCATCATTTTGCTTTATGATAGCCTTGTCGATTTCCTTTTGAGCTGCCGCCGTCTGTTGTTCGATTTGGGTCTGGGCGGCGTTGATTGCGTCGAGGGTTTTCGTGTGGGTGCTGTCTGTTTTTTCTCGGAGCGTTTCGAGGGCAGCCGAAAGTTCGCGGCCATACCGAATTAACTCCCGGCTCTTCGCGATCGTCTGCTCCGATTGAGTAAGATTTTGTTTATTTATTTCCAGTAGTCGGCGTTGATGAGCGTCGGAAATAGGATTTGTAACCTCGTCGAGAGAATCCGCGCCGTAAGTACCCGGCTCTCTCTTTATCTTATTTTTTCCGAGGAGTTCCTTTTTTTCTTCCTGAAGGAGTTTGATACGTTTCTGAATACGGTCGAGTTCTTCATCACTCTCCGGGTCAATTTTTCGGAGGCGTTTTAACTCTGCGTTAATTTCTTTAATTCTGGTAACGGCCTCCTTTGCTGAATCGTTCAGGGGTTTGAACGGGTCCACCTCCGGTTCAGGGTCGGCGAGGTCGTCGAAAGTAAGGCTAATTTCGTGAAGATATTCCTGAAATTCTTCAAGAGCGCGGGTTTGTTCGGTGCGTTGCTGTTTATACCAGTCAGTAAACGAGCCGGATAATTCTTGTTGCAGTTTCAGCATTTCGGCATTTTCGCTCCTTAATATGCCGTAAGGGTCGTTCGCCCTCATTAAATCTTGGTCGCGTTTAGCCTTGCCGGCTTGCAAAATCGCTAATCGCATACGCTGCTGTTTCCACTTTTCGTAGGCTTCCTGCTGTGCGTCTGCGTCGGCTTTTAATAACTCTTGATATTGGCCTTTTGCGGCTTCGATTCTTAATTTCTTTTCAAGCGACAAAATATAATCGTCGAGGGCTTTTTTATTCTCCCGATAAGCCCCAGTTTCAGAATCAAGTTGAGCCTTGTAGCCCGGAATTATTCGATTCAGTTCATTTATTGCCTTTATACGGTGTTCCTTCGTTTCGAGTTCGTCCATAGCGACACGCCGCAACTCCATAAGGCGGTCGCGTTCCATTTGCGCTTGCGCGTTGGCCTTTGTCACGGCCTCCCGATACTTATTTGTAGCCTCGGTAAGATAGGAGGTTTCGGTCGTAGCCTTCTTTGAAGCGTCTATAAACGACATGATACCCGTAACAAGTAACGCGATACCAGCCAAAACCAAACCGATAGGATTCGACTTTAACGCGGTGTTGAAGGCGTGGGTGGCTGCGGTTGCGAGTTTGGTAACGGATATTTCGGAAATCATCGCTACCTTTTTCGCTACAATATCGGTGATAAACCTTTTTACGGCTGCGGAGGTGGCGATTACCGAAAGTTTATACACCACGAAAGCGGCTACCAGCGCGTTAATAACCGCGATTCCTAATTTTGTTTGTGTGAATAGATTTGTAAACCAACCAATCGCCGAACCGAGTACGGAAATCAATCCTCCAACGGCTTTAACGACAAAACCGAACGCCGTTCCGACGGGTGTCAGTGCATCGATAAACGTACCTAACCAGTTAACTACGGCCGTACCCCACTCGTAGAGAGTTTTCAGGGCTTCGCGGAAATCAAAGAATTTCAAAATTAAGCCCTCCACTGCTGACTGGAATCCGGCGAACGAACCGGCTGCGTTGTCGGCCATTGTCGCGGCCATTTGTTGGAAATCACCGGTACAATCGGTTATCGAATCACGGAGCGCGAGAATTGAATCAGAACCGTTAAGGAAAGTCGAGAACGCGGCCACGCTTCGCTTGTCGGTCAGTTCGAGGGCTTTCGCGAGGTCCACACCTTCCGCGTTAAGTTTGTTCAGCCCGTTAACCAGTTCGTCGAGGTTAGTCACCGGGCCACCGAGGGCTTTCGCGAGGTCGCCGTTAGCGTCTGCCAGATTCAGGAGGATATTACGGGTTGCAGTGGCTGCACTGCTTGCGTCGAATCCGGCGTTTGAGAGTTGGCCGAGGAGTGCGGTCGTTTCTTCGAGGGAGAACCCGAACGCATTGGCAACCGGGCCAACAGTTGACAGCGAAGCCTCCAACTTATGAAAATCAAGTGCGCTTTTAGTTGTGGCAACGGCAAAAGAGGCCATCACCGCTTCGGCTTGGTCTGCGTCCTTGTTAAACATACGCATGGCGGCACCGGCGAACGCTGCCGCGCTCGATAGGTCAGTATCGACAGCCTTCGCGAATTTCAGAACCGAGGGGGTCAGTTTCTCGATAACGTCCTGCGTGAATCCGAGTTTTGCAAGTTCGGTCTGAAGGCCGGTAACTTGCGAGGCGGTGGCGGTAGTGGTGCGCCCTAAATATTTCGCTTGATCGGTCAGACGTGAAACTCCGTCGATAGTCGTACCCAGTACGGAGGCAAGTTTGGAGTTAGCCCGTTCGAAATCCTGAATAATGTTTGTCAGTTGCTTGAACGCCCCGATAACTTGCGTCATTATCACCATACCCAGGCCCATGAAAAAGCCCTTTATCGAGGTGGCTATCTTATCGAGCGACAGGAGCGACGCCAGAAAACCGCGTGTCGAACGGGTTGCTTCGGCGTGAGCCTTTTCAACTCGCCGGATCTCATTCTCCAACTCTCTATATCTTTCCGGGTATAGGGCTTTTGAAGTCTTGTTCAGTTCGCCCTTCAGTCGCTTTAATTCTTTTCCAAGATCAGCGGCCGACATTCTTGAAATGTCGATCTCTTTCCGTGCTTTCTCCATTGCACGGTTATTGGCTTCAATATCTCGCTTGTTGGATCGAATCAGCTCGTTAAGCCTTTTAATTTCCGCCGAGTAGTCACCTTCAGTAGCGGCAAGGCGCGAAATCTCCTTACGGTGTTGGCTGTTTTGGTCGCGTAGTTCTTTTGTCGCTTTGGTAAGTCGGTGGATCTCCTCTTGTGCCTTCTGTGCTTTAAGGTCGAGTTCGACCGCGATTTTATCGTTATTTAATTTCGCCATGACAAAGGGGGTAATCTTGTTTGCGGCAAAATTACCCCCTTCGGGTTAGTCTATGAAGGACACCTAATTAACGGAAAATCTTCGATAATATCCTATACCATAACGGTAGTTTTCGCGGCTTTTCTTCTTGCCACGTCCATATCTGCTCACCGGATTTATAGCGTCTGACTATTTCAGCAATAGCCAAATATATCATTACACTTACAGCACTTAAAAACAGTGCCGCAAAAAACGCCTGTATTGGAGTTGTGGGGTCGATACGATAGAATACTCCATACCATACAACTACCACGATAGCAAGTAATATATATTTCAGTATCCGTTTCATCGTTCAAGCCCTTTCGTTAAAAATTCGGTAATAAGTTGAGAGGTCGAAACCTTCCGGCGGTCTGCTTCGTCGCGTATGAGGTTTAACAACCATGTGGGCAAAGTGACCGAGATTTTAGTCCTCGGCTCTCCGTCCACTGTTTTACGCCCTGCGCCTTCTCGTGCTCCGCCGCTGCCTATACCGCCCATAACTGTATATTATTTTCGTTTCCACAAAGTTAAGCAAATTATTTGATTTAGGCGACATATTCAAATAAAAAAGTATATGTTATAAAACATAAAACACCTCGCCACGATTTCGGGCGAGGTGCGCAACGAGTTGGAAGGGTTCACCCTTTAGAGGGTGCGCGTGATGAAATGAGCCGCAAGCCATGCGACACCACTACCGAGAACCGCGCCGATGATGTCGGCCACGATGTCCCAGACACAAAAGTGGTTTCCCTTCTGGCGACGGTCGCGGAACTCTTTCCAGATACCGACGGCGAGGGCTACGGTAAAAGCGACAAGAGCGGCCACCCACTCCTTATGTGGCGGAATGTGGGCGATGAGTGCGCCGATGAGTGCGGCGATACAGAACACCACAAAAATGTGCAGGAGTTTATCCTGCCCCTTACTGTCTTTACATACTGACATAATGCAAAAATTTAAGTTAGTGAAAATTGGTTTACTGTGCTGCGGTGTCGTTTCCCTCGTCCGCCTCTGCTTCCTCCGCCTTCTTACGTCGGAGGTCGCGGCGGGCCTGGACGGCCACGGTGATGAACGAGAACACGAACAGGAACAGGGTTTCGACACCGACGGCTGCGAGGATAGCGATTAACGCCATTGCTTTGTACCATGCCCACCAGCCGAAAGCGACACCGGGGGCAACGAGGAGCGCACCCCGAAGGATTGCGCCCACAATAATTTTTACTTTCTTCATTGTTGATAACTTGTTATGACTGTTGATAACTCTCGCGGATAGAATCGGCCAAATTCTTGCGTAACCACGCCGAGAACTCAAACCGTATGTCGTTGAATGTTTCTTTATAGAGAATCCCCCAGACCGGGCGGTTATAGATTCGGTAATTACCGAGCCGCTTCATGTCGAGGAATCGGAGATATGTCGGGTACTGCGCGTTTGCCGATATGCCGGAGCCGGAGCCGGTTATCGAGAAGGTCGGCGAGGCTAACGCCTGTTGCAGCCTCCCCGAACGGCTCCGGGGTGTTCCGTCGGTGCGGTAGGCTTGTTTTCCGTATATCTTGGCGGCGGCTATACGTCGCTGCTCCTCGAATATCCGGCGGAATCCTCGGTTAACGTATTCGGTGAAATACTTTGCTATCTGGTCGGGGTCGTCCATATCAGTAAGATGTTACTTTGAAGGCTATCGACCAACCGGCAAAGCGTCCGTAAAGTTCCGTTTCCGGAGCGGTGTCGATACTGTCAACCTCGACACGCATAACCGGGCATCCTGCTCTCTGGTCGTTGAGCAATATACTTTTTACCTCGTCGATAATCGGCTGTGTCTGCTCCAGCACGTCGAAGGAGCTGCGGCGTTGCGGGTCGTATTTCGCCATAACGAAAACCACGCATTTGTTCACCTCCTTGAAATTATCGACATTCTTCGCGTCGGATTCAGCCAAAGGAGGAAAAACGAAAAGATTTACAGAGTTCGCCGGTAACGACTGAATTTTCTTACCCATCTGCTCGTCTATGGTGACTGGCAGAACCTCGGTTATTGAATCGACGCGGCGGCCTACTCCTTCCCAATATTCGCGGTACTGTAAGAGATTTATCATATCTTCCCGAAATAGTGGTCGGCTTCGGCTGCTCGGCGTTTCATTAGTCCGGGGAGGGGCTTCAGTACACCGTTAACCCTTGCGTTAACGTGTTTCATGAACTCGGCGCGGATAGTGGGGTCGTTGGGGTCGGCCTTAACTTTACGGACAAGCGTCGGGGCCTTGACGGTGAGCGAACCGATATTGTAAGACAGCGAAACAAGCGCGTCGAACTGGTTGCCATTGAGCCGCACCCCGGCAAAGGTCGGCGCAACTGTGGCGGCGAACTTGGTAATATCGGTATCGAAAAGCGCGTCAGCCTCCGCTTGTGTGATTTTCTTGCCGGGGGTGACATCTTTTCCGGTGTGGCCGTAGCCGATTGTGAGAACTCCGGCAGGGCAACGGTAGGCAGTAAGCCGACAGCCTTCCCACGCCTTAATTTTTTTCTTGATTGTGGTTGAAAGTTGCATGATGATTTATTTATTTGGGGTGTTACGTTTCTCGTTGAGATATTCAAACTTGCATTTATACAGGTAAATGAGGACGGCCCACATATCGGTGCGCTCCACCTCCGCCACGTTTCCGAACAGCCCGGCGGTAGCGACCTCGAAGGTTATACCGGTCCATCCGGTCTTGTCGTCCGGCTTCTTTCCTCCGCCGGAACTGCGGAAGATAATCCGTAAATCAATTTTCTTTCCGTTGATTTCCACGGGGCCGGCGAGGATTGCCTTCCAGACGGAGGCGAGGAGCGTCGGGGCATGGAACGCCAGAAGGTCGGGCACTTTCTCGCCGTCGGGAATATGGTAGAGCCTTCGGGCAATATGAGCGTAACCTTCAGCCACCTCTTGTTCGTCCATTTGGTGAAGATTCTCGGCTATGGTAAGGCACTCCACAAACTCGCCGTATGTCACACCCTCCAGCCAATCGCCGGGGCCTTGATAGCCTCCGTATGAAGGCAGGAGGTTAACGGGCGTATTGAAATCAAGATGAACGCGGTCGCCTTCAGCCACGAAAAAACCTTCAATCGCTCCGGCCTGTGCTTTCAGTTCCTCGACGTGTTGCTCCTTCAACAACGTGTAATCCGCTTTGCCGAGGCCAATCAGGAAGGAGAGCCAGCGAACCCGGAAATAATCGCCGTCAATCACACCCGCGCCCAGAGCGTAGGCGAGAAAAACGTAATATTCGTATTGCGCCGGGGTCAATTCGCTGACATGGGTCGGAATTTTGACGGAGCGGCCTCGTGTGGTAATTGTTTCCATTAAAACGACATTCCTTTACTGTGGACGATAGGCCCGGTAATTGATGTATCTACCTCCTCGCCGTCTGCGTCGAGCTGCGCCACGAGTTGCTGAAGGTATTCGAGTGCGCGGGTAGCGTCAGCACCCAGAGAGGCGGCGACCGAGGCGCGGGCCGATTGCTCGGCGCGTAACCTTGATTTCACCGGCTGCGACTGCTGAACCTGTACGATACCCTCCGGGATAACCTCGACCGGAAGGCGTTCCACCGCCTTCTGCATAGTTAGCAAAGCCACGGCGCGGGCTGCTGTCGCCTTCATCAGCGTGAAGGTATCGGAATCCTCGCCCGAAAGAATCGGAGCGAGATACTTGCCGAGTACCGGGGCGACGGTTGCGCCTTGAACCTCGCGGATAATAGGAACGAGGGTAACGAAAAGGCGATGAGAACCGATAATGTAGTAATTATCGAACTCCTCCTTACTGCGTATTAACAACCCTTCGCGCTGGCGGCACTTGGGCGATTCAATCCAAAACGGGAACGCCTCGCGGTCTAAGGCTTCGACAAGTGCGTCGGTAGCCTCGTATGGAAAAGGCGCGAGAGTTTGACCCCTTCGGGCACGCGGGACTGACCCCTTCGGGCATAATAAGATTGACCCCTTCGGGCAAAATAAAAATGACCCCTGTCGATGATACGGCAGGGGAATTTTTTTG
>NZ_PUEC01000037.1 GCF_003024805.1 Duncaniella muris
TTTTCTTTGAATTATATCCCCCTTCGGCCAAAACGGAATTCAAAGATACATATAAAATCCCCTGCTGACATTACGTCGACAGGGGTCATTTTTATATTGGGCAAAAGGGTCAGTGATATTTTGGCTTAAGGGGTCAATTCAACCTGGTCTAAGGGGTCATCCGAGCCTGGGTTTTCCATATATATCCTCGCATTTCCAGCCGAGGTAATATGTGAAGTCCTCTCCAAGAGCTTTCATGTTCTCCTGTATTTTGCCATTCTCATTTTCAAGGTGGTTCGCTACTATGCGCTGCACAAGGTTTAGAGCCTTCCGTTCCGTGGTGTTGTTCGCTTCTGTTGTCATATTCCTTTCGGTTCTTTACTGTTATCTCGCCAAATTTTAGTACCTTTGGCGGCTGTTAAAATTTTAATTCGCTGCAAAGTTAGTACACAATTTGTTTACTACAAAATTTTTTGGCGATAAAAGTACACAAAATGGAAACTTTTTCATCTGACGACATATTAGACCGCCTAAAAACGGCTCTATCACTCAAAAGCGATACCGATTTAGGTAATAGGTTGGGAGTGTCAAAGGCTGCCATCTCTAATTGGAGAAAGCGCAATACCATTGATTATCCCCTTGTGTTTTCATTTTGTGAACACATCAATATAGACTGGCTTATTACAGGTAGAGGTGATATGGAACTTAAAGCACCCCAAACTAATTCATACCTGCCACAGAGTGAATTAATGGATCGCATTGTAAATCAAGCAAAGGAGATTGGCCGTTTAGAGGCTGAATTAGCCGAAACAAAAAAACACGCGGAGCGGCTTGCGGCACTTGTCGATACAGACGCATCTGCGCGTGTAGGTTAATAGGTTTCTCACTCTTTCCATTCAAACGCCGCGACCGCTGATAGGCCGCTTTTTTAGTGCGTTTTATTTATTTTTCGCCGTTTCCATGGTCTGCGTAGCCTTAAGTCGCATAATTACAGAGGGTTATGGCGTCTTGGCAACTCGTAATTACCCCGCTTTTTGTGGTATTATAGGGGGTGTTATCGCTTAGAATTGCCCGATTTTTAACCGATTTTTGACCTTATAGGGGTTTGAACACGCTTTAAAATGGTACTGAAAACTCCAACCAACACTCCAACCAATGCTCCAAGCATCACAAAATTTTGATGATTTTCGGCTGAAACGACGGGTGCAACTGTCGGCGGCAAATATCCCGGAGCATAGCGTTCAAACGGTCTTTAACAGGCTTTCAATCGCCGCTCAAACAGTCTTTAATCAGTGTTGCGACATACGTTCCCGGCCACGCCACTACCACAGCCAACTACACGCCTATAAATGGCCGTATTTCCGCGCATTTAGCCGCGCCACGGCCTTTCCATCATTCCACGAATCAACGACCGCCACAGGCCACCGACGCGCCTCATGCAGCTGGACACGCAATAAAAAAGGCCGCACTACAAGCGCGACCGCACACAATCCAATTTCAATCCAACTTACTATCCAACCAACCGCTCCGAAAATCCAAGCAAAATCCAAGCAAATGTACTTTTCGTTTTTTCGGCCATTTCACGACATCGCGCCGTAACTCACTGAAACATCGCGGCTTCCGACCTCTGACCGCTCACTCAACATTGCACGTTTCGTTTTACCGCCCATATATTTTGCCATCTTGTCGGCAAGACAAGCTGAGAGATGTAGTTGCAATCGTCTCCATAGCGGACCTTCACTGCATCCATGATCCAACAAGGCCTGACGGATAAACATATTTGAATCCAGGACATTGAAACTCCTGGCTGATTTAATTTCCACAACCGAATCAGGATTATATCTGTAATTGTAAACCGCCTTAGAGGCAAAAGCGACTTTTTCCGCATCCATCAGAAGGACACGGCTGCCGGCTTCGTCAATAAACATAAGAGACTCCGTAAGTGCCACCACAGGGGCCTTCACCGTCAATCTCAGTCCCAGAAGATAGTTCAGGCACTTCTTATAGAACTCCTTTTCATACAAACCGCCGTTCATTCCAAAACGCCACTCATAGAGCGTGTGGGCAACCAGATCCCAACCCGTATAAACCGAGCCCTTATCCAGAACTTCGGAATCAAAGATTTCCACCTCTTCCCCGGATCGGCAATTTCTCATGATCGGTAATGTTATTTCGGCTCCGGTCTCCAGTGCCCTGTCAATAAGCTCCCTGATAAAGTCTGCCGAAACATCGTCATCCGCATCTATCGGGCAGACATACTCTCCCTTGGCCATCTCAGCGCCCTTTACCCTCGGTCTCAATGGAGTTCCGGAATTATGTTCCGTCTTGTAAAGTCTTACCCTCGGATCACAATCGGCTATACCTTGTACCACAGCCGCAGTCTGATCAGTCGAGCAGTCATCCACAAAAACCAGCTCCCAGTCAGGATAGGTCTGCGCCAATACACTATTATATATTGTCTTTACGTATTCAGCAACATTATATGCAGGCACTATAACTGATACCAGCGGATGCCTGACCTCTCTCCCATTCTCAATCATACTTCAATTCCGGCTAATTAGAGGGTGTTTCAACATACGAAACAGATTTATAAGGCCCTGTTACCTTGACATGACAGGGCGCTATGTATATGAGACTCCGGCCATCGCGGGTGCGAAACCGGATCTGCACCGACTCCATGCTGTCAAATCTCCGGCCATCAGCACACTCGTAATCACACTTTATACCACGCGACGCCACTTCAGTCTCAGTCCCAGTCCAATAAGTCATAGTCATCCGTCTGTCAGGCATGATCAGCTCATCGCCATAGGCAAACACATCTGCCCCACCTGAAAGTTTCGCCGGAAATCCGGGCCGTTCATGACTGTCATGACCGCCATTGGAGCTGCGTTCCATCCAATCGACCATTTCAGCCGTCAGACTCTCCAGCACAGGCGGAACAACCGCAAAGACTTTGTCGCCGGGATAAAAATCATTGTAACTGTTGATGTGGAGCGTGGTCCGCCAGTGGGCGTTGACTGGATGAAGCAGCGTCAGTTTTGACATTGCAATCGTATAATCGCGATAGACAGTCCCCGTCTCCGACTCCGCCATCTGCCGCTCGATCTCCTGTTCTTCATCCCATAGCCGCTTCTGAGTCCTGATGACATTGATATAGAAGACCACGATCATAAGCAATGCCACCCCGGCCAGACATTTCAGCACCGTGGCCGGCCATCTGACAAAGACCGTCCGAAGCAGCCCGAACATTGTCAGCGAGGCAAAAAGATTGCAGATCCAAAGAGCCCGCGGATTGGAAGGGGACGATTTGAATACTATCACCGCTGACACCACAAAGGCCATCGCGACAACGACATCCATTGCTTGTGGATGCCAATAATGATCCCGACATCCTCCAAGCGCACATTTCCGGATGCGGCAAGCCATCAAGACAACAGCCAATCCCGCCAAGACTACTACAGGCAGCGACAGAGTAAGCACTGTCTTCAGATTGACCGGGGCGCCCACAGAGACAGACGAAAACCTCATCCAAAGGCCCGGCGCACTGACAACCCAGAGTGCTCCCGCAGCAAAAACGGCTGTGAGAATCCACCACTGCCACGGCATACGGAAACGCCTTAGAAGCGCCCACGTCCCAAGACCGCATCCGACAGGCACGGCATAACCTTCATGTATCCATCCACACAGAAAGGCATAAACACCACCTGCGACAAGCACCGGAACCGGGAGCCTGCCGCTTGCCACACGACGCAGCAGGACGAGAAACCACACCGTCATGGCCGACGGCAAAAGGACATTGAATGAATTGTCGATCCCCATCGTGCCGAAGGGCCACGAGAACGTAAATGTCATCCATCCCCAGAAAGCGATCATGACCAGAGGCAGGTCTGAGCGTCGGGGGGAACATAGCTGTCCCGCACCAAGGATAAGAAAGGCCCCGCTCAGTCCGACTACAAGCGCCAGAGTCCATTTGGGCAACAGAGCCATACGCATCGCCATGAACACGATGTTGTCCAGCCGGCAATTGTCGATAGACCTCAGATAGGCCGTGAAATTCCACAGCCTCGGCCAGGAAAACTCCTTGACACCGCCGTTGGCTGTCATCCAGTCGACAGGAAGGGCATAATCGTCACCGATATAAGGTACATGGAGCGAGAAAAGTGCATAGATCAGCGCGGCGAGCAGCACACCCGCCCAACAGACAAGTCTTCCTCCGGGCGACAGAGGTCTGTCAGCGCCCGGAGGAAGAGTCGCATATAATTTCTCAGAAAACACGATGGTCCGTTTAGAGATCGAAGAAGGTCTTGAATGCCGCTATGGTATAGGCATGGTCTTTAGTGGCCATCGTCTCGCGGATCGAGTGCATGGCCCATATGGCCTCGCCCATGTCTACGCCGCGCAGGTCGATCTGCGATGTCAGAATATTGCCGAGAGTCGATCCGCCGGCCACATCACTGTGGTTGACGAAATACTGACAGGGCACTCCGGCCTTGTCGCAGATAGAGCGGAACACGGCAGCTGATTCGGCATCGGTCATATACTTGCAGTTGGCATTGATCTTGATCACCGGACCGCCGCCCACCACGGGGTGGTTTGTCGGGTCATACTTCTCCGCATAGTTCGGATGGAAGGCATGGGCGTTGTCAGCCGAGATCATAAAGGACTTGTCGATCGAGCGCAGATAGTCCTCTTCGCAGCCGCCGAGACAGCCTACAATGCGGCGCAGCAGCTGGGCGAGCACCGGCGAAGCGGCCCCCTGCTTGGTTCCCGATCCGGTCTCTTCATTGTCAAACACAGCCATCACACGGGTCTGTGCCGTCGACGAAGTCTCAAGCAGAGCAGTCATAGCGCCGTGGACCATACTCAGGTCATCCAGGCGACCCGAAGTCAGAAACTCATCGTCAAGCCCCACGGTGCAGGCGGGAGTGGTGTCGAAAAGCGAGAGGTCGAAGTCAAGAATATCGTCCACACGGCATCCGAGCGCGTCAGCCACAGTGCGGAGCAGCAGATTGTCTTTCTCGGCGGCATCTCTGACAATGGCTATCACCGGCAGCATGTCTTTCTGCTTCGAGAGAGGATTGCCCTCGTTGACAGCGCGGTTGAAATGGATGGCAAGGTGCGGTATGATCAGCAGCGGGCGGTCGAATTTCACTATCTCTGTACGGGGATGCAGCGGATCCTCGCCGCGGAGCACCACACGTCCGGCCACCGAGAGCGGACGGTCGAACCATGTGTATAGAATCGGGCCACCGTAGACCTCCACGTTCAGCCTGACAACCCCACCTTCGCTGATCATCTCGGCCTTAGGCTTGATGCGCAGGCAGGGAGAGTCAGAGTGGGCCGAGATTATGCGGAAACCGGCGTCAGGGCCTTCGGTGGTCACTGTAAACGCGAAAATGGCGCTTGAGTTCTTTACCAGATAATATTTTCCGCCCGGCTGAAGCTGCCAGCGGGCCGCGGGGTCAAGCATGGTGAAACCGGCGGCGTCAAGATGGCGTCTGACGGTCTTGACGGCAAGAAAATTGACCGGACTTTCGTTGAGGAACTCCATGAGGTTCCGTGCGGTGACTTTGATATCTTCCATGTGATTCAAATTTCAAGGTTTACGGCAAATTTACAATTTATTCGCGAGAATTTCATAGCCCGCAAAAATTTCTCGGATTTTTTCATTATATTTGTGCATCTATAAACCTTCAACCTATTTACCCCAAACCTTACCAATCAGCATGTCATTCCGATCATTCATGTCTGCCGTCATGGCCTTCGGCATCCTGACAGCCGCCGCAGACACCCGCACAAATGCAGGCTCAGCCTATCTGCTGAGCCAGAGCATTGATGTCAGCAAGGATTTCGCTGACTTCACCAACACCTATTTCTTTGCCGACTCTCTGGCTGCATTCGACACCTCGACCGGACGCGGCACCATCAGCTGGAAGCGTCAGCAACTCATGCCCCGTCAGGCCTTCAACGCCAACACCTATCTCCACCAGCCTCTCAAAAGCCTTGATTTTCCTGACACTGCCTATCCGCAAAATCCCGATCTCGGTTTCAGTATCGAGCCGGTCAACGGACGCACACTGCGCCTGCGCATCCACACCTCGCCGGTAGCTCCCGCCGATCCCGACTCGCTTTCGCCCATGCTTGCCGGACCGGTAGCCAACGATGCATCCGCCTGGAAGGTCACACGCAAGGGCGCCGACGTTCTCTACACCTCGCCCTACGGTTCTCTGCGCATCCAGGCCGATCCCTGGCGAATAATAATCCTTGACAGCGAGGGCCGCGAACTGAGCCGCACACGCACCTGGAGCGACAACGATTCCACCCAGATCAAGGTGCCACCGTTCAGTTTCATCAAGCGCGGATCAGACAACTCCCGCTCCATCAACCCCGTCTTCTCCCTTACGCCCGGCGAACGCATCTTCGGCTTTGGCGAAGGCCCCGGTCCGCTTGACAAGGCCGGACAGAAGCTCAACCTCTTCGTCACCGACCCGCAGGGCCCCGAAAGCCCCGACATGTACAAGCCCATCCCCTTCTTCTTCAGCAACCTGGGCTACGGCATGTTTATCCACACATCGGCTCCGCTGACCGCCGACGTGGGCCAGAGCTACATCGGAGCCAACAAGCTCTTCATGGCCGATGAAGACCTTGACCTCTTCATCATGTGGGGCACTCCAAAGGAAATCCTCAGCGAATACACCGCCCTGAGCGGACGTCCAGAAATGCCACCGCTGTGGAGCTTCGGCACCTGGATGAGCCGCATCAGCTACTTCACCGAAGACGAGGGACGCGACGTGGCGGCCAAGCTGCGCAGCAACCGCATCCCGGCCGACGTGATCCACTTCGACACCGGATGGTTCGACACCGACTGGCAATGCGACTACGAATTCTCGCCCGAACGCTTCCGCAACCCGCGCAAGATGATCTCCGATCTTGCCAAAGACGGTTTCCACATCTGCCTCTGGCAGCTCCCCTACTTCGTGCCCGGCAACAAATACTTCCCCGAACTCGTCAGCAAGGGTCTCGCGGTCAAAAACGGACGCGGCACTCTGCCCTATGAAGACGCCGTGCTTGATTTCACCAACCCGGAGACCGTCAGCTGGTATCAGTCGAAACTCGGCTCGCTGCTCGAAATGGGCGTTGGCGCCATCAAGGTCGACTTCGGCGAAGCCGCTCCCCTCGATGCCATCTATGCCAACGGCCGCAGCGGTCTCTACGAACACAACCTCTACCCGGTGCGCTACAACAAGGCCGTGGCCGACGTGACCCGCCGCATCAAGGGCGACAACATCATCTGGGCCCGTTCAGCCTGGGCCGGATCGCAGCGCTATCCGCTCCACTGGGGCGGTGACGCGGCAAGCACCAACACCGGTATGCTCGGCACACTCCGCGCAGGCCTCTCGCTCGGCATGAGCGGTTTCTGCTTCTGGAGCCACGACATGGGCGGCTTCGTCACCTCAACCCCCGAAGCCCTCTACCGCCGCTGGCTCCCTATGGGCTTCCTATCATCACACACCCGCGCCCACGGAGCGCCTCCGACCGAGCCCTGGCTCTATGACAATCCGGAATTCACCGACTACTTCCGCCGCTGCGCCGAGCTGAAATACTCGCTGATGCCCTACATCGAGCAGCAGGCCGCTACCTGCGTGGCCAACGGATGGCCCATGCTGCGCGCCCTGCTCGTGGAGTTCCCCGATGATCCCGGTGTCTGGACCGTTGAAGACCAATACATGTTCGGCTCCGACATCCTTGTGGCCCCGCTGCTCACCGAAACATCCGCGCGCAACGTCTATCTGCCCGCCGGACAGAAGTGGACAGACTATCAGAGCGGCCGCAGCTATTCGCCCGGATGGCAGCGCATCGAGGCCGACGGTCCGATAAAGTGCATCATACTCGTGAGGGAAGGCGCCGAGATCCCCACCGTGGCGCCTGCGCAGTCAACCTCGGCAATCGATCGTTCCACCCTCCGCGTGACCAAGTACTGACCCGATTCCGTAAAAAAACGGGGGCAATGCAGAAAAGCGGTTGTTTTACAAAGATACAACACCCGGCCTCCGGAAATAGTGCGATAATGCGGGGTAGCCCATCAGGAGCGGTAAATCGGTGTCCTCGGCCGGACACCACATGCCGAGATGTATCGCAAACCCGTGACACCTGCGCGCTTTACGCTCCGGTGTCACGGGCTACGAGTAAACCGATGTCCTGACGGACATCACCATCCGGATTCTGTGCGACTCTATCCGGATTCTGAGCGCATCCATCCGGCCTCAGCACGCGCAGCGTGTATGAGGCTATGCGCGAGATGCGGTCAGAAGCCCTGGTCGAAAAGGTTCTTAACGTCGGGGCGGAGGAAACGGTCGACCTCGTCGGGGTAGACCGCCACATCTACAGGCCCAAGAGCGTAGGGACCGATCTCATAGGGGTCGTAGTGGAAATAGAGAGTGTTTGACGCAATGTAGGGCTTGCCGGGATAGGTCAGCTGCGAGACAAAGATGCCCCCGCGGTCAAGAGCGTCGACCGGAACTGAAAGCTGCCGGGCAAGCGCCGTGCGTATCACAGGCATTATGGAATCAGCCGTCACGCCGGGCAGAAACATATTGTCGAAACCGAGCACCTGACCCTGCGCGAAGGAGTAGGTGAAGGGGCGCACGGAGGTCATGGGGTGGGCGCCGCCAAGATAGGTCGACGAAACCACCTGATAGGTGGCCATATCCTCGTTGACCTCCATAACCGAGGCCGTGACATTGTTGAAATAGGTCATCGTGTCGGCCGGGAGCGAGTCGACCTCGGTGACAGACTTTATACCCTCTACAATAGAAGTGTTGTCGAGATAGGCTCTGATGGCGGCTCTGATGTCAGTGACGGCGGTGTCACCGTAGGCAAAATACAGCAGCGAGTCCTGAAGGACGCTTATATCATTTGAGCCCAGCCGTTCGGGCCAGTGGATCGAAGTGTAGAGTTCAAGATATGCATCGCCGTAGTCCATCGAGATGCGATAGTCCTTGTCAGCCGTCATCAGAATCTCGCTGACCTGAAATTCGTTGATGAGCCCGGCATCGGCCTTCCGGCCTGATCCGGAACCTCCGCAGGCCGTCAGGGCAAGCGCGAGAGCGGCCGAGGCGAGGAAACAGTATTTTCTTTCCATAATCCTAATAAAGTGTGTATTATATATAATATATGTGGCATATCTGCCGGCCCTGACAGAAGAAACCGGCCCGCAGAGAGAGGGGGGAGAGCATTCACAGAGGTAACACGCAAGGAACGTAACAAGTTTGTAACATCCGGCCACAATCCTAATCGCTCAAAGAGGCCAATGAATCGGCGAAAGGCACCAAAAAGAGACCAAAAAGGAGCTTAATTAACATCTTTATACGTTTGTTGTGTGCGAAGTTGACAAAAAATAATTACCTTTGCACCGCAAATGTAAAAATTTTTGCGATTCCAATCAAGAAATTACTAATCAACTCACAAAATTAAAACTATGTCTGAAATTGCATCTCGAGTTAAAGCTATCATCGTTGATAAGCTCGGTGTTGACGAAAACGAAGTAACCGAAACCGCTGAATTCACTAAAGATCTTGGCGCAGACAGCCTCGACACCGTAGAACTCATCATGGAATTCGAGAAAGAATTCGGCATCACTATCCCCGATGACCAGGCCGAAAAGATCAGCACCGTACAGAACGCTATCGAATACATCGCGGCTAACACTCAGAAGTAAAAACCGGTCTGCGAGCTCACAGCCCGCGCTCTGACCGAGCCAAAAAAAGGCTCCCCACGCCAATAAAACCAGCGCGGTGGAGCCTTCTTCTCAATTAACCCCCTCCCCTCAGAAACTTTCCTCCCTAACACCCTTACGAAATTCATTTTGCCAATGGAACTTAAAAGAGTAGTGGTGACCGGACTCGGCGCCATCACCCCTATAGGCAACGATGTTGAAACCACTTGGCTCAACGCCGTAGCCGGAAAGAGCGGAGCCGCTCCCATCACCCACTTTGACGCTTCGCAGTTCAAGACCCAGTTCGCCTGCGAGGTCAAGGATTTCAACCCCAATGACCACTTCGACCGCAAGAAACTGCGTCAGCTCGACCTCTACGCCCAGTATGCTATGGTGGCAGCCCGTCAGGCCGTTGCCGACTCAGGCATCGAGGAAGCCGCAAACCTCGACCGCAACCGCGTGGGCGTAATCGTGGCAGCCGGCATCGGCGGCCTCCACACATTCGAGGAAGAAGCCGGTTACTACGCTCTCAACGGCCCCCAGCAAGGCCCCAAATACAACCCCTTCTTCATCCCCAAGATGATCGCCGACATCGCTTCGGGCCACATCTCGATGGAGTATAACTACCACGGCCCCAACTTCGGCGTGGTATCGGCCTGCGCATCGTCAAACAACGCCATCATCGATGCCTTCAACCTCATCCGCCTCGGCAAGGCCGACGTGTTTGTGACCGGCGGCGCCGAAGCAGCCATCTACCCCGCAGGCGTGGGCGGCTTCAACTCAATGCACGCCCTCTCTACCCGCAACGATGACCCGGAACACGCATCACGCCCCTTCAGCGCCTCGCGCGACGGCTTCGTCATGGGCGAAGGCTCGGTAGTGCTCATCCTCGAAGAACTCGAACACGCCAAAGCCCGCGGCGCCAAGATCTACGCCGAAGTAGCCGGCGGAGGCATGAGCGCTGACGCATATCACCTCACCGCAACCCACCCCGAAGGCCTCGGCGCCATCCTCTCGATGCGCAACGCCCTCGAAGACGCAGGCATGAAGCCCGAAGACATCGACTACATCAACGTGCACGGCACATCGACCCCAGTAGGCGACATCTCCGAAGTCAAAGCCATCGTAGAAGTGTTCGGCGAACAGGCCCACAAGCTCAACATCAGCTCAACCAAGTCGATGACCGGCCACCTGCTCGGAGCCACCGGCGCGCTCGAAGCCATGTTCTCGGTACTCTCCGTCAAGAACGACATCGTGCCCCCGACCATCAACCACGAGGAAGGAGACAACGACGAAAACATCGACTACACCCTCAACTTCACCTTCAACAAAGCCGAAAACCGCCCCGTCCGCGCGGCCCTCTCCAACTCATTCGGTTTCGGCGGCCACAACGCCACCGTCATCGTGAAGAAATACGAGGAATAATCCACCCCCTCTGTGGAATCAGCTTCACAGAAGCCACCACACACATATCCTGAGATGGCGCGCGGAAACCACAACCGCGCGCCATCTCAGCACTATAAAGATTAGTTAAAATATGTGATGGCCATCTAAAAAGTTTGAATTCCGCTTGGCAAAGCGGGAATAAATTCTTAACTTTGCAGCCGAGTTTTGTGGCACATCCTTGAAAAGAGGTTAAGAATGATGCACTTAGCCTTGATATGAGAATTGAGATGGCGGCCACAAGACGCCGTGACTAAAAATTATTAGTAAACAACAAAGAGATAAAAACCAACAGCCATGTCAAAAGTTTGTCAGATCACAGGCAAGAAAGCAATGGTGGGCAACAATGTGTCGCACTCAAAGCGTCGCACCAAGCGCAAGTTCGATGTAAATCTCTTCAACAAGAAATTCTTCTGGGTTGAGGAGCAAGCTTGGATCACTCTCACCATCTCAGCCGCAGGCCTCCGCACCATCAACAAGAAAGGCCTCGACGCTGCCATCAAAGAAGCAGCCGCAAAGGGTTATATAACTGAAATCAAATACTTAGACATTTTATAAGAAGATGGCAAAGAAAGCTAAAGGCAACCGCGTTCAGGTCATCCTCGAATGTACCGAACACAAGGCATCGGGCATGCCCGGTACTTCGCGTTACATCACCACCAAGAACCGCAAGAACACCACCGAACGCCTGGAGTTGAAGAAATACAACCCCATCCTCAAGAAAGTTACCGTTCACAAAGAAATCAAATAATTCACTGACTCATGGCAAAGAAAACCGTTGCATCTCTGCAAAAAGGCGAAGGCCGCACTTACAGCAAGGTCATCAAGGTCGTTAAGTCGGCGAAGACCGGTGCCTACACCTTCCAGGAACAGATGGTTCCCAATGACGCTGTGAAGGACGTCCTCAAATAAGAAAATCAGAGGAAAATCCTTCAGGACACTGAAAAAAAATATACCGCTTCCGGGCTGACAGTCTTTTTCAAAGACAAACAGCCCGGAAGTTCTTTTTTATACCACCGGAAAGCCCGTTGATGTTCTACAACATAGCCCTCCGACACCCTTCAGCCCGATTTTAACTTTTTTCACCACAAAATTTGCTTTTATCAAGACAATAGGTTAAATTCGTGACTTAAATAAATCCAATGCCTTCCGTAAACCCTCCTCAGCTCCGCGCGAAGCGCATCAGTTCTAAGTTCTAATATCATCCGTCAGGAATCTAACATCATAATCTATATCTATTCCCTTACATGAGCTATCTTAAATTTGATAAAAAACTCATGATTAATCTGGAGCAGTCACTTCCAAAGGAAATGCTCCGCACTAATCAGTCGGGAGCCTATCACTGTACGACGATAGTGGATTGCAACACCCGCAAGCAACACGGCCTGCTCGTTGTCCCCGTCCCCGAACTGGGCAACTCTTGGCACGTGCTGCTATCGTCACTCGACGAAACAGTCTACCAGCACGGCGTCCCCTTCAACCTCGCGCTTCACCGCTACCGCGGAGGAGTCATGAGCCCAAACGGCCACAAATACATACGCGAATTCGACTGCGAAAACGTGCCCCGCACCACCTACAGAGTCGGAGGCGTGATCCTCACCAAAGAAAAGATCTTCATCTCCAACGAAAACCGCCTGCTCATCCGCTACACCCTCGTTGAAGCACACTCTCCGACCACACTCCGCTTCCGCCCGGTGCTCGCCTTCCGCGACGCCAACGAACTCTGCATCGCAAACAACGCCCTCGACCAGACAATACCACAGATCGACAACGGCGTCTCGGCATGCCTCTACCCAGGCTACCCGACACTCTACATGCAGTTCAGCCACAAACCAACCTGGACCTACGAACCCAACTGGTACAACGGATTCGAATACGTCAAAGACCTCGAACGCGGAGTACCCTACTCAGAAGACCTCTGGGTTCCCGGCTACTTCGAAGTCCCCATCAAAAAAGGCGAATCAATCATCTTCTCAGCCGGACTAAGCGAAGTCTCACCCCGCTCACTCGCCAGAATGTATGAAAAAGAGATCGCACAGCGCACATGCCGCTCATCATTCTTCAACTGCCTGAAAAACGCAGTCAAGCAATGCTACCTCAATGACGGCGACAGCATGTATCTCCTCTCAGGCTACCCCTGGGGCAAAATACTCGCCCGCAACACCTTCATGGCCCTCCCAGGAGCCACGATAGCCATAAACCACCGCGAAGACTTCGAAAAAATCGCAGCCACATCGCTCAAGGCACTCCGCCACTTCATGGCCACAGGCGAGCTCGACAGCCGCATCAACGGCATCGACCTCCCCGACATACCACTCTGGGCTATCTGGTCACTCCAGCAATATGCCAAAGCCTACGGACGCGAAGACGCCGCCGCAAAATACCTCCCCGAAGTACGTGACATCCTAAACTTCATCCTCTCCCAGCGCCACCCCCTCCTCAAAGTCGACAGCAACGGAATGGTAAACACCGAAGGCACCGAAAAACCCATGTCATGGATGAACGCCTCCCTCGGCGGACACCCCATAGTCCCCCGCTCAGGCCTCCTCGTCGAATTCAACGCCCTTTGGTACAACGCCCTCATCTTCGCCTCACGCCTCGCCGAAGGCACCCCCGATGAAACCCGCTTTCGCGAAGCCGCTGAAAAAATGGCTCAGCCATTCATCGCCACATTCCTCAACGACTTCGGCTACCTCTACGACTACGTCAACGGCACCTATGCCGACCCCTCCGTGCGCCCCAACATGGCAATAGCCATCGGCCTCGACTACAGCCCGCTTGACCGCCGCCAGCGCAAAAGCGTGCTCGACATCGTCACCCGCGAACTCCTCACCCCCAAAGGCCTCCGCACCCTCTCCCCAAAAAGCTACGGCTACCGCCCAAGCTACCTCGGATCGCCCGAAGAACGCGAAATGGCACTCCACAACGGCCCCGCACGCCCCTGGCTCATGGGCTTCTACTCCGACGCCTACCTCAAAGTATTCGGCATGAGCGGAGTCAGCTACATCGACCGAATGCTCATCGGCTTCGAAGACGAAATGTCAAACGGATGCATCGGCTCCCTCTCACAGCTCTACGACGCCAACCCACCCTTCTCAGGCAGAGGCGCCATCAGCCACGTGACCAACATAGCCGAAGTGCTACGCACGCTCACCACACTCAAGAAATTCATAATGGACTAATCATCACACGCCCATGAAAGCTTTAATGTTCGGATGGGAATTTCCCCCTCACATCCTCGGCGGCCTCGGAACCGCCAGCTACGGTCTCACTAAGGGTATGTGGGAGTGTGGTGACATGGACATCACATTCGTTATACCCAAACCGTTCGGCGACGAAGAAAAACACTTCGCCAACATCATCGGAATGTCGCAGGTACCCATCGTATGGCGCGATGTCGACCGCCAGTACGTCCAGGACCGCATAGGCAACGTAATGGACCCCGACCTCTACTACCGCCTGCGCGATCACATCTACGCCGACTTCAACTACATGCGCACCAACGACCTCGGCTGCATCGAATTCTCCGGACGCTACCCCGACAACCTCGTCGAAGAAATCAACAACTACTCCATCTGCGCCGGAGTCATAGCCCGCACAGTCGACTTCGACATAATCCACTCTCACGACTGGCTCACCTACCCCGCAGGCATCCACGCCAAACAAGTCTCAGGCAAACCGCTCGTCATCCACGTCCACGCCACTGAATTCGACCGCTCACGAGGCAAACCAAACCCCACAGTGTTCGGAATCGAAAAAGACGGCATGAACCACGCCGACCACATCATAACCGTCTCGAACCTCACACGCGACACCGTAATCAACCACTACGGAATCGACCCCGCAAAAGTCACCACCGTCCACAACGCCGTCACACCGCTCACCCCCGAACAACTCAACGTACCTGAACACAAGAGCAAAGACAAAGTAGTGACCTTCCTCGGACGAATCACAATGCAGAAAGGACCCGAATACTTCGTCGAAACCGCAGCCAAAGTCCTCAAGAACAACCCCAACGTACGCTTCGTCATGGCAGGCAGCGGCGACATGATGAACAAAATGATCCTCCTCGCAGCCGAACGCGGAATAGCTGACCGCTTCCACTTCCCCGGCTTCCAGAAAGGCGCCCAGGTCTACGAAATGCTCAAAGCATCTGACGTCTACGTCATGCCCTCAGTCTCCGAGCCATTCGGCATCTCACCCCTCGAAGCAATGCAGATGGGAGTACCATCCATCATCTCAAAGCAGAGCGGCTGCGCCGAAATCCTGACAAACGTCATCAAAACCGACTACTGGGACATCGACGCAATGGCCGACGCCATCAACTCAATCGTAACCTACCCCGCAATGTACAACCAGCTGCGCGAAGACGGCCTCGCCGAAGTCAACCGCATAACCTGGGACAAAGCCGGCCAGAAAGTGATTGATATATATAACAAGGTCTTAAACAAATAAAGCGGCCCCTTTCTCCACAACAAACAGGCACAGCCGCCCCAAAACATAAAAAATTCATGAAAGCAATCTGTTTCTACTTTCAGATCCACCAGCCGTTCCGTCTGAAAAGATATCGCTTCTTCGACATAGGCAACGACCACTACTACTACGACGACTTCGCCAATGACGACATCATCACCCGCATAGCCCACCGCAGCTACATCCCCGCAGCCGAAAGCCTCCTACGGATGATCGAAGCATCAAAAGGCAAATTCAAATGCGCCATCTCCGTAACCGGAACAGCACTCGAACAATTCGAACAATACGTCCCCGAATTCATCGACCTGCTCAAAAAACTCGCCGAAACAGGCTGCGTCGAATTCCTCGCCGAAACCTACGCCCACTCACTATCATCGCTCGCCGACCCCGACGAATTCATCAACCAGGTCAAAGTCCACGACGAAAAAATCAAAGAACTCTTCGGACAGACTCCCAAAGTCCTCCGAAACACCGAGCTCATCTACAGCGACGAACTCGCACCGCTCATCCAGAGCATGGGCTACAAAGGCGTAATCACCGAAGGAGCCAAACATATCCTCGGATGGAAATCGCCTAACTACATCTACAGCGCCGCATCAGCACCCAAACTCAAAATCCTCCTCAAAAACGACAAACTCAGCGACGACATCTCCGACCGCTTCAGCAACACATCCTGGGAAGACTACCCCCTCACAGCCGACAAATACATCGACTGGATCGCATCCACCCCACAGGAAGAACAGATCATCAACCTCTTCATGAACCTCGAAGTCTTCGGCGACTTCCAGCCGCGTGAAACAGGCATCTTCCAATTCCTTGAGGCCCTCCCACGCTTCGCCGAAGAACGCGGAATAGACTTCTGGACACCCACCACAGCCGTAACCAAACTCAAACCCGTAGCCGAACTCTCCATCCTCCACCCCATCTCATGGGCCGACGAAGCACGCGACACCTCGGCATGGCTCGGCAACCAGCTCCAGAACGAAGCCTTCCAGAAACTCTACTCCGTCAGCGAACGCGTACGCCTCTGCCAGGACCGCCGCCTCAAACAAGACTGGTACTACCTCCAGGCAGCCGACCACTTCTTCTACATGTCAACCAAAAACATGCACGACGGATCGGTCCACTCACAGTTCTCACCCTACGACACACCCTTCGACGCATTCACAAACTACATGAACGTCCTCGCCGACTTCATAGTCCGCGTTGAAGAACAATACCCCATGTCGATTGACAACGAAGAACTCAGCTCACTCCTGACCACCATCCGTAACCAGGAACGCGAAATCGAAGTACTCAACAAAGAAGCTGAATCAATGCGCAAAAACATCGAACACTTCAACGAAGAGCACCTCCTCCGCGAAAAAGCAGCCGAAGAAGCCGCAGCGAAAAAAGCCGCAAAACCCCGAAAGCCCAAAGCCCCGAAAGCCGCAGCTGAAAAACCCGCAAAAGCAGAACCCGCAAAAGCAGAACCCGCCGAACCTAAAGCCGAATAAGCAACCGGCTCAGAAAAAACCGGCTATTCAATAACTATCAGACAGCCTCATCGGATAAATCCGGTAAGGCTGTCTGCTTTTATTAATTTTTCATAAAATACATTTGTCATCCATTCAAACTCATCAGCCCGATTTTCCAGATTCCGAAATATATATTACCTTTAGCCATCTAATCACCAATCAGCTATAAGTCCTTTATTTAACATGAATTTTAAAATTTTCAAATGGCCAATATTTGCTATGGCCATTTCAGCAAGTCTGACCGCTTCGGCCTCTGACTGCGTTGTCCTATGGTTCAAAAATGGCTCAAGCATAGTCATCCCCTTTTCTGACAATCCGCAAATAACGTTTGACAGCAACAACCAGATCAATGTCAACAACCGGATTTTCAACTTCAGCGAAATCAGCAAGTATACCATAGGTGACACATCGTCAATCGGCCTGATCGGAACCGATGGAAAAGAAATCTCTGTTGATGAAAACGGCGATATCATCATCTGCTCACCCATTAAAACCGAAGAAATTTCAGTCTACGGCACAGACGGCATCCGCTATGAATGCGAAGTCATCACTCTCGGCAACGGTAACCTGAAAATAAGCCTTTCTTCATTATCACCTCAGATCTACATCATCAAGGCCGGTAATCGCACCTTTAAAATGAGGAAACCATGAAACAGTTATTACTCCTGACCCTGATGCTATTCAGCATCTCCACCAGCCTTGCTGCCGATGAAACAGATACACAGGTGCTTGTTTTCAGCAAAACCGGTGATGTCACTCTGATATACGCAGAAGAACTGCAGTCAGTCAATCTTTCAACAGTCGACACCGACAGCATTGATCACCCTGATTTCATTTCACAAGATTTCATCCGTAAAGACGGCTCTGTTTTCAAAATCATGCTCGCCGACATCGACTCAGTAGCATTTGGCAACCGCAACAAAATTGTACCCAAAACAGGCGTTCATGAAATAACAGAAGCCGATATTCCATACATAACAGACAGCACAGATGGTGTAATCAGCTTTAAAGCCGGCACCCCAGTCAACCGCATACCCTCCGCCGGACAATATGTCTACTATATCGGCTTCCACGAACTATTCCCCTGGGGACTCTGCGCAAAAGTCGATGCCGTTACCCGCAACAATGATTCATCGGTAAACGTAAATATCTCTGACGTTCCCGCCTCCGAAGTTTTCGACGAATTCTTCTTCTCCGGAGAGGTCGGTTCCGTACCGGCTACCGTAAAGAGAGCCTCCCGTGCAGGATCTGCCGATGGCTATCCGTGGGATAATGCACTGAAATTCGCCGAACAGTCAGAATTCAGCCTCCTGCTCAACTGCGAGCTAACTTTCACAAACGTTGTAGCCAATGTGCTCTCCGGCTATTACCATGCCAATATCGCGATCACCAACGAGATGGGCATGACATTCAATTTCAATCTTGAAGAACCCAAAGAGGCAGGCAAGGAATATGGAGCACATAAATTTTATCTCCCACCGCTCGCATTAGGAACAATCCAGCCAATTATCGAGATCGGAGCATTTTGGAAAGCGGAGGCATCAGCTAAAATCGATTATTCGATGACCCGTACCACAAGCTACCACACCGAATGGACTCGGCGCAATGGAGTCAACACATTCTCTCAACCCTCACAAGCTGACAATCCGGCGGAAGCTGACCCGACAGCTGACGAAGCAAAGTTTGCCATTGTTCTTGACGGAAGCCTCTTCGGCGGTTTTTACACCAAACTGAGTCTCAACACATTTATCGAGCATCTCGGTGCCGGAGTCCGCCTGCGCGGTGGGGCTGAACTTGCCGGAAACATCAGTGTCGGAGCTATTGCCGATATGGCCTCTGACCATACAAAACCTGCGGTCAACGGAAATCTTGACTTAAGCCTGAAATTAGACATCGCCCCTTATTGGTACACCAAGTCGATTTTTGAAACAGAAAAAGACGAACACATAATCGGCGAACCCTTCTCTCTCAAATTCCAGCTCGCCCAACTGAGTCTTTTCCCCTCTTTTACTGACGGCAAGGCCGTCCCGGCAAAAAAACAACCGGAACCATTCAAAGAAGCGCAGAAAGTCTGCACCGCCGCCGCCATTTCCGAAATCCCCATCCCCTATCCTCTCGAAACCGGCTTCGAGTTAGTCAACACAGTCACAAATGAGGTTGTCGACAGCATCTTCACTACTGACATCGAAGCCTTCAGTTTCGAACAGCAGGGCATCTCCGCAGATCTTGACTTTGGAACAGAGGGAAAAATCGATCCGACTCAATGGCAGGTAAGACCCGTTTTCCGCTATGGCAACCATACTCTCGCCTCAGCACCGATCGCCCTCAACGAGGGAGCCCGTCTCAGCCCGTTCATTTTCAACTCCGTCAAATCAGGTGTGACAGTCCGGTCAAGTTTTCCTGCGGTAGGATCTTACAAAGCCGACGAGCGAGTATTCGAATGGTGCGGAACTCCGAATGTCCGTAGGATCAACAAAGCTTTTATCCCACAGCTCCCGCCCACAGCCTCTCTCCCGAACCGGAACCTGTTTAAAGGCTCATGGAAATCTACCGATCTCTCGAAAGAAATCACTATCACCTTCCTTGACGATGAAAAAGGCGCTGTCTCCTATGATGGCCTGACAGCAGACTTCACATATACAATTTCCTCGACCGGAGAAATCCGTATGCAGATCTCAGAAGAAAACATCACCCGCATGGTAGTGATTGACATTGACGCATCTGTCATGATCGGCCGATTCAAAAATCAGAAATCAAACACCACATTTAAGAAACAATGAAAAAACAGTTCTTCACAATATTATTTCTCTTCATGACCCTCGGCCTCAACGCCCAGATAGGTTATCAGGTATCACTCCTCGACGCTGCAACCGGACAGCCGAGAGCCGACGAGACCGTCAGTGTAACAGTCGAAATAACCGACTCCTCAGGTTCGTTAATATGCTCCGAGACCAAATCGGCCACTTCTGATGATTTCGGCGTGCTCTCTCTGACCATCGGAAATACCTCTACATTCGAAAATGCCGACTGGTCAAAACTGCCTTTCTACATCTCGGCAACCGTCGATGATGTTCTGCTCGGAAGAAGCCAGATTCTGAATGTGCCGGTAGCCGAATATGCAAAGCGTGCAGATAGCCTTGACAAGAGAACTCTTATAAGCAAAAGCTGGTCCTTCACAGACACTGATACCGAGTGTATCGGTAAAATTTCGTTCTCTTCAAGCACAGCCAAGATATCAGTGACATGGACAGATCCTGACGGTGGTGGATTCAGCAAGTCTTCACCTTATATAATTTCGGGTTATACAATCATAACCTCTTTCGGAATTTTTGCATACAACAAGTCTAACGGACAAATAATAGGGATTGCCGATGATATTCAAATCATCGCACAATAAAAGGCATTCAAATACAATTCAATAATAATGATACGCTTAACTACATTCATATCCGCATTATTCCTGACACTTAGTCTCAACGCCCAGATAGGTTATCAGGTATCACTCCTCGACGCTGCAACCGGACAGCCGAGAGCCGACGAGACCGTCAGTGTAACAGTCGAAATAACCGACTCCTCAGGTTCGTTAATATGCTCCGAGACCAAATCGGCCACTTCTGATGATTTCGGCGTGCTCTCTCTGACCATCGGAAATACCTCTACATTCGAAAATGCCGACTGGTCA
>NZ_PUEC01000038.1 GCF_003024805.1 Duncaniella muris
CGATGCATCCGGCCATACGTCCGAGTATCATCAGCATGATGATATCGTTGAGGCTGTGACGGAAATTGCCTTTGTCCAATCTACGGAAATCCGGCACGGATGAGGCAAACGCTCGAAGTTCTTCCATAATACTGCGCCTTGTGTCAAATTTATTGTGTACTTTTGCAGTATGATCAGGCGCATAGGCGTCAGTCGAACAGACTTGGTCAAGTGGCTTCATTTTTGGCGTAACTCTTTGATTATCACCTATAAAGTTACTAAAAATCTGCCACTTGGCCAAATTTTCATTGCACTTATTTTCTTGAAAATCAGAGGTTAAAGCCTCTCCGCCCGTACTGCTCTCGCTATAAAATAACACATTTGTCGAGAATGAGACGAAATCTTAAATGAAAGAGCCGTGCCGGGGCGTTTTGAATTTTGAAGCTATTTTGGTGGGGATAGAGATTTTTAGTACTTTTGCAGCTAATTACACTCTATAGATAACCCACACAGGATTATGCCCGAATATTCATATCTTCACGTAGCTCTCAGGGGTGAGGTCCAGGGAGTGACACGCACTCTCTATTCATATCCCTCTGAAGAAGAAGGTGACTTTGACCCGCGCTGGAATTCAACTCTCGTCGAACCCGGAGCCGCCGTCAAGCGCTTTCTCAACGCCAACGAATGTTACATACTTCAGTCAACGCCGCGCGGACATTATTTTTCGCTTATCACACGCAACGCTCTGAGCCCTGAGCGCGGCTACATGATGATATCCATCCTTGTCAGCGATGGCTGTTCACTGACAGGCCGTCAGCTGATGAACTCGTTCATCAATCTGAAAAAGGCTCTTATCGAGGATGAAAATCTCACTGACTCTGCTGTTGAAGAGGCCTTTGCCCAGGCTTCGGTGCCTGCGGAGCCTCTGAAGCTTGAGGCCTGGCGCTACAAGGCTCCGGCTGATGACGAAAAGCCAGCTGAAGCTGCTTACCGCACATATATCTCGCAGCAGGAACTGGAGTCTATCTTCTCATTTCCCTGCCAGCCGGGCTATGAAGGATACCGCTGCATCATTGTGGTTTCGGCCACTACTTCGCTGCGTCCGGGCGTGAAGATGCCTCGCATCACCGCTCCCATACGCAAACTCTATTCGGTGGTGTGTCCGGAAGGGGTGACTGCATCGAGCCTGCAGGTCTATGACGGTGACCGTCTGGAACTTTCTTTCAGCAAGGAAGGTTTCAACACCCATGTGGAGACAGTGATAGTTGGCACTCCTTCGGCCTATACAAAGTATGAAGGCTCAACAATTGCCGTGCGCTCGGCCTCACAGACCGGCATACGTTTCGAACGCCGCATACCCGTCAAAGTGCTTTCTGCCAAGGGGGTGGCTCTCAACGGCTATACTATTACCCTCAACGGCCGGCCCGTCAATACGATGGACCCTTTTATCGAGCTTTTCGAAAAGGACCTGCAGCCCGACACAGAGGTGGAGATCACCGTGCAGTCAAACAATTACCGCACTCTCAAACTTAAGAAACCCTCGGCCGAGATGCTGGTGACAGAGGAACTTGAACTTGTCATGCAGCCTATAGAGCAGGGAGTTACCCTGCGTCTGGATTTCGGCGACGGACGGGTGTTCGAGCAGCAGATCTCCATTGAAAAAAATACTCCTGAATATAACCGCCTGCACTCAGGGAATTTTCACGGATTCCGTGCTCACCGACTTGTGACCCAGGATGACAGCGAGGTCTATAATGTGGATGTCCGAATCACCAGTCGCCCGGTGGCTCCAAATTTCGAGTCGGCACGTGGAGAATCTGCTACCGAACCAGCCCACAAGGCTCCGAAATTCGAGAATGTTTCTGATGAGGCCAGGCCCGAACGTCGCCCGATTGACGCCAGTCTCCCCGTGGCCGAAGGCCGTCGCGAAGCTGATAAAGAGGTTGCAGATACGGGTTCTAAACCTGATTTCGACTATGATGATGACGATGACGACGATTCAGCAGAACTCAGACCCTGGTATCGCCGCGCAGCTTTCCTTTGGGGAGGTCTCGCAGTGATAGTGGCGGTGGTAGCTCTTGCATGGCTCCTGCCGCAATACACAGGCTCGTCTGACGATCCGACTCCTGCCGAAGAGTTTGCGGCCGATGCCAATTCGGATCAGACAGTTGCTCAGGCTCCGGTGGCTCTGAGCCCCGAAGAGCAGGCAGATGTTGACTATCTCAACTCGAATACGGTCTGGGATCTGGCCAAGATTCAGAGCGATATGGGAAAATCGCTGTTCCAGGCCATCGGCGAAGGTGATATTGACGCAGTGGTCAACAATCCTTACTATGCCGTGACCGGACGCTGCACCAATGAGAAAGCCAATCTTGTGGCAGACCTGATCTGGCGCGCAAAAGGATCTTTCAGCGATGCCGCCAACCGCCGCACAATGCGTTCAACTATCAAGAACGGTTCGATAGATCTGAAAGCCTTCTCTGACAATCTGGCCAAGCGCCGCCCGTCGGAAAAGGCCAACGAAGCCCCGCGCCCGGTGAAATAAGTGGTTCAGGATCTCATTCCCTGACAGTCACTCCGTCACGGTCCACACCTTAATATTATATAGGAAATATATAAACCGATCATTTTTCGCAGCTCCGGTCATTCTGCATGGCCGGAGCTGCTTGTCATCTGCACCGGACCGAAGGTGAAATGTCAGTCGCAGGCTTGGAAAAACGGAGAATAGTGTGTAAATTTGTAGAATATGGAAAACTATATAGTTTCAGCCAGGAAGTATCGTCCGGCCACGTTTGACAGCGTGGTGGGGCAGCAGGCGCTCACTGCCACTCTGAAGAATGCTATAGCCACTCACCGTTTGGCCCACAGCTATCTTTTCTGCGGCTCGCGTGGTGTCGGCAAGACCTCCTGCGCCCGAATTTTCGCCAAGACAATCAACTGTGCCAATCCTTCACCTGACGGAGAGGCATGCAACGAGTGTGATAGCTGCCGTGCGTTCAACGACGGCAATTCGCTCAATATCATAGAGCTTGACGCCGCTTCAAACAACGGTGTCGATGACATCCGCCAGCTTGTGGAGCAGGTGCAGATACCGCCTTCGCAGGGATCTTACCGCGTGTTTATAGTCGATGAGGTCCACATGCTGTCGCCCGCGGCATTTAATGCCTTTCTGAAGACCCTTGAAGAGCCGCCGTCATATGTGATTTTCATCCTCGCCACCACTGAGAAACACAAGATTATCCCTACCATACTCTCGCGCTGCCAGATCTACGATTTCAAGCGTATAACCGTGCGCGACATGATCGACCATCTCTCATATGTGGCCTCGAAAGAGGGCATGACAGCTGATCCGGCGGCTCTCAACATCATAGCCCGCAAGGCCGACGGCGCCATGCGCGACGCGCTTTCGATCTTTGACCAGGTGGCGGCATCGTCAAGAGGCAACATCACCTATCAGAGCGCCATCGACAATCTCAACGTGCTTGATTACAATTACTATAACCGCCTTCTCGACTGTTTCCTCGAAGGAAAAGTGCTGGAGACATGGATGATCTACAAAGAGATCCGTGACCGCGGTTTTGATTCGCACTTCTTCATAAACGGACTGGCAGACTATATGCGCGATCTCATGGTGGCGCGTGATCCGTCAACAATAGTTCTCCTTGAAGCCGACGATGAAGCCCGCAAGGCTATGGCCGCTACGGCTGCCAAGTGTTCGCCTGACTTCATCTATCGGGCCATGAATCTCTGCAATGAAGCGGATCTGAATTACCGGACGGCCTCTAACAAGCAGTTCCTGATAGAACTGACTCTTGCCAAGATATGCCAATTGCTAAGCCCCTCCCACAATAACGGCGCCCAGGGTGAGGGGCGGTTACAGAAAATCTCGTCAGGCGCCTCTGATCGGAGCCAGTCACCGGCTGCAAATCCTGTATCATCGCAGCCCGCACCTTCGCCACAGAGTGGGGGAGTGCAGCCTGCATCCATGCCACAGGCCATGCCTGCCGCACCGTCGCAGCCTCAAGCAGCTCCGTCAATGCAGCCGGCTCCTGCGGCAAGGTCCATGACGCAGCATCAGCCTGCTTATCAGAGTCCGGCCACACCGACTCCCATAGTCTCTGCTCCCTCAGCCGGTTACAAGGCGGCTCCTGCGCGTCAGGCTGTTCCATTGAAGAGACCTCTGATGCGACCGGCCGGAACATTTTCTATAAATCATTCCAAGGATGCCTCGCAGTCTGCTTCGGCGCAACCGGGCATCGGGATGACAGCACCGCAGCGCAACGAACCTTATACCCGCGAGCAGCTCAACAAGGCCTGGCAGAATTTCATGCAGGCTCACCCGACGGAACACATTCTGATCAATACCATGCGTGCGTCGTTTCCGGCGCCTCAGGAGGGCCACACCTATAAGATAATGGTGGAGAACGAAATGCAGCGTCAGACTGTGGAGCAGGCTTTTCCGGCGCTCCTGCAGGCTGTGCGCAACGATCTTTCCAACGATCACTTCTCTCTGACCGTAGAGATAAACCAGGGTGCGGCCTCGCCCCACACCTGGAACGAGCGTGAAGTGCTCAACCACATGGTTGAAAACATCCCGGCCCTCCGTGGTTTCATTGACGATCTCGGCCTCACAATAGGGTAGACCCCGAAATTATTCTGAAAGCCGTGAGTTCGCTCGGAGAGATATGTTTTCGAATATTTTGTTTTTCCGAGATTTTAATGGAAATTTCGGCTACAGCAATTCCCGCGATCCCAGTTCGGAGTGATGGTAAACCGGTGTCCGGTAGGGCACTGTTTTACGGTTCTGGATAGCACCGTGAGTATCTTTTGCCGAATACTAAAAAAGTATCGTGGTTTGTGTCAGATCCGACACAAACCACGATACTTTTTTATCTGATAATCGACAGCTTCTTATTTATAGAAGGCGTTGATGTTGTTGGTCACTTTCTTGTTACCGATGAGGATGCGGTCAAGAGTGTTGATCATACGGGCGGCACCGCGCTGCTGGTTGTAGCGGATGGTGTTTTCGTCGAGGTCGAAGGGACGGCCTGCATTGTCGATTTCTGTAACCTGCATTACTATTACTGCATTGTTGCCCTGAAGAGGACCTACGAGAGCGCCCTTCTGAGCGTTGGCGATCTTACCCATGACAACGCTTTCGTTCATGCCGAGGCCGGGGATCATATACTGACCGAAGTTTACGGTAGTAGTGTCGACCGAGGTCTTCATGAGCTGAGCGTAGCCGGCGATGTCTTTGGCCTTGCCTTCATAGTCGGCGATGAGTTTAGCTGCTTTCTTGTTGTTGATGGCACGTGAAGCGAGGATTGCGTGAACCTGCTTGTCGCGTACGGGAACATAGCCGCCGTCATAGATGTCGTCAAGAGCCACGGCGAGGAAGCGTCCGGTCTGGATATCGCCGAACACTGGCGATACCTGGCCTTTCTTGGCATCCATTACCCATGCCACAGCGTTGTGTGAGTCATTGAGGTTGCCGATCATGGGCGAAGATGCAGTAACGGTGGCGGGGAAGGTGGTGTAGCCTGCTTCCTGAGCGTGTTCCACGAAGTCTTTGGCAGTCTTGTTTTCTTCAACATATTTGCGGAGAGCAGCGTCGAGATCGTTGACAGTAGCGTTTGACGGTTCGGTGGTGAAGGTCACGCTTGCGAGGTCGTAGACAGCCACGGGAGCTTTGCGTTCGTTCACGCGGAAGATGCGGCCGCCTTCTGCGAGGGTGTCAGGGGTGAAGTAGACACCGGTGGCGCGGTCGGCGATGAGTTCTTTCATCGGAGCGTAGTTTGCGTCAAGCAGAGAGATCTCCATGTCTTTCTGTGACTGGGCCACGAGGGGCGATGAGGCTACGCTGTCAAGCGAGACGCCTGAGTTGAGGAGACCTACGAGAGAGTCAACCTGCGATTTTGAACCCTGCACTGCGAGGAAGTCGATCTTGACATCGGCTACTTCCATTTCTTTGCCGAGGAGCTTGGCGAGCAGATAGTCGTTGCCGGTCTTGCTGACGAGCACTGCCTTGCCTACAGAGAGAGAATCGACTGCGCTTTTCAGGCGGGCCTGCTTGTCGAGGTCGGTCTGGGAGATCTTGCGGCGGTCAACCACGAATTCGGGCATGTCGGCCAGACCCTGCATTTCTGCGTTTGAGTTGAGGGCCACCAAAGCATCTTCAACTTTCTTCTGACCGGCGAGGATGTCGGCTTCAGAGGGCACGATGCTGACTGCTATATAGTTGGCCAGGCGGCTGGGCTCATCAATGGCATAGCGGGCTTTCTCGTCGTTGTAGAGAGCATTGATGTCGCTTTCGCTGGCTTCGAAGTCCTCGTCCTTGAGGGTCGAGTAATCCTGCTTGGCGTAGACCACGTGAGAAGTTGAGGCGTTGTCGTCATAGAGAGCCTTGGCGTCAAGTTCATTGGCCACGAGGGTTCCTGCGAAAAGGTTCTGAAACTTCTGCTGGAGGATCATGCGCTCCACAGATTTTTCGAGGTCGAGCCAATAAGCCTGGAGCTGCTGGGCCTGAGCCTGCTGCATGCCGTATTTGGTCGGGTTGAAGGCCATGTCATGGGCGGTCTTTGCGTCGGGCACACCGAGCTGCTGCTGCACCATGCGGTCTACATACTGTGAATTCTTGCCGACCATCATTTCTGTGAGTTCCTGGTCGGTCACGGTCAGACTGAGATCATTGATTTCATTCTCGAAAAGTTTTTCGGCGATCATGGAATTGAGCACCTGCTGCTGGAGCACGGCGTTGTCCATGCGCTGGTTCTGAGCCTGAGCCTGCTGTGAGGCTTCCTGCACACGGCGCTGGAATTCCTGAATGTCAATCTTGTTGCCGTCGACTTTTGCAATGGTAGTTCCGGTGCCGAAGAGTGTGCGGCCCGAAGTAAAGAAGTCACCGATGATAAAAGCCAGCAGACCGGCTCCAACGATGATGAGCAAGAGAGCTGACTTGCTACGGATTTTTTCTAAAGTTGCCATTAGATATGTTTAGATGATTTTTGATTTAAGCGTGTGGTTAGAACAGATTTCAGATACAATGCCCGAAATTAACGCACAAAGATAGCATAAATTCCATTTAATACAAAATTACGAGGGTGTAAAAAGTGAAAGCAGAGAGCAATATAGGCCTCCGGCACGACGTTTTATATCAGAATGCCACTTCCTGCCCTCAGGTGTCAGCCCGCTTTTCTGTGTGACCGGGGGTAGGAGAGCTCTGGAATAAACGAGGCTTAAACAGTTTTAAAAAACCTATTTATAATTATAAGAATGAAAAAGTTACTCTTCCTTGTTTTTTTTGTCGTAGCGCTTGCCGCCGGTGCTGTCAGTCCGCGTACAGGGGTTTCGATCCTCGGCGATTCCTATTCCACATTCCAGGGCCATATGTCGCCAGACACCAATCTTGTGTGGTATTACTCCAAGCCCAAGCTTGAGCAAACTGATGTGACTGACGTGAAGCAGACCTGGTGGCAGCAGCTCATACGCGAGAAAGGCTGGAGGTTGGTGACAAACAATTCTTATTCCGGAGCCACTATCTGCAACCGCGGATATGACGGCAAGGACTACACCGACCGTTCGTTTCTGACCCGTGCCAAAACTCTCGGCTCGCCTGACGTGATTCTTATTTTCGGAGGCACAAATGATTCATGGGCCGGAGTGGAAGTAGGGGAATATGAGACTCCTGAAGGCAAGAAGCCTGACTATTATACTCTCCGTCCCGCTCTTGACCGCATGCTTCGCATCATGAAGGACTACTATCCCGGCACCGAGATCTATTTTATAGTCAATTCCGAACTGCGTCCCGAAGTGACTGAGTCGATTCTGACCCTCTGCGGCCGTCACGGAGTCAAGACCGTCAGCCTGTCTGACATCGACAAAATGGCCGGCCATCCCACAGTCAAGGGCATGACACAGATAGCCGAACAGGTAGGCGCCGCAATAGACTGACGAGGCATACATTGAGGCATACTTAAGAAATTTTTGCAGATTTTCGCGCCGATTTTTGCTCGGATGGCTGGAAATGACTAATTTTGTAATCCGTTATGAAATACGGTTTTGACAACGAGAAATATCTCAAAATTCAGTCCGAACACATCAAGGAGCGCATAGCTCAGTTCGGCAATAAGCTTTACCTCGAACTCGGAGGCAAACTCTTTGACGACCACCATGCAAGCCGAGTCTTGCCCGGTTTTCAGCCCGACAGCAAGCTCAGAATGCTCAGCCAGCTGAGTGACCATGCCGAGATAGTGATAGTCATCAGCGCGCTCGACATCGAGAAAAACAAGGTGCGCAACGACCTTGGAATCACCTATGACATGGACGTACTGCGTCTGCGCAGGGAGTTCCAGAACCGCGGATTCCTTGTCGGCTCAGTGGTTGTCACCCACTACAACGGCCAGAGCAGCGCCGAATCTTTCCGTCAGAAGCTTGAGCGCATGGGCATCCCCACCTATTACCACTATATAATCGACGGCTATCCAACCAATGTCGACCTCATTGACTCCGAGGAGGGCTTCGGACGCAACGATTATGTGGAGACCTCGCGTCCGCTCGTCATCGTCACCGCCCCCGGTCCCGGCAGCGGCAAGATGGCAGTCTGTCTCAGCCAGCTCTACAATGAACACAAGCGTGGCATCGAGGCCGGATATGCCAAATTCGAGACATTCCCCGTGTGGAGCCTCCCCCTGAAACATCCCGTCAACATAGCCTACGAGGCTGCCACAGCCGACCTAAATGACGTCAACATGATCGACCCCTTCCATCTTGAAGCCTACGGAAAGACGGCGATCAATTATAACCGCGACATCGAGATCTTCCCCGTGCTTAACTCTCTCTTCGAGGGAATCTACGGCAAGAATCCCTACAAGTCGCCCACCGACATGGGTGTCAACATGGTAGGTTTCTGCATCAATGACGACGAAGTCTGCTGCGATGCCTCGAAAAACGAGATCATCCGCCGCTACTACACAGCTCTCAACCGCTTCGCCCAGGGCGAATCAAACGAGGGTGAGGTCAACAAGATCGCGCTTCTCTTCAAGCAGGCTAAGATCGACACCTCATACCGCCGTCCTATCAAAGCCGCCAAAGAGCGGGCCGAGCGCAGCGGTGTTCCATGTTCGGCCATCGAGCTTGCCGACGGCACTATCATCACAGCCGAGACCAGTGCCCTGCTCGGTCCGAGTGCCGCGCTGATACTCAACGCCGTCAAGCACCTTGCCGGTATTGACCATTCGGTCAAGCTGATTCCTCAGGATATGATCGAGCCTATTCAGAACACCAAGATCAACTATCTGCGCAGCCGCAATCCGCGACTTCATACCGACGAAGTTCTGGTGGCGCTCTCAGTGCTCAGCACTCATGACGAAAACTGCCGCCGTGCGCTTGAAAAGCTTCCCGAACTCTATGGCTGTCAGGTTCACTCTACTGTAATGCTTGGCGAGGTCGACCATAAGATTTTCAAGAAACTCGGCGTAGGTCTCACCTGTGACCCCCAGAAGAAAGTCAAGAACTGAGACCTTTTATAGAACTCATAGAGGCTGTTTAACAACTTATTAGACAGCCTCTATTAAGATTATCCATATGAGATCTAATGTATATTAGATCGGTTAATTTTGAAGAGTTACTTACGCAAAAGAATTCTTATAAACAGATGCCGTTTTGCTTGTTTTTGCGTGAATTTTATATGGATTCCGGGTCTTTGCTTTTGGTTTTTCGTTTCGGGTTGGCGGGAAACCATCCGCGGGCCACTCGTTTTTCCTGTTCGAAGATCTCTCCTATGGTCCAGAATGACGAGAATGAGAAAACTCCTAAAAGCGATGACCAGAAGACGTCGCTGACCACTATCGAGGCGGCTATTCCGACAATTCCAAGAAGCAGGAAGCACCACCAGCAGCGTGTGCCGAAGTGATATTCACATTTTATGGTTACGGGGTGGAAGATTCCGATTATCAGGAATGTGCAGACTCCTATGGTGAGTCCGAGAACGTGGTATTCGGCCAGTAGTTCGGTCATTTCGTGTAAGTAGTTTATGATATGTGTGGTTATTCTGTTTCTGTTGTCATCGGCAGGGTCACGCAGCTGTTCACCTTGCAGCTTACATCGTAGGGGGTTACGTTGGCTGTGCGCGGGCGGCGTGAATAGCGATAGTAGAATGAATTCTGGGTGTCCCATGAGGGGAACTGTATCCGGCGGGTGGTGCCGGAGGGTATGTCGGCTCTGACTCTGCGGACGGCCTGGTGGAGGGTGCGGCCCTGCATGTCGGTATAGTCGAGGGTTATTTCTATCTCGCTTATTCCGGTTCCGAGACTGTTGCTGACAAAGAGACTTTCCACCCGTGAGCCGAGCGGCTTGTCATAGCCTGAAAGCCTGACTCTGTCAGCCGCCGGGGCGCAGATGGTGTCAAAGGCTGTCTCTGCCGCAGGCGGCACATTCTCTGACTTGGCTGTGGCGGCAGTGCGCAGTTTTCCGCGCAGAGTCTTGTCGGCTCTCAGCGGAAGAGCCGGCAGAAGCGTCAGCAGCATTATCAGTAGTGTCCGTAGCAGGGTCATGAATTGTCAGATTAGTGGTGTGGCATGAAGTCTGGTGTTTGTCGGTCAGGCGGTCGTCCGGTCAGAGATAGCGTGGTTCTGATGGAATGGACGGAGCGGGAAACACCCGCAGACAACCCTGTATGGCTCCGGGATTTTTCTCCTGCCTCGTGAACAGATAGCGGTACATGTAGGGCAGGAGCCGCCACCAGTTGAATCTAAGCGATGATCCGTAGTCGCTGATTGATATTCGGCTGTCGTCATCGGTAAGAGTCACGGTAAATTTTTTCGGAGCGTGGAGAGTTGTTCCGTTGTCGAGGCGCGAGGTGTAGATCCGGGCGTCATAGACTCCGCGTTTCGCCGTGGGGGTGAGATAGCCCATTACGGTGCCGGGACGCAGGGCCATGTCGGCTGCGCGTACAATCACCATCCGGTAGACAGTTGTCTCGGCCTCATACTCACCGGCGGCTCTGTCGCTATTGCGCTCTATGGCCATCAGAGATCCTTCCGATGCAAAGCGCCAGAGGCCTTCCACGGCGTGGAGTGGCATCTGCGCGAGCCGGTCGGCTACACTGTCGGGTTTCGAGTAGCCGCTGACCACCTGCGACCGTCCGGGCACGTTCTCAAGGACACTCTTTTCGATTCTCTTTGCCGCCGGAGCGCAGAGAAACAATGCTGACAGCAGCAATGTCAGCAGCAACCGTCGCGGCGGGCGGATGTCTGAAGTGGAGTTGTAGGTTACAGTCACTGGTCGGAGAGAGTAGGGGTGGTGGAGAGTATAGGGTATGGCGATAGTGTGGATCAGTGTCAGATTGTAGCGAACTTATAGGCGAATCCGAACGAAAGTATCTCCTTGAACTGGAATTTGTGCCAGTCGGGATCGTCACAGTCGGGAGTCGATGAGTCGTAGCGCATGTGGATGAATATCTGGGTGGTCAGGAATCTGTTGATGTTGAACATGAAGGTGTTTTCCCAGTCTCCGTAGGCATAGCTGTAGTCCGAGAAGACAAACAGACGCGAACGCATGCTGATATTGTCGCAGATCTGCCAGGTCATCTTGCCCTCGGCGCTCGAACCGTATTCGCTCACCGTGTGTCGGCCCGGCTCAATACCGTATGACGTCTCATTCATGTGTTTGTTGAAACAGGTCTTCATGTTCCATGAAAGGGGAGAGATGGAGGCATCGAGGGTGAATGTCTTCTTGGGGTTGGCGTAGTTGTAGGTCATACCGACACCGACGTTGAGCTCGCCGGGCGACATGAAAGCACCTTTGAGTTCGTGGGTGTTTGGCTTGTAGTTTTTAAGAAACTGGGTCTTGAAGGAGACGTTGGTCGAGTAATACCAGCGCTTCGATGCCTTGTAGCCTACGAGCATGTTGAACTGGAAAAGGTCTTCCGACACCGAATAGTTGCGCAGCGAGTCGTTCGGAGCGTCGTTCATGCCGAGCTTGTACTGGAATGTTGTCTCGAAGAGGAATTTTTTGTGGAATGCGGGGTTGAGCTTGACGTTGTAATAAAGATTGACAAGCATGTTGAGGTTCTTGTTGCCGCCCTGATACCAGTTGGGCGAGACGTAGGCCTGCGAAAACTGCACCGATCCGTTGAACGTCTTGAGCCAATGGCGTTTGTAGAACTGGGCTTCAAGTTTCTGCTCAGGTGCTTTCTCCGGTATTATTTCGGCTATGACAATCTTGGCTGTCTTGGGGTCAACGTTGGCTTCGAACTTTTTGGGAGGTTCGGGCAGTGAGGCCTCGTCATATCGCACAAGATACGGAGTGCGCACCACCACTGCCTGACGGGCATGGCGTATCAGATCGTTGTGGTAGAGGTCGGTGACGAGCCATCCGAAGGTATTGGGGTCAAGCGGGCTGTCGGCCAGCGGTGCTGATTTGCTCACTCTCATGGTGTCGAGAAACTGGAATGAGCTGAACACTGCCGGACGGAAATAATAGGCGGGCAGGGGAGTGGTCACAATCTCTTCAACCGCAGTGCTGTCCTGGACCTCCGGGCTTTCGGCTGCCGGTGCAAGAAGCTGCAGCATGTCATCCGGATTATCTGGATTGAGATTATGGATGGTGGAGTTGTAGATTTCGGAGCGGGTGTAGGGTGCTCCGAAGAGTGTGAGCTCCGGCACGTGGATCACTGCGGCCTGCGAAAGACCCGCTACGCCGACAAAAATACCTGCAAAAATTGACCTGATGTTCATAATGGCTGATTATGGACTTTAAAAACCCTCTCGGAGCATGAGAGGCCATACTCCTAATTATTTGCAAAATTAGCAAAAAAATCAGAAAAAAGGAAGCCGGAGTCTTATTAGAGCCAAAAAACGCCATAATCCCGCGACAAAGCGGCGGGATTATGGCGTTCTGATGTATAGAAACAGTTTCTTAGAAGCTGTAGCTTACGCCTATCGATGGGATGAAGGCATGGAGCTTATAGTCGGCTGTGAAAGTGCCTGAGGGCTTGAAGCCGAGGGCCTCGATCTGCTGCTGAGGCAGTCCGGCTGCTGTGAGCTTTTTGATCATCTGGCCTCCGAGCAGGTCGGCATACTCGCAGCTGGCATTGTCGACACCCATTCCGGCCACATACATGAAGCCGAGGTCGATTGACAGGCTGGAGATCGGACGGAAGGAGAGACCAACCGTAGGCTCTACCTTGGTCATGCCGGGAGTTTCGGGGTTGTAATAGTTCTTGTTGACAGGCGATGTGTCGACCATCAGGCCGGCGCGCACGTCAAAGCGGTTGGTGACGGCAAACTCTGCGCCGAGCGAGTAGCACCACGAGTTCTTGTATTTCTTCTCGATGTGCTGGTTATAGTCTGCGAGCTGTTCGCTGAGAAACTCGATGTCGAGCTGGCGGTAGGTGTGCCATCCGGTCAGACGGGCGTCGAAAGCGAGTGTCAGACGGTCGATGGGCTTGTAGGATACACCCAGACCCAACACCCACGGGCAGGGCATCTCGGCTTTGAAATTGGCCTTGTTGAGCAGGTCGAGGCTTTCGCCGAGGAGGTTCTGTGAAAGATCGTTGGCATATGACACCGTTGCGTCGCCGGCCTTGACCTTCATCGGCATGCGCGAACGGAACGAGGCGCCTACAGTCAGCCCGTCGGTGATGTCATACATCGCGCCTACGTTGAAGCCCACTGTCATCTCGGCCTGGCCCTTGAGGTTGACTGACGCCGGAGTGGTCGATCCGAAACCGGGAGTGCCTGCCGGAAGCTGTCCGAGTGCTGTAAGGGCTGCTATGGTGCGGTCAGTGGTCTCGGCGGTCACAAGGCCCTTGTTGAGGTCCACGCTGCCCCATGAGATCATGGCTCCGGCACCAACCGAGAGTTTCGGAGTGATGGCCCAGGCTACGGTAGGCTGTATGGTGAAGACCTTGAGGTTTACGTTCTGGTTGAGCACGGCGCCGGGCCAGTTGTCGGTCCAGTTGATCGACGAGCCGTAGGGGGTATAGAACGAGATACCGGCCTTGAGATTGTCGTAGATCGAGAATGCGGCATGCACACCTATCGGGGTCGAGATGCCGTTGTCGGTCTTGTAGTCCTTGCCGTTGACAGTTGCGGTGGCGGTAGGCATGATTCCGGTGAGCGAGCCTGACAGATCGAGAGTCTTGTCCATGAAGCCCATACCGGCGGGATTGAAAAACATGCTCTCGGCTCCGAGTTTGAGAGCCACACCCGTGTGGCCCATACCGATCTGCTTGGCCGACAGAGAGTTGATCTGATAGCCTTCGGCGTAGGCCGTGCCACACACTGAGGCTGCGGCAAGAGCCGAACAAATAAATTTCTTCATATCGAATTATTTGGTGATAGTTGCAGAAAAGATTCTGGCTGTGGCGATCCATCATCCGTATCGGCCGCAGGATCAGCGCATTCAGTGATCTTCAGGCAGTCATAGCCGTGGCCTGCGGAAGCTCTCTGCACTGTGTAAAAATTTTGGAAATCGCCCGCAAAGGTAGCCCCTCCCCCTGACGCGACCAAAGAAATGCACACAATTTAACAATAAAATTGCTCTAAAACACTTTGAAATTGTTCTGATTTTCCCGCCGACAAACCTCCGAACCCACCACAGCCCCTACATTGCATATTCCGCCCCCGAATGTGCATTAACCATCCCATACAAAAATTAACAAATAAAAACCCTCCCCCTTCCCCTGCATCCTTATACGTTTATTTACGGGGCGCTTATATAAGAAAATTTATATATAAGATTTTTTATACAACTGTTTCTCCTCTGCGGTTCCCTCTGCGGGGTGGGGTGGGAAAAGCAGCTCCTTCTGACTGCCGGGCTGGCTGTCGGAAGGAGCTGCTTTGATGGGGATATGGGGGAGGTCAGCGGAGGGGCTGACCGCTCTCATGGGTCTTGGTGATCAGCGGCGGCCCTGGCGTTTCTGCTGTTCGCGGAGCATCTGCTGCTGTTTGCGCTGGGCCTCTTCGAGACGGGCCATGAAACCTGATTTCTTTTTAGGCTTCTTGGCGGCCTCGGCCATCTTGGCGCGCATCTTGTCTTCGCTGACAACCTTGCGGAAGATGTAGGTCTGCACGATGGTGATCAGCAGCGACAGGAAGTAGTAGTAGCTCAGGCCGGCGGCATAGTTGTTGAAGATGAAGAGGAACATCACGGGCATCAGATACATCATCCACTTCATGCCCGGCATACCTGACGAAGCCTGGTTCTGCATGTTGATGCGGGTGTAGATGATGTTGACCACGGTCATCAGCAGACAGAAGAGGCTGATGTGGTTGCCGAATGTGCTTGAGATAAACGGAATGTTGGCCGACCACGAGATGATGGCGTCAGGGGCCGAGAGATCCTTGGCCCAGAGGAACGACTCGCCTCTCAGCTCGATGGCCGAGGGGAAGAACCAGAACATGGCCACGAGGATAGGCATCTGAAGCAGCATGGGCAGACAGCCTGAGAGCGGATTGGCTCCTGCGCGTGAGTAGAGAGCCATAGTCTCCTGCTGGCGCTTCATGGCGTTTTCGTTGCCGGGATACTTGTCATTGATGGCCTTGATCTCAGGCGCGAGCAGGCGCATTCGGGCCTGTGAGATCATGCTCTTGTAGGTGAAGGGGAAGAGGATGATCTTGATGAAGATGGTCAGCAGCAGGATGATGATGCCGTAGTTGGAGATAAAGGAGCCCAGTAGCGTGAACACCGGAATGATGATCAGTGTGTTGATCCAGCGGAAGATGGGCCATCCGAGGGGTATCAGCTTGGTCAGGTGCATGTTTTCTTCGGGGAAGATCTCTTTTTCCACCGCGCTCATCACGGGGTAGGAGTTCGGGCCGAGATACATCACGAACGAGGCCGGATTGGCTGCGGCGGCTGAGTATTCGACCGTCATGTCACACTGCATGGCCTTGATGAAGTCTGGGTCATCCTTAAGCACGGTGCTCTTCAGGTTGCCGCCGCTGAAATTAGTGCGGGCCATGAGCACGGCCGAGAAGAACTGGTTCTTGCAGCTGATCCATTTCAGGCGCTGGTTGATCTCCTCGTCATCGTCCGAACCCTCGCTGAGGTTGTCGACATCGCCGTCGGTAAACATATAGTAGAGCGCCGAGTTGCGTTCCTCGAACACACGGCCGGCCTCATTGCGGCGCATCTTCTGGTGCCAGGTGAAATCCATCGAGGCCACTGACGAGGGGATGATGCTCTGCATTCCTTCCTGGATCACGTCGATGTTCACCAGATAGCCGTCGGCCGGCAGGGTATATTTGATGCCCCAGCGTGCGCCGTCGCCGAGTTCGAGTTTCATCAGCACCGAAGAGTCGCTGAGCTGCACGGGTGTGAAGAAAAACTCGCTGGTCTCGAAGCGCTGTGTGGCCGAGGTCAGTGTGAAGTTGTAGATGTCGGTCTCCGGCGAGAGAAGCTCGATCTTGGTAGAGTCATAGCTGTTGTAGTCGCGGAGAGTGGCGCGTGAGATCACGCCGCCTTTGTTTGAGATCTCAAGGCTGAGATTCTTGTTTTCGAGTTTGATTGTGGTGCTGTCGCCTGAAAGATGGCGGGCGAAGCCGCGGTAGCGGGCAGCCGTAGCAAGCGCTTGGCGCAGATTATTTACAGCAGGCACGCCCACAGTCAGCGGAAGGGCCGATTCGGAGCTGAGAAGGTCGGCCACGGCCACCTGACGGCCGTCGGCGTCAACAGTGCCTTCGAGCTGACCCTCGGCGTTGAGACGCAGGTCAACCTTGTCGACGCGCAGAGTCGAGGTGCCGTTGACAGTGTCAGTTGTTCCGAGCTCGCGCACGGTGCTCTTGATTGCGGCTATCTCAGCCGGGGTGATCGAGTCAAATTTCAGAGCTCCGGCGTCAGAGGCCTTTGCAGCCTCCTGAGCCTCCATCTGTTCGCGCTCGATGCGTTGGCGCTCCAGCTCTTCGGGAGAGGGGCGGTTGATGTAGGTGAATCCGAAGATGATAAGGCCCATCAGAAGGAGCCCGATTAGTGAATTTCTGTCCATTCGGTTGATTTAGAGGTGTGTTACTTATCAGTGGTCCGTTCCTCGTGATAGCTGATGGCGCTTCTGACGAAGTCCATGAACAGCGGAGAGGGCGAGAGTACGGTTGAGGAATATTCAGGGTGATACTGTGTGCCGATAAACCAGCGGTGGTCCGGAAGCTCGACAACTTCTACGAGATGGGTGGCGGGATTCTCTCCCACACACTTCATGCCTGCGGCCTCGAAGCGGGCGCGGAAGTCGTTGTTGAACTCGAAGCGGTGGCGGTGGCGCTCGCTGACTCTTGTTGCCCCGTAGGCTTTGGCTGCGCGCGAGCCTGGCTGCAGTTCGCAGTCATAGGCTCCGAGGCGCATGGTGCCTCCCATGTTGGAGATCGACTTCTGCTCTTCCATGAGGTCGATCACATTGTCGGGCGTGTGGGGCTGCATCTCGGTCGAATTGGCTTCCTTCAGGCCGAGCACGTTGCGGGCGAACTCGATCACCATGCACTGCATGCCAAGGCAGATGCCGAAGGTTGGCACATCGTGTTCACGACACCATTTCAGCGCCGTGAATTTGCCTTCTATGCCTCGCTGGCCGAATCCGGGGGCTATGATCACACCGTCGAGATCGCGCAGCTGGCTGTCGACATTCTCAGGGGTCACGCGCTCAGAGTGGATGTAGCGCAGGTCAAGAACATGGTCGGCATATGTGGCGGCCTGGAAAAGAGCCTCGTTGATCGACTTGTAGGCATCCTGAAGCTCCACGTATTTTCCAACAAGGCCTATTGTCACCTTCTTCTGCGCCGTGCGCATCTTGGTCAGGAATTCCTTCCAGGGATTCATGTCGGGCTGACCCTGCGGATCGAGGTCCACCAGACGCATCACAATCTCGTCGAGATGCTGCTCGTGCATCAGCACAGGCACATCATAGATACTTTTGGCATCGATGCTCTGGATCACGGCGTCAGGCGCCACGTTGCAGAACTGGGCAATCTTCTTGCGCATCGTTGCCGGAATGTCATGCTCGGTGCGGAGCACCAGCACATCGGGCTGGATGCCGAGCTGCTGCAGCTGCTTCACCGAATGCTGTGTCGGCTTGGTTTTCAGCTCCTTGGCTGCGTTGATATAGGGCACATAGGTGAGATGCAGGCAGAGGCAGTTGTCTTCGAGTTCCCAGCGCAGCTGACGCACAGCTTCAAGGAAGGGGAGCGACTCGATGTCACCTACCACACCGCCTATCTCGGTGATGACAAAGTCGAAGTCGCCTGTCTTGCCCAGAGCCATGACATTGCGCTTGATCTCATCGGTGATATGTGGGATGATCTGCACCGTCTTGCCAAGATAGTCGCCGCGGCGTTCCTTCTCGATCACACTCTTGTAGATGCGGCCGGTGGTCACATTGTTGGCGCGTGTAGTCTGGATATTGGTGAATCGCTCGTAGTGTCCGAGGTCGAGATCGGCCTCATGACCGTCAACGGTCACGTAGCACTCCCCATGCTCATAGGGGTTGAGAGTTCCGGGGTCGATGTTGATGTAGGGGTCGAACTTCTGGATAGTTACCCGAAATCCGCGTGCCTTCAGCAGACATGCGAGAGAGGAAGAGATTATTCCCTTGCCAAGCGACGAAACCACGCCGCCGGTGACAAAAATGTATTTAGTTTCCACGCTTTATGATGTGATAAGAGTACTTCAACTTCGCGTATAGTTTAAAATAAGGTGCAAATTTACAAAAAATCGGGGATTATTCCGTAAATTTGCCTAAACTTATAATATTGCGATGATAAAGAATTTGCTTTTTGATCTCGGCGGTGTGATCATGGATCTTGACCGCAACCGCTGTGTGGATGCTTTCAAAGGGCTCGGCATGAAAGATCCCGATGATTTTCTTGGCCTTTACGGTCAGAAAGGCGACTTTCTCGCTCTTGAATCAGGCGAGATCGGTGCCGATGAGTTCCACCGCCGCATACGCCCCCTATTCGGTAACCCGGACCTCACAGACGCGCAGATCGACGATGCCTTCAACCAATTCCTGATCGGAATTCCAGTTGACCGTCTGGAAGCGCTGCGCGCGCTCCGCAGCGACTACCGTATCTGCCTGCTTTCCAACACCAACCCCATCATGATGGAGAGCAAGATCGCCGAAGAGTTCCGCAAGGAAGGCCGCGAGATGGCCGACTATTTCGACGGCATAGTGACCTCATACGACGCCCGCTGCTGCAAGCCCGGCAAGGAGATCTTCGACTACGCCGAGCGCACCTGCGACCTCGTGCCCTCCGAGACGCTCTTCTTTGACGACTCCCAGGCCAATGTCGATGCCGCCCGCTCGTTCGGATTCCATGCAGTGCTCGTACGTCCGGGCGATGAGTTCGCCGACCTCCTGCGCAACTTCTGTGAAAACCTCACCCCCGCTCCGGACGTTAGATAGATGCGCCCCGCCTCCTCACCACGCAAAAACAGCCTCTAAGTAAATTGTCATAGAAATGAGAATCATAACCGGAAGTGACAGATCTACCCGCCGCATAGCCGCCGTAGGCATGTATGACGGCGTACATCTCGGCCATAAGTTTCTTATCGAATACCTCAGGCTTGAAGCCGCCTCACGCGGTCTCACCCCGGCCGTCATCACCTTCTCACGCCATCCGCTCTCGCTTGTGCGCCCCCTGGAGGCACCCGGACTGCTCACCCCGCTTGACGACCGTCTGCGTCTGCTCGGCCAGGCCGGAGCCGACGATGTCATAATGCTCACCTTCAATGACAGCCTCCGCCGCAAGACTGCACGCGAGTTTCTCAACATGCTGAGGCAGTCATACGGCATAGAGACCCTCGTGCTCGGATTCAACAACCGTTTCGGCCATGACCGCCCCGATGCTTTCGATGTCTACAAGGCTCTCGGAGCCGAAATAGGCATCGAGGTGATCGCCGCACCTGAATATCGTGGTGTCGGAGCGCCGGTAAGTTCCTCCGTGATCCGTCACCATCTGCTGAGCGGAAAACCCGAAAAAGCCGCCGAATCTCTCGGCCAGCCATATCGCCTGCGCGGCATAGTGACCCACGGCCAAAGCCTCGGCCGTACCATAGGCTTTCCCACAGCCAACGTCGAGCCGACCGACAAGGACTCGCTCATACCGAAAGCCGGAGTCTATGCCGCCTTCGTGACCACCCCTGACGGAGTGCGCCGTCCCGCAATGGTCAACATTGGCTTCCGCCCCACCGTCTCCGACCCTGACGCACCGGGCCGTCTATCCATTGAGGCCAACATCTTTGACTTCATCGGCTATCTCTATGATGAGGAAGTCACTGTAGAATTCATCCGCTTTCTGCGCGACGAAAAGCGCTTCCCGTCAGTAGAAAAACTCACCGAACAGCTTCGCGCCGACGCCGCCAAAGCCCGCAAAACCCTCACCCGCTCCTGATACGCACAGAGATCCCCCGGCATACCGCCTCTTGTTTGTGTTTTTATCAAAACATCCCCAGAATAGCAAATTTATTAGATTAATACTAAATAAATTTGCTATTTTTAGCCTATTTGGTTATATTTGCGATAAATTATCATATTTCGCACCCGGCTTTATACTGGAACCAATTTGAATAAAAATTATTACTGTCCGCTAAACCATAAAAAGGCGAGTCCAACTTCCTGAACGGCAGAAGTTGGGCTTACTTTTTGTATTTGACAAGCCCCCTCAGCAGTTTTCAGGAACTTCTGGAGGCGATTCCGAT
>NZ_PUEC01000039.1 GCF_003024805.1 Duncaniella muris
CTTCAGAAGGCTGTGCAGGAATTACGAGGAAACGACAGAATCAGCCAACGAAATGCTCATGGTCGCAGCTGTTGTTATTTCTCTCCGAAAACTCACTTCTGTTAACAATCGTTTTTAAACAAGCTCTAAGATGTTCTATCTGTTGTGATTTCTCTTGTACATCCATTATGCAGTCTATTCTTGCGCCACCGGAAAAAGGATTGACAATATTAACAGCCATTTGTGCATCCTCAATTTGAGAATCTAACGCCACAAGTTGTTGTTGATATTTCCGTTGTGCCTCGACTATATCCAGATTGTTTGCTGCCACGAAAACGTCAAGAAGATGCCGAATAGCTTTTATTTGTTCCTGCGCATCTTTTGATGAGCTACGAGCCACAATGAGCGCAACAATGATAGCAATTACACTTATTAAAGGGCTTAATAAGTTTGCCAATGCGATATAATTCTCCATAACGATTATTTCTCGAGCATACCCCGGATTTCCTTGTCGAAATCGGAGTCTATTTGCTGGGTTGGGTTGAAGAGGTCGTATTCGGCTTCTGCCTTGGCTTTGGCTTGCGCAGCCGAGATGCTGCCCTTGTTGGGAAGAATCTTATAGTCGTTGAACGTCAGGAATTTGTTGACGCTTGCAGCGAACTGTTCCATGTTGAATACATTGCCACGCTCAATCTGTCCTTCGATATAGTCGAAGTAAGAGGTAACAGTGCGTTCAAGCGAGCGGATTTCTTTCTCCGTCAGATAATTCTTAGCGATGGAGACATCAGATTTCAGTATGCGTCCTTCGGGCGCATACTTCCATGTTGTCAGACCCATGTGCGGCTTTGTATGGTCCGCTCCGGCATGGATGATTTCTGCGGCAGTGTGCCCCGTGATGGCATAGTGAAAACGATTTTGCACCATTGCGTAAAACTCTTTGGTGGTCGGGGCCAAACGGTCATAGTCAATACTACATTCGGCATAGATGTCGGTTATCTGCTGCCAGATGCGACGCTCGCTGGCGCGGATAGAACGAACACGTTCCAAGAGTTCGCGGAAGTAATCGCGCCCGAACACCGCATTTCCTTGCTTTAGTCGGTCGTCATCAAGCACAAACCCCTTGCGGATAAATTCATTCAGTACGCGAGTTGCCCATTGCCTGAATAGCGTTGCTCGTTGACTATTAACGCGGTATCCAACGCTAATAATCGCGTCAAGGTTATAAAAAGCTCTTTCGCGTTCAACTTGACGATTTCCTTCGGGTTGAACTGTTCGAATTTTTCGAATAGTTGAATCCTCGGTCAATTCATTTGATGAGTATATTTCTTTGAGATGATAATTTATAGTGTTGACTTCAACCCCGAAAAGCTCTGCCATGGCTTTTTGTGTCAGAAAAATTGTTTCATCCTGAACGATAGCCTGTACAGTTCCCGAATTGTCGGGCAGATTATATAGAATAAATTGTATTTCCTTTGCCATGATTTCAGCTGTTAAATTTAAGGGATTTCAGTTGTGTCAGAATCTCTGTCTCCAGACGGTGGCTTTCAGCAAACATTTCAGTTAACTTGGACTCATAGTCAGCCATACGCCGGTTGAACTCCTCTTCTGTTATATCAACGTATTCAATCTTGATATCGAAATATTGACCGGCTGAAAGCGAATAACCCTTCTCTTTGATTTCATCGTAAGTCACAGCTACAGATAGACCATCAACGGCTTCCTTGTTGCGGAAAGTATTGACAATCAGTTCAACCTCTTTATCGAGAAGACGATGCTTTTTGTTATTGTTAGCATCCTGATAGTCTTCTCCAAGTTTGCTTGCATCGACAAGTATGACCTTGTCAGACATGGTGGACTTATCGAAGAACACCACCGATACGTTGGTGCCAGTGTCGGCGAATACATTTGAGGGCATGGAGATAACTCCATACACCCATTTCTCATCCACGATTCGGTGAAGAATTTTATTCTCAATGCCGGATTTAGCTGTGATGAAACCTGTAGGAACTACAATTGCACCTTTACCTCTCGATGACAGCGAATTGAGTACATGCTGAATAAAGCATGTATAGATTGCCATTGTGGGCTTAGGCTTAATCTGCTTTACCGCATTGGGTACACCTGCCCAAAAACGAATGCCATCGGAGGCGAGAGTGTCACGATACTCAGGGAAGTCAAGTTTGAACGGAGGATTGGAAACCACATAATCAAACTTCTTGATTGTGCCGTTCGCTTCCTTGTGAGCAGGCTCAAGAAGCGTGTTACCCTGACGAATATTAGGCAAGCTCTCTGACAGTCCATTGAGGATAAGGTTCAGACGGAGCATCTCCGATGACTTCTCTGAAATATCCTGACTGTAAATAGAGCAACGGTCCTCACCTATCTGATGAGCAAGTGCAAGCAATAATGTGCCTGTACCTGCTGACGGGTCGTAACAAGAAACACCTCGCAACTGGGCATCATCACCCACGAGGAGACGAGCCATAACCGTCGCTATTTCTCGTGGAGTGTAGTATTCGGCATACTTACCACCACCGGCATTATTGTAATCCTTAATGAGATACTGGAAGATGCGTGAAAAGAAATCGTATTTTTCAGCAAAGACATCCTCAAAGTTGAACGACGCAAGGTTCTTCATCATGGCAATGGCGAACTGATCCCGTTTGTGAACATCGGTGATGAAGTTGGTCACACCATTGAAAATCTTCACCTTGCTGTTGCCTGAAGTCAACACCGAGAAAGTGTCTTCGTTGAGACTGGCAATCTCTACCAATGTGGCATCGAGTAGCGTTGAGAAATCTCCTTGGGTCGAAGCATTATATAGATGCGATAATGTGTGATGAGGTTTCATCTTAGGCACGGAGCCGGGAAGATAGCTGAAGAGGTCTTCCACTTCCTCCTCATCAAATTTATCATATTCGGCATCCCATTTCTCTGCCTTGGATAGTCGCTCGCCATATATGGGCATACGTTTTGCCTCATATCCGAACTTGTCATTGAAGAATTTATACAAGAACATCTCGGTGATGATCTTGTATTCGCTTCCGCCTCCGGCAAGGCCGTATTCTCCGCATGTGGTACGGAGTGAGTCGATAAGACCTATGGTTTTGGCTTCGATAGTCTGTGTATCTTGTTTCATTATACTCGTGCGAAAGAAATGGTTGGTTCAGACATAATCTGATACTGGTTGATATATTCGTCGGAAATCAGCGTACGGATGAACTTGCGTTCTTCAAGCGTTGCATGAACTGAGAGGTCTATCAGAGTAGTACCGACAAGAGCAAGCACATCCTGACGGAACTTGTCGGCATTGTTGAGGGAGTTTATGTTTAGGAACAGTTTATCATCAATAGCCTTCTTCATCTGCATAAGACGTTCGGCAATTTCAAACTCATGTTTGGAGATAACCGGTTTCTCTCGTTTCTCGTTTTCTTCCTCGATACGCTTGTGGATGCGTACAAAACGTTCATCGCCCTTGTATTTATTTCGGAGGGCATTGTTGCGTCGATTGATTTCGCGTATTTTCTTCATGACTGAGTCCATATACTCGATGGCCTCTTTCGCCTCTTTGGTACTCTTGGGTGAGAAACCATGCTCGCGAAAGTATTTGCGGAACTCTTCTGAGAGGAGCACATACTTATCCTCCTTATGGTCAAAGTTGGATTCAAATTCACGCTGCACCTTCTCAGCCCTCTCGCGCAGGTCATTCACTATGATGCGCAATTCCTCCGACATACCCTTTTTGAACTCAAAATCCAGTGCATCGAGAGCTACATTGATAATGCCCGATACATCGGCAGTATGGTCGGTATTATTGAGAAGGTTAATGCGCTCGATACGGCGCGACACTTCGGTCATGAGAGTTGGAATAGAACCGGGAGTGAGTTTTTCAATCTTCTCCTTTAGGTCTTCATCACCGAATGCTCTGACTTGGTTGACAATAGCCTTAGCATTGGCAAGGATATTTTTCAACTCATAGAGTTTTTCCTTGTCTTCAATATCATCGATCTCCTGTCGGAACACCTCCGGATTGTCACAAGTGAAGTTGAACAGGACGCTCTTTATCTCCTTCATATCTGAGATAATCTTATCCTTATCTTCAATAATCACTTCACCCGGAGTGTTGGGATTATCAGAGTCAGGCAGCACATCAGTAGTGCGATTCAACTCACGCAGATAGCGGTCATTCGTTGACTCAAAGTTTTCCTTTATGTCAACGAAATCGACTACGTAGCCATACTTGAAATCCTTATAAGGACGATTGACACGAGTAAGTGCCTGAAGGAGATCGTGACCGTCAAGAACACGACCCAAATACAGTTTCTTCAGTCGCGGTGCATCAAAACCAGTCAGGAGCATCTGGTTTACAATCAGTATATCAACATTCTCTGTTTTCTTGAAATCATCAATATATGCTTTGCGTTCCAGCTTGTCACCCTCATCGTGAAGAATAAGGGCAGCAATCAGTGGTGGTGTCTTGGAATACGGCACCATCGGTTCGCCGGAGATGAGTATCTTCTCTTCTTTCTTTTCTTCAATCTCAATAGCATGATTGTAACGCTCCATCCACAGTTCGTAGAGTTTACGCGCCTGAGGATTGGTTTTGCAGACAATCATGGCTGCTACCGAAGGCTCGTTCTGTTCGGTTCTGAATCTGCGGAAGTCTGCAATTATGTAGTCGATGAGGGCATTAAGATAACTCGGATGCTCGACAATCTTATTGCGGTCAATGTCGCTTCGCTTGACCTCTACTTCACCCGTGAGTTGGTCGAGGATATTCTCCAGTTTCTCCTTATATACGGTCTCCACCGGCTCACGCATAAGTTTCAGCGTATAGCCGTCGGCAATAGATTTGTCGTAGTAGTAGGTATCGATATAGTCACCGAACACGCGCCATGACTCTCGCTCTTCTTTCAATAGAGGTGTGCCTGTCAAGGCGATTTTAATAGAATCCTTATCTGCATCGAAGAGATTAGCAAGGAAGCTACCTTGAGGACTATATCCACGGTGTGCCTCGTCGATGAAGAATATACGTTGAAGTTTGGTGGAGTAACTATTGTCGAGTTTTATCTTTGCAGAATCCTCTTTGAACTTCTGTATATTGACAACCATAATCTCCGGCTTACCCGAGGGGTTCTCAACCGGGGCATTGCTTTGGAAGTCTTCCATAAGTTCCTTTCGTGACTGGGCAGTGCGAACAATCAAGCCACGAGATGCAAACTCATCGGCAGCTTGCTCCATGAGAGCGATTCGGTCAACGATAAAATAAAACTTTGCCACCGTATTGCGTCCGGCATAGAAATCTCTAAGGCTCTTGACTGAATAGTATGCCAATGCGGTTTTACCGCTACCTTGTGTATGCCAGATGATACCGCTCTTTACGCCAAGATCGAGTTTCTTGCGGATTGCAAGCGATGCGAAAAGTTGCTGGTAGCGCATTACATGCTTTTCCAATCGTTTTGCCTTAGTGCCGTCCTCAAGTTCAATCGTACGGTCAACGTATGCAAAGCCATATCTGAGCAGGAACAGGAAACGTTCGAAACTGAGCATCGATGTAAGGATGCTATTGGTCGGGGTTGTCCGAGACTGATTTGTCTCGTATTCCGGCAGATTTTTTACCGCGATGCAGTTTCTGTGGCGCAATATGCGTTGCTCGACACCTTCTTCAAGAGGATGCAGATGTACATTAGCCACAAAACTCTGGTCTTGCTCTCTGAAAACATTGAAGAATGCTTTTGTTTTCGATGTACAGCTATAAAATGCACCCTGAATAGGGACGCGATTCTCGTTGTCGTAGTTCTGATTGTTGGAGAATATCATCAACTGGGTGATATTCAGAAACGGACGGAATGCTTTATTGCGCATCCGGCGGTTGATACGCTCACGCTCGGCAAGAATACCCTCACGATTGTTGGGTTTCTTAACTTCAATAAAAGCCAACGGCATACCATTGATAAAACATGTTATATCCGGGCGAAAATTATCGCCGCTGTCTTCATCTTCGCAAGTGAACTCGGTCGTGATATACCAACTGTTCTGATATGGGTCTTCGTAATCAATCAATTTTACACCACTGTTAGACGATAGCATTTCATAAAATTCTCTGCCAAGATTGTCATTCTTGGCTTCGCTGACTATCCGTTCCAACAGTTGTAATATTTCAAGCTCCGTCATTGTTGGATTCAACTTCTTGATGGATTGCTTGAAAATAGGTGTGATGATATTAGTGCGTTTGTCATACTCTGGAATATCATCCAGATATGTATATCCAAGTCGGCAAAGATGCAACGCTGCCGGAACTTGGACACGAGTATTTTCGTTGAAGTTATTTCCCTTCATGGTCTCCGTAAGGTGTTGTGGGTTCACATGCCATCAAAGCATCATCTGTGGCATTAAGCAATGTGCGAATATCGACTTTAAGGGATTGTGCTATCTCGTGTAAGGTTTCCAGCGACGGTTGTGCGGTGTTGGTACACCACTTAGAGACTGTCGCGGGGTCTTTGCCAAGCGTCTTGGCCAACCAAAGGTTTGTCTTGTGCTGCTCGGCGAGGACAACTTTCAATCGGTTTATGTATTTAGCCATTGCGTTTAAATTTGCGAATTATGCAAATTTAGTGAAATTTCCTGATTTGGCAAAACCTTTATGCCAGAATAATTTTGTCAGAACAAATAATCTCACTAAATTTGCAAATAACATCAATGAATATTGAAATGTCAACAAACAGTATAAATATCGACACAGATAGAATAAATCGACTTAAAGTAGTCTTGGTCGAGCAGAATCGAACAGGCAAATGGCTTGCTGAGCAATTAGGCAAAAACGAAGCGACTGTATCCCGATGGTGTTCCAATTCTTCTCAACCCTCTTTAGAAATGCTTGTAAAAATAGCCTCAATATTAAATGTTGATCCACGAGAACTGATAACAAGCAAACCAATCATTAAGTAATATCATCCTCTACCAACATAAGAATATATGTCAAAACTCACTGTTGACCAGAAAAGCGTAAAAGGACTTTTTCAAGACTCTAAGGCAAGTTTTCTAATTCCAGACTATCAACGTCCCTATGCATGGGGCGAAGTTGAGTGTAAGACCCTATGGGAAGACCTTTTCGTATTTTCATTTCCCAATGATAATTGCGACCAATTCAACGAGGATGATGAGTATTTTCTCGGTCCCATAGTAACATTCAAGAATGATGATAGGAAACTCGAAATTATCGATGGACAACAACGTCTAACCACTTTGATGTTGCTCCTACGGGCATTCTACAATAAGTTGTCGCATATGAAAGACCAAAATTCTCAGGCTATGAAACAGGATATTGAGAAATGCCTGTGGAGAGCGAATAATTTCGGTGCTTATCAGAAGGATGATTTGAAGATTGCTTCCGAAGTCGCAACTGATAATGATAAAGAAGAGTTTATCGCCATCCTCCGTGACGGGAGTGCCGATAATATGAAAAGCCGATATGCGAAAAACTTCAAATATTTTGAAGGACAAATTGTTGATTTTCTGAATAATTATCCTTCATACTTCGCATACATGCCAGCTCGGATTCTTAACAACTGCGTATTACTCCCAATCGAGGCAGAATCTCAAGATGCGGCCTTACGCATTTTCTCAACGCTCAACGACCGAGGCAAACCGCTTTCCGATGCTGACATCTTCAAAGCCCAATTCTACAAGTTCTATAAGGAACATGGCAAAAAGGATGAGTTTATTGAACAATGGAAAGAGCTTGATTCCATTGCTTCAGATGTATTCCATCCAATCGCCGGAACACCTCTCGATGAATTGTTCACTCGCTATATGTATTATGAGCGAGCAAAACAAGGGAACAAAAGCACTACAACGGAGGCGTTAAGAAAATTCTATGAACGTGATTCGTATGCAATTTTCAAAAAGGATGAAACTCTTAACAACATAATGATTCTTGCCAAATTTTGGCAAGATGTCAATCTTCAGGACTCTGAACGGTTCTCACAAGAGATTTTAAGAAAACTATTCGTCCTAAACTATGCTCCGAATGGTATGTGGACCTATCTCGTTTCAGTATACTTTATGCAGAACCATACAGTGGATGGCTCTCTCGACGATACTAAATTCGGCAAGTTCCTTGATATCATTACTGCTTTCATCTGGAGTTATGCCCTTACCAATCCGGGGGTGAACTCACTTCGCACACCTGTTTATGCGGCGATGCTTAACATTGTTAATGGTCAAGATGTAACCTTTTCGGAAAATCTGTTTGATGAAGATCGTTTCCGCTCGATTTTCGCCAATTATATTTTCTCAAATCAACGCACTGTTACCAAAGCGTACATTGCATGGTGGGCATTTACTTTTGACAAGCAAGAATTACTGAGCCTTGAAAGCAGCTTCGACATAGAACATATCTTTCCAAAAGCTCGACAACAAAAAGAAAACTCTCTTAAGGACAGTCGTTCAATTGAGCTCCTCGGCAATAAATCTTTACTCGAAAAGCGAATCAACATTCGCGCTTCAGATTATCGTTTTGCCGATAAGAAGAAATACTACATTGGTTTTACAACCTCGAAAGGAGAGAAAAAGGCAACCGAGGTGGTGGAGTTAATCGAGTTAGCCAATAAACTCTCCGATTTCACTGAGAACGAAATAAAAGAACGTAATAACATGATACTTGACCGGTTCGTTGAATACCTAAAAGCCAATAATCTTCTTGCTCTCCCCAATCAGTAATAGCAAAACGGCATTGTAAGGCATAATATTTCAAGTATTTTGAGCACAAATTACACGAAACGAGGCGATGGAGTCGGAAAAATTAACGTCACGCACTAAAAGCGGTTCTACTTAGTTATGTTGTGCTCAAAAAGATTGACAGCAAGAAATCCCAAATCAACAAAATCCTAAAAGCCGACTGGTAAATATGGCACTATCCGGAATAGAACGTGGAGTCTTTATAAAGCTCTTTAATAGAGGTGGATATGTACTCGATTTTTCAACCTCTGATTTTGACACTTTCACTTTGGAAAGTGTCGGAGTGGCACTATGCGAGAAATATCATCTTTCAAAAGGGCGTTCATTAAACGCTTATATAAATGAAGCAGATGAAAACTTAGCAGATAAGTTGCTCTTCGATCTTTTGGAATACTACGAGCTTTCGTATGACAATTTCGAAAGAGAAACCGTACCTAATGAATTTGGGAAGGTAGCTCTTGACTATGGAGTAGACTACAGCGTAACATATAAAAAATGTAAGGAAATTCAGAAACGTCATTCTTCACCCCTCTCTGATTACACCAATTCACTGGCATCAAACATTAAGGACGCTTTTTCAAGTGACTACATTGATTGGCAAATGCAAATTATGATGTCTATGCAATCGGAGAATCCCACTGAGGCTATAGGCAAGGCTAAGGAAATCATTGAGAGTTGCTGTAAAGGTATATTGGAGGAGAATGGTCTGACTTATGATCGTACATGGGATGCTCCTCGTCTAGTCAAAGAAACCACCAACCTGCTGAAAATTGCACCAGATAACATACCATCAGACATTCGAGGTGCAGAATCAATGATATCGATTTTGAAAAGTCTACGTGCAATTGCAAATGGACTAAACGAATTAAGAAATGTCTACGGGAGTGGTCACGGAAAGTCTCCTAATTATCAGGGATTAAGTGAACGCCATGCACGTTTGGCTGTGGGTTCTGCACTGACATTGGTAAACTTCCTATGGGACTCACATCTTCGCATGCAATTAAAGAAATTTGAATCAGCCACAGAATGAAATGATTGACATAACTTCATATTCACTCGGTCGACCCTTTCCCGAAGAGAGATATATCTCGTCGCAGGATAGTGTAGTAGCTCGGATTACTCCGCATTCGTTTGATGTCATTGTTACGCTTGACAATCTTACGTTTGAGGAACGAAAGGCTATTGTCAGCGATAAGTTCTATGTTTCGATATTTGTCCACAAACAAATACCACACGTAGTATTTGATTTTGGTGTTTATAAATGTAATGTCTCAATAAATATACAAAAGATAAATAGCGTAAACCAACAGGATTGGGCCTATGACAAGGAAAACACTGTAACACTTTATCTTTTAGAACCTTGCACTGGAAATATCATTAATTTCCGGATGATCAAATTCCCACTTATGACAGAGTTAAAATACCTGTTTCGGCTCCAGTTTTCTCTGACAAAGGAAACTATCGATAGTCGTGCAAAAGAAGCAGAGCAACTATATTCTGTTCAGGAAATGGAGAATTACTCGCTATTTTATGGCGAAGTGCCTGAAAGCGGGATAAAAATTGAGACAACTGAAGAAGAATATCTTTTTTAATAGAATACCATGCAACTGAAAGTCAACGGAGAACCATTTATTTTTAAGCATGTTTGTTCTGATGAGGAATATGGATATCCTATGTCAAGTCAGGAACTGCATGATTTTGTGACTGACTCCCTTATACAAGCTTACGCGATGAAAAACGTAAGGTGTATACGGCATGACGCGGACTTTAATTCCGGAGCAGATTTCTCTTTCACAAAATATGGCAAAACAATTAGTTGCAAGGTAATCTGTATAGATGATATTGATGAGGCAGCTGCCGATATAGATCGAATGTATGATGATAAAGACAATTATAATCCTCAGATGAAAAGAGGATTTGAAGAGCATGGAATCATACCCAGGATATATTATGCCGAAGCTCACTGTATAGATAGTGAAGACATTAGATACATGGCTGGAGGCGAATATACTATAAAATTTCATCCAGTACAATGGCTGAATAATGAAAAACCAACTGCTGCACCAAAAATTTCTGATGCTGATTTGATAAAAGGATATGCAAGAGCATGGGAGAATAATGATATATATTTTATGAGGGACTATCTCTCACCATATTTTAATGCTGATTCTGATATTGCTTTTGATGTGGTAACATCAAAAAGTGAATATCTTGACCATTTCAAGTATCTGCAAGAAAAATGGCAAAAAAATGGTCTTACGGTAAAGTCTCATTTAGTAACGGATGATAAGACGGGAGAACATGGCGTTATCATTTGTGTGAATAATAAAGCATCAGGTTTTGTTACGATAGATTGCAAAGATTTTAGGATCTCTGCTACCCATACCCATAAACTACCCGTATCTCATACCGAATGGCATCCATACGTAGACCTTTATGAAACTCATGGTGACCATCATGCACCTTTCTTAGAAAATGATGAATTAGTCGGCTATTTTCGGGATGGAATCAAAAATTCGGTACCAATCTACAAAGTGCTTACGGACATAAAATTGGACGAGGATGAATACAAATCGGATGTATTCTCACTTAAAATAGGTTATCCAATCGACAGTATATACTATTATGCGCTGATTGCTCCCGATAAAGAAGGTAAAACTAACCAATTTGTTTCCGCTTATCCTTACTTACCGGGGCGAGCCATTGTGGTACAGATATTGGATATACTTGAATGGAGTAACAAGTTGGAAGCGACTATCAAATGCAAATATGAATATGACGGCGAGGAATTCATTTTCCACTTCTTCGCCACAGATTATTTTGCATATAAGCCTATCTATAAAGTTGGCAATCGAATCGAAATTGCTTTAGCAGCATCGTCCGGGAATGCCAAAGTTGCATCGAAAGGATTTTCTTTTGAAGGGCAAAAAGCACTTGATTTCCTTTCAAAAATGGGCAAAGAACCGGAATACGATGAGAATGGCAATGTAAAACCGGTTAAATTCAGTACAGAAAAACTCGTTGCCTTCCTTGTCCATGATGAGAAATGCCCCGATGAGGCAGAATTTCAGTCTCCGACGGAATCATATCATGGTGATATTTGCTTTTTCAATTTTAGATGGCCAATCCGGAAACGGCTTATTACGATTGATAGTCATACGCAATTAAAAGTCCCATTGTATTTTAGAGCGGACTTTGACATTAAGACTGGAGATCCATTAACAGGAAATCTATGGCTATCCGGAAGAATGGCACATCCTGGAATCATAGATAATCGTACAAATATTAATGGTGTCTTTGCCACTGTAGAGTTTGCAAGAACCGCCAATTTTATCCTGGATTATATTAAACTTAATGGTGTCAAGACTGAATATGAACTGGATACGATTGTCGATATATTTCAACAGATAGAATTATTCCCGGGCTACAAACTGTTCTGCGCAAAAGTGGGAACAACAGAGGAATATTATTATAAGTTTTATATTGCACGACCTTTTAAGTTCTTTGAAAAGAAAAGAGAACCTAATGGTGGCTACTCCTGCACAACTGAGGAAAATGACCACCCGAAAGGCATAGTGCCAGATACTAGTGTCAACACTATCCCAAATGTCCTCGACAGAATCGGTGTGAGATTTAATAGTTCGCAAGCAATATTTGAAGCACTACTTCTTCATATCGGAGAACATCTGCTTCCACGAAAGGGAAGATATTACGAATATCGGCGGTATTATTTTTCACGAGAACAACTCAAGGGTAATACAATTATTGAAGATTCGGATTACAGCTGGTCAGATTTGCGACCATCTGTTTACTTTAATTCCCTGAATTCTGGAACCATTACTATTCACTATTGGGATGAATCGCGCGGTCTTGTTCGGGAATTATATACTTTCATAAATAGTGAAGGTCATATTCAATTCCAGTCGGATGCAACATTCATTTTGATAGAGTATAAGGAAGAAGAATCAGATCTTTTATTTATAGATGGAGACTAACCATGTTTAACCGCAGGCTCTTATCAGTGTAGAGCAGTTCTCCCATAAGAGCGATCATGTGGTAATTCTAAAATGGGAACAGTTGCCTCAGGAACGTTAATTAAACTTCCGAGACTTTCTCGGTAGTTGGTAAATCAAAAATCACGACCCAATGATATATGAAGAGAAATATCAGGAGCTTGTTGAGTTATCGCACAGCGATACCTCGGAGATTAGAAAACAAGCAGATGCATGGCTTGTCAGTATCGGTCTGCAAGATGCGGCAGAACTAAAGGTGTCTGCATTTTTGCTTGATTTGGCTATTAGGAATGTCAAGGGCGAGATTATTCGTGAGGAAGTCAGCCGAAGACTGAATGAACACTATGCCGACATTCAGAAGAGAGAATCGAAATCGGGACTTGATGGCGGATATGAAATCATTCCTCCTGACTCGTCAAAGATAAAAGAAATCGAAGAATACAACCGGGAACTCCGACCGGCCTTGTATGCAGAACTTGATAAGAAGAGGAATAACGATTAGCGCCGGAACAGAAATTCAGATCTCAATCACTGCGGAGTCGTTGAAGGCGGTGTTTTCACCGCAGAAGAGGTAGCCGAGGGGATTGCTGACGAGGCGGGTGTTGCCGATGGTTAGGTCGGTGGTATGGTGTGAGTGACCGTAAATCCATGCCGAGATTCGGCTGTCGGCTATGTAGTTGCCGAGTTCGGTTGCGTAAGCGGCATTTAAGACACTACCTTTATGCCGGTCTTCGATAGCTGCGAATGTTGGGAGGTGGTGAGTGACAACGACTATTTTTTCGGCATCGCTATCAGCCACAGCCTTTTTGATGAACGTGAGGTTTCGCTCGAATTCATCGTTGATATTTTGCGGAATGAGCCGGCGTTTGTTGTAGAGAATCTGGGCGTAGTCGTTCATGCCACTTTGGATAGCCATTTCGTCAACGGGTGGGATTCTTGACCAGAGCGTTGAGAGAATAAAGTCAACATTGTCTATGCGGACAACCTTATTATGGTAGTAGCCGACATTCGGTAGGAACATCTTTTGCCAGCTCTCGCCCCGTGCAGCTATGTCTCCGTTATTGTAATACTCATGATTGCCCGCTATCATCAGAACGTGACGATAGTTTTCCGATGCCCATTTCCAGAATCTGAGATGCGGAATGGTAGTGTCAACAAGATAACCGACATCACCGGCTATGACGAGGACATCTCCGACCGGTTCCAGCGGCAGCGAATTCATGAAGCGCATATTCTCATGAAACTCCATGTGCAGGTCTGAGCAATATTGAATCTTCATCGGGTACGTTTGTTTATAAAAATTCTCATCACTTTTGAAAGTCGAACATAGATGACAAGACAATTACCGTATCATCATCGGATCTTCCTCCCAACAGACGCATGTCTATGTTGTCGGGGGTGTCTGTCAGGTCAGTCGCAAGATTGCCGTAGTCACATTGGACGATATGGTCAAGCACTGCGTAGGTCGGAATTCCCTTTCTCGTTGTTGCCGTAAGCCACACCTCTGTGTCAGGTTCAAATTTCTGTAGTTGATTTATCAGTTCTTTAACAGTCATTATTTTCTCAGGTTTATATAGGTCTGACAGCTCAGATTATTAGTTGACTTAAATCAATATCAGGAATGATTGACACAGGGAGTTTATCCTTTATCAAGAAGCCCATATATAATGGTATCGTCAGTATACTTCCCTCTCTGCCAACATTATATTGACCTAATTTGATGCCATGGTTTACATGATACACGTCCTTGTTCTTCAGCACGGTTGTCATGCTTTTGGCTTTGCCTGTCTTTGCTTTGACCTCGATAATTACACATTCTCCCTTAAATCTAACCAAGAAGTCTATTTCAAGACCGCTCTCCTTATGAAAATAGTAGAGTTTCTGACCGGATTTACATAGAAAGTCAGCCATGAGATTCTCAAAAATAGCACCTTTATACCCGCGAAGATTACCTGCTAATATGTCGGTCTGTGTGCCATAATCAAGCATCCCCATAAGAATGCCGATATCTGTGGTATAGACCTTGAAACAATCCGGAATGGAATTGCCGGACAATGGGAGTTCTGTGATAGTGGTGTTGTAGCAACGTTTCGCAATTCCGGCATCTTCCAACCATTGAAGACTGCCAGAATACTGAGAAGCTCTTCCACCCTTCTTGACCACCGAATATTGGAATTTCTTATTTTCTTTTGCCAATTGTCTGGGTATCGAATCGAAACATTCTCGTATGTGGGGTTTGTCAGAATCCTCAGCGTATTTGACCATATCTTCTTTATACTCGGCAATGAGAGTGCGTTGCTTATCGTAAATTAACTCAACATTCTTGGTATCAAGATAGCAATTCACAACTTCGGGAAGACCTCCGACAATGATATATCTGTATAGCAATTCCATCATTGCCTTATGAATGCCTTCTGGAACAACGGTCTCATTTTTAAAACAAGTTCGTACTGTTTCAATTACATTCGTTCCAATTCCGTTTGCCCACAAAAATTCCTCGAAGTCCAGCGGATACATCTCTACTAATGTTTCATATCCCACAGGAACAGAATCCTCTCCTTTATTTTTATCTTTATCTTTGCGCTTGCCATATCCTTCCACACCCAGAAGAGACCCAGTGGCGATAATATCAAAACGACCGTCCATATCGAATGATTTCAAGGCAGTCCTTGCCTCTTTACACTCTTGAATCTCATCAAGGATAATGCACGTCTTGCCGCTTACAAAACGACTGCATGGAATCAATGCCGAGAGGTTGAGAATGATGGTCTCAACATCCAGGTTGCCGGCAAAAGCAGACTTCTTGTCAGGTTCGAGGATAAAATTCATATAGACTACATTCTCGTAATTGTCATTTGCGAATGTCTTTACGATATATGTCTTCCCGCACTGCCGCACACCTTTTATCACCAAAGGCTTCTTGTTGTCTGACTTTTTCCAATCAGATAAATATGTCTCGATTTTTCTTTTGAGCATGGATTCTTTGATTTGTCAATGCCAAAGTTACACTTTTCACACCGAATAAACAAATCTCCATTACACTTTTCCAAACGAATATTCTATCATACATTGCATTTTTTCTAACGAATAACTGAGGGACATCCACACTTTTTCAGACGAATGGGTAAAAATCATTTGCTCATCTCACTCAAAATTATTAACTTTAAGGGTACAAAAACGCAGGCCTGAGAAGATCAGAATTAGCGAGTTTTAGAAGGTAGGACGAGGCGATTTCGGGGCTTTGTACCCGAAGATTTGCAATCCGTTGAGCGACAAGATGTTCTACACACTGCATCGGAAAATGACTATATAGTTAGAAACGATTACATAATAGCATAATCTGTTAGTATGGCACTCTTTACAGGGTGCCATTTTTGTTGCCGCATTTCTCGGTTTTAACCGTTTCTACTCGATTTTACGCCCATTTTTGTATCCCGGTTGTATCTCGTTACTCAATCGGGGCTGACCAGTCAGAGAGGTTGTAGAGGATTTAGACATCCTTAGACACCAATAGACGCGGTTAGACACTTTTAACAGAATATTAACAGAAATGACTTCTGAAAATGAGCAGTACAATCGAAATTACCAAAACATGTGAATGGTGTGGAAACACATTCACAGCGAGAAAATGCACGACTCGCTATTGCTGTAAACGATGCGCGGAACACGCCTACAAGGATGCAAAGCGCAAACAGCATGTCGAGCGTGAACAAGCAAAGGCATCAATGCCTCAAATGAGCGATGACAAACGCCTATTCATAACTCCGACTCAATGTGCCAGACTTCTCGGAGTATGTCGTGCTTCCATCTACAATTATCTTGCCACTAATTCTATCCCTTGTTTCCAGTTCAAGGGAAAAACTATTATCAGTAGAGACAGCCTTAATTCTCTTTTCGATGGTTCACATCTCTATCAGTTACGTCCGGCAAAGGAGAAGCAGACTATCACTGAGTTCTACACCACCAAAGAGGTGCTGGAAAAATTCGGCATCAGTAATTCGTGGCTATTCAAGGCGGCGAAAGAAAACAATTTCCCCAAGATTACCCAACGAGGGAAAACTCTGTGGAGCAAGCCGCACATTGACCGGTTCTTTGCCAAGTCTGCCCCGAAAGAAGAAATTACCGAATGGTACACCGCTGCGGAGATACAGGAGCGTTATGGTATGTCACTCTCGGCAATCTATAATCTTGTCTCAAAGGAGAGAATTCCGAAAATGAAAATAGGTTGTGAAGCCCGCTATTCAAAATGGCATTTCGACAAAGCCAAAGGTGTTGCCGTCGATGAGCCGGACTCCTACACCATGCAGGAGGCAATGGCAAAATACGGCATGACCCGCGACCAACTTTACCATTATATCAAGACCTATGGCATAAGCAAGGTTAAGGTTGGCAGAATCGTCAAAATATCCAAGCAAGAGCTTGATAATCTGTTTGCTCCACCCAAGATATGATGCGGTGGGAGAACAGTGGACTACCGGTGGGAAACGCCCTGAACTGGGTGTCCGAGTCCACCATTTGAACACTTCCTACCTTCGCATCAAATCTTTTAATTCACAACGCACATGAATACATGCACCAAAGTTTTCCTTCGTCAGAAGGCTATTTCGGGTGGACGCATATCGCTCTACCTTGATTTCTATCCTGCCATCCGTAATCCTCATACCAACCGGATGAGCCGCCGTGAAACCCTCGGCATCTATATCTATGCCTCGCCCAAGAATGAGCGGGAGCGTCAGTTCAACGCCTCCATGCTTGAAAAGGCGGAGGCTATCCGTTGCCGTCGCTTTGAGCAGTTGCTCAACGAGCAGTTCGATTTTCTCGATAAGGAGAAGCTACGCATGGACTTTCTTGCATACTTCAAGCAGAAATGCCGTCAGAAGTATCAGAAATGGGACTGCGTTCTCCGACACTTTGAAATCTACTGTAAGGGCAAGTGCCGTTTCTGTGACCTGACCGTTGACTTCTGCAAAGGGTTCAGAACTTATCTTCTCTCTGCCCGGCGGCAGCGTAACAACGGCAAAGGTCCCATCGCCCACAATTCGGCAGCCGGATACTGGTCAACATTCCGCGCCCTGCTGAAAATGGCTTATCAGGAGAAGTATCTCCGCGAGAATGTCAATGACTATCTTGAAAAAATCGAGTGGAAGGAGGTCAAGAAGGAGTTTCTCACACTTGCTGAGGTCAAGCACCTTGTCGCTATACCCTGTAAAATCCCGGTTCTGAAACAGGCGGTTCTGTTCAGTTGTATGACAGGACTGCGTATAAGCGACATTCTGCAACTCTCATGGGAGCATATCCAGATGGGTCAGGACGGAGGCTATTTAATCAGGATGTGCACTGAGAAGACCGAGGAAGAAACCAACCTCCCTATCAGCGATGAAACTCTCGCGCTCTGCGGTGAGCGTTCGGAAGGACTGATTTTCAAAGGTCTTAAACGCCACATGGTGAATCATCCGTTGAAAGAATGGTTGAAATCCGCAGGCATTACCCGACGGATAACCTTCCATTCTATGCGCCACAGCTTCGCCACGTTGCTTGCCGCAAACGGAGTGGACATACTAACCATCAGCAAGATGTTGACCCACAAAAGTGTAAAAAACACGCAAATCCACGCCAAAGTTGTCGATGAACGAGCGAGAGAGGCATCTATGGTCATTTCGCTGAAATAATTTTGTTATACCGAATTATTAAACTAAAAACTTTTGCATTTCAAAATTTATTATTAACTTTGCAAACAGAAAAGTTATGCACATCATTTCACATAGAAAACTCAAAGAGTTCTATGAATCAGCCGGAAACGGAGATTCGAGAATTGCGTTGGATCGATGGTACGACATTGCTCAGCAAGCGCAATGGCATAATCTGTCGGAAATACGCGATGATTTCCCTGCAACAGACTATGTCGGCAACCAGCACTATGTCTTTAACATAAAAGGCAATAACTATCGGCTGGTCGTAGTGATAAAGTTCACTATCGGAAGAATCTTCATACGATTTGTCGGGACTCATAGTGAATATGACAAAATTGATTGTTCAACCATCTAATAGCGACGATATGGAAATTTCAAAACAGCAATATGAGTATGCACTCAACCGCATTGAGGAGTTGTTGCCACTTGTGACGGATGAAACTCCAGCAAATGACAAGAATGCCATTGAGCTTACCATTGTTTCAGATGTGGTTGAAGCCTACGAGAAAATTCATTATCCGATAGCAAAGCCCACTATTGGAGAACTGATCAGTCTCTCAATTGAAGAAAAAGGTATGACTCAGAAAGAACTTGCAAAAGAACTTGGAGTGAGTCCTTCAAGAGTCAGCGACTATATTTCCGGACGTGCCGAACCGACTCTGCGTATAGCCAGAGCCATTTGCCTTATTCTTGGCATAGCTCCGGCAGCCATGCTCGGTTTATAACAAATATAATCATACTTACCGTGCCATTTCATTAGTTTGGGGTGGCACTTTTTATGTCGCTGAACATCATTGGGGGTGTGTTCGTTATAAAAATTGATGAATTTTTCACAAAATTAAAAGAATGAAGAACGGACATATCCCCGAACACTGGCAACTAAAGTTATGGATTGGCTTAGCTGCTCTTGCGCTCGCCGCAGTTGCCCGACAATCCGCTATAGACACCGGCGGCATGAGTAGTTTCAATGCCAATCTGATATTTATCGGCATTATCGTTGCCTTTGTACTGTTATACTTGGGATTCAGCGATTTCTTTATCAAAACTTTCGAGTCCGCCTTCCAGAGCCTTTTCAAATGGCTCGGCTTTCAAGAGCGACAGACCATAGAGTTGGCAGAAGCAGAACCGTCAACGGAATCTTTGCCAATCTCTGAAGATACCACGGTCAAGCCAACAGCGCATATTCAGCAACCCACCATCGAAGTCCCGATGACTGAACAGACCATAGATACCGCACAATCCGGTATTGTAAAAATCGAAACTCCTACCCCGAAGAAAATTGTCATCGACTATGAGGGAAGACGCGAACAGGCCAAGAAACGTCAGGAAGACAGAGCCTATGAAAAGGAAGCTAATGTAATCCTGTATGTCGGTTATATCATGTCTCCGTTCGTTGAAAAGAATGTTGTGGAGAAAATCATTGACGCAGTAACTGAATTTATCCATACGTCGGGTGTGCCGGAATTTCCGAAAGAGGCAGCAATCAGACTGCCTGACGAACTCTCTACCACCGACATGATGCACTTTGGCTGGAACATAGCCAAACCGTTCAAGAAGTATAATCTTCACACGGCACATTTCTTAAAACAGGTGTTTGCCGATACGTTCCGCGATGTCGAGGTATGCACCATTGAAAGAAAACTGAAATATAACGGCACACAGGGTAAGATAAAAATCAACGAAAATGTTGAATGTTTTGTAATCCCTGATGAAGATGATCCGGTGGCAACTCCCACCAAATCCGTAACCGAAAAAACGGCCTCGAAAAAACAGTCTGGAAAACCCAGGCTCGGATGACCCCTTAGACCAAGGTTGAATTGACCCCTGAAAATATTTTGAATTGACCCCTGAAAACGTTCTGGCCGACGGGGTCAATTTTATTTTGTCTTATCGGCTTTTTAT
>NZ_PUEC01000004.1 GCF_003024805.1 Duncaniella muris
TGCGGATTATTGCTCCACAGACTCCCTGATCTATGCAACTAACCGTGCGTTGGCTGCGCTTGGATCTGAACTCTATATCAATTTTGCCCATACGGCTTAGTATAAATTAATTTTTACGACTTACTTAATGAATTGTTTTTAGAAGTTATTAAATCAATTTTACGCTGCCTCAAAAAGTAGGTGCAGTTAAGGGGATGCACCAAGGCCGGACGCATCAATACTCTTTATTTTTGTCCGTAGGCAAAACCGGAAGGCTCGATAAAGGAAGATTGTACGGCTGAGCCATTGGTCAAGACTTCCAAAGTCGTTCCCGTCTGCATACTATCTTTGCATCGGAAAATGATGATGACTTCGGCGGAAAACTATTCTGAAAATGAACGGAAAACCGTAGTTGTAGGGGAAGTGAAAGTGCAATCCGTCCACCGGCACAATGGTGCGTGTTTCGGCTGTAAGTCCGCAGAAGCGGCAGGGATTTTCGTGTAATTCGGTCGGACTGAATAGAGGTGGCTACAAACAGAATACTGAACTGACAACAGGTTGCGATACCGCAGAAGGGAATATCAACGAAGTGGCGACAAAAGGCGGAACGGGGTATCGGGGTGCTGCCATGTTCCCGTCCGGTAGAAAGAAAAGGGACAAAAGGGAAAAAGGAAAGAACCCGGCTTATCGGAAAAGCGGACGGCAGCTTTTCACGAATGGCTGGTTTTTACAAAAGGATATGGCGCAGCCAAAAGAGAGAGATAAATGTAAAAAAGGGAATGCGGCATGGCAGGAATGGAAGATTATCCCGTTCCTGCCTGTATCATCAAAATTCTGCCATGATTACCCGATGCTCGAAAATCTTTTCTTGATTACTGGGACGTCTTTGGCAAACCCATAGGTGATGCTTGCCATAGCCGAAGACGAAATAATCATCAAGGCGTGTTTTTTCTCGTAGGCGTTCCATGCCGTTACGCAGTTCCGCTTCATCGGTTGAGAAAAGAATCGTGTTGATGATACGGAAGTAGAGTTCTGTTACCTCGTCACAATAAGGACAAAAGCTATGCTCAATCGTTGCTTTCATGTTTCTTTGATTTTAATCATACTTCTACTATGTCTTCTATTCGACCATACAGGACAGAGCGCAACGCTGTTTTGTCAATGGCGTAATACTCGGCGATATGTCCGTGCTGTTTTACGAAATATCGTTTGAGAACATCGGAGAAATCAAAGAAGTAGCCCATCAATGCGATACCTCTTTTGAAATGAATGCACTCTTTCACGTTTCGGGTAATCCAGTTCTTGTCTTCACGGCTCAACTTCTCTCCGTTATCAAGCTGTTCCCGTAACTGGTAAACCCTGCTGTCTTTCAGCTTCTCTAATTCGGGTACGTCCCATTGGACGAATTTCATTGCTATCTGCTGCATCGCTCTTGTATTTAATCGTAAATAATCACTTCATCACGATACTCGACCACCTCTTTGCCACTACTAAGACGTACCACTATTTTATTGCCGAAGTCGCCGACAACAGTTCCCTCTGTGTAGCCTTTATAGGGGGTAAGCAAGGTGCAGTGCGCACCTATAATTTCGCTATCTTCTTCGTATTCGTACATAATCATGTCATTTTACGGTTACAACTTGATATCCCATTTACCCTGTGAGAAGATTCTGAAGCTCACGTATTCGTCCGCAAATTCGTAGGACAGAATTTTGATATAAGTCTTGTCTTTGGCTTCCAACGAAGCTATCAGCCTGTCAATTTCTTCTTCCGGATAAACCCAACGAGAGGTAAACTCCGCATCCACGCTATCGCTGTATCTATTGACAAAACCGTCGAAAGTGTCATCCAAGAATGCCTCTATCTTGTCGAGGTCTGCTTTGTTTTCCGTCCTTGCGTAGAAAATGTTTGTTGCATAGTTTGCCATAATTCTAAGTTTTAAGTTTTTTATTTTCCCTCTTTTAGCATTTCAGCTACTTTCGGGTTTGATTGAAAATTATGTCGCCTCAAAAGGTGTTATGGCTCTTTATGCAGGGTTTCACGACCAAATACGACCTCTGCAAAGCGGAGCGTGGAGATTTTGTCGGGAACCGTCAGGCTGTGACCTTGAATACAAGAAAGACATGACAAGTACCTTTGCGACACAATTCTCATCAGGCAGCCTGAAAGTCGATATGCAAGGATGTGGGAGTACACCCGCAATGGGTAATCTGCAAATGGGACTATGGAATAAAAGGGGATTGCAGCGAAAAGAGAAAATATCAATGGGGAATTATCTCTCTTTTGGCTGCATACAAGATATTCGGCACTGAAAGAGCCGAAAAAACAGTTTAGTTTAGGTCATTAGTCATATATATGCTAAACCAAATAAAACTAAATATAGGCAGGCATATTTGCCTGTCTGTATATTTATGTCTTTATAAAAAAGCGTATCTTTGTGCAAGTGATTTTCTTTGGGAGAAAGCTAAAACTTACACTTTGAGGTTTTCGATTGTTGTCTGAGGACGAAGATTGTGCAAGAACACATCAAAAACGGTGTCGAGTGCGAACAAATGAAAAGAATGAAAAGTAGTGCAACCAAAAAAACGGGAAATCACGAAAAAAAATGTTTCTGTTTCTGTTTTGTTTCTTTATTTCGAGAGTTGTTTATGTAAAATATTTATTTATAGCATTTTACCATATATCAAAATAACATTTCCCAGATATATGATCAATATAGATCAATGTCTGTGTGCCAATGTCAGTTCAGGCGTGCCTCTTATGCGGAGCGCGCCTTAACTGCTTTTGTATTATCCTGAAATTTTAAACATGCCGGCGTGGAATTCTCGCAAAATTCTTTTAATTTTGTTGTGAATAAAATTAGCCATAAATTTAATAACCAAAACAGATAGTGACCATGAAGAAATCAGCGCTGTTCATCGGTCTGTCCGTTTCGTGGCTCGCAGCAGTCGCGCAAGGGCAGGGCGGAATTTCTCAGAGTGACATTGATGGCTTCCGGGCTGCCTATGCGGCAACCCCAGGCACAAAAGCCATTCACAATGCTCTTGCCAACAATGCCATCAATGCATTGGCCCTCAACCATGAGAATCTCAACAATCTTGACACCCACTTTTCTCACCGGGTTCCAAGCAAGGGTATCACCAACCAGCGTTCGTCGGGCCGATGCTGGCTGTTCACCGGACTGAATGTACTCCGTGCCCAGGCAATGACCGAACACAAACTGCCAAAACTGGAACTCTCGCAGAGCTACAACTTTTTCTGGGATCAGCTTGAAAAGTCAAATCTCTTCCTGCAGGGAGTGATCGATACAGCCTCGAAACCATTTGAAGACCGCACGGTCGACTGGCTTTTTGCCAATCCGCTGAGCGATGGAGGCCAGTACACAGGTATAGCCGACAATCTGATGAAATATGGTGTAGTGCCTATCGAAGTGATGGGCGAAACTGCAAGCAGCAAATCCACAAGCACCATGCGCAACCTGCTTCAGCTGCGTCTGCGCGAAGACGGGCTGGAGTTGCGCCGCCTTGCATCGGAAGGCAAAAACTCCGACCAGTTGCTATCGCGTAAAAAAGAAATGCTCACTCAGATTTACCGCATCCTTGCACTCAATCTTGGCGAGCCGCCGGTGGAATTCACCTGGACGCGCCGTGATTCAGACGGAATGGCAGTTGATACCAAGACCTATACTCCGCAGTCGTTCTACAAAACCTATTTCGGCAACGATCTCAAAAATGACTATGTGATGCTGATGAACGATCCGACCCGCGAGTACTACAAACTCTATGAAATAGAGTATGACCGCCACGGTTATGACGGCTACAATTGGACCTATGTCAATCTACCCATCGAAGACATAAAGCAAATGGCGATAGCTTCCATCAAAGACGGCAAGGCAATGTATTTTTCATGCGATGTAGGCAAATTCATCAATAAGGATCTTGGTCTGCTTGATGAAAATAACTATGACTACGGTTCGCTTTTCGACACAAAGTTCGGAATGAATAAAGCCGACCGCATCCGAACCCATTCATCAGCATCGTCTCATGCAATGACTCTTGTGGCTGTTGATCTCGACCAGAAGGATAATCCGAAGAAATGGATGGTTGAAAACAGCTGGGGTAGCGGAGCCAATGACGGCCACCTCATAATGACTGACAAGTGGTTTGATGAATACATGTTCCGTCTGGTTGTCGACAAAAAGTATCTGACCCCGAAAGCATCCAAGGTTCTGACTCAGCAGCCCACACTCCTCCCACCGTGGGATCCGATGTTTGCTCCTGAAGAATAATCCGGCCCGCTTATTAAAATATTGAAGGAAACGTTCCAACATATAGAATCCGCGACTCAGCTATGATGCAGAGCCGCGGATTTGCTTTTTTTATAGTCTGTAAATTATGGTCCGGAGCAATGCCCGGTCCGTTAGGCTTTACGGCAATGACGACTTCTTCAGCTTCAGCCGGTCGAAGCCGTTGCCATATACACTTCTGACGCTCGAATTTGTAACATAAGCATTCTCGTCAGTCTCTTTGACGATGCGCAGAATCTGGTAGACATCATTCTGCCGGCACCATATGAGCATCAGTTTTCTCGGTTCTCCGGTCCAGTAGCCCGTGCCGTCCCACATGCTCACTCCGCGACCGGTTTCATGCGTGATCCGATAAGCTATTGTCTCCCATTTTTCAGACAGAATGATAAACTGTATTGTCTGCTTTCCCTTGTCGATATACCTGTCAGCCAACCAGGAGTATATATATATGGCCAGCCACCCGTAGATGATGGTCTGTGTGCGTGACTGAATGCGGGCCTCCATATCACCGTCGAAAGGCAGGAAAAAGGATAGTGCTACGATCGAGACATCGATTATCATCATTACTCGCCCCATGCTGATGTCGCTCACATGTGACATTATGGCCGCTACAATGTCCGTGCCGCCTGTGGTGCCGTGGTGGCTGAAATATATACCTATGCCGAGCCCAAGCATCACCGCACCCATTATCACGCTCATAGGAGCGCTGCTTACAAGAGGCGGATGAGAGGTGAAATATCCTTCCACCGATCCGATGAGCACTGACAGAAGCGTAGCTCCGAAGATGGTGCGCAACACAAACCCCTTGCCCAGATAGCGGAATCCGCAGAGCAGTAGCAGAATGTTGGTGCCATACATTACCACTGCTACCGGGAGTCTCCCGCCGGTGGCATAGAAAATCAGTGAACTGAAACCGGCCATTCCGCCGATGACTATGTGGTGGGGGAGTATGAACACGGTGAATCCGACTGCATATATAAGTATGCCGCTTACAATAGCGATGCAGTCGCGGATATTCTGTGACAGGAACGGCTTTGCCTCCGTCCGGTCAGACTTTGCTGGTGTTGACATGGGCTGATGCTGATTTATGCTGCAAAGTTAAGGATTTCTTGAAGATATTTAACAAAATGCCCCGAACTAAGTATCTGTGCAGGCGTTTTTAGGATATAACGAACTTTTAAACGCTATAATCATCATGACTTATACACTTCCTGAATTGCCCTACGCCAATAACGCTTTGGCTCCTTCGATTTCGCGTGAGACAATCGAGTACCACTACGGTAAGCATGAAAGAACATATATCGACAATCTCAACAGACTGATCAAGGACACTCCATATGAAGATATGGAACTTGAAGAGATTATCACCACTGCTTCCGGACCGCTGTTCAACAATGCATCGCAGGCTTGGAATCACATCTTCTACTTTTTTACTTTTTCTCCCGACGGCGCGCATGAGCCTGACGGGCATCTCCGCAAGGCGATAGATGAACAGTTCGGTTCTTTCGATCAGTTCAAAAAGGAGTTTGAAGATGCAGGCGCCTCGATTTTCGGCTCCGGCTGGGTATGGCTCTCTAAAGATAAGGATGGAAAACTCTTTATCACTCAGACTTCCAATGCCGGTAACCCGCTTTGTGAAGGTCTAACTCCTCTTTTGGTCTTCGATGTCTGGGAGCATGCCTACTATCTTGATTATCGCAACCGCCGTCTTGACGCACTCAAAGAGTGGTGGAAGATTGTAGATTGGGACGTAGTCGCAAGCCGTTATCTATAACATGCGCAGAAGGCACATGCACGAACAAAAAAACAACTTTAGTTAAAGTATAAAGAATAAGCACTAAAATAAGCATAATGTGATGAATGGAGAGAGAGGCAGTCGTGAGACCCCCTCTCTTTTTTCATGCTCTTTTTTCATGCTCTTATTTCTGCGCAGATGCAGCCCGTCAAGGCTGCATCTGTATCGGCAGGCATCGCACCAGATAATCCTGTGCGGTGTTCCAGGGAATATATATAATCGAGCGTCCGGGAATAAGAGAGACCGGAGTCTCGTTAAGGTCTACTCGGAGATAATAGTTGCCTGATTCCGCGCGGAAGAGAATCATCTGGAGATTCGAAGCCATCGGCACTACGTAGAAATCACGCCAATGCATGCCTACTGTATCGAAATAGTTTGTCATGTAGTAGCATCCCGGCAGGTGCATCAGTGACAGCAGAGGCATGAGTGTCTCCGCATGTCCGAAGCGTAGCATGACACTGTAAGGATTTGCACCTGAGATAGCATCCTGGCAAGTCTTTATAAGATCAGCCAGGAGCGGAGCCGCCATTGTGGCGGGAACAGTTGACAGCGTAGAGGCTGAATGTGTCAGATAGTGATGCAGGTTTTCGATGCTCCACAGTGCATTGATCTCGCTTTCAGTCACAAACTGCGAGAGATCTGCCCCTATGCCCATAGCGCTGCAGCCGGCTATTACCTTATATACCGCTATCCCGAAATCACGGGCCTCGCCATCGGTCAGCTGATATTTGCTGCCCAGAAGTCGAGGGGCCACAGTGAGGGGTGCATGGCTGTCTACATATTCGTCATAGACTTTATGCCATTCCTCTCCGGCCATGAAGTCTTTGTATTCCGGATCGGTTTCCCAGAAGCGCACCAGCTGATTGTTCTGTCGGCCGGATGCAGTGTAGATTTCTATGCGGTTGTTCAGTCGGGTCAGCTGGTGGGTAAATTCATCCATTGACATTACACAGCGAGGAACATATGATGATATCGCATTGATCTTGCGGTCCTTGAAAAGCGTAGGGAATGCCGCAAAAGCGCGCGAGGCTATGGCCCGTTGTTCGGCCATGCCGAGCGAGTCGAGCGCACCCCATCGGCCTCCTGTTCTGGCTACCACCAGATCGCAGAGTCTGAGCAGTTCTTTTCCGGCCGGACTGATGGTGCGTAACGAATCCGCCCTGTGGAGTACCCGCGAGAGTGATGTTGTGTATTTTGACGAAGACAGGAACCGGGCTCCGTGGCGTCCCACATGGTTGATGTAGACCGGAGTGAGCGAATCGGGATAGGCAAGATCTTTCACAGTCCTTGCCGGATAGGGTATGGCCGAGCCTTGGCATTGCTCCATGCTGTAGTGTGTTTCTGTCGGATCTGCCGCTATGGCAGTCTGCGTCGGAGCAATATAACTGATAATTGCAGCCGCGATAAAAAGAAGCTTCTTCATTGCTTATGACGGGACTTTTTGTTAGTTTTGTCGTTGAATTTCAAAGTGTGGAATCATTGTCAATCACAATCCTTCCAAAATTAATCAATTGATGGATAAAGACCAAAAATACAAGACCCTGGTTTCATCCGGGCGTTATGTCGAGGCAATGGCTGTGCTTGACAGTCTGCTCGAAATGAATCCCGCGGATGACCGTGTGCTTTTCGAACGGGGCAAACTCAGGTGGCGCATGGGTGACAGATCCGGAGCGATGGGAGATTATGCCAAGGCTGTGGAATTGAATCCTGACAGCCCTGCGGTTATGGCGCTGGAACAGGCGCGTGACATTGCAGACTTCTTTAATCCGGATCTGTATAATCCGTAAAATTCGTCGGTCTGATCGGTAAGAGTGTCCGCATAGCCAGATTTACGCTTTTTCCGAAAGTTCAAGCCATCGCATCTCCTTTTCGTCAAGCAGATCCTTGAGCTCGGAATAACGCCGAGCCTTTTCCTCAATGTCGCTTAACTGTTCCCCGGAATTAAAGACGGTTTCGAGCTCATGGCGCTCGGCAGTAAGCCGGTCAATCTCAGCGGTCAGTTCCTCAAACTCTTTACGCTCCTTGAACGACATCTTGGCCGGACGTGAATTCTCGCGGCTGCGGCTTTTTGTCTGCGCTTCGCATTTCTGTGCGGCTTTCTGCTCTTCATTGGCCTTCTGTTCGCGCAGATATTCGCGGTAGTCACTGTAATTTCCGGGGAAGTCCTTGATGACACCGTTGCCTTCCATCACAAACAGGTGGTCTACGATGGAGTCAAGGAAAAATCTGTCATGAGAGATGACTATGACACAGCCTTTGAATTCCCTGAGATATTCCTCAAGGATGCCTAAAGTCATGATGTCAAGGTCGTTGGTCGGTTCGTCGAGAATCAGAAAGTTGGGTTGTCTGACCAGCACGGCGGCAAGGTTGAGCCGTCGCATTTCGCCTCCGCTGAGAGTTGAGATATATTTCTGTTGGTCAGCCGGAGTAAACAGAAACCGGTTCAGGAATTGCATGGGTGAAAGGCGTGTGGCGCCGTTGTCAAGTACGATATCATCGGTCAGATCAGTGATCGCGTCGATAACTTTCTTGTTGGGCGGGAGCTGGAGGCCTTCCTGCGAGTAATAACCGAAGCGTACGGTTTCGCCTACATTCCACTCTCCGCTGTCAGGCGCTACGAGCCCCTGCAGCATCTTGACGAATGTCGACTTGCCTACGCCGTTGCCGCCTACGATTCCGAGCTTCTCATATCGGGCGAAAGTATAGGTAAAGTCGTCCAGTATGACTTTTTCACCGAATCGCTTGCTGATCCCCTCGGCTTCAAAGATTTTTGAGCCGATGTATGACGATCTGACATCAGTCGGGTCGATCTGTCGCTCGGTGTAATTGGCGCGGGAACGTTCCTTGAGATCATAAAACGCGTTGATCCTGTAACGGGCCTTGCCCGCGCGGGCCTGAGGCTGGCGTCTCATCCATTCCTGCTCCTTGCGCAGAGTGTTGCGAACCTTGGCGAGCTCTCCTGTCAGAGCCTCGATGCGTTCGGCGCGGCGTTTGAGGTAAAGGTCGAAGTTTCCTTCATAGGTGAAGATCTGCTGCATGTCAATCTCGATGATCTTATTGCAGACACGGTCTAGAAAATAACGGTCATGAGTGACCATCAGCAGGGTGATGCGTTGTCTGGTCAGATAGTTTTCGAGCCATTCCACGGTTTCAAGGTCGAGGTGGTTGGTCGGCTCGTCGAGAATCAGCAGATCCGGAGAGGCAAGGAAGACCTGAGCCAGTGCAGCACGTTTGATCTGGCCGCCTGACATGTGCTCCGGCATTATTCCGCAGTCGCTGATGCCAAGCTGTGACAGCATCTGGCGCACACGGTCTTCGCGGTTCCAGTCTTCGTGATGCTCTTCAGGCATTGCCGCGAGCAGATTGTCAAGAATGCTTTTTCCGGGGGCGAAATCCGGAATCTGGGCAAGAAATCCCACTCTCAAGCCGTTGCGAAACGTTACAGATCCGCTGTCAGGGGCTTCCTCTCCTGAAAGAATGCGCAGCAGAGTGGATTTTCCGGTGCCGTTTTTGGCTATGAGGCCAATCTTGTCGCCTTCGTTAATGCCGAAAGTAACAGAATCGAAAAGCATACGGTCGCCGTAGCTTTTTGTCAGATCTTCAACTTGCAGATATGGTTTCATAGGTCGAGGCAGTCATCAAGGGCTTTGGTGATTGCGGCACGGTCGAGATGCTGTCCGATAAACACTATCTTGATCATGCGGTCGCCGTAGTCGGCATCCCAGTCGCGCATGATCGACGGATCCTGTGCCACCAGCTCTTTCAGTTCGTCCTCCGGAGCTGTGGCAAACCACATCCCGGCCTCTTTCAGCTGTTTCTGGCGTCCTGCGCTCTCGAACAGATATGACATATCAGGATTATTGCCGAAATAGCAGATGCCTTTTGAACGTATGATATTTTTCGGCCACTTGCTTGCGGCGAAATAATCGAATTTGTTCAGGTCGAAACCCGGACGTCGGAAATAGACGAAAGTCTCAATGCCGTATTCCTCAGCCTCTCCTTCGCCGTGGTGATGGTGGTGGTGACAGCCGCAGGAGCATTCAGGGCCGTGATCATGGTGGTCATGATCATGATGTTCATGGTGCTTGTGCTCATCTTCGCCGTGCTCGTGTTGGTGATGGCATTCGTCATGATGATGGTGACCGTGCTCACGTTCATGTTCTTCTTTTGCAATCTCTTCAGCCGGCTTTTCAATCTGGCTTACCCAAGCGGCCGATGTCGCCACTTTGTTGAAATCAAACATGTGGGTGTCGAGTATCGACGAAAGATCTATGTCGGCATAGTCACATTCGATTATGCGCACTCCTGGATTGAGAGCGAGCACTATTGTCCGCACTCGTTTGAGTTCGTCAGGAATGATTTCGGAAACTTTGTTGAGGATGACTATGTTGCAGAATTCAATCTGCTGGATGACAAGGTTTTCAATATCCTCATCATCATGATGGTGTGCGGTAAGATCTTCTCCGCATCCGAATTCGTCACGCATACGGAGAGCATCGACAACTGTCACTATGCAGTCGAGCTTCGGAGTGCCGTTGCGTGTAAGCGCGCCGTCTGCCATGTAGGGAATCGAACAGATGGTCTGGGCGATAGGGGCCGGCTCGCAGATCCCGCTTGCCTCAATGACTATGTAGTCAAACTTCTTCATCGCCATTATCTCCTCTATCTGCTTGACGAGATCCATTTTCAGGGTGCAGCAGATGCAGCCGTTCTGCAGGGGCACGAGCGAATCGTCTTTTGTGTCGACGATGCCTCCGCGCTGAATCAGATCGGCGTCAATATTGACTTCACCGATATCATTGACTATGACCGCGAAACGTATGCCGCGGCGGTTGGAGAGTATATGGTTTACGAGAGTGGTCTTGCCACTTCCGAGATAGCCTGTTAGAAGAAGTACGGGAGTTTCCATATAATTATAATATATATATGTGTGTGGGGGGGAATTCTGTTTTACATTGCCGGGATTACCAGCTGATACTTACTGCTACGCCTTTCATACGGGCATTGATGGGCGGATTCAGCTTGGTCAGCGATATGTAGCCGCCGCTGATCTGGGGCCAGCGGGCAGTCAAAGCTTGTCGGATACGCCCTATGACGTGTTCAAGCAGATTGGATGGATCAGACATCACATCCTTTATAATGCCTACGGCTTCGGCATAGTTCAGCGTATGCTCTACATTGTCGCTTTCCATCGCCTCTCCGATAGGATAGCGGAGATGGACCGTCAGTTCAAACGTGTTGCCGTTCAAGCGCTCGAAATCAAACACCCCATGTCGAGCAAACAGTTGCAGCCCGTTTATTTCTATGGTTCCTTCCATCAGTGTCTTGGCGTTTTTTTGTGATTGATGTTTTAGCTCCAGCTCAGGTTTGAGCCTCGTTTGATGAATCCTTTGATCCTGTACCACAGATTATATATGGGCTCGAAAGTCATGAACCAGGGTACTGTGATCAGCAGAGATCGTGAATGGAGAGCACGAGAAGTCGAACGCCATGCAAAAGCAAGTATGAGCGTCAGACTTAGATAGAGCACTGAGGCTGCGATCAGTGGAACCAGTGACGGAAGGCCGACAAGAGCGAGCCCTATGCAGCATCCGGTGAAAATCCACCAGGCCAGAGAGCAGCTGCCGAAGAACACCCGTGACCAGGTACGCAACTTTCCGGCTGTGTACCCGTAACGCAACTTTGAAACTTTATGGGCCGGCTGAGGCTGCATTTCGGGCACTTCAACTATGGCGCCTTGTGAGATTTCTACTACTGTGTTCGCGCCGTTGGCCACTTCATTGACAAACATGTCATCATCGCCATACTTCAGATGCAAAGTCCGTGAGAATCCTTTGTTGCGGAAAAATACCGAGCGGCGATAGGCCAGGTTGTGACATGTGGCGCGATATGGACGGCCTGCAAGACCCCATGAGAGATATTCTACAGCGGTGCGCACGGTGTCGAAAGCGTGGAGGCGCTTCCAAGGTTCTTTCACCGCTTCTTCGCTGTCAGGATCAATGGCGGCTACAGGTGCCGCATAGCCGATAACCACCTCCTTGCCTTGACCGAAATGACGAGCCATGAGCCGGAGCCATTTGTCGGAAAGTATGCGGGTGTTTCCGGTGGTCAGCACAACCACCTCATGGCGTGCAGCCTTGATGCCGAGCGTCAAGGCCAGTTTGCGGCGTGAGAGCGAGCGCGATTCCAGCGGAGTGAAAGTCATGTAGAGATTGGAATACCGTTCTTCGAGGCGGGCTATCACCTCTTTGGTCGATGGTAGCGCTCCATCGTTGACAACTATTACCTCAAACGGGGCAGGGTAGTCCTGGTCGAGAATGGCGGGGAGCAGTGTCTCCAGATTGCGGGCATCGTCTTCTGCGCAGACTATCACCGACACTCCCGGAAGCTGTGTGTCATCAGTCTCTTGGGCTGTGTTGTCAGCTGAAGCTGCACGGCCTACACTGCTGATATAGTGGCGGAAACCGAGCAGAAGATAAAAAAAGCATACGCAGACCCCGCAGAGCAGAGCTATTATAATAGGTGTGAATTGGATTTCAAACATAATGACCTGATCATTTTTTCAACCTGCAAATTTACAAAAAATGCCCGAAACAACGCCCTTGACATGAAAAATTTCCTCATTTCATTAATTGATACCTGCTTCAGATCATTATTTTGCAAAATCAAGAATAATTAAGTAATTTTGCAGTTCAAATTCGACTTGAATATATGGGATTTTTTAATTTTTTCTCCCGCGAAAAAAAAGAGACTCTTGACAAGGGCCTTGAAAAGACACAGCGCGGACTTCTTGACCGTCTCTCACACGCCATCGCCGGTAAATCTACGATAGATGACGATGTGCTCGACAACCTCGAAGAGGTCTTTGTGACCTCTGATGTCGGTGTCGACACAACACTGCGAATCATCGACCGCATTCAGAAGCGTGTGGCCAGAGATAAGTATGTCGGGTCGGCCGAGCTCAACCGTCTGCTGTGCGAGGAAATCGCCGACATGCTTGCGGAAAACAGTAACGAGTCTTCGCAGGACGACTTTACTGTTCCGGCATCTCACAAGCCCCATGTGATAATGGTGGTGGGTGTCAACGGTGTCGGCAAGACTACTACCATCGGCAAAATGGCCGCCCAGTTCAAAAAAGCCGGCAACAAGGTGATGCTCGGTGCCGCCGATACATTCCGTGCCGCCGCCATCGAACAGCTTGAAGAGTGGGGACGCCGGGCAGATGTGCCCGTCATCAAGCAAAAACTCGGAGCCGATCCGGCCTCAGTGGCGTTTGACACGCTTCAGAGCGCCATTGCCAATAATGCCGATGTGGTCATAATAGACACAGCCGGACGTCTGCACAATAAAAAAGGCCTCATGGACGAACTTACCAAGGTCAAAAATGTAATGCAGAAACTGGTTCCCGAAGCTCCCCACGAAATTTTGCTCGTGCTTGACGGCTCCACCGGACAGAACGCATTCGAACAGGCCCGCCAGTTTGTTGCGGCCACTCAGGTCAATGAGCTCGCGATCACTAAACTTGACGGTACAGCCAAAGGCGGAGTGGTCATCGGAATCAGCGATCAGTTCAAGATCCCGGTCAAATACATCGGCCTCGGCGAAGGCATTGAAGACCTCCAGGTTTTCCACAAACGCGAATTTGTCGAATCACTATTCGGGGAGAAAAAATAATCTCCCCTTTTATTTGGCTCAATTTCTGACCGGAATCTCTCAAGCGGCCGGTCTCATATCAAAGATTGTTTGAAATGACAAATAAAATAGCAGTCATCACCCTGGGCTGTTCGAAAAACCTTGTGGATTCGGAGCGTCTGATGGTGATGCTCTCCGATGTGGGCTACGAGGTTGTCGACGCCGCCACCGAAGCCTTCCTTGAAGCCGACGGATGGAAAGGCGTCGTGATAAACACCTGCGGATTCATCGGCGATGCCAAGGAAGAATCCATTAACGAGATCCTCGCCTGGTGCCAGGCCAAAACCGATGGCCGCATCGACGCGCTTTTTGTCATGGGATGTCTCTCCCAGCGCTATGCTTCGCAGCTTCCGGCAGAAATACCGGAGGTAGACCGCTGGTATGGCAAAACGGACTGGCCTGCGCTTGCCGTAGACCTCGCACGCCGCTCCCCGGCCACTGCTCCGTATGACCGTGTCATAACCACGCCCCGCCACCACGCCTACATAAAGATAGCTGAAGGTTGCAATCGTTTCTGCGCATTCTGCGCCATACCGTTGATAACAGGCCGCTACAAGTCGCGCCCGATTGATGAGATCATCGCGGAAGTCCGCATGCTTGTCAGTCGCGGAGTCAGAGAGTTCAACGTCATAGCCCAGGATCTTACCAACTATGGCAAAGACCTTTACGGCAAGGTAGAGATAGCGCGTCTTGTCGATGAAATGGCGGCAGTGGAAGGTGTGGAGTGGATACGTCTGCATTATGCCTATCCGAAAGACTTTCCGCTTGAATTGCTTGACGTGATGGCCCGTCGCGACAATATCTGCAAATATCTCGACATTGCGCTCCAGCATTGCGCCGATACTGTCTTGACCAACATGCGCCGCCACATCACCGGAGCTGAAACCCGCAGCCTTCTCGCCGAAATCCGCAGGAGAGTCCCTGGAATTCACATCCGCACCACTCTGATGGTAGGCTTTCCGGGTGAAGGCGATGATGAATTCGCCGAACTTCTCGATTTTGTGCGTGAACAGCGCTTTGAGCGCATGGGCGCTTTTGCCTATTGCGAGGAAGAAGACACCTTCGGCGCGCGTAATTTTGAAGATTCTATACCCCAGGAGGTCAAAGACGAGCGCCTGTCTCAACTGATGGAACTTCAGGAAAAGATTTCGCTGGAGATCCAGGAAGAGAAAGTTGGATCGGTGATGCGCGTCGTTATTGACCGTGAAGAACCTGAATTCTATGTGGGCCGCACGGAGTTTGACTCTCCTGAAGTCGATCCGGAAGTGCTTGTCTCCAAAACTTTCAGACTGGAGAAGGGCAGAACATATAATGTAAAAATAACTTCGGCTCTTCCTTTTGAACTCATGGCGGAGCCTCTTGCCGAAACATTGGACCCTGCATGAAATTCAGCGCCCAGATTTCCCAGGCCATTGACCATTGTCTGACCGATGAGATCCCATTTGTGGCTTTTGCCATGCCGGGAGAAGCTGAGGTCTGCTTCCGTGCATCCCTGCCTGACGGTCAGTTCCGCTCGCCGGCTTTCCGCGACAAGGAGAGCGACAGCTTCTTTATAAATTTCTTTGATAACGATGAACCTTATACAGCAGGTGTAAGTTTCGACATGACGGAAGAGGAAGTCAATAATTTCCATGACCCTACCTATCATGCCCGGATCTTCGGTGACTCTATCCGTCCGCGGGTATCGTCCACATTCCGAGCAAGCTACCATGAGGCTTTTTCTGCCGTGAAACCCCGTTTGAAGAAAGATGGCGGCAAGGTCGTGCTCTCACGTCTGCGGTCGCTGTTTACTAAAAAGACGCCTCGTCTGATTGCAGAAGAGTATTTTGCCCTGACTGATTCAACATTCCGGTATCTCTGCTTTACTCCTGAAACCGGCGTATGGCTTGGCTCAACTCCTGAGGTCCTGCTTGAAAGCGACAGAGCCACAGGTCTTATCCGCACAATGTCACTCGCCGGGACACGTCCAGTCGATGAATCAGGTGACTGGGATGAAAAAAACATCCGTGAGCAGGCCATCGTGACTGACTACATCTGCCATACACTCCGCAATGCGGGTCTTGAAGTAGAAATCAGACCTCTGACCGAACGCCGTTTTCTGAATATAAAGCATCTTTGTACGCCTATTGATGCCCGCGGAGATGTCAGCATACCGGAGCTGATGTCGGCGCTCAGTCCCACGCCTGCAGTTGCAGGCTATCCGCGCGAACGGGCAATAGGGGAGATCGGACGGGTCGAGACGCATCGCCGTCATTGCTATGGCGGTTACGTCGGAGTCCGTATCGGCGGCGATTACCATGCCTTCGTCAATCTGCGCTGCGCTTTCATGGCTCCTGTCACACTGAGTGGCACCAAAGGCTGGCTCGGAAATCTATATGCAGGAGGCGGCATCATAGCCGCTTCGCAGGAAGACGCTGAATGGCTTGAAACCGAATCAAAAACCAGAGTCCTTGCATCGGTCTTCCTTGGTGAAAACGGGCATGAAGGCGAGGAAGGCTCTCGGCTCACCAGGAGCTCGGTCTCATTTCTCTCGGATCTGCCCCCTTCCGGCCATGATGACGGCCAGCCGGTAAATTCAGCCGGAATCTAAGAAATACCCCCCATCAATCATCTTTCCAGGAAAAGCAATGAAAAAAGGATCACCAGTCATTATAATTCTCATCGCAGTAATAATAGTTGTCATAGTCTCGCTGCTTCCTCTGTCAAAATGGAGCGGCGGGCGCATCAAGGATTTCAGCCTTTTCAGCGATATTCTGAAAGAGGTCGGCATTATGGAGGGTGAACCTTCATATGCAACCGCTGAAAACATTGATCCCGAACTTCTGAAAGCAGCCGCAGAAGCAGAAAAAGAAGCGGAAAAGGCTCCGCTGCCGGGCGAGCCGATTGACACGATCATCTCTCCGGTCAAGCCGTCGAGAGTCGGTGATCTCGTCAGGGTTGAAGACTACACAACTCTCGGCACAGGCTTCACGAATTTGAAAAGTGCCATTTCCGAGGGCCGTCTTGCCCGCGTGGCCGTGGTTGGCGACAGCTATATCGAAGGAGATATCTTTACTCAGGATCTCCGCGAACTTTTCCAGGATGCTTATGGCGGCGAGGGCGTAGGCTATGTCAACATGCACTCCGATTTCCCCGGTTTCCGCCGTTCGGTAAAACAGGGCGGTTCCGGCTGGCAGTCATTCTCGGCCAACAAGAAGTCAGACAAGAAATATCTCGACCTTACCGAGCAATATTTCACCCCTAAAGGCACAGCTGTTTCCACCTATGCCGGAACATCGGCTTTCAAGCATACCGGATCGTGGTCGCGTTCACGTTTTCTTTTCATTTCGCCTGATGATATCACAATCAGTGTTAAAACTGACTCCGGTGAATGGGAAGAGCGCAATATATCGGCTTCGGAATCCGTTCAGTGTTTAGAGATCGCGCAGCCGGTCTCTGAATTCGGTCTCAAGGCTTCGTCCTCTTCCCTGATTGCTCTTGGCGTGTGGCTTGACGGCACTTCGGGTGTCAGTGTCGACTGCATGTCATCACGCGGTTTTTCTGGAATAACTCTGACCAAAATCAATCCGGATCTTTGCCACGAGATGGCCGAGGTCATAAATTATGATCTTATCATTCTTGAGTTCGGCATCAATGCCATGAGTGCCGGGCAGAAAGAATACAGTGTCTACTGCTCCCGCATGGTCGATGTGATAAACCATGTCAGATTCTGTTATCCTAATGCCGACATCCTTCTGATGGGTATCGGTGACCGTGGCGAGCGTCGCGGATCTCAAGTGCGCTCAATGGCGGTGGCTCCGGCCATGATTTCAGCCCAGCGTGACGCGGCGCGTCGTGCCCACTGCCTTTTCTGGGATACCCGTGAGGCTATGGGCGGCGAGGATGCAGTGGTGCAGTGGAGTTCCACCGGACTGATGAACAAGGATTATATCCATCTGACCCACAAGGGCGGGGCCCGCCTTGCAGGAGAACTGTTTAATGCAATTCAACACGATCTGAAATGAAATATATCTATAGCTCTCTCTTATCTTTGACTTTTGCAGCGCTCCCGGTGACTGTGGCGGCGCAGCAGCCGGCTGACGATCCGTCAGTCACAACTGAAATAACAGACTCTGACGAGGAGTTTGATTTGGCAGTGCGCCAGAACCCGGTTGAAATCCCTGACGAGGCTGATGACATTGACATCCCCATCCCCGGTTTTATCAAGCGTTCGGCCAATCACATTATATATAATGGCGCTGACTGGTCTAAACTCCGCGCGGCTTTTGAGGGCAGCCTCCAGGCTCCGGTCTCGATAGTCCACATTGGCGACAGCCATGTGCAGGCCGATATAAACACCGGCACCACACGCGAACTTCTGCAGTATGACTTCGGTAATGCCGGTCGCGGACTGATAGCACCTCTGCGTATATGCGGTACCAACCAGCCTAAAGACTATGTGTTTCAAAGCCGCAATTCGTGGAATGCTGTCAAACTGATGAGCCCGTCATGGGCTCAGACCGTAGGATTTACAGGCACTTCTATCCGTCCTTCAAGTTCGTCGAGCGAACTGACTATCGGAACTCTTGACACAGACGATTACAATCCTTTCACATCTGCCACCATTTTTCATAACGGCAAGCTGACCATCAAGGATGTTACGGATGAAAATGGCAATCCAGTGCATTTCAGAGCTGTTCCTTCCCGTGATTACACCCAGATAATTCTCGCGTCACTTGCCACTAAGATCAACGTGTCATTCGCATCGGCCGGTGACCTTACTCTCTATGGCGCCTCTCTCTCAGGCGATCGTCCGGGTGTGTTCTATCATGCTATAGGCAATAATGGAGCTACATATGACTCCTATAACCGGATCGGCAATGTGGGCGTTGGCATAAACCCTTTGCAGCCTAACCTTGTTATACTCTCGTTAGGCACAAACGAAGCCTTCGGCCGTAGAATTGACACCGCTTCCTTTACCCGCTCGATAGACCGGCTGGTCAAAAATATCCGGACTGCAAATCCTGATGCCCTTATTCTGCTGACAACTCCGATGGAATGTCACCGCAGTGTTTCCAAAACTCAGAAAGTCAGAGTGCGCAAGAAAGCCCGCAAGGGTCGTAAGGCCACTTACAGAACTGTGACAAAGTCAACACGCAGCTATGCTGTCAATGCCAACATAGCTCCTTTGCGCCAGGCTATTCTTGACTATGGAAAGAATAACGGAATCGCGGTATATGACTGGTATGAAGTGGCCGGAGGAAACGGAGCGAGCACATCATGGATAAACGCAAGTCTCTTTGCCAAAGACCGTGTGCATCATACCCACAAGGGCTATAACCTGCAGGGCCGGCTTATCTATGACGCTTTGATGGACGCTCTCCGCGAACAGCCTCGCAACTGATGCCGACAGCCATTTTGCCTCTTGACCTCAAAATCAGATAATAATAATTCTAACACATTATCTATTCTACTACGTTGGATTCCGTTGCTACACTGTTTGGCGATTTGCTCCAGAGATTGTCTTCGCTGCCTGAACGTCTTGAGATTGATCAGGTAGTTGATGTGTTACGCTATGACCCCATGCAGCCTCTGCTGTTTAATACAGGGCTTTTCCTTGTGCTCTTTGTCGCATTCCTCTGCATTTATAGGCTGGTGCGCGGTGTGCGTGTGCTTAAAATGGCGCTCGTCATACTGTTTTCGCTCTATTTCTATTATAAATCTTCCGGATTTTCGTGTTTGATTCTTCTCGGTGTGTGCGTGAGTGACTGGGTTCTTGGCCTGCTTATGGACAAGGCTGCATCAATGCAGCGCGGTTCGGATGCATTGCGCAGGCTGATAGTTTTTGTCAATGTCGCCGCCAATGTGGGGATGCTGGCTTATTTCAAATATTTCAATCTGATAGCCGACACATTGTCACATTTCACCACGATGGACATCCGCGTCGAGACCATATTGCTGCCTGCCGGAATTTCGTTTTTCACTTTCCGTTCGATAAGCTATATTGTCGATTTATACCGCGGGCAGCTGAAAGCCTGCCGCAACCTCCTTGACTATATTTTCTTCCTCACTTTCTTTCCGCCTCTGCTCGCAGGGCCTGTGGTCAGAGCTAAAGATATGCTCCCGCAGGTCTATTCCAACCCTGTGGCAACCCGCGATATGACATCGGAAGGCATATGGCTGATCATCACGGGCTTGATCAAGAAGGTGGTGATAGCTGATTTCATCAGCGGAAATTTTGTGGAGCGTGTTTTTGACAATCCGGCTCTTTATAGCGGGTTCGAGAATCTTATGGCCACCTTCGGCTTTACAGTCCAGCTCTATTGCGACTTTTCAGGCTACAGCGACATGGCTATCGGCATAGCCCTGCTTCTCGGATATCGATTCATGGAGAATTTCAATGCTCCTTTCAAGGCCCAGAACCCGACTGAATTCTGGCATCGCTGGCACATCTCGCTTTCAACCTGGCTGCGTGATTATGTCTATATTCCTCTCGGAGGCAATCGCTGTTCTCGCCCGCGCATGTATTTCAATCAGTTTGCCACAATGGTAATCGGCGGCCTCTGGCATGGCGCATCGTGGATGTATGTCATCTGGGGTGCTGTACACGGTGGACTGCTTGTGGTCCACAAGATGTATCGGCGTGTGATCTCGCTTGCGGCTTCTGACGCTGTGCTTACCGAGAGCGGCGAGATGGTGATGGTCGAGTCAGGTCCTTCGGCATTGTCGCGGTGGATGCGTCCGGTCAATATGATTCTAACCTTTGTCATGGTCTCTCTTACCTTCATGTTTTTCCGTGCTCCGTCGATGGACGATGTGGCTATGATGTGGCATCAGATCCTTTTTGACTTTCATCTGTCTGTCGCGCCTCAGTTCGTGGAAAGCTATTTGACCATAGTCCTGCTGATGATCGGAGGGTATATGATTCACATCACGCCCTCACGGATGACTCGCAGAGTCCGTTCGGTGTTTGAAGCCAGTCCGGCGTTTGTGCAGGCTGTCATTCTTGCATTGGTCATTCTTGTAGTTATCCAGGTGCGTCAGAGCGATATTGTTCCGTTTATATATCTTCAGTATTGATCCGTATGTCTATGTTGCGTTCAGCCTTGCTCTCTGCTTTCATGCTTTCAGCTTTTGTATCCGGAAATGTTTTCGCGCAGTCGCAGGCAATACCTGTAACTCCGGTCCGGGTTTCTCCGGCTATGTCCACCCCCGGCTCTCAGTGGCAGGGCTGTGAAGTCGGCTTTCTCGGAGACTCGATGAGCACACTCTGTGACACTACTGCCAACAAACGCTTTTATGACTATCTGCATAATCTGCTTGGTCTGACTCCTCATGTCTATGCACGGTCAGGATGGCAATGGAAAAATCTTCTCGGAGAAGTCGACAAGCTGAAGCGCGATCATCCTGATGTTGATGCCGTGATGGTGTGGGCCGGGACCAACGACTATAACCACAGCTGCCCGATCGGTGAATTTTTTACCGAATCTACGGCTCAGGTGAATGCCAACGGAAAGATCGAAACCCGCCGCTGCCGCAGTCATGTGATGTCAGATTCTACATTTTGTGGACGGATCAATCTCCTGCTGTCGAAACTGAAACAGACTTTTCCTGACAGGCAGATAATACTTCTGACTCCCATCCACCGCGGTTTCGCCCGCTTCAGCCAAAGCAATGTGCAGCCTTCCGAGCAATACTCAAATGCGCTTGGACTGTATATTGACGATTATGTGCGTACTCTCCGCGAGGCCGGATCGGTGTGGAGTGTGCCGGTGATCGATCTCTATTCCATCAGCGGGCTCTATCCGGCTGACAGTGCTCATGACTGTTATATACAGAATCCGGAAACCGACCGCCTCCATCCCAACACCATCGGCCATTTCCGCCTTGCCCGCACACTCCAGTATCAACTGTTATCCCTCCCTGCAAAATTTTAATCAGGCAGATCCCGCGAGTCGGATTTGGAAGAGATCTTAAGGACAAGACTGTCAATTATAGTCGACACAGGTGGTTTCTGACTCTTTGATGGCAGTTCGGATGAAAAATTGCCAGGAATTTTAGTCAGGTTCTGAAAAAATAGTGTAACTTTGGGTTGTAAAAATTCTAACCCCCTAACACCACGTAAAACTATGTTCAGACCTGAAGACATTGAACTATTGAAAAACAAAGGAATAACTGAAGCCGAAGTCGAGGCGCAGCTCAAGCGTTTCGTTACAGGCTTTCCCTATTTGCAGATAAGCGATGCCGCCCGTGTAGGTGCCGGCATTTTCCGTCTTGACGAAGGTGAAATAGATGCCGCTCTTGACCGCTGGCATGAATATCTCGCACACGGCGGAGAAGTCTGCAAGTTTGTGCCCGCATCAGGCGCAGCTTCCCGAATGTTCAAAGCGCTGTTTGAATACGTCGACGGTGTAACCGATGAACTCAAGGAAGGATCTCCGGTAGCCGCACTGCTTGCGAATGTCAACAACCTGCCTTTCCTTCCGGAACTTCGCGCGGCTGTAGAGCGTCTCTACGGCAAGACCCTTGACGAGATGCTGGCAGAAGGACGTAACCGCGATATCATCGCCGCTATTGTAAATCCCGAAGGTATGAACTATGGCGGACTCCCCAAAGGACTTCTTAAGTTCCACACCTATGCCGACGGATCTCGCACTCCGATAGAAGAACACCTTACCGAGGGCGCGCAGACAGCCGCTAATTCCAAAGGCATTGTCAATCTTCATTTTACCGTCTCGTCCAACCACCGCAAGCTGTTTGAAGAAAAACTTGCCGAAGTCATTCCTGCTACAGAGAAGCGTATGGGCGTGAAGTTCAATGTCAGCATGAGCGAACAGAAGCCATCGACCGATACGATTGCCGTCAACCCGGACAACACTCCGTTTGTTGAAGACGGTCATCTTCTTTTCCGTCCCGGCGGCCACGGCGCTCTGATCCAGAACCTCAACGACATCGAATCGGCGGTTGTTTTCATCAAGAACATTGACAACGTGGTTCCTGACTCAAAGAGGGCCGATACAATCCGTTACAAAGAAGTGCTCGGCGGCCTTCTTCTCGAAGTTCATGACCAGATAGAAGAGGATCTTCTCGCGATTGACCAGAAACTCTACACATCTGATGATATCAAACGCATGCTTGACTATCTCAACAACGTGCTCAACGTCCGCGATGCCAAACTCGAAGGAATGGATGATGATGCTGTGGTGGAATATATCAAGGCAAAACTCAACCGCCCGCTGCGTGTCTGCGGCATGGTGCGCAACGAAGGCGAACCCGGCGGCGGTCCGTTCATTGCCCGCAACCCCGACGGCTCGACCTCTCCGCAGATTCTCGAAAGTAATCAGGTGGACCCGAATAACGAAGCCTATATGAAGATGATGGCATCGGCTACACATTTCAATCCCGTTGACCTTGTCTGCTACATCAAAGACATCCACGGAAAGAAGTTCGATCTTCCCTCTTATGTCGATCCGGCAACCGGTTTCATCTCTTCAAAGTCAAGCCACGGCAAAGAACTTCGTGCAATGGAGCTGCCCGGCCTTTGGAATGGTGCCATGAGCGACTGGAACACGGTGTTTGTCGAAGTGCCCATCTCAACATTCAATCCGGTCAAGACAGTCAACGATCTTCTCCGTCCGGCTCATCAGAACTGATGTGAAACAAATATTCCCGTCCGGCTCCGCGGCTGTCAACTGATAACTGCAGAGCCGGATGAGAATTTTGCAAAATCCTTATCCCTCTCTCGCTTGTTATAAATTCATACAAATTCACATTCAGCCTCACTCTACAAAAAAAATATTATGAGCAAGAGAGATGAAATAAAGAAGATCTGGCTTGAGTGCTTCGAGGACCCCAGACCATATGTCGACATGTATTTCGATCAGGTCTATCGCGATGACGAGGCGCTTTTGCTGTGCGATCAGTCTGACGCTCCGGTGAGCAGCCTGATGCTCCAGCGTTACCTCATGTCATTCCACGGGTCGGAACCGTCTGTAAGTTATATAGCCGGAGCGGCCACACGGCGCGCACGGCGCGGACAGGGGTTCATGTCACGGTTGATGCAGATGGCTCTTGAAGAATCAGCTTCGCGCGGTGATATGCTGTGCACATTGATTCCGGCCAGTGAGGCTCTTTATTTCTTCTATCGCAGATACGGATTTTCGACTGTGTTTTTCACCAAGGAACAAAGGTTCACAGCGTTCCACTCATTTCCGGTGAGTGGCGAATATCATCTTTTCCCTGAAGAAACGAGCGATGAGGTATGGTGTGCTTTCGACCGTTTCCAGCATCAGCGCAAATGCTATGTGCTTCATTCGAGGCGCGACTTCTACAATATCCTGTCCGATCTGAAGTCTGACGGCGGAAATTTTGTAGTCATGGCCCGCGATGATGAAGACCGTGGCAGCCAGATAGTCTCAATGGCATGGGGCGTGGTTTCAGACGGGTTGTTGCTGGTAAAGGATGTGGTGGGTGAGGACAGCGACAGCCGTGCGGCCGCACTGCGCCAGTTGCGTTGCCTCTACACCGACACTCCGGTGCTTCTCCTCGGACACCCCGACGATTCGATGGGAGGCCGCCTGATGCCTCGCGGAATGGGGCGTCTGGTCAATGTGGAGAAAGCGTTGTCAGCCATCGCTGCTGCAGATCCTGGATTTTCATGCAGCATACGGGTGAGCGACAAGCTGCTGCCGGACTATAACTCGCATACTTTCATTATAAAGAAGGGCTTGTGTGTGACAGATGATTCCTATTGCGGTAAACTTGATTTCGATGTTACAGTCGAAGTTCTCACAGACATCATCTTCAGTTCATCGGCTATAGGCTCGATCATACGCTTCCCCTCGGTACGCCCTATGATAAGCCTGATGCTTGACTGACGGTATTTTAGAAATATTAGAAGTTGTTTAAAAACAACCTCTTAAAACAAAAACAACAGATATGATCATCAATTCAGCCCGTTTTGTAGTCTCTAATCCCACGGTTGGCAAATGTCCCGCCGACACGCGTCACGAATATGCCTTCATAGGCCGAAGTAATGTCGGCAAATCGTCTTTGATCAATATGCTTGCGGGCAACAGAAGTCTTGCCAAGACATCATCGACTCCGGGAAAGACAATGCTGATCAACCACTTTCTGGTCAATGACAGCTGGTATATAGTCGATCTTCCCGGCTATGGCTTCGCACAGCGTGGCAAATCGCAGCGTGAGCAGCTGGAGAAAATGATACGTGGCTATATCCTTAACCGTGCCCAGATGACAAATCTGTTTGTCCTGATCGACTCCCGCCACAAGCCGATGAAGATCGATCTCGAATTTTTCAACTGGCTCGGTGAAAACGGAGTGCCTTTTGCCATCGTGTTTACAAAACTCGATAAACTCGGCACGCAGGCCGGCAAAAGGAATGTGGAGGAATACTGCCGCATTCTGCTGGAAACATGGGAAGAACTGCCGCCGGTGTTCCTGACATCAAGTGAAACCGGTCGCGGGCGAGATGAAATACTCGATTATATCGAGCAACTTAACAGTCTTCCGGTCGGATCTGATACCGGAGAGTGAACCCCGAAGCCTTCCCGGATGTTAAATATACAAAATTAAAATCTTTTGATTATGGATAAGAAAAACGCACAGAAACCGGGAGTGAAGCCTGCCGAAGAATACCGTGGAGTGGACGTCAATGTGTCAGACAATGATAAGGTCACTCCGGAAATGGTCAAGAAAGATGTCAAGGAGCTAAACAATAATCCGCGTAACGACGATATGGACGATATGTAGCCCTGCGGCCTCTGGAAGAGATATTGCAAATAAAAGCGATTTTTCGTAACTTTGTAAGTTAGTAGAAAAATCGCTTTTTGATTGTTGTATGAGACAGATTTTAGCAGTATCTTTTTGCCTTTTAGCAGCAGCCGGGATGTTCGGACAGCCGCTCTGGACCGGCAACATATCCGAAGTTGTCAGAGTGGAGGCTTCTTCGGCATCCGGTCTTGAAGGTGTCTATGTGCTTGACGGCCTTTCGGGCGTCTCGGTGTCCTGCCGGACAACAGAGGAAGAAGCTCCGTCCATACGCTGGTATCGCTATTCCTCTCTTGGTGGTGGTTATGCCGAAGAACTTTCCGACGTCAGAGTAGACGGCGCATCATCTGTACTCACAAAAATCGAAAGCGATATGGGGTATATTGTCGAACATCCTGATGGTCGCAGGGAATGCTTCTGGGTCATAGATTATAACCGCCATCCGTTTTCATTGACTTCGATCGTGCCATCAGCCGAACGTGATTGCCAGCGGATAGCCCTTGATGTGATCGGGATGGGAGAGGAGATGGCCTACTATGGCATCAACGGCCGGCGTTTCACTCTTGATAGGGGAATCCGCCTCAGTTACCATACTCTTACGCCCGATGAAGAAGCTCTGATGTTTCACCAGACAGAGACTGCGGTTGATTTTGCGTCACTTCCGGCAGTAATGCGTGCACCGGCTCCGCTTTGTGCTACGAAATTCACTGTTGAAGGCGACCGTTTCCTGCGCGCATGGGGTCATGCCGAAGAATTTACAAGCGGTTCAGTGGAACCATATGCAGTCAGCGGCCTGACAAAGATCACTCAGAATGTCCGTAGCGCAGATAATGAAGTGGCCCAGAATCCGTCAGGAACGTCGTTCGGCGGATCGGCTCCGTGTGAACTGGAGTTTGAGGCCGCTGTGACTGACGGTGCACTGTTTCATGAATGGCAATTCTCCCGCTACCCTGAATTCGATGATGTCAGTCTGCGTATACAGGACCTGAATTTCGCATATACGTTTAATGACGAAGGTGTCACCTATCTCCGTTTTGTCTGTGCCAATTCAGACGGGTCATGCGAATATACCGGCGAAGTCTACACCGTCTCCATCGGCGCGTCAATGCTTAAATGCCCCAATGCGTTTTCGCCAAACGGCGATGGCGTGAATGACGAATGGAAAGTGAGCTATTCAAGCCTTGTCTCTTTCGAGTGTCACATATTTGACCGTTATGGACATGAAATTACATCATTTACCGATCCTTCTCACGGATGGGACGGGAAATACAAAGGCAAGACCGTTCCGTCCGGTGCATATTTTTATGTCATCAAGGCCAAAGGCTCGGATGGCAGGAATTATGAACTTTCGGGTGACATAAACATTGTTAACTACAAGTAGGCATACAATCAGAATGTGCCTGCAACTGATATAAAACACAATCTGAACAACTTTTTTACCACTTTCTATGAATAACAATAAAAAGCTGTTTCTATATTCGTCAGTAGGTCTCACATTTCTGGCGCTTGTCGCATCATCCGAGCGGATTGCCGCAGTTACTTCTGCTCCTGAAGCTCCGGTAGAGACTCAGACTGCTGAATTCTCGACCGTAGTAAATCCGTCCATTCCGTCATCTGTGACATTTGCCGGAAAGAAAGTGGATCTTGATCCTACCCATATGTGGGAGCGACTTGACCGGGAACTGACAGCCATGACCTATACCCACGGGAATACGTTGCTTGTCATAAAACGAGCAAACCGTTACTTTCCGATATTGGCCCCGATACTGAAGAAAAACGGCATTCCGTCTGACATGATCTATCTCGCGGTCATCGAAAGCACCCTCAATCCGCGGGCCCTTTCTCCGGCAAAAGCCGGAGGTCTGTGGCAGTTGATGCCTGCAACAGGCAAAGAATACGGCCTTGAGGTCAACGAAGATGTTGATGAACGCTATGATCCCGTAAAAGCCACTGAGGCTGCTTCGCGCTATCTGAAAAACGCTTATGCCAAATATGGCAACTGGGAGTCTGTGGCGGCAAGCTACAATGGAGGCATGGCCCGTATTTCAAAGGAGCTCGGATCGCAGCAGGTCGATTCTGCATATGATCTCTATCTTGCCGATGAAACCATGCGCTATATATTCCGTATGCTCGCCATGAAACTTATAATGGAAAACCCATCGGCTTATGGCTTCAATCTGACTGCCGACCAGCTCTATCAGCCTATTGAATACAAAGTGGTGGAGGTTAATACTCCTGTCGATGACTGGGCTGCATGGGCTAAAAAGCAAGGTATAGACTATCTCACTCTGCGCGAACACAATCCGTGGATACGCTCAAAAACACTTCCGAACAAAAGCGGAAAGACATATAAAGTCAGCATACCAATCCGCGATTCCCTTTCACGCTCGCGCCAGAAAGTCAAAGTCTACAATCCGGCGTGGGTGGTGGCAGACTGACACAGGACTCCACGCTTTACTGACTGACCTGCCGTATTTGTAAATAACAGAAATGAGCACAGCAAACAATAACGAAACAACAGAAAATAAGCCGGACCGCGCTTCAGCATCCTCTTTGAGTGTGCTTGGAGCGCGTGTCCACAATCTGAAAAACATAGATGTAGATATTCCCCATAACTCTCTTGCGGTCATCACCGGACTGAGTGGCAGCGGGAAGTCGTCATTGGCTTTCGATACTATTTTCGCCGAAGGCCAGCGCCGTTACATAGAGACTTTCTCTGCCTATGCCAGAAATATGCTCGGTAATCTCGAACGTCCTGACGTTGACAAAATCACAGGCCTTAGTCCGGTGATAGCCATCGAGCAGAAGACTGTCAACAGGAATCCGCGAAGCACCATAGGCACTACAACAGAAGTCTATGACTTTCTCCGTCTGCTCTATTCAAGAGTGGGGACGGCGGTAAGCTATGTCACAGGCGAACCGATGATAAAATATACCAGGGATCAGATTGTCAATCTGATCCTGCAACGATATGACGGGCACAAGATCTATATACTCGCACCTTTGGTAAAGAATCGCAAGGGGCATTACAAGGAACTTTTCGAGCAATTGCGCAAGAAGGGTTTTCTGACTGTGCGCGTAGACGGAGAGCTCCGCGATCTGACGCTCAACATGATGCTTGACCGCTACAAGAATCATGATATAGAGCTTGTGATCGATCGGCTGAAAGTCTCGGCCAAAGATCTTACCCGGCTTGAATCAACCGTTGCCGATGCCCTGCGCCAAGGTGAGCGCCAGGTGATGATCTATGATGTAGAAGATGACTCTGCTGCCTATTTCTCCCAGACTCTCATGGACCCGGCCAGCGGAATCTCATACCGTGAGCCTGCGCCCCACAACTTTTCATTCAACTCTCCGCTCGGAGCCTGCCCCTGCTGCAAGGGGCTTGGTTATGTCAATATAGTAGACCGCAACAAAATCATCCCCAATCCCTCACTTTCGATCCATGAAGGAGCCATATTGCCGCTCGGCAAGTACAAGAATTCCGTAATATTCTGGCAGATCGACGCAATATGCAAAAAATACGGATGTACGATAAAGACTCCGGTCAAGGATCTCCCTGAAGAAGCTGTCGGCGAGATTCTTAACGGCACCAACGAGCGCCTTGTGATTGAAAATGACACAATGGCCACATACAATTATTTCAACACCTATGAAGGTCTTGTGAAGTATATCGAGATGCAGCAGGGCGACGATGCCTCCGCGGCTGCTCGCAAGTGGAGCGAGGGTTTCTTCTCGCGGGCAGAATGTCCGGAGTGCAAGGGAGACCGCCTGAACCGGGAGGCGCTTCACTTCTTCATAGACGGGAAGAACATAGCCCAGCTTTGCCGCCTTGACATTTCGGATCTCTATGAATGGTCAAAGGATGTCGAGTCAAGGCTGTCGCCGACCCAGGCAATCATAGCGCGTGAGATCATGAAAGAGATCCGCTCAAGGCTGAAATTCCTCGTGGACGTAGGTCTGGACTATCTGCAGCTCAACCGCGCTTCTGCCACACTTTCAGGAGGCGAAAGCCAGCGCATCAGGCTTGCCACACAGCTTGGCTCGCAACTTGTCAATGTGCTTTACATCCTTGACGAACCGTCAATCGGACTGCATCAGCGTGACAACCGCCGGCTGATCGACTCGCTCAAGCAGCTTCGCGATGCGTCAAATTCCATCCTTGTGGTGGAGCATGACAAGGATATCATGCTTGATGCCGACTATATAGTGGACATCGGTCCGAAGGCCGGCCGAAAAGGTGGAGAAGTAGTCTTTGCCGGAACTCCGGCTGAAATGCTTTCAACGGATACTCTTACGGCAAACTATCTTAATGGCAAACTGTCGATTCCTCTCAGAGACAAGCCCAGGAAGGGCAACGGGCAGAAACTCGTTTTGCGCGGAGCCAAGGGTAACAATCTCAAGAATGTCACTCTTACACTCCCGCTCGGCCGTTTCATATGCGTGTCAGGCGTTTCGGGAAGCGGGAAGTCCTCGCTGATCAATTCAACGCTGCAGCCTATACTGAGTCAGAAATTCTTTCGTTCGCAGACAGCGCCACTGCCTTATGACAAAATTGAAGGACTTGAAAATATCGACAAGGTAGTCACTGTCGATCAGTCTCCTTTGGGGAAATCGCCGCGCTCTAATCCCGCTACATATACGGGGGTGTTCACGGCCATACGCGATCTATATGCATCGCTGTCAGAAGCCAAGATCAGAGGCTATCGTCCGGGGCGTTTCTCTTTCAATGTGGCCGGCGGACGTTGTGAGACTTGTTCAGGAAACGGCTACAAAACTATAGAGATGAACTTCCTGCCGGATGTGCTTGTGCCTTGCGAGACCTGCGGCGGAAAGCGCTACAACCGCGAGACGCTTGAAGTGCGTTTCAAGGGGAAGTCGATCGCTGATGTTCTTGACATGACGATAAACCAGGCAGTAGAGTTTTTTGCCGGAATTCCTGCGATTCTGAACAAGATTCAGGTCTTGCGCGATATCGGGCTCGGTTATATCAAGCTCGGCCAACCGTCATCCACACTGTCGGGCGGTGAAAATCAGCGAGTGAAACTTGCCACAGAACTTTCACGCCGTGACACCGGAAAGACTCTTTTCATACTTGACGAGCCTACCACAGGCCTGCACTTTGACGATATAAGAGTGTTGCTATCGGTGTTAAACAGGCTTGTAGACAAAGGGAATACCGTGCTTGTCATCGAGCATAATCTCGATGTGGTATGTGCGGCCGACCATGTTATTGACATGGGCCCCGGAGGTGGTAAAAACGGCGGTCATATCATTACCACCGGCACTCCCGCGCAGGTTGCAAAGTTTGATTCTCCGACGGCGCCTTTTATCCGCGAGGTGCTTGAAGGAGTGCAAAAGGATCGGTCAGACAGCAAACGCTAACGACTATAGAGCGGCTTGATCCGCTGGCGGACAGCCCGTTTGCGCTCCTGCTGGATCTGTCTGCGCATACGGCGGTTCAGAATGGGGCGCTCTTCCTCTTCAGGCTCGGTTGACTCTGATTCAGAAGATGCTGTATTGCCGTTATTGTCCATCGGTCTGCTGGTTTCGTCTTTGCCGGAGGAAGCGGCGGTCGGCTGTCCGGATTTGCGTTTTGATGAAATTTCTCTGGCACGTTGAGATCGCCTGATGGCTTTGTCGATTTCGGGGCGAAGCAGATTGAACATCAGCAGAACGGAAGGATCTGCATATTCAGCCGGTTCAGCTCCGCAGGTGATATAGGAGTCTACAGTCGCGATGGCTTCTTCGATTAATGACGGGCGGTTCAGGCTGAATGAAAATCTGATGCGGTCGCAGATTTCAGAATAAAATTTTCTGGAAACGGGGAGTGATGACTTTTTCATAAGTACGGAGTGTTTTTTTGTGCAAATTTAGCTTATGAAAAAGCCGATTTAGTGCGATAATGCGGGAAGGTAAAAATAATCACCGGCATCCTTGCCGGAGCCTTTGTAGAAAGGCCCTGTCGGGGATGCCGGTGATCAGACTTCTTGTGAGAAGTGAGAGAATGAGTTTTTAGCGCTGGGCGTGGTAGGAGAATACCTTGATTTTGCCGTTGTCAATGTAATAGGCGGAATTGGAATCATTGGCATTCTGCTGCTGGGCTGCGTTGGTGTTCGGCCTGTTGACGCGCATATTGTGTCTGCGGTCACCTTTTTTACCGTTTTTATGCTTGGCCTGTGCCATTTTGCCGTGACGGGGGCCACCCTTCAATGCCTGATCAACATAGTTGTTTTCAAGGAACTGCACATATTGCTCAGGTGTCAGGATGTTCTTTACCTTGGCAAGATAATCGCGGCGGTTCTGGATCATTTTCTGCCGGTTTTCAGCCCGTTTGGCCTGCTTTTCAGCCTTGGCCTGAGCTTTGTCTTTTTTCTCTGCTTTATCTTTGCAGCAGTCTTTCTTTGGAGCAATGGACTGGAGTTCGGTTTTCTGCTGTTCCGTCAGGTTCAGACCTTCGAATGGATTTGGGCGGACAGCTTTGTTTGCTTTGCCTGCTTTGGTACATTCGGTCTTGGGGTTGTCGCATGTCTGAGTGTTTGCGGGTGACTGTGCAGTGGCGGTAATGCCTAAGGTTGATGCCAGGATGATTGCTACGCTTAAAAGAGTCTTTTTCATTGTTGTCTTATTTATTATTATTGTTTTTAAACGACCTCTAAAAGCCGTTGCCGGCCAATCGTTTTTGGTGCGATTTATTCTTATGACAACTGTGGCCGGATATGGTTTAATGCGTAATTGCTTGATTTAACAAAGTTTGTAACAATGGTTAAATTCTATGTGGATATGGCCTCAGATCTGGAATTGTCGAAGAGAAACAGTGTATTGGTCGAGAGTTATTTGACATTTAAGCGGAAAAATGCTAATTTTGCACTTGTATAGCCTCGATTGGCAGTAAACTTATTTTAATTAGCATGAAAACAATAGGCAAATTACTATTTATAAGCTCATTGGCTCTTACAGCGTCATGCGGGAGCGGCAATAAGTGGCATCTTGAAGGACGCATTGACGGGCTTGGTGAAAATGATCTTGTTGTTCTTGAAGGCAATAACCAGGGCTACTGGTATCCGATGGACACTATTGAGATCAAAGGAAACGGATCGTTCAGCTACAGCCGTGACGCGCAAGGCTACCCCGATATTTATCGTCTGCGGATAGGGGAGAAGTCTCTCTATTTCCCGATTGACAGCATCGAGACTCTCAAAATCACGGCTCAGGCTCCTGATATCGACACAAACCATAGCCTTTCAGGAACTCCTCAGGCAGCGAATCTCGAACATGTCGACAGCCTGCTCAGAGCGGAAACAGCATCCGGCAATGTGCAGTCCGTCACCTCTAATGCAGATCTCAAACGCGAACTCGGCAAAATGATTCTCGCCGATCCTGCCGGTATAGTACCTTATTATATTATAAGCAAGCGGGTGGGCGGCCAGCCTCTGTTCAATCCTGCCGTGAAGGAAGACCTGCGCATTATCGGCGCTGTGGCCAACGCGTTCAACGAGCAGCGCCCATCTGATCCGCGCACAACCTATCTGCGCAATCTCTTCATCAGCAACCGCCCGAAATCAGGGAAAGTCAATGAAGAGAATGTGGCGTATGCAAATGAAGTCCGCGCATTTGATATCAATCTTTTTGACAATGAAGGGAAGAAGCATTCTCTGCTTGATCTCACATCGAAAGGCAATGTGGTTATTCTGAATTTCACCGCCTACACTGCCGAAGATTCGCCTGCGTTCAACGTGATGCTCAACAATGTCTATCAGAAATATCATCAGCAGGGACTTGAAATATTCCAGGTGGCATTTGACAGCGATGAATATGCCTGGAAGCAGACAGCAAAGAACCTGCCCTGGATTACGGTGCTCAACGGCGCTGCTGATGGCGACAAGGCTCTCCGTGACTACAATGTCGGCTCTCTTCCCGCCGTTTTTATTTTCGACCGCAACGGAGATGTGGTCGAGCGTGTGACAGACATGAGCACTCTTGATTCTTCAGTGGCCCGCCGCCTCTGAACGAATAATGACTGACACTTAGAAACGTATAGCGACATATAGCGACTGGGTTGAAAACATTTTATCGGATTCTGCGCTTTATTCTTGTGATAATATTAGTATTGCCGGTGGCAGTACCGCTGATTCTGTATGTTGCCCTCAGTCTCCCGTCAGTCCAGGGCAGCATAGCCCGGACAGCAGAAAAAGAACTCACCGGACTTCTGGGAACAGAAGTTTCGGTGGGTTCGGTGTCTATAGCACCTTTCAACCGGGTGGTACTTTCTGACGTAGGTGTGAAGGATCCGAGAGGGGAGACGGCTTTGCAGATCGGCCATCTTGGCGCCGGGATCAAGCTTTTTGAAGGGCTGTGGAACCGCCGTATTGTAATCACATATGTAGAGATCATAGACCTTGATCTGAATCTTTACCGCCAGTCGCGTCAGACACCGCTCAACATCCAGCCGATCATAGACCGGTTTAAGAAGGATGAAGACAACGGCCCGTCGAAGTTTGATCTGGCCGTAAATCTGCTTGTCATCCGCCGTTCCGGCCTGACGTATGATGTGCGTGATGCGGCACCTGCAGACTCCGGACGTTTTGACCCGGCACACATAAGAGTAGACGGTCTTAGAGCCGACCTTTGTGCGCCGAGGATTTCAGACAGCCGGATTGAAGTGGAAATCAAGCGCATGGCAGCTGCTGAAAAGAGCGGACTTGCGCTGAAAGAATTGAGAGCCGATGTTTTGGCCGACATGGAAAGTCTGACAATTGAAAATCTGGCTGTCGAACTGAACAACTCCCGCCTTGCGCTCAATGATCTGACGCTTCAGTCTCCTCTTGGCGGAGGATTTGATCTAAAGAATGCGCTGCGTTCGCCTGTGGAGACTCTGTCTGAAACCTATCTGACATTGTCAGATCTCAGCCCGTTTGTCAGAGGACTTGAAGATATTGACGTCAGGGTAGATGTGGAGATTGAAACTTCAGGTAGAGCAGACAGCATCAGCCTCGAACATTTCGATCTGTATATTCCCGAAAGTCAGGCACATCTGAGCGCTCATGGACTGATAAAGGGCCTTCTCCATGCCAAAGATTCCTTGTCAGTGGATCTCCGCAGGCTCAATGTCAGGACCTCGGTGCCAAAGGCTCTGGATTATCTGTCAAAGCCGGCCAGCCCGCTCAATCATCTTTACAGAAAACTCTCGGCCCTGGCTCCATTAGGCGATATAAATCTGCTTGGCGATCTATCGCTTACCCCAGAGTCAATAGACTTTAACGGAGCTCTGGACACAGATTGCGGAAACATCGACATTGACTGCGGAATATTCAAAAACCGAACAGGCGGGCCGCTTGAACTGGACGGCGTGATATCATCAATGGCCTTTATGCCATCCGAACTTCACAAGTCATTGGCTCCGTTGAGCAATATTGCATTTGATGCAAAAGCCGATCTTGTCATTTCGGGCAGTCGCAATATAAAAGGCATAGCAGAGCTGTCGGTCCCGGAATTGACATGGAACGGTACTGATTTTGCGGATATTAATGCCAATGCCGATTTTCGAGGCAACAGCGTTGATGCGACTGTAAGATCATCTTCTCCGGCGCTTGATTTTTCGGTGTCAGGTGGCGCTGAACTGAGCGGAACAATGCCTTTGACTGAACTCTATGCTCAGGTCAATAACATCTCGCTCGATCCATTTGTGAAAGGTGGCAGACTGAAAGGTGATCTTTCGTTTGAATTCGACGGATCTGTGCGTGGACGTAATCCGGATGTGATCAACGGATGGATAAAAGTGTCGGATTTCAGATTTTCCGGACGAAATGACAAGTCACTTTCGATTCCACGGCTTGAACTCGATGCCCACACCGGCGATTCGGCAAGAAGCATTATGCTGCGCAGTCCGCAGGTCGATGCGGATCTGTCGGGCCATTTCAGCCTCAGGAATATAGCCAATGATGTCAAGGCGGTTATAGCAAAAGTCTACCCGGCTCTTTTGCCTGCTGACAGTTGTAGGGAAATATCTGAATTTCAGTATGATCTTGATCTTAGAATTAAGGAAGATTCCACAATAAGCAAGTTTCTGGGGCTTCCGGCAGACATAATATATCCCATCTCAGTACGTTCGTTCGGACGTGGTGGAGAGACGGCCTCGGTAGGGCTTGATATTGATGCCCCATATTTGCGAAACAAGGACAAACTTATAGAGGGAACGAGGCTGTCGGTGATGCTTGACGCTATCAGCAAGCATTCTGACGTGACTGCCCACACATCTTTTCCGACCAAAAACGGAATGCTTGATCTCCGGATCGGGTCTGAGGGCTCTGTCGATTCACTCGGCACTTCGATTCTTTGGAAAATAGACCGAGAGGAAGACTATCATGGCAATTTTGATTTCGCCACATTGTTCAGCCGCAGTGAAGATAGCAAAGATCTGCTGACTGATATTTCAGTTGCGACATCGCAAATGGTATTCAACGATTCATCCTGGACAGTGAATCCGGCATTGGTTCATGTCATGCCCGGCAGAATCTCCGTCGAGGGGCTCGGCGGCCATAGAGCCGGACAGTCTCTGAATATTCATGGCGTGGCATCGGCTGACTCGATAGACCGTCTGATCGTAGACCTTGATGCCATAGACATCGACTATATATTCGACTCTCTCAATATGAGCGATGCCGTTCAGTTCGGAGGTAGGGCCACAGGTAGTTTCTATGGCATGAAGCTTCTGTCGGGTGATCCGGTGCTTTATACTCCCCGCCTTAAGGTGGAGGGCCTGAAGTATAACGGCTGTGTGATGGGTGACGGTGACATCCGCAGCTATTGGGACAATGGAAACAAGGCCGTCCGCATTATGGCGGAAATAGTTGGCGGCGGAGGCTCAAAATCGGAAGTCGACGGAGTTATCAAACCGATGAGTTCAGAATTGGATTTCACGTTTAAGGCTGATCGTGCGCCGGTAGGATTCATGGAGCCTTTCATGGCTGCTTTCACATCGAAAGTCACAGGAGAGGTCAGTGGCGAGGCCCGGCTTTACGGGACCTTCAAGGATCTGGATCTGTATGGCGATATCTATGCAAAAGATCTCAGCCTGAAACTTGATTTTACGAATACAACTTACACCACTACTGACAGTGTGCACCTGCGGCCGGGCATGATCAGTTTTGACAACGTGCGTCTGACTGACTGCAACGGCAAGACTGCAAAGCTTAACGGCTATGTGGCCCACAAGTATTTCCATGATCCGACTTTCCGTTTCGATATCACTGATGCCCGTGATTTTCTTGTCTATGACATCAATGAGAATCAGACGGAAGATCCCTGGTTCGGCCTTATCTACGGCAATGGCAAGGCTTCGGTCAGCGGAGTGCCTGGACGCGTGGATATAAATGTTGCTATGTCTACGGCCGAGCAGTCGACATTCTCATTTGTGATGAGCGATGCGGAGCAGGCCATCGACTATCAGTTTATCACTCTGCGTGACAAAAACAAGGCCTACAAGGATTCCATCGCCGCGTTGGACCCCACACCGCTTATAGTCCGTCAGCTACGCGAGCGCATACGCCGACAGGAAGAGCAGACATCGTCAGACTATGCCATGACCTTTGACGTAGGCATCAATCCGTCAGTGGCAGTTAATCTTATTATGGACCCGGTGGGCGGTGACAAAATCACGGCTTATGGCAGCGGACAGTTGCGTATGTCCTATAATAGTTCTGACGGTGACCTGCGCATGTATGGTGACTATAAGATCAACCACGGCACCTACAATTTCACTTTGCAGGACCTCATCATAAAGGAATTCAAAATACGTGAAGGCAGCAAGATCACCTTCCTCGGAGATCCTTACAGTGCTCTGCTTGACATCACGGCCTCTTACTCTGTAAATGCCAATCTCAGCGATCTTGACGAATCTTTCCTTGAAGACCGCGAACTGAACCGTACGAGTGTGCCTGTCGATGCACTGATGATGGTGCGAGGTGACATCCGTCAGCCGGAAATCACTTTCGACCTGGACTTCCCGACGCTGACTCGTGATACCTACAGGAAGGTTCGCTCTATCGTGTCGACTGAAGACATGATGAACCGCCAGATCATCTACCTGCTTGCTCTCAACAAATTCTATACGCCTGACTATATGACGGCCACCCACGGTAACGAACTGGTGTCTGTGGCATCTTCTACTATCTCCTCGCGTCTCAGTTCAATGCTCGGTCAGCTAAGTGACAACTGGAGCATCGCGCCGGCCATCCGCAGCGACCGCGGAGATTTTTCAGACGTGGAAGTCGAAGTGGCTCTGTCAAGCCATCTGCTCAATAACCGTCTGCTTCTCAACGGCAACTTCGGGTATCGCGACAATTCGATGAACAACAACAGTTTCATCGGAGATTTCGACATACGTTATCTGCTTAACCGTGCGGGCACCATACAGCTTAAGGCCTATAACCGATATAACGATCAGAACTATTATCTCAAGAGTGCTCTTACCACTCAGGGAGTGGGTATAGTGTTCAAACGCGATTTCGATAACATCTTCTCCTTCCTGAAACCCAAAAAGAAAGCAAAGAAAAAAGACCGGGAGGATGATCAGTCGGATTCTCCGGCTCCTGCCGATGCGGCGAAAAAGGAGGAATCAGATTCTGAAAAAAGCGGGGAATAGGTGTAACTAAATCTCCGCTTTTATCGTCTAATTAGCATAGCACGGCATAAGATTGCAATGAAAGTCATATAAAAGAATCACAATAATCACATTTATGAGAAAAAGTATCATTTCACTGGCTCTGTTTGCCGCAGGTTCGCTTGGCATGGCGGCAGCGCCGTTGTGGCTCCGGAATGTTGCCATATCTCCGGATGGCACAACGATTGCCTTTACATATAAAGGCAACATTTTTACCGTCCCGGCAAAAGGCGGCGATGCCCGGCAGCTGACCTCAGGAGGCAGTTATAATTCATTGCCGGTCTGGAGCCCTGACGGCAAAAAGATCGCATTTAACAGCGACCGTGAGGGCTCGTTGGATATCTTTGTGGTCGACAGCAAAGGCGGTGTGCCCAAGCGTCTGACTACCCATTCAGGCAATGAGACTCCGCTTGCGTTCAAAGACAACAGTCATGTGGTGTTCAGCACAAGTGACATGCCCTTGGCAAGTGCGGCCCAGGCATCGTTCACACAGCAAGTCTACACCGTAGACCTTGACGGCGGTCGTCCTGAAATGATGGTGTCACTGACCATGCCCGCGCTTAGCATCAGCCGCGACGGACGTGTGCTCTATCAGGACCGCAAAGGGGTAGAGAATATCTGGAGAAAGCATGAACGTTCATCCGGGACGGCTGATATATGGCTCATGGATAAGGACGGCAAGCATATCAAGCTGACTGATTTCAACGGGCATGACATGAACCCCGTCTGGTCAAATGACGGCCAGTTCTATTTCATCAGCGAGGAAGACGGAACCCTCAACGTCTACAAGCGTTCAGTCGACGGAACTCAGAAAAAGCAGCTCACAAAATTCAAGACACATCCTGTGCGTTCTCTTTCGGCATCTTCCGACGGGCGGCTCGCCTTCAGCTGGAACGGAGAGATATATACTATGGATGAGGCAGGTAAACCATCTAAGGTGGAAGTCAATATCATCAGTGATGACTATGCCTCGCCGGCTGAGAAATCGGTGCGCCGTTCGGGAGCTTCATCTTTTGCCGTGTCTCCTGACGGTGAGCTTATAGCATTCGTGCTCCGTGGCGATGTATATGTGACTTCGACTGAATACAATACCACCCGCCGCATCACTGACACTCCTGCCCAGGAACGAGCTGTGGATTTCGCTCCTGACGGCCGCAGTCTTGTCTACGACAGCGAGCGCAACGGTCTGTGGCAGCTGTTTACCACTGAGATCAAGGACCCTGATGAAAAATCGCTGCTCTATGCTACCGATCTTGTTGAGAAGCCACTCTATAAGAGCGACAAGCCCGCATTTTTCCCGGCCTACAGCCCCGATGGCAAGAAAGTGGCATTCCTTGAAGACCGTACGACTCTCCGCGTGATGGATCTCAAGAACAAAAAGGTGACCACTGCGCTTGAAGGAAAGTATAATTACAGTTATGCCGACGGCGATACCGGATTTGAATGGAGTCCCGACAGCCGCTGGCTGCTGACCAACTATATCGGTATCGGTGGCTGGAACAATGCCGACATCGCGCTTGTGAAAGCTGATGGCAGCGAGGTTGTCAATCTCACCGAAAGCGGCTACAGTAACGATGCTCCGCAGTGGGTGCTCGGAGGCAAGGCCGTCGCATACACTACCAGCAAATATGGCTACAAGAGTCATGGCAGCTGGGGCAATGAAAGCGATATAGTCCTCATGTTCCTCGATGGAGAGGCTTATGACCGCTTCCGCATGACCGAAGAGGAGCTTAAGCTCGCTGACAAGGAAAAAGCAGATAAGGAGAAAAAAGAAAAGAGCGCCAAAAAAGATGGCTCAAAGAAGGATTCAAAGAAAAAATCCAAGAAAGATGACGGCAAGAAAGACAGTGCCAAAAAGGATTCTGTAAAGAAAGATGATCCCGAACCGCTTGTCCTTGACACCGAGAACCGCCGTTACCGCATGGAGCGTCTGACCGGCTCTTCAGCACGTCTTGGCTCTTACTACGTATCGCCGAAGGCCGACAAACTCTACTATGTGGCCACCAGCCCTGACGGCCGTTCTCTTTACGAGCGTAATCTGAAGGAAGGCGGCACTCGCGTACTTGTCAAAGGTCTGAGCGGATGGGGTATGATTCCTGATAAGAAGGGTGCCAATGTGTTCGTTATGGACCGTTCCGGCATCAAGAAGGTTAATCTTGCAAGCGGCAAGGCTACCCCGGTTTCCTATGAAGCGGAATACACCCGCCGTCCGTCAGAAGAACGCGAGTACATCTATGACCATATGTGGCGTCAGGTTCTTGACAAGTTCCATGACAAGAAAATGCACGGCACTGACTGGAATCTTTACAAAAAAGAATATGCCAGGTTCCTGCCTCACATCAACAACGGCTATGATTTTGCAATTCTTCTCAGTGAGATCCTCGGTGAGCTGAATGCTTCACATACCGGCGGCAGCTATTCAGGCGGCAGCGGACGGTCGGTGCTTCCTACAGCCTCACTCGGAGCATTCTATGATGAATCATTCAAGGGTGACGGTCTGAAGATACTTGAAATCGTCAAACGCGGTCCGCTATCCGACAAGAGCCTTGGTCTGGAGCCGGGCGATGTGATCCTTTCGATCAACGATTCGATTATCCGTGCAGGCAAAGACTATTTCCCGATGCTTGAAGGAAAGGCCGGGAAAAAAGTCAAACTTGAAATCAAGAAAGCCAAAGGAGGCAGAAAGACAGTCTATGTCAAGCCCATCGGCGGCAGTGCAGTCAAAGATCTGCTCTACACCCGCTGGGTTGAACGCAACGAACGCATTGTCGACAGCGTGTCCGAAGGTCGCATCGCTTATGTCCATGTAAGAGCTATGAACGGGCCAAGTTTCAATGAAGTCTATGACCGTCTGCTCGGCAAATACCGCAATTGCGATGCCGTAGTGGTCGATACCCGTCACAACGGAGGTGGCTGGCTCCATAACGATATTGCCATCCTTCTCAACGGCAAGAAATACGTAACCCACAGCCCGCGCGGCCAGTTCATCGGCACCGATCCTTTCTCGCAGTGGTGCAAGCCCTCGGCTATGCTTGTCGACGAAAGCAACTACAGCGATGCTCACGGCACCCCATACGTTTATCAGACTCTAAAAATCGGCGATGTCATCGGCGCTCCTATACCGGGAACAATGACAGCCGTATGGTGGGAAACCCAGATTGACCCGACAATCGTGTTCGGCATTCCGGAAGTCACCTCGCTTGACGGCAACGGAGAAATGCTCGAAAACAAGCAGCTCAACCCGGATATCGAGATCTACAACAATCCTGCCGACGTTCTACACGGCCATGACGAACAGCTCATCGGCGCAACCAAGCACCTGATGAAGAAAACCGCCAAAAAGTAATATACTTTCGTCCCCACATTAAAAAGAGGCTGTCTGACAATGAAAGTTAGGCAGTCTCTTTTTATTGTTTTGGAATTTGTTTAAATCATGACTTTATTGGGGTGATGCGGCGGGTGGGGCGGTTGTCTATGATCAGGGGGACGTTCTCGATGGTGACGTTGCTGGTGTCGAGGCCGAAGGCTTCGGCTGCGTCCATTTCCATGTGGCGCAGGAGCGAATGGAGGTTCATCAGGCGTTTGTCTGAAGCATCACACTGGCTCGACTGTGAAAAGAGGCGGTGGATGATGATGAAGCTGAAATCTCCGGTGATGCCGTGGCGGCGTAGGGAGGTGTAGCTGCTTGTGAGATCGATTTCACCTGAAGCCACGAGGTCTTCGATGGCCTGGCGCAGGTATACGCTCACTTGCGGGCGGATGCGGAATCCGATGCGGAATTTGAAACTGATGAGGGTGCCGGGAATGAGCACGGTAGGCTCATATTCGAGAGTGTCAGGAGCATCGGTGAACTCTACGCGGACAATCCAGTAGTGGTCGGCGCGTTTCGGGCGTTTGTTTATGATGGAGTAAATCAATTTGCTTTCCACCTCGTCGGCGCTGCGTGATCGGCTGAGATAGACGAGATTCGAGGAGTATTTCGGTATTTCGCTGTCAGCCTTGATGTCGGAAATAATGTCCGTGTAGTCGGCAAAGCGGTAATATTCTATGAATTTGCCGCGGATCAGAGTGGCTTTGTACCATACGATCATCACCGAGCAGACTATGCCGGCTATGAGCACAGTGAACCAGCCGCCATGCATGAATTTAAACATGTTGGCCACAAAAAAGGCTCCTTCGATCAGCAGGAATGTCAGGGTGAAGAGCGCCACGATCCATCGTCTGACTCCTTTTAGATGGAGATAGAAGGCGAGGAGTATGGTGGTCATCAGCATGGTTATGGTGATGGCCAGTCCGTAGGCGGCTTCCATGTGCGAAGATGTGCGGAAGAGCAGGATGGTAAGCACACAGCCAATGAAGAGTGCGAAGTTGATCAGGGGGATGTATAACTGTCCTTTGATCGTGGATGGGTATTTGATGCGCTGCCTTGGCCAGAAATCAAGACTCATGGCCTCGCTGAATATGGTAAACGAACCGCTCAGGAGTGCCTGGCTTGCGATAATGGCCGCTCCTGTGCTGATCAGGATTCCGGCCGGGAGAAACCAGCGGGGCATGATGGCATAGAAAGGATTGAGGCTGGCCGTGTAGCTTTCGGCCTGTGCGATCAGCCATGCGCCCTGGCCGAGGTAGTTAAGTATGAGCATTGTCTTGATGAAGGCCCAGCTGTAGGTGATGTTCTTGCGTCCGCAGTGGCCGAGATCCGAGTAGAGGGCCTCGGCTCCTGTGGCACACAGAAAAACAGCTCCGAGTATCAGAAACCACCCCGGATAGTCGATCAGAAGTTTCACTGCATACCAGGGATTGAACGCTTTGAGAATGGGCCAATGGGCAGGCATCTGGCATATGCCGAGAATGCCGAGCATAAGAAACCAGCCAAGCATGAAGGGCCCGAAAAAGTTGCCGATGGTCTTGGTGCCGAGTCTTTGGACAAGAAAAATTCCTGAGATGATGACAAGGACTATAGGAAGGATCGGGGCCTGTGGCTGAATGTCGCGCAGACCTTCTACGGCAGATGTCACGGTCATGGCCGGTGTGATCACTCCGTCGGCTATAAGAGCGCTTGCCCCTATGGCTGCAAGAACATAGAGCCAGCGGTGTCGCAGATTTTTGAGCAGGGAGTAGAGAGCAAGGATTCCGCCCTCGCCTTTATTGTCGGCGCGGAGTGCTATGATGACGTATTTGAGTGTGGTCTGCAGGGTGAGAGTCCAGATTACGCATGACACAGCTCCTATGATATAGTCGGCTCCGGCATGGGGGTTGGCTCCCATGATGGCCTTCATGACGTAGAGCGGCGAGGTGCCGATGTCGCCGAATACGATGCCGATTGTTACGAGCAGTGCGGAAAAGGAAACTTTGTGAATATCAGGACTGGCAGTTGCGGATGATGTAGACATAGGCGATGTTGCGGATTGGACTGATTGTTTTTTATGAAGTACGTGAGATCAGCACGGCGACATAGGCTATATAGCCCAGCGTGAGCACTGCTCCCTCGGCGCGGGTGATTGTGCGCTGTCTGAAGAACCATCCGAAAATCCAGAAGAGCAGGCTTGCTCCTGTGAGCACAAGCAGATCGAGGTTTCCGATGTCGCCGAAGCGCAGAGGTCTTACGGTAGCCGTAACGCCGAGAACCATGAAAATGTTGAAAATATTGCTTCCAATGACATTGCCGAGCGCTATCCCGGTTTTACCTTTGAGTGCGGCAGTGATAGATGTGGCAAGTTCAGGGAGCGAAGTGCCTGCGGCTACTATGGTCAGACCGATTATAGCATCGCTGACGCCGATCGCCGAAGCTATGCCCGATGCACCTGCCACAAAGCGGTCACCGCCATAGATCAGAGCCGCAAGACCGCCTATGATCCATGTGACGGCTTTCCACAGCGGCATTTCCTTTACCGGGGTCACGGAATTCGATGTCTGTTCCGGTTGCGGAGCGGCTTTGGCCTGCGAGAAAGTGTAGCGCATGAAGATCGCGAAAAAGAGCAGCAGAAGGATACCGTCGACACGCGATATGGCCGGTGCGGAATCTCCGTCGAGCAGCGGACCGTTGCCGATGGCAAGCAGCGCAAGGGCCGAAAGAATTACGAGCGGAATTTCATTGGTCATGATGCTGCGCTCGATCCGTATGGGAGAGAACAGGGCGGTGACACCTATAATTACAAGAACGTTGAAAATATTACTGCCGACCACGTTGCCGACGGCCATCTCAGCGCTACCGTTGAGCGCTGAGATGAAACTGATTGTAAGTTCCGGAGCGGAGGTGCCGAAGGCCACGATGGTAAGACCGATCACAAGATCGCTGACTCCCCACCTGCGGGCTATGGCCGAAGCTCCGTCGGTAAGGGCGTTGGCCCCTACAAGAATGAGCACAAGGCCTAACAGAAGAAAAATGATGTTGAGAAACATAGTCTGTCGGAAAATAAATAGTGAAACGTGAAACCGGCACGTTGATTCCATATGCCTTTAGCCTTGAAACAAACCGCCGGGGGTGATTGTTGATTTAGTGGTGCAAAGATACTCAATTATGGGCATTCAGGTGCATGAAAAGCTATGAAGAGACCGTTAAAATATTTTTGAAATATCTCAAATAAGGTTTATCTTTGCGGAAACGAAATCAGAAATAGTTATCCTTACAACATACCTGTACCACACAAATTATTATCATGGAAAATAACAAGAACATGTCAATGAGTCGCAACCATGTGGAGCGGACATTGGGAAAGCCGGCATCCGAGTTCACACGGGCCGATATTATAGAGTATATCAGGCGTGAAGGAATCGAGATGGTCAATTTCATGTATGCCGCCGCTGACGGACGGTTGAAGACTCTCAACTTTGTGATCAATTCCCAGGAATATCTGGAGACCATATTGTCGACGGGCGAACGTGTCGACGGGTCGAGCCTGTTTCCGTTTATCGAAGCCGGCCGCAGTGATCTTTATGTCATACCCCGCTATTCATCGGCCTTCCGCGATCCGTTTGCCGAACTGCCTACTCTGACGCTCCTGTGCAGCTATTTTGACAAAGATGGGCAGCCCCTTGACAGCGATCCGCGCCGTATTCTCGAACGTGCCTGCAAGGAATTCACCGAGGTTTCAGGTCTGGAGTTCGAATGTATGGGCGAACTTGAGTTCTATGTTATCGGAGCCGATACCGGTATGTTTCCGGCCACAGATCAGAAGGGCTATCACGAATCCGGACCTTTTGCGAAGTTCAATGACTTCCGCACCAAAGCCATGTCGCTGATTGCATCGACCGGCGGCCAGATCAAATACGGCCATTCGGAAGTAGGCAATTTCAAACATAATTCCCTTATTTACGAACAGAATGAGATTGAGTTCCTGCCAAACCCCGCACTGAGTGCCGCCGACCATCTTCTGCTTGCCAAGTGGGTGATCAGAGAACTCGCCGCTAAGGAAGGCCTCAACGTCACATTCGCGCCCAAAATCACTGTCGGTAAAGCCGGGTCAGGCTTCCATATCCATATGCGTCTGATGAAAGACTGCCATAACATGACCCAGAGCGCCGACCGCACTCTCAGCAATGAAGCGCGCCGTGCCATTGCCGGTCTCATGACTCTCGCTCCTTCAATCACAGCTTTCGGCAATGCCAACCCGACGAGCTATCTGCGCCTTGTGCCTCATCAGGAAGCGCCGACCAACATATGCTGGGGTGACAGAAACCGCTCAGTGCTTGTCAGAGTTCCTCTTGGCTGGACTTCGGGCAAAGACATGTGTGTCCAGGTCAATCCGGCTGACAGATGTGAGATCGAGACTTATGGCAAACAGACGTTTGAGATGCGTTCGCCGGACTGCTCGGCAAATGTCTATCAGCTGATGGCTGCGCTCTGCGTGGCTGCCCGCCTCGGTTTTGAAATGGACGAAAAAGACGCTCTTGATATCGCATCACGCACTTATGTCGATGTGAATATCCATGCTAAAGAAAATGCCGAGAAGCTTGCAGGTCTTGAAACTCTTCCCACCTGCTGCGTTGAGTCTGCCGAGTGTCTTGAAAAACAGCGTTCGATCTACGAGAGCCGCAATGTGTTCGCACCCGCGATGCTCGATGATCTGATCAGCCAGCTCAAGGCATTTGATGACAAGATGCTCGCAGCCAGAGTGAATGCCGATCCGATAGAGCTGCAGAAGCTTGTCAACCGCTATTTCTATTGCGGATAAGCATTCTGCATGGCGCTATCGGCAAACAAGTAAAGAACCGTAATATAATCATTCTTATAACATCACCCTCAGACCACATTGTAGTTATGTCTGCCCAGCAACGTATCACCGAACTCCGAAAAGAACTCGACCGCCTGAATCATGCCTACTACGTAGAGAATTCGCCATTGGCGAGTGACTATGATTATGACATGATGATGAAAGAACTTGAAAAACTTGAATCCGAACACCCTGAATTTGACGATCCGCTCTCACCGTCACATCGCGTGGGATCCGATATAACCAAAGGGTTTACCCAAGTGGCTCATGTCAGGCCGATGCTTTCGCTGGGCAACACCTACAGCGTGGAAGAGGTGGATGACTGGATTCGCCGCTGCAATGACTTGCTCGGAAATCTCGAAGGACTTAAATCGGTGCCCATTGTCGGTGAGATGAAGTTTGACGGGACCAGTATCTCGCTCATCTATGAAAACGGACGTCTGGTTAGAGCTGTGACCAGAGGCGACGGAGAGAAGGGCGATGATGTGACTGAAAACGTCAAGACCATACGCAGCATCCCCCTGGTGCTTCAGGGGTCAGGCTATCCGCAGTCATTTGAGATCCGTGGCGAGATTGTGCTTCCCTGGAAAGCTTTTGACCGTCTGAACGAGGAGCGGGCTTTCAATGAAGAACCTCTGTTTGCCAATCCGCGCAATGCAGCGGCCGGAACCCTTAAGATGCAGAATTCGGCCGAAGTGTCGCGCAGAGGACTTGACGCATATTTCTATTATCTGATTTCCGATGAGCTCCCGGCTGACAATCATTATGACAATATGATAGCTGCCCGGTCATGGGGATTCAAGGTCAGCAATCTGATGACTCTGATGGATTCGATCGAGGAGGTCGATAGTTTCATCACTCGCCTTGACCAGGAGCGCAAGGAGTTGCCGGTCGCTACTGACGGGCTTGTTTTCAAGGTCAACAGTCTTCGCCAGCAGCTGAATCTTGGCTATACATCCAAATCGCCCCGCTGGGCGATTGCCTACAAATTTTCGGCAGAGCGCGCCCTGACCTGCCTGCGCTTCGTGTCATTTGAAGTAGGTCGCATGGGGGTGATAACCCCGGTGGCCAATCTTGAGCCGGTGCTGCTTTCCGGCACGATTGTGAAACGGGCTTCGCTTCATAATGAAGACATTGTCAAGACTCTTGGAATCCATGAGCATGACATGCTCTATGTGGAGAAGGGAGGGGAGATCATTCCCAAGATAACCGGAGTTGACGAGGCGGCGCGTGAAGAGGGTGCGATGCCGATAAAGTTTGTGACCCATTGTCCGGACTGCGGCACTTCGCTTGTGCGCATTCCCGGCGAGGCGGCATGGCTCTGTCCCAACAAGTATGGCTGCCGTCCGCAGATCATCGGACGTCTTGAGCATTACGTAGGCCGCCACGCAATGGATATTGACGGAGTGGGAGAGGAGAACGCCGCTCTGCTCTATGATGCCGGACTTGTCAGAAACATTGCTGATTTCTATATTCTGCAGGCCTCTGATCTGGAGCAACTCGACCGCATCGGTCCGCGTTCGGCTCAGAGGATTCTTGAGGGTGCCGAGAAATCGAAGAGTGTGTCGTTTGACAGGGTTGTCTATGCGCTTTCAATTCCGTTTGTCGGAGAGACTGTGGCCAAAAAGCTTGCCAAGGGGACTCGTGACATTGACACTCTGATGGGCATGAGCCGTGATGAGCTGGTGGCTATTGATGATATCGGTCCGCGTATAGCCGATGCTGTCATTGAATATTTCAGTGTTGAATCAAACCGTGAGATCATAAACCGCCTCAGAGAGTATGGGCTTCAGATGTCATTGCCTGAAGAGGAGGAGTCGGAGAAGTCCGATCTGCTGGCGGGCAAGACAATAGTGATCAGCGGAGTCTTTGCCCGACATTCCCGCGAGGAATACAAGGAGATGATCGAGCGCAACGGAGGTAAAAATTCCGGCTCGATCTCGAAGAAGACTTCATTTGTACTTGCCGGTGACAATATGGGGCCGGCTAAACTCGAAAAGGCCAAATCTCTTGGAGTCCCGGTCATCAATGAAGACCGGTTCCTTGAAATGCTCACGGAATAAAAAGTATTCCTTGTTTTGAAAAACAGATAAGATCAGCCGTCTGTGACTCGGAATGTAAGAGTCACAGACGGCTACCTGTTTTCGGAAATCGGTATTGGGAAATTACAGAGAAATTCCTTTGTCTTTGAGGAATTCTTTGTAGACGCGTGAAAACTGCTCGTTGGCGGCTTTGGGATAGCGGACTTCGGCAAAAACCTGTGCGAGATTCTGTTTGCCGTTTTCAGTTACAAACTTCATGGATGCCGGATTGGCTTCTTCGGCGGCATAGAATTCGCGGATTTCTGCGTCAGTCGGATTGTGATAGCTTTCCGAGTGGACCACGGCATCAAGCGGCAATCGGTCCTGAAGTTCCGGAGTTTCGGCGGGATAACCGACGGTGACGGTTATGACAGGGATCACGTCAGACGGAAGCGCGAGCGCATCGGAAATCTGAGAGGCGTTATAGGTAGTAGTGCCGAGATAGCAGGTGCCGAGGCCTTCCATTTCAGCTACAGTGCAGAACTGCTGTGCGAAGATAGAAGTGTCGATTACGCCCCAGGTGAACCCCTGGAGGTTGTTCATGCCGCCCTGTGTGCCATTGAGTTCACACCAACGGTTGAAACGGTTCAGATCGAGGCAGAATGTAAGCACTGCGGCGGCGCCTTTGATAGCCGGCTGGCAGAAATGGGCCGGAGCAAGGGCTGCGATCTTTTCCGGATCGCGGTTTATGATTACGGAATAGATCTGCATGTTGCCTGTGTTGGCCGCACGCGATGCCTTTGCAAGCAGCTCGCGCAGAAAAACTTCGCTGACGGGGCGGGACAGATCGTATTTGCGTATAGTCCGTCGGGTAGAAAAGTAGTTATTTTTATCCATTGATGCTGTTATCAGAGTTTGTCAATAATCAAAATTGAAATCGGGCTGCAAGTTACAACTTTCCGGTAAGATGTAAATAACTTTAAGTGCGAAATTTTGCTTTATCGGAAATAAATGTCCAACTTTGCAGTCTCTAAAACTGCTTCTTAAATATCACTAATGAAAATAGATAAATACACTTTCGAACAGGCTTTCAACGAGTCTGTCAAGTATTTTGACGGAGACGAGCTCGCTGCAAAAGTCTGGGTCAGCAAGTATGCGCTTAAAGATTCATTCGGCAACATCTATGAACTGACTCCTGCCAACATGCACCGCCGTCTTGCCAACGAGTTTGCAAGGATTGAGAACAAATATCCCAATCCGCTCAGCGCACAGGAAATCTATGAACTGCTTGACGGATTTAAATATGTGGTTCCTCAGGGGAGTCCTATGGCCGGAATCGGCAATAACTTTCAGACCGGATCGCTGTCAAACTGCTTCGTGGTAGGTCTTGACGGACATCCCGATTCATATGGCAGCATCATGAAGGTGGATGAAGAGCAGGTGCAGCTGATGAAGCGCCGAGGCGGAGTGGGCCACGATCTCAGCGATCTTCGTCCGAAGGGAATGCCGGTCAAAAATTCCGCGCTGACCTCAACCGGACTTGTGCCGTTCATGGAGCGCTACTCCAATTCAACCCGCGAGGTGGCGCAGGACGGACGTCGCGGTGCGCTGATGCTCACCGTGGCCATCAAGCATCCTGATTCGGAACGCTTTATTGATGCCAAACTTGAACAAGGCAAGATTACAGGAGCGAATGTTTCTGTCAAGATTGACGATGAGTTCATGACCTGTGTGGAGCGTGAGGAAAAATACACATGCCGGTTCCCGATCTATGGATCTGATCCGCAGGTGAAGACTGAGATCAACGCTAAGGCTCTTTGGAACAAGATTGTCTACAACGCCTGGAAATCGGCTGAACCCGGAGTGCTGTTCTGGGACACAATTCTGCGCGAATCTGTGCCTGACTGCTATGCCGATCTCGGATTCCAGACTGTTTCGACAAATCCGTGTGGCGAGATCCCTCTCTGCCCCTATGACAGTTGCCGTCTGATCGCCATAAACCTCTATTCATATGTAAAGAATCCTTTCACATCCGAGGCCTATTTTGACTTCGATCTTTTCAAAGAGCATGTCGGAAAAGCCCAGAGGCTTATGGATGACATCATTGATCTTGAAATGGAAAAAATCGATGCCATTATCGAAAAGATCAAAGCCGATCCTGAAAACGAAGAGGTAAAGGCTACCGAGCTGAATCTTTGGGACAAGATTAAGAAAAAAACGCTTAAGGGACGCCGTACAGGCCTCGGCACTACAGCTGAAGGTGATATGATCGCGGCTCTCGGCCTTCGCTACGGCACATCCGAAGCCACCGCGAAGTCGGTAGAAGTACACCGCGCTCTCGCGCTTGCAGCTTTTGCCTCTTCGGTCCAGATGGCCAAGGAGCGCGGAGCTTTCGAGGTCTATGACGCTGCCCGCGAACGCAACAACCCTTACATCAGCCGTATGCGTGAGGCTTGCCCGGAACTGGTGGCTGATATGGAGGCCAACGGTCGTCGCAATATAGCCTGCCTGACCATAGCACCCACAGGAACCACATCGCTCATGACCCGCACCTCATCAGGAATCGAGCCCGTGTTCATGCCGGTCTATAAGCGTCGGCGCAAGGTCAACGCCAATGATGCGGATGTGCATGTTGATTTCGTCGACGAGTCTGGTGATGCTTTTGAGGAATTCGTGGTCTATCATCCCAAATTTATCGAGTGGATGCGCATCAACGGCATAGAAGTGCGCAATGATTACACTCAGGCAGAACTTGATTCACTTGTGGAGCGTTCTCCGTATAACAAAGCGACAGCCAATGATATCGACTGGCTTGAAAAGGTCAAAATGCAGGGAGCTGTGCAGAAGTGGGTGGATCATTCTATCTCCGTTACCATAAATCTTCCGGCCGATACGGATGTTGAACTTGTCAACCGCCTCTATATGGAAGCCTGGAAAGCCGGCTGTAAAGGTTGTACGATCTACCGTGATGGCTGTCGGTCCGGAGTGTTGATCTCGGCCGATGAAAACAAAAAGAAAGACCGCGAGAAGGGTGTGGATACTCCGGCTGATCAGGAAGCGAAAGACGGAAAGCAGTCCGGCACACCGGAAATACCCGCGGTCCATCCTGTGGGCAAGCGTCCGATAGAGCTTGAAGCCGATGTGGTCAGATTCCAGAACAATAAAGAGAAGTGGATTGCGTTTGTCGGCCTGAAAAACGGACAGCCATATGAAATTTTCACCGGTCTTGCCGATGACGAAGACGGTATTTTCTGTCCGAAGTCAGTGTCGAAAGGAAAAATCATCAAGGCTACTGACGACAAGGGAAACAAGCGATATGACTTCCAGTTTATCAACAAGCGAGGCTATAAGACAACTATCGAAGGCCTTTCTGACAAGTTCAATCCCGAATACTGGAACTATGCCAAACTCATTTCCGGAGTGCTCCGTTACGGAATGCCGATTGACCAGGTGATAAAACTTGTCAACGGTCTTGAACTCGACTCGCAGTCGATCAACACCTGGAAAATGGGTGTTGAACGCGCGCTGAAAAAGTATCTGCCGTCAGGCACTCCGGCCGGAGGCCAGAAGTGTCCTAACTGCGGACAGGAAACACTTGTCTACCAGGAAGGATGCCTGATCTGTACATCATGCGGCTCCTCGCGCTGCGGATAAGATCAGAGAATTGATTTCAGCGTGACCGGGGTATTGTGGTCTGTAAGATAGAGCTGCTCGCGTGGCTCGTAATGGTCTGAAAAAATCGAGGCGGCAGTGTCAGTCATGGCATTGCCGCTGACTTTTATGCCTGCCATTTCAAAGGCTGAGGGGCAGAATGAGCGTGAGGTGGAAATCAGACATGAGATGTTTCGGCCTACGGCTGCTGCAATATCAGGATATGATTCTCGATATCCGGCGGACAGCCATGCGATCATCGGGACATGGACCTGATAGAGGGTGGGGCGCGGAGAGGCGTGTAGGAAACGGCCGGAGCCATTGTCAAATATGTCTTCTCCGTGGTCAGATGTGTAGAGCAGGCCTGCAAATGCTCCGTCAATGGAGTCGAGCCGGCTGATGCAGTCGGTCAGCAAGCGGTCTGTGGCCACGATGGTGTTGTCATATGCATTTATGAGTTTGTCGCGGTTGCTCTTGGTGGCTTCGGTATAGTCACACGGGGTAAACAGTTCGTCGTTTTTGGCATAACGGTCGAGATAGTTGAAGTGTGAGCCGTAGGTATGGAGGACTATGAGCTGCTTTAGAGCTTCCTGGGCGAGGATGTTGTCAAGCCAGGGAAGGAGATCGGAATCAGGCCGGCTGTTGCGGCTGAGCGAAGTGGCGTTTTCATCAAGTTCCTTTATGAAAACACAGGTGTCACTCTCTTCTGCAAAGAAGTCGATGAACGAGCGGTTGTAGCGCTGGTTCGACAGAAAGGCGGTGGAGAATCCGGCTTCCTTGAATGCCGTGATGAGGCTTTTCACCTGATAGATATCGGTGTTGAAATCTGTAGCATTGACCGGACTGAGCAGCATCGGTACGCTCTTGTGGGTGGTGTTGCTCTCGCTGTAGGCTTCAGGTGCGGCATAAATGTCATTGCGATCGGCCAGCCGGGGATTGGTCGGACGGTTGTAGCCAAGAAGTTGCCAGTTATCCGCACGTGCGGTCTCTCCGACAACGAGGAGATAGATTTCACGCTTGTCAGACGGATGCACCGAATGTGCGTCATATTTGAAATTGGCTGATGTTTCGGAATAGCGGCCGGTCTTGGCAGTGCGGTCAAAAGCAAGATACACGTTGTAGCAGACATTGGCCGGATAGAGATGATCAGTGACTGCATATGCGCCTCCGGAATAGCTGAGTGCAAGGCTGATGAGCCCGGCTGCCGTCACTCCGGCAGATAACAGACAGTTCTTTTTCAGAAATTTTTCAGACAGACGGACTTTTTTGCGGATGAATATCACACCATTGGTCAGTGACGGGACGTAGAGGACCACGACGGCAATGATTACCGGGAGCATATTGCCGAGCAACTCGGCAACTTCAGAAGTATTTGTGGTCACAAGGTTCAGGAACATGTCGACCGCGATGACGCTCCGTCCGTAGAGATCAAGCAGGACAATCTGGAAAGCTGCAAAAAATATCAGCGGAAACATCAGCCAGATGCTCCGTCCGAACTTCGGCGAAAGGCTTGACAAAAGCCAGATAATGCCTGCGGGGAGCAGTATGTTTGTCAATGCTCCGGCAAGAGAGAGCTGTTCGGTGAATGAAAGTATGAAATTGGGGAGGAGGAGAGTCAACAGAAAATAATAAAAAGCAAAATACTTATACATGTGCATTATGGCTGATTGCTGATTCCTTGATTAGTCTGAGAGTTTGTTTAAAAACAAACTCTGAATATCCTGGTGAAGAGTCTGCTCAGAAAGCCTCGTTCAGGCCGAACATGAAGCCGCTGGAATGTTTGCCGAAACCGATGTCGACCCGGACGTTGGCGTTCTTTTTGAATTCCCACCGGTATCCGATGCCGTATTCCGGCAAAAGACGGTCAAACCGGATGTCGGAAAGTTTGTGATATATGCTTCCGACTCCACCCCAGACGGCAATCCCGGAGCGTCGGTAGATGTGCTGGCGAAGTTCCACGGCCATGTCTGAGGCGCATTTGTCGCGATAGCGGCCTTCATAATATCCGCGCATGGCTCCGCCGCCAAGAAATGGCAGTTTTCCCCAAGGAGTATTGCCGTATGTCCATTCGCTATGGAAGTGAGAGGCAAGAATCGCACCGGCCCAAAGCGGAGAATAGATGTTGAAGTTTATTTCCGTGCTGGCAAAGTCATGATTCCGATTTCCTATGAAGCGTGGAGCAAAAAGCTGTATGAGTTCGAAGAGCACTCCGGAATGCGGATAAGTAAGGTTGTCGCGCAAATCATATTGCAGGCGCCCGCCGACCTCAGCAGAAAAATAGCGATGGTCTTCGCCTTGCCAGGGTGTAGGATCGGCTATACTGCCGGCGCTGGTATAGCTTAATTCAACCGCCGGCCCAAGATACAAGCCTGGAGCCAGCCGCCATTCATAGTCGCCAGTGAGCGTCAGATCAAAAAGATTGTATTTGGTCTTGTTGGCATTATCGTTGTTCCATGTATAGCCGATTCCCCAAAAATATGTGGAAAACGACTGAAAGTCGAGCGAATAGTTGACACGCCTGGAGTTGAACGGGTAGACGTGAACACCGTCGATCCCGACAGAGTAGTATCCTTTGGTGGCAATGTCTCCTTTAAGTGATATATTTGAAGCGGGGAGCAGTGTGTCTGTCGGGCATGTCGAGTAGTCTCCTGCAATAACGATGCCTAAGCCGAGACCTTTTTCCGATGAATAGTGCGGACCACCGAGAGGAGTGAAGTTTGGACGGGTGGTAAGTTTGCGCTTGTTGGATTGATCGAAGTAGTGGATAAGCCGGCCTATAATGCCTTTATGCTGCTGCGGGACGGAGTCTGCCGGTTCAGACGCCGCCATAGACAATGGCTTTATAAGCAATAAAATTAGCAATATGTAAACGAAGCGTGTGTGTTGTTGCTGCATGAGTACAAAGTTATGCAAAAATAATCATATATTATGAACGGTTTTGTAGCTGAAACGGTTTTGGAAATTGTCTAAAGTTCATATTGCTGTGTTTGTGGAAACCGGCGTGATTTCAATGGGGTGATTGTCTTGTTATTCCAGTTGTGTGGCGGCTAAAGAGTAGACGCTGATACGAGTGGCGGGAGATGCTTTTTTTATGGCTTGGGCACATGCAAGAATAGTCGAGCCTGTAGTGATCACATCATCAACCAGAAGTATGTGACGGTCTGCGATAAGTTCCGGATCCGGCAGTGAATAAGCCCCAATGGTGTTCTGCAGTCTGGCATGGATATCTTTTCGGGTCTGCGAACGGTGCCATGAGGCTTTCAGAGGTGTTTCGACCGGCAGACCGCATACATGACCGAGGCCTTTTGCAATTTCTTCAGCCTGATTGTAGCCTCGTTTTATCTTTTTCAAAAAGTGCAGGGGCACAGGCACAAGGGCGTCGATATCATCAAAGAATCCGGAGTCAGACAATTCTTTGGCGTGGAGCGATGCAAAATGGCGTCCTACTTTCGGGCGGTTGCGATATTTGGTGTCATGGATTATTGCCGTATATGGGTTGCCTCGGCGGTAGTAGAACATCGAGGCCGTTTTTTCGATGCGGCAGGATGGGGAGAACAGCCTGTCGGCAAGGGAGTTGGATGCTGATTTATGGAAATTGGTCACAGGCATGTCAAGCAGACATTGCAGGCAGATGAAGTCTTCGCCGTCAACGAGCGGACGATGGCAGACGGTGCAGACGTCGGGGAAGATTATGTTGACGAGCCCACGAAGCCAGCGGCCGGCAACCCCAAAACTATTGCCAGGAGTCATCTGAATCAGGTTTGTAGTTTCTCATCAGGTCTGCTATCAGCGGATATTCAAATCCACGCTGCATCGCATATCTGGTCACTTTTATTTTGCTCTCTCGGCTCAACGGCCACTCTTTCATTGACCGGATTTTGGAGGCGATGACTCTGAGGGCTATAGCGGAGTATTCTTCATCTTCGAAATCGTCACATGCGCTTTCTATTATATCCGGAGGCAGGCGTTTTGCCCAGAGTCCCTGCCTGATTTTCCTGCGGCCCCAGCCACTGAAATGAAGCTTATCATGGGCATAGGCTTTAGAGAATCTGCGGTCATCAACGAATTTGAGTTCGATGAGCCGTGAGATCACTTTGGCCGCAACTCCGGCACTCACACCCAATGATGACATTTTTTTCAGAAGGTCAGGAGTGCATTGCTCACACTTGGCGCATAAAGCGGCCATGCGGGAAAGCGCATTTTCATATGTCAGAGGGGGCTGGCGTCTGAGCATGGTGTGATTCCTATTTACGGGCTATCATGAAACGAGTTTTGGCATGCAGGTCGGGGAGCAGGCTGACATCGCGCCATCCTGATTGCTGCATCCAGTCTTTCAGGCTGTCGGCGGTCAAAGGATTGAGCTCGAAATAAAGTCGTCCGCCATCAGTCAGCGCATCAGCGGCATAATCGGCTATGGCCTTGTAGAATTTCAGCGGGTCGCTGTCAGGCACGAAAAGCGCAATGGCCGGTTCATGGTCAAGAACATTTGCATCCATCGCGCTTTTTTCTTTATCCATGACATAGGGCGGATTGGAAACGATAATGTCATATTTTGCCGTGAGTGCCGCGCCGAGATCAAGGGCATCGGCTGTCTGAAAATCGACTTTGACTTTTTGCAAAGCGGCATTTTCCTTGGCAACTGCGATAGCCCGGTCGGAAATGTCGATGGCAGTGACTTCAGGAAAGTTCATGAACTTGGCCAAGGCTACGGCTATGCATCCTGAACCGGTGCATACGTCAAGCACTTTCAGATCAGGCTGGGGATTGTCTTTTGTTATTATGTCAACAAGTTCTTCTGTCTCAGGCCGGGGTATGAGAACCGCAGGGCTGACCTTCAGGGTCATGCCATGCCAGTATGTGTCGCCAAATATATACTGTATAGGCTCGTAGGCAAGCAGGCGGTCAATGACTTCGTTGACTCTCGTGACGGTGAAGTCCGAAACCTCCTTGTCGGCCCGCATCAGAAGTTCTACCTGATTCCATCCCTTGATGTGCTCCATTATGATCCGAAGCAGCCATGAGGCCTCGCTCCCGCCATAGACAGGAGTCAGACGGGAGCGTGAGGCATCAAAGAGTTGTTTCAGCGAGGTCATTTGTTTACAGAAGTGTAGATCTCGATGTTGTCAAGAGCGAGATAACCGGGGGTGTTCAGACCGTATTCACCAGCATCGGAACCTTCGAAGTTGAACACAACGCGGTTTACGTTTCCAAGGGCTTTCAGATTCCAGTCTTCCCAGTCATTATCAAGATTTTTTGTTTTCGAACCTGCGCGGTAGTCACAGAGATAGAGCTCCACGGGACTTCCGGCTGTCATATGTCCTGTTGCGTCATATCCGTAAGCAAGCACTTTGAACCAGCCGTTGTTTGCTTTTAATGGCTGAGCGAATCCATTTCCATTCTGAATTACGCCATACACATAAGATGTATTGCAGATTTCAATTTCTCCAATTGTAAATTCGGCGTTGTTGTCAAAATGGAATCCGCCTAAAGAAACTTCTTTTCCTGAGCCATAGACAGATGAAATGCTTGAAGCATCGCAAGAGCCGTTGATCACTGCAAATGTGTTGGAGTTGTCATCACCGGCTCCGCGGTTTGCGCCGTCGACAGATTCCACATTATATACGCTACACTGATTATTGAAGGAATACCACCAGTCGCCGGTCTTGTCAGCAGGATTCGAACGGAGATTGAACTGAGAGAGGAACATGCCTCCATTGTATAACGTCGCTATGCCGGGATAAAAGTCACCTTGGGTATTGAGTCCGAAAGTGATAGCATTGGCACCCTTGTTGAATGCGATCGATCCGGAGGTGAATCGATCATCGCCAGTGTAGTCTGAATAGAGGTTTGCGCCATAGGAGTCAGGCCCGGCTAAAATAACATCCGTGTTTTCAAATGTGATTTCGCCGACTTTGGCCATTCCTTTGGGGCCATCGTTGTCATCATCGCTACAAGATGACAGCAGAGGGAGTGAGATCGCACAGAGTGCGAATGCGCAGATTTTGAAATTGTTGTACATGATTTGAATAGTTGATGTTGTTAAATGATCTATCGTGTGAACTGAGAAGCCGGAACTTTAGCAGCAAGAGGAAATTCAATGGCAAAAGTCGTGCCCATGCCCGGCTCTGATCGTTTGACATAGATATTGCCTTTGTGATATTCTTCCACAATGCGTTTTGTCAGTGTCAGGCCAAGCCCCCAGCCGCGTTTCTTAGTAGTGAAGCCCGGATTAAAAATTGTTTTGTGATTCTTTTTTGGAATGCCTTTGCCGGTATCTGCAATTTCTATAACGGCAATGTTTTTGTCGTGATGAAGTGCAATGGAAATGCTGCCGCTTCCCTCCATTGCGTCAACGGCGTTTTTGATCAGGTTTTCCATTACCCATTCTGCCAGAGGTGATGACATGGAGACCGGAAGTTCTGTGGAGCATGGTGTCACGCTGAGTTTTATGCGGCTTGATATGCGAGAGGACATATATTCGGCTGAATGGCTGACGATGGTGTTGAGATCTTCGATCTCCATAGATGGCCGCGAGCCGATTTTAGAAAATCGTGATGCAATTGTCGACAATCGTTTTACGTCCTTGTCCATTTCCGCTACAATCTCCTGGCTGACACCGGAATCCGGCAGGAGTTCGAGCCATGCCATCAGCGATGATATGGGGGTGCCAAGCTGATGGGCGGTTTCTTTAGAAAGACCGACCCAGACCTTGTTCTGCTCCGCCCGTTTGGTAGACGAAACGGCATAATAGACAATCAGAACGAACGCAAGCAAAACCAGTATCTGAACATAGGGATAGAAACTCAGGCTTTTCAGCACTTTTGAATCTTCGTAGTAGAGATGCTGACTTCCTGCGGCACCCATGTCGATATCAATGACGTTTGGAGTCTTACGCAGATCATCAAGCTTTGCCAGCAGAAAACGGCGGTTGGCATCGCTTAGCCCGAAAATGGCAGCAGAGTCTTCGGGTTCAGGCAAGGTGAAGTTGCGCTGCATGATAATATGACCGTCATCATCGGTGAGCAAGACCGGAATGGTTCTGTTGCGTTCGATGATCGAGAGCAGAAAATCGAAATTTGACGGTAATACGTCAGAGTCTCCGTTTCCGGCATTTACAATCTCGCGTGTGGCATCAGCCCATATCTGCATCCGCTCCCGTTCCTGCTCTGACAGGTCTTTGACCAGTGAATCGGAATAGAACAGAAATATGCCGACCACTGCCACCGACAGAATCAGAAAGCCGATGAAGCCTTTGCGCCTTATGTCATAGATGTTTCCGCTCAAAGCCTGATTTAACGTAGGGTGAAGATTGATTCTGACAACAATCAGAAGTTGCATGAATGATCTCCGGAAGGAATATCATCCATGCAACTTCGTTGATATCAGTTATCGTAATGCAGTCTCACTGATTTTGGATCAGTGTTTGTCATCAACAACCGAACAGCCGGAGCAACGGGCTGAAATTTCAGTAAAGAAGTCGTTGCCCTTATCATCTACGAGGATGAAGGCGGGGAAGTCTTCCACTTCAATTTTCCAAATGGCCTCCATGCCGAGTTCGGGATATTCGAGGAGCTCTACCTTCTTGATGCTGTTCTGAGCGAGAATAGCAGCCGGGCCTCCGATTGATCCGAGATAGAACCCGCCGTGCTTGTGGCATGCGTCAGTAACCTGCTTGCTGCGGTTGCCTTTGGCGATCATTACCATAGAGCCACCTGCAGCCTGGAACTGATCTACATATGAGTCCATGCGGCCTGCTGTTGTCGGGCCGAATGAGCCTGAAGGCATACCTTCGGGTGTTTTGGCCGGGCCGGCATAGTAGATGGGGTGATTTTTGAGATACTGAGGCATGGGTTCGCCATTATCAAGACGTTCTTTGATCTTTGCATGGGCTATGTCACGGCCTACGATGATGGTGCCGTTGAGCGAAAGGCGTGTGGCCACAGGATACTTTGTAAGTTCAGCCAGAATTTCAGGCATCGGACGGTTTAGATCGATCCTGACAACATTGCCTTCGCCTTGTTTACGATATTCTTCGGGGATCAGTTCGCCGGGATTGCTGTCGAGTTTTTCAACCCAAAGGCCTTCGCGGTTGATTTTCGCTTTTATGTTGCGGTCAGCCGAACATGAAACTCCGAGGCCGACGGGGCATGAGGCTCCATGACGGGGCAGACGGATCACCCGGATGTCATGAGCGAAGTATTTGCCTCCGAACTGTGCGCCGAGGCCAAGACGTTCAGCTTCTTTCTTGAGCACTGCTTCAAGTTCTTTGTCGCGGAAAGCGTGGCCGAGTTCATTGCCATGATCAGGCAGATTGTCGTAATATTTTACGGATGCTTTCTTGACGGTCTCAAGGTTCTTTTCAGCTGATGTGCCGCCGATTACGAATGCGATGTGGTAAGGAGGGCAGGCCGCGGTTCCGAGGCTCTTCATTTTCTCAACCAGGAAGGGTACGAGGGTTTTGGGATTGAGAATGGCCTTGGTTTCCTGATAGAGGTAGGTCTTGTTGGCCGAGCCGCCGCCTTTTGCTACAAAAAGGAATTTGTATTCATCGCCTTCAGAAGCATGGATGTCGATCTGGGCCGGGAGGTTGCAACCGGTGTTGACTTCGTCATACATGGTGAGCGGCGCGTTCTGTGAATAGCGGAGATTATCGGTGGTGTAAGTGATGTAGACACCCTTGCTGATTTTCTCTTCGTCATCACAGCCTGTGTAGACATTCTGACCCTTTTCGCCGTGAACAATCGCGGTGCCGGTATCCTGGCAGAAGGGGAGTGCGCCCTTGGCTGCAACTTCGGCGTTGCGGAGCATGGTCAGGGCGACAAACTTGTCATTTTCCGATGCTTCAGGATCAGAAAGGATCTTCGCTACCATTTCGTTGTGTTCTCGACGCAGCATGAACGCATTGTCATGTGTGCATGCACGAGCAAGCACTGTTAGCGCTTCGGGATCAACCACGAGGAATTCGTGTCCGCCCCAGTTTTCAACTTTGACGTAGTCGGAAGTCAGTTTGTAATATTCAGTTGTATCAGGTCCCAGCGGGAACATGGGCTGATATTTGAACGGTTTGGTTGCCATATAATTATACTTTGAGTTTTTTCAGATAATCCGAAAGGACTTACTTGAGTTGACAAATGTACGAACAAAATTTTAAACCGCAAGCGAAAATAAGATGCTATTTTAGGTTAACCACCGTGATTCCGGCACCACCGAAACGGACATCTTCGTCATGATAGGAACTGATTCCGGAAGTGGTTGAAAGCAGTTCGCGAATAGCCTGCCGTAAAGCTCCGGTGCCTGTGCCGTGAAGTATGCGCACGCGGGCTACGCTGAAGCGTATGGCATCATCTATAAAATAGGTGACAGCCTGGATGGCCTCATCGGCTCTCATGCCTCTGACATCAATCTCCTGCTTGAACTGAAGCTGACGTTCATAGCCGGAATCAATGGTCTGCATCGAAATGCTTGATTTGGTTTCGGTTTTTGGCTTGGCATCTGTAACCGTCAGACGGTCTGTCTTGACCGTGGTCTTGAGGTTGCCGAAAATCACAAGCGCGTTTTTCCCGGATACTTCCAGCACGGTCCCTACGGTACTGCCTCCGTCGAGGCGCACGTTGGCTCCGACTGTAACTTCGCGTTTGGCCGGAGATGTCTCACGGTCTGCCTGGACGTTGTGCTTCCCCTTTTTCTTTTTGGGAACTTTCGCCAGGAGTAAATTGGAGTCCTTGTAGCGGTTGCCTTCGCGTTCGAGCTCTATACGCTCTTCCTTGAGCTTGCGGCGGGCTTCCAGAGTTTTTTCGCGCTCGGCGTTGGCTTCCTTGATGTCAGCTATGGTACGTTCGATAACGGCATTTGAAGAGTCGAGAATCTTTTTGGCCTCAGTCCTCGCTTCTTCAATAATCTCGCGGCGTTTGCTTCTGAGCTGGTCGGCGTTTTCAGCGTATTGCGCCAGCATCTGTTCGAGTTTTTTCTCCTTCTGACGTATGGCTGTACGCTTGTTTTCCCAATAGCGCTTGTCACGGGTGATGTCAAGAAGATAGTTGTCAAGATTCACGTATTCTTTCCCGACAATATCTTCGGCTGACTGTATGATCTCTGCCGGCAGACCGATTTTCCGGGCGATCTCGACTGCAAACGAACTGCCGGGATTGCCGATGGACAATTTGAACATCGGCTGCATGAGATGCCTGTCATAAAGCATAGAGCCGTTGATAAGGCCTGTGGTGTCTTCGGCAAATTGTTTCAGGATCTGATAGTGTGTGGTCACAATGCCCCACATTTCTTTCCCGTTCATTTGCTCAAGAATGGCACGGGCAAGCGCGCCGCCAATCTGAGGTTCTGTCCCGGAGCCCATTTCGTCAATCAGAAAGAGGGTGCCTTTGCGGCCTCGCTGAAGCATGAACTTCATGCTGCGCAGGTGGCTGCTGTAGGTCGAAAGGTCATCTTCAAATGACTGGTCATCGCCGATGTCAACAAAGATGTCCTGGAAAATGCCGATGTGGGAGTTGTCATGTACCGGCGGTAGCAGTCCGCATTGAACCATATACTGGATTGTGCCGACTGTTTTAAGACAGACGGACTTACCGCCGGCATTCGGACCGGAAATGACCAGAATGCGAGTCTCGCGGTTCAGAGCAATGTCGATGGGCACGATTTCGCGGCCCTGATGTTCCAGCGAAAGTTTAAGAACGGGATGGCAGGCATGATACCACTCCATCTCTTCACGGTCGTGCAGATTCGGTAATGAAGCACCGACAGCCTCTGCGTAATGGGCTTTGGCATTGATGAAATCCAAGTTGTATATGACTCCGGCCCCTGCGAGCATTTCAGGAATGTGAGGTCTGAGCTCATCGGATATAGCAGTCAGGATTCGAATTATTTCGCGATGCTCTTCGAGCTGCAGTTCACGGGTCAGATTGTTGGCCTCCACAACTTCAGCAGGCTCGATAAAGATAGTCTTTCCGGATGCTGATTCGTCATGGACTATTCCCGGTATCTTCCGCTTGTTCATCGGAGGAACCGGGAGCACAAGGCGTCCGTCGCGCACGGCTGGAGAAGCATCGGCTTCCAGCCATCCCTGGGCGATTGCGGAGCTCAGAACTCGACGTAAAATCGAATTGACACGTCCCGACATGCTGCGCAGATGCGAGCGGATTTCAGCCAGCACCACAGAGGCATTGTCTTTGACAAGACCAGATGCCGGATCAATGGCTTTGTCGATTGTTAATCCGAGAGTCGACGGAATATAGTTAAGCGGGTCGCTAAGGCGTGATAACTGTGGATATGGGGTATGTCCGTCCTCGTTGTGACGGCGAAAATATGATGCAATCCGTGAAAAGCATTCAAGCATGCGTCTCACTTTCAGCAGATCCTTCACTTCAAGGAATGTGCCGGGTATTTTGATCACTGCCAGATCACGGTCGATGTCATCGACGCCTTCAAGAGGTAATGTTTCATCGCTATGATTGGCCCGTTGCATTTCATCAACAGCCAGAAGTGCCGCCTTCACGGTCTCGAAATCAGTCTGGAATGACATTTCCGAACAGAACTGACGCGCTCCTTCGCAATGACATTTTTTTGACAGCTGTGACCTTATGGCAGCAAAGCCTATCTTTTCTTCTATTTTGTCAGGATAAATCATGATGCAAAATTACATAGAATTTTTCAACATTCGATAATGTAATGTTGTTTTGTATAAAAGGTATTGTTATATATACAACTAAAATTTAAATAATTATGAAATTCAAACGCTTAATGTCAATGACTGCGACTCTCGTCTTTTTATTGGGAGGTGCAACAGCAGTAGCCCAGGCGCCGGTCAACGGGGGCGGCAATCCCGGTATCGTAATGGCCGGATCGCAGAATTACAGTCAGTTGCCTGAAAAAGCCCGCGCGTTTATTGCAAAGCATTTCAAAGATATCGGCATACGCAAATGTGAAAAATATTTCGCAAAAGGGAAATATGAAGTTGAACTATCCAATGGTGTTGACCTGGAATTTAACACAGACGGGAATCTGATTGAGATTGATGCTCCCGGTGACATGATGCTCCCGGTAGCCGTTGTCAAAGATATGCTTCCTTCGAAAGCATATGAACGTCTTGCAAAAGACGGATTCAATGCAATGGTTGAATCTGTAGAATTCAACCGAGGGAAGGTGTATGAAGTTGAACTCAATATACCGGGACCAGATACTTATGTGTTTGATCTAAACGGTGTGTTTCTTGCTATCGAAGACTGACGTGGCAATATATAAAGAATAGTATAACGCGGTCTAAATTTGCTTTTAAAAGCATTTACGTGGAGGTTTGTTGCACAATTTTATTAATTTTGCAGCAAACTTCCACGTTTTATATATTGATCCATGAAATTTGTCCGTATTGTAGAGCAGTTTATCAACCGTCACCATCTGATTGACAGAGCCGACACTGTTATTGTCGGCCTCAGCGGTGGTGCCGATTCCGTGGCTCTTTTGACAGTACTCTGCAATCTTAATTATAACGTGGTTGCCACTCATTGCAATTTTCATTTGCGCGGCGAAGAAAGTATGCGTGATGAGGCTTTCTGCCGAAAATTATGCTCTGACAGAAATGTGAGGCTACTGGTGCGGAATTTCGATGTTGATTCCCGACGCAGGGAGGCTGGAGAATCTCTGGAGATGGCATGCCGCGCATTGCGATATGACTGGTGGAGGAGCCTGTTAAAAGAAAATGTAGGCTCAGTGATTGCCGTCGGTCATCACCGGGAGGACAATATCGAGACTTTTTTCCTGAACTTATTCCGAGGCAGTTCTCTCACAGGCCTAAAGGGCATGCTTCCTCGCAATGAACTGGTGGTGCGCCCACTGCTGGAATGCAAGAAGAGCGAGATTTTGGCATATCTTCGCGACCACCACTTGAAATATGTAACCGATTCAACCAATGCCGACAATTATTATAAGCGCAATCGGATACGCAACCGCCTGATGCCGCTGATTTCTGATGAATTCCCAGGTGCTATAGATTCGGTAGCGCAGACAATCGGACATCTTGCCGACAATTATGGCCTATACCGGGATTTTTGCCGTAAATTGCATGATAGGTATGTTGATGCTGACGGAGTGATTGATTTGTCTGCGATTTTGGAGAATGAATCTTATCCGCGGATGGTTCTGTTTGAAATCCTGTCTGATTATGGGTTCAATATGAGTCAGGTTGAAAATATCATTTCCGGATTTGACGGGACAAATGGAGAAACTACATTTGCAGGCAAGACATATCATGGCCGGAGCAGCTCATATTTTCTTGATCGTGGCAAGCTGGTGCCGTTGGACGATCTGAATGACGGACAGAATGAAGTGACAGTAGATCTCAATTGCCATCCTTTTGAAACGCGGAGAATGACTGTGGCTGAATTCACAGTATTGAAGAACGCGCGGATGCTCAGGCCGGAAGCAATGTATGCCGACAGTGGAATAATGCTCGAAGCTCCGGAATTCATTATGCGCGGATGGCGGACCGGAGACCGCATGCGTCCGTTCGGCCTTAAAGGCAGCAAACTACTGAGCGATCTGTTCAGCAATGCAAAACTGTCGCTTAATGAAAAAAAAGGAGTAAAAGTGATTTTGCGGAACTCTGATATTATCTGGATTCCAGGAGTGAGATGTTCTGCTTTGTTTCCAGTAACCGATAAGACAGAAGAAGTAATAGAAATAACATATAAGCCTTTGCGCAAATAGCTGTTATATGAAAGAATTGTTAATAAAAAATATGGTCTGCCATCACTGCGTCAGGGCTGTCGAGCAGATTCTGCGGGATGTAGGGGCCGAAAATTTTAATGTCGAGCTTGGAAAAGCCACATTGGAGCAGCCTCTGTCAGACGCTGCAATGGATCAGCTGGTGTTGCGTCTGCGCCGTGACGGGTTCGAGCTTATTGCTGATCGTGAATCGGAAATCGTTGAAAAAACCAAACATGCGATTCTCCATCATGTCAGGGAAGAAAAAGAAAAGCAACACAACCTTTCAGAGTGCATTGAGCGGCAACTTGGTATGAGCTATGACACGGTGAGCCGGATTTTTTCGGCCAAAGAGGGCAGGACACTGGAGAAATATCATATAGCGCAGCGCATCGAACGGGTCAAAGAATTGCTTCAGCACGACGAATATACCCTGAGTGAGATCGCATATATGATGGACTATTCAAGTGTGGCCCATCTGTCCCGACAATTTAAGAGTGTCACCGGGCTGACTCCGTCTGAGTATCTTCGCGGGTCCAGGGAGCGCCTTGGGTTGCATGAGATCTGACTGACAGGGAGGAATTTGGTAAATTATTTCGACAATTGTGTAACGCAGACGGCATGAATCGGCAGTATCTTTGTGTTGGAATAACATAAAGATCATAAGCTATGAATTTCAGCCATTTTTTCACATCTCTGATTGCAATAGTCAATGAGATGTCACCTTATATTATATTAGGTTTTATTATCGCAGGCTTCCTTCACGTTTTCATCAGGCCTGACACAATGGGGCGGCATCTTGCCGGCCGTGGAATAAAGCCTGTTATGAAAGCCGCGCTGCTCGGCATACCGTTGCCATTGTGCTCCTGCGGTGTTCTTCCTACAGCAGTCTCTTTACGCAGACAGGGTGCGTCAAAGGGCGCGACAACATCATTCCTTATAGCGACACCTCAGACCGGAGTCGACAGCATTGCAGCGACTTATTCGCTTCTGGGGTTGCCGTTTGCCATCCTTCGTCCAGTCGGAGCTTTGGCCGGTGCTCTTTTAGGTGGCGTTGCCGTAGGCAGGTTAGACAGTGACAGTCAATCCGGATCTGAAACCGCATGTCACTCAACTGCGGGCGGCCATGAGCATTCTGATGCAGGCTTTGTAAAAAAGATTATTGAGGCTGTCCGCTACGGACTTGTCGACATGGTAGGCAGTGTAGGCAAATGGCTGGTAATAGGTCTGATTGTCGCAGCTTTAATCACCGTGCTTGTGCCGGATGAACTGTTCTTGGGGCTCAGTCAGTATCCTTTGCTTGCCATGCTGGTCATGGTTGTGGTGTCAGTGCCAATGTATATATGTGCCACCGGCTCAATTCCTATCGCTTTGTCTCTTATAGCCAAAGGTCTGACACCCGGAGTCGGTTTTGTGCTTCTGATGGCCGGGCCGGCAGCCAATTTCGCATCCATGATGATTCTGTCAAAGACAATCGGGCGTAAAAGCACATATATATATGTCGGCTCGGTGGTTTTAACAGCCATTCTTTTCGGACTTGCGATTGATTATCTGCTTCCACGCGAGTGGTTCATGCCTTCTGTGTCGCATCTGTCACCTCATTGCCACCATACTTTCGGAATATTTGAAAGCATGTGCAGCCTATTGCTGTTGTGTCTGCTCGTTTATTCAGGAATCAGACAGCACAATTGCAAAATAGACCATCAGCATAATCTTAACACAAATGCAAGTAATATGAAACAGGTTTATATCATTGAAGGAATGTCTTGCAGTCACTGTCAGGCATCTGTAAAGAAAGCTATCTTAAATCTTAAGGGCGTTCAGTCTGTAACCGTGGATCTCGGTTCGGGAGAGGCAGTGGTTGAAGGCGATGTTGACGCCAACACTGTCCGCGAGGCGATCTATGAGGCCGGATTTTCGGTTAAAGAGTAAACTGCCGGACTGAAAAAGCAATTCGCGGGTGCCTGATATTTGACCGGGCATCCGCGAATTTGTCTGTAAAATAGTTTCTTGTCATCGGCTTCGGATTGCAGCCGGGAATTTGTCCGTCGGATATCAATCTTCTTCGGAAAGTCTGTTGCGGTCAATGGATGCGGCAATCTGCTTGTTGGCCTTTACGCCTAACTTTTGAAGATTCTGCGCCCTGGTGACAAGGTTTCCTGTTCCGCAGCTTAATTTTGTCATGGCATCGTCAAAAGCCTTTCTGGTTGATCCGAGGGCTTTTTCTATTTTCTCCATGTCTTTGGTGAAATCCGCGAATTTGTCGTACATCTTGCCTGCCTCCTCAGCGATGGTGATGGCATTGCGCGTATGGCGGTCGCGACTCCATAACTGCGCTATGAGTTTCAGGCCGGAAACAAGATGTGTCGGTGATACGATCAGCACATTTTTGTCATAAGCTTCCTGCCAGAGTGTAGGTTCAAGACGCATGGCGGCGATATAGGCCGGTTCCGTGGGAATGAACATCATGACGAAGTCGAGTTTTGCATCACCCACATAATCCTGATAACGTTTTCTGGCGAGTTCGTCAATATGTTTCCGTACGGAACGTACATGCTTCACTGAGGCAATCTGCCGGCTTTCATCATCAGTGGCATTGGCATAGTCTACAAATGCGGTGAGCGATACTTTGGAATCAATCACTACAAAGCGTTTGTCTGGATAACGGACAACAACGTCCGGACGCAGTAGCGTACCGTCTTCATTCCGCAGAGTGTTCCCGGTCTCATCAGTACTTGCCTGGATGAAATATTCGACATTTTTCTGCAATCCTGATTTTTCGAGTATGGATTCGAGCACCATTTCACCCCAGTCACCTTGCACTTTGCTGTCACCGCGAAGGGCTTCTGACAGTTCCTGAGCCTGTCGGGAGATAGACTGGTTGAGACTTACCAGATCTTTTATGCGTTCTGAAAGTGAAAAGCGCTCACGGGCTTCATTGTTGTATGTCTCTGTGACTGTCTTGCGGAATTCTTCAATGTTGGAGTGGAGAGGCTGGAGAATTTCACGCAGTTTCTCCTCATTCTGCGTTTTCAGATCTGTGGTATTCTGTCTGAGAATGTCGTTGGCGAGATTTTTAAATCTGTTTTCAAAAATCTGTTCCTGCTCGGCCCTGTTTTTTTCGGTTTCAGCTTTTTCTGCCAGCAGCATTTCTATACGAGCGCTCAACGCCGAATTCTCTTCCTTGACAACGGTTGTTTTGGCGACGGCTTCGTCAAGCCTGCACATGAGCCCCTCATTTGCTGCTTTAAGATCTGTCAGTGTGGTGTTAAGAGACTCAATCCGGGATGAAGACTCGATTTTAATTTTCTCACACTCCAGTCTTAAGGCCATGTTTCCCTGCTCGCACATTCTGGATTCCTGCTCTAAACGGCGAAAAACAAGTGCAAAATAGACTGCGGCTCCACCAGCGATGAAGACCAGCAATACAAGAATTATGATTGTCATGATTTCAGTTCAACACTAAATTCCCAAGAGCGCGGTTCGATGTTGATGCAAACGAATAAGCCCGCGCAAACTGACGGATTTTTGCAAGAGTTTCGTTTTTTGGACAAGGGGGAGATTTCTGCTGAGAAGATGAGATTAGAGTAACGGTTGGAGGAGTAGAATTTTTATCCATAGGCATGTACCTTTTGTGATCGTGCAATATTGAAGTGAGTTATTAGTCCAACGCTTTTGCGGGACTATTTATTGTTGACCGGACCTAATAATTCATGATTGTCAGATACGGATTGAATATTTTTTTGCATGAGGCTTGGAGTATTCACAAATTTCACTACCTTTGCTGTGACCACATTTCTGAGGTCGCTAATATACATGAATCACTATTTATGGATCTTGTCGTAATCAATGACTCCGAGCCTCGACGCCTTGCCTTTTATTTGGCTGAAGAGGAATATCTTGCAAGAAAATATCCTGACAGAGATTTCTTTTTTGCATGGCAGGTGAAGCCCACCGTTATCATAGGGCGCAACCAGCAGATGGCAAAAGAAGTCAATGTTGACTTCTGCCGGAATGCCGGAGTGGAAATTGTCCGCCGCAAAAGCGGTGGGGGTGCTGTAGTCGCCGATATGAATAACATAATGTTTTCGTATATCACATCGTCAGACGATGTTTGTGGCACCTTCGGGAAATACACTTCTATGGTTGTGGCCTCTCTCAGGATGCTGGGTCTTGACGCGTCAGACAACAGCCGCAATGACATACTTATCGGAGACCAGAAAGTGTCCGGAAATTCATATTATCATATTCCCGGCAGAAGCATAGTGCATGGCACAATGCTGTATGACTATGATCCGGTTCTAATGGGAAATGCTCTTACTCCGTCTCACAAGAAAATGTCGTCTCACGGGGTGAAATCAACACGTAGCCGTGTGACTACCATAAAAGAGAAGTTGCCCGAACTTTCAATCTCAAATTTTCTTGATCATGTATTGCACACAGTCCCAATGGGAGGAAATGTGCTGACTCTTACCGCAGATGATCTGAAAGAGATTGAAAAAATAGAGCAGGAATATTATGCCGAATCATGGCTGAGAGGCAAAAATCCCAAAGGATCGCTTCAGATAAGTGAACGTATTGACGGAGTGGGAGAAATATGCATTGACCTTTCTGTTTCTCACGGCCTGATTTCTGATTTCGAAATGACCGGAGATTATCTTGAGAACACCGATGCATCAACGGTATTGAAAAATCTGCTTGTCGGGTGCCCGTTCGATCGGGAGGCGGTTTTAAAATTGCTTGACACAATCGAAATCCGGGATATTATTCCCGCATTGACATCCAGACAGATTGTTAACCTTATATTCTGAAAAACCTAATCAAAACATTGTTTAAAATGGAAGATCTTAAAAAGACATGTCTACATGACCGGCATGTTGCTCTCGGAGCACAAATGAGTCCTTTCGGCGGATTCGACATGCCGATCCAGTATAAAGGAATTATCGAAGAGCACAACGCCGTGCGAGAAGCGTGTGGAGTGTTTGATGTCTCCCATATGGGCGAAGTGTTTGTCACAGGTCCGCAAGCCGAAAAATTTGTCAATTATATTTTCACAAATGATGTGGCCGGGCTGCCTGACGGCGGCATATTATATGGCATGATGATGAATCATGACGGTGGTGTTGTCGATGATCTGCTCGTGTATAAGCGTGGAGAGAATAATTTCCTGCTGGTGATCAATGCTTCAAACATTGACAAGGATGTTGATTGGATCAAATTGCAGTCCGCCTCATTTGATGTTACAGTTGACAATGTCAGCGAAAATTATGGCGAACTTGCAGTACAGGGGCCGGATGCGGAATCTGTAATGGAAGAAGTGCTCGGCATTCACTGTAAGGAACTTGTGTTCTATACCTTTCTTGAATCGGAATATGACGGCAAACATATGATTGTGAGCCGCACTGGTTATACCGGTGAAGACGGATTTGAGATCTATGCCGATCATGACACGATTGTCAGACTGTGGGATATTCTCATGGAGTCCGGTAAGGCGGCGCCTTGCGGGCTTGGCTGTCGTGATACCCTGCGCTTTGAAGTCGGTTTGCCTCTTTACGGTGATGAACTGGCTGATGACATAACTCCGGTCGAAGCCTGTCTTTCTATGTTTGTAAAGCTCGACAAGCCCGAATTCATAGGTCGTGATGTGGTAGCCCGTCAGAAAGCTGAAGGTGCTCCGCGTAAGCTGGTCGGACTGGAGATTCTTGACCGTGCTATTGCCCGCCACGGGTGCGAGGTGCTCAATGACAAAGACGATGTCATAGGCTATGTTACCACCGGTTACCGCGGCATTTCCGTGGATAAGAGCATTGCGGCAGCCCTAATAGCCACCCCGTATGCTGTTAAAGACAGTGAACTTAAAGTGCGTGTGCGCCGCAAGACATTCCCAGCTCGCGTGACAGCAAAGAAGTTCTATAAAAAATCATACAAGAAATAATTAATAATCATTTTTAATAATCACATATTCTAAAACAACCACAATCATGAGCAAGACATATTATTCTCCCACACATGAATATATTACAGTTGACGGCAATATTGGCTATATCGGCATCAGCGACTACGCGCAGCATGCGCTTGGCAATGTAGTTTATGTCGATATGCCCGACGAGGGTGACGAGATTGAAGCCGGAGAAGATTTCGGAGCTGTTGAAAGTGTCAAGGCTGCCAGTGACCTTATTGCTCCTGTCAGCGGCGAAGTACTTGAAGCAAATGAAAAACTTTCCGACAATCCACGTCTGATCAACGAAGATGCGATGGCCAACTGGATTATCAAAGTTGAACTTACCGATTTGTCACAGTTGGATAGTCTGATGGACGAAGAGGCATACAAAGCTCACTGCGAAGCTGAAAAATAAAACTATGGGACACCGATATTTTCCACATACATCAGCTGACATCGCCGAAATGCTCAAGCGTTGCGGCATGGAGGGTCTGGAAGATCTATACAGCGATGTGCCTGATTCGCTTAAGCTGAAGCGTGGTTATGATCTGAAACCTCAGATGAGCGAAAAAGAGGTGCGTGACTTTTTTGAAGGACTGGCCATTAAAAACCAGCCTTTGACCTGCTTCGCAGGAGCCGGATTCTACGACCACTATTCTCCCGCTGTGATTCAGTCGATCCTCTCTCGGTCGGAATTCCTGACTGCCTATACTCCATATCAGCCGGAAATCTCACAGGGCACGTTGCAATACATTTTCGAATATCAGTCAATGATGACCCAACTGACCGGCATGGAGGTATCGAACGCATCAATGTATGACGGCACTACTGCAGTCGCCGAGGCTATGCTTATGGCGGTGGCTCATGCCCGCAAACGGAACCGGGTACTTGTTTCGGCTACAGTCAACCCGATATATCGCGAGGTGATCAATACTTATGCGCATTATCATGGCGTGACTGTCGATACAATTCCGGAAAAAGATGGCGTGACTGATATTGCCGTCATGGAGGAGATGCTGAATGCTGGAGATGTAGCCGGAGTGATCGTAGCCACACCAAACTACTATGGTATTCTGGAAGACTATACCGGATTTGCCGATAAGGTCCATGCAGCCAAGGCTCTTCTGATAATGACTGCTCCGGCTTCTGTCTTGGGCGTGATCCGTACACCCGGAGAATGGGGTGCTGACATTGCGGCCGGCGAGGCCCAGTCATTAGGCATGCCGTTGAATTTCGGAGGCCCGTATTTAGGATACATGTGTTGTTCTAAAGCTCTCATCCGCAAACTGCCGGGTCGAATAGTAGGAGCGACGACTGATGCCGACGGAAGGCGGGTATTTGTGCTTACACTCCAGGCTCGCGAGCAGCATATCAGACGCGATAAGGCAACTTCCAACATCTGCTCCAATCAGGGATTGATGGCTCTTTATGCCGCAGTCTACCTGTCACTGATGGGCGCTAAAGGGCTGCGTGAGGTAAATGAAATTTCAGCCGCAGGCGCTCACTATCTTGCAAAGAAGCTTGTTGAAACCGGAGCGTTTGAACTGAAGTATCCAGACAAACCGTTCCTCAATGAATTTACGGTTAAATTCAAAGGGGAGGTCAAATTGATTGATTTTATGGAGGTTTGCACTTCATGTGGCTGTCTGCCTGGCGTGATGCTTGCTGATGATGAACTTCTGGTATGCGTAACTGAGACACGTACCCGTGAAGAGATCGACCGCTATATCTGGCGCGCCGAGACGTTCTCAAAAGCGACTCTGCCTTCATTTGCTGAAAATAGGAATATAAATGACTGAAATGACGTTCCACTGCTATGAATAAAAAATATTACGGCAAGCTTATTTTTGAGCTCTCTCGTCCGGGACGTCAGGGCTATTATCTGTCAAAAAACGGATGTGACGATGCTTTAGCCTCTCTGCCGGCGAATCTTCTTAGAGAAAACGCGCCTGAACTTCCTGAAGTAGACGAACCGAGTGTTGTCAGACATTACAACAACATGTCGACCAACAACTTTGGTGTCGACACCGGTTTTTATCCGCTTGGATCATGCACTATGAAGTATAATCCAAAGATCAATGAGGAGATGGCATCACTGCCCGCATTCAGTGCTCTTCATCCTTTCCAGCCGTCGGCTACCGTTCAGGGTGCGCTTGAAGCTTATTATGAACTCCAGAAGATGTTGAGTGAAATTGGCGGCATGGCTGAATTTACATTGAATCCCTATGCCGGCGCTCACGGTGAACTCACCGGCCTGATGGTTATCCGTGCCTATCATGAAAGCCGCGGAGATCTGAAAAGGACTAAAGTGATTGTGCCTGATTCGGCTCATGGCACCAATCCGGCATCAGCGGCTGTAGCCGGCCTGAAAGTTGTAGAAGTCAAAAGCCTTGCAGACGGCACGGTTGATGTCGATGCTCTGCACGCTCTTCTTGACGATACTGTGGCCGCTGTTATGATGACCAATCCGAATACAGTTGGCATTTTCGAACATAATATTCCGGAGATTGCAAAGATTGTGCATGAATGTGGCGCTCTGTTGTATTATGACGGAGCCAACCTCAACCCATTGCTTGGAGTGGCCCGCCCAGGAGATATGGGCTTTGATGTTATGCACATAAATCTCCACAAAACATTCTCAACTCCCCACGGAGGCGGTGGCCCAGGCGCAGGGCCTGTCGGCGTAAGAGCCGGCCTGGAACAGTTCCTCCCGAATCCGCGAGTGGTCAGACGTCAGCCGGGAGGAGGAGATGCGTTGTTCGAACTTGATTTCGGGACAGAGAAGGGGCCGAATGCTCTTGGCCGCATTTCGGCGTGGCTCGGCAATTTTGCTGTAGAGCTCAGGGCTTTGGCATATATACTTTCACTGGGAGCCGATGGGCTGAAAATGGCAGGCCCGCTTGCGACACTCAATGCAAACTACGTCAAGGAATGCCTGCGAGATCTGTATCTGCTGCCGATCGACCGTGTCTGCAAACACGAATTCGTGTTTGACGGGTTGGCCGACAAATCGACAGGAGTGACTACTCTTAATGTCGCCAAGCGCTTACTCGATTATGGCTTCCATGCTCCGACAATCTATTTCCCGCTGCTCTACCATGAATCACTTATGATCGAGCCGACAGAGACCGAAAGCAAAGAGACGCTGGATGAATTTGTCGGTGTGATGCGGGAGATAGCCCGTGAAGCAGCAGAAGATCCTGAAACGGTTAAAGCAGCACCGCTGGAAACTCCGATTCGCAAACCGGATGACACGGCTGCGGCTCTGAATCCTGTAGTGACTTACGCTGAACTCTGACTGCGCTATGGAAAATTTTGATTTGATCGTAATAGGGGCAGGCCCCGGCGGCTATGAAGCAGCCGCCGAGGCAGCCGCCCTCGGCCGTAGGGTAGCAGTAATTGAGCGTGACGAACTTGGCGGCACTTGTCTTAACCGCGGTTGTATCCCGACGAAGGCCCTGTGTCGTTCGGCCGAAGTTGCCATGACGGTAGGCAATTCATCGGAATTCGGCATATCAGCCGGAGAGCCGGTGATTGATCTGCCACGCATCATGGCCCGCAAAGATGAAATTCTTGCCGGCCTCAGAGAAAGCGTGGGAATGGTGCTCAAGGATGTGACGGTGATCCGTGGCGAAGCGAAATTCATATCTGCCTCTACTGTGGAGGTGAATGGAGAAAGCTATACCGCCCATGAAATCATTGTCGCTACCGGTTCACGCCCGGCAGTGCTTGATATTCCCGGCAAAGAACTCGCCTTGTCAAGTGACGAAATTTTGTCAATTCAGACACTTCCGTCGAGCCTTATTATAATAGGTGGCGGGGTCATAGGGATGGAATTAGCTTCGATATTTTCAGCATTCGGTGTCAAAGTGACGGTGCTGGAATATTGCAAGGAAATATTGCCTCCGTTTGATGCCGAGATCGCCAAACGCCTAAGGACTTCTCTCAAACGGAGAGGAATTGAAATCGTTACATCCGCGCAGGTAACAGCCATCAAACCGGGAGTAACTGTGGAATACGAAACCAAGGGTAAATCAAAGGCCGTAGAAGCCGAACAGGTATTGATGGCAGTGGGCCGTCGACCTGTTATACCCGAAGGTCTTGAGGAGACAGGTGTGAAATTCGAACGTGGCGCAATAGCTGTCGATGACAACATGAAAGTGACGTTTGATGGAACGGCGCCTGAAAATGTGACACTCTATGCCATCGGAGATGTAAACGGCCGCTGTATGCTCGCCCATGCTGCATATATGCACGGACTTGTGGCTTTAGGTAAGGCAAAACTGACCGACGTAATACCTGCGGCGGTATTTACCCAGCCTGAATGCGCGATGGTCGGACTCACGGAAGAACAGTGTGTCGCCGCCGGTCGTCAGATTAAGATCGGCAAAGCAATGTTCCGGTCAAACGGCAAGGCATTGGCTATGGGTGAGCCGGACGGACTGGTTAAAATAATTGCAGACTCAGAAACTGATGAACTTCTTGGCTGTCATATCTGTGGAGCGCACGCCGCCGATCTGGTGCAGGAAGTCGCTACAGCAATGACTGCCGGACTAAAAGCCTCGGCGATCTCTACAGCCGTGCATGCACATCCGACTCTGACTGAAGTGGTCAAAGCCGCAGTACCAAAATAAAAATCTATGGTTAATCAATAATTGTCACTCTTGATCCGGGGGGAAGAGTTTATCCTCCCGGTCAAGATGATAATCTTTTGACAGGAGGGCAAGGAAACGGCTTATCTGAGTTATGGCCTGGCGGGTCTCGGCAGTCACTTCTTTGCTTTGGAGCCTGAGCATAAGCATTCCGTAAAGAGCATTGAAACAAGTCTCAATTTCTCCGGTCGGTTTTTCGCCGGATTTGGCTCTCAGTTCAACGATGTATGGAAGTGTTTTGTAGAATTCAGCCGTATATTCCGGGAAACGAGGATCTTTCAGAAGGGCGAGATGAAGGTCGGTCAGCTGTATGATCACATTCTTGTTGAGCTGAAGATGTCCGCTTTTCTCAACATTCTCACGGCGCATCATGTCAATCAGCGACTCATACCATTCAGTCATTTCTTTCTTTTGGGCCGGGTCAAGCTGAAACTTGTCAATGACATTTTTTTCGATCTTCTCAATGTCAAGGCCATTGGCACGGATAATATCTTCGATCTGCCACATATACAACAGATATTCCGCTATGTTTTCTTTATGTTTCTGAGATGCGATATACATACTGATGATTATTTGTGTCTGCAAAATTAACACATTACGGCCTAATTTGTCATGCCCCGGAAATAATATTTTGTAAATTTGCACCTCGAACAATTACAAATCCGACAGGCAGACAATGATTACTACCGACAAACTCTCATGTAATATCTTAGCGGATCTTTTTGTGGCTCATGGCATTAAGGATGTGGTGCTTTCTCCCGGAAGCCGTAATTCGCCTTTAATTGTCGCCATTGTCCGCAGAAACGAGTTGAGACATCACGTAGTCATTGACGAGCGCTCGGCTGCGTTCATAGCCTTGGGAATGGCAATCGAGAGCGGATGTCCGGTAGCCTTGGTGTGTACAAGCGGGACAGCCTTGCTGAATTATGCACCAGCGGTGGCCGAAGCCTTCTACAGAGGAGTGCCGCTAATCGTTATTTCAGCAGACAGGCCGGAAGAATGGATTGACCAGGATGATTCGCAGACTTTGTGGCAGCAAAACGCTCTTGCGCCCTATGTCAAACGCAGTTGCGACCTTGGCGCCCATCTTGAATTTGAGAACGGCGAATGGGTGTGTAACCGTCTGATCAATGATGCGCTGATCGAGGCGGTCAGCGGTCGCAAAGGACCGGTGCATATTAATGTCAGACTTGATGCGCCACTGAACAGGACGGCCGAATTCAAGGCTGGAGATAGCCGTGTGATCCGTCAGCTTACTCCGCCATTCGAACTGGCGACTCCGGAGGCACGCAGGCTGGGGGAGAAGCTTGCCTCTCCGAAAAGAGTGTTGATCATTATCGGTTTCCATCAACCGGACGAACGCCTCAACCGGGCTTTGATGAAACTTTCCGCGTTGCCGAATGTTGTTGTGATGACTGAGTCGATAGCCAATCTCCATTCACCATCGTTCATCTCCAGGATAGACATGACGCTGAGAATTTTGTCGGCTAACGATTGGAAAAAACTTCAGCCGGACGTGGTGATAACGGCTGGAGGTGCACTCGTGTCACGACATGTCAAAGAGTGGATCCGCTCAATGGACAAAGGAGTGGAACACTGGCACGTTGGTCTGTCACACGTCACCGTTGACTGTTTCAAGCATCTTTCATTGCGCATAGAGATGGAAGCTGCCGTTTTTTTGCGCCAATTAGCATCTGCATTGCAGATTTACAAAACTCCGTGCGACTATTCTACCGAATGGCATGAAATCTACAGACAGGCAACAGCTTCTCACAATGAATATGTAAGAAATGCCCCCTGGTGTGATCTATCGGCGTTCTCGCATATAGTATCCCACATCCCTCGTCATTGGAATCTTCATCTTTCAAACGGCACGGCGGTCCGCTATGCACAACTGATGGATTGTTCGCATCTGCATCGGAGTGAATGCAACCGTGGGGTGAGCGGGATAGACGGATGTACATCCACGGCGCTCGGAGCCTCAGTGATCTACCGTGGGGTGACTCTGCTGATCAGCGGTGATATGAGTTTCCAATACGATATCGCCGCTCTGTCATCGTTTTTGATCTCTCCGAAATTCAAGATGATTGTATTGTGCAATAGCGGCGGCGGTATATTCCGGTTCATTTCCTCAACCTCAGATTTGCCGGAGATGGAAGAATTTCTGGCTGTCGGAACGCGCTTGCCGCTGAAAGACCTTGCTGCTGGATATGGCTTTGCTTTTTTTGATGCCTCTTCGTCAACAGAACTGGAGAAGGCGCTCGCTGCATTTGTAGCGGAAAATAGGAAGCCGGCCCTTCTGGCAGTCAATACCCCGCCGGAACTTTCCGCCAATGTTCTCAAACAATATTTTGAGCGGCCTTAAGCGCATCCGGTTTTCCAATATCAATCCAATTATAGGACTCATCGGGCATAAAGCCGCAAATCCTGAGATCTTTGCATGATGATGTGTAGAATGGTGTGATCGAGAATTTTGGGTCATTACTGAATTTTGCCAGAAACGGGAATACCGAAGGATTGACAATATGGACTCCACCGAAGGCGAGATTCCGGCATCCGGCAATTTCTTCCGAATTCCACGGACTTCGGATTTCACCGGACCTGATGTCTGTCCATCCTTTCATCTGCATGGAATTATCGAAAAGCAGATAACGGGATGTCTGTCTGTCAGCCACAAGCAAAGTCACATCTGCCTGAGAAGACTGATGATGGGCTATCATTTCCTTAAGATTGAAATCAGTCAGTATATCGGCGTTATGAAGCAGTATCTGGCTATCTGTTCCAAGCAGACCCTTGGCTTTAAGCAAGCCTCCGCCGGTATCAAGAAGAGCATCGCGTTCGTCGCTGACGGATATGTCAAGTCCGAAATTGTCATTGCTCTTAAGGTAATCAATTATCTTGTCGGCATAATGATGAACGTTGACAACGATCTGTCTGATGTCTGAGTCCTTGAGTTTAAGGATAACTCTTTTAAGCATAGGCTCGCCTCCGACCTCAACAAGCGCTTTCGGCATTGTCTGCGTGATCGTGCCAAGACGTGTACCAAGCCCGGCTGCAAAAATGAAGGCTTTCATAATGTGCAATCTATATTTTGCTCACGGTGTGTGAGGCGGACGTTGACATGCGGGAATTTTGTCTTTATATGTTCAGCCATATGCTGGGCTCCATAGACACTACGGTGCTGGCCGCCGGTACAGCCGAAATTTACCGCCAAAGAGGTGAACCCGCGACGGTCGTAACATTCCACTGACGGATCCACCAAGCCATAACAGTTTTCCATGAATGTCTGTATTTCACCCTTTGATTCAAGAAAGTCAATCACCGGTTTCTCAAGACCCGTTCTGCTCTTATACTCCTCATATCTGCCCGGATTTTCCATGCCGCGGCAATCAAACACGAATCCACCTCCGTTGCCGGAATAATCTTTCGGGATGCCTTTTTTATAGGAAAAGCTGCTTACATGGACTGTCAGTAAGCTCGGACGAACCTCCTCCGTAATCGAATCGATTGACTCTTGTTCAAGCATGGCGGCCAATATCTCAGTCAGGTAAGGATAGGTGTCATTCCCTGTTGCAAGTAGATTCTGAAGATTGGCCAGTGCAAGCGGGATGCTTTTCAGAAAATGAGGCTTGCGTTCGAATTTTCCACGGAAGCCGTAAGCACCAAGCACCTGCAGGTTGCGCAGCAGTTCATATTCGTGAAGACGCTCCCGGAAAAGTCCGCTGTCAATTCCGCTCACATAGCGTGATGCGGATTGGAGGTATGTCTCAATCAGCTCTTCCTTGACTTCGGGAGTGAATGCCGCACGGGCCTGAGAGATGAAAGAGACAAGATCATACTCTACAGGTCCTTTCCGGCCGCCCTGGAAGTCGATGAAGTACGGAGCTCCGTCTTTGATCATGACGTTGCGACTTTGGAAGTCGCGATACATGAATGTCGGCTTCCCTGAATGGGCCAGACGTGTTGCCATCAGTCTGAACTCTGATTCAAGGCGTCTTTCATCGTAAGGCACACCGGTTGTGTTCAGGAAACAATATTTGAAGTAGTTCAGATCCCACAGGATGGCTTGACTGTCAAATGCCGCTACCGGATAACAATTGTTGAAATCCATCCCGTCGGCCCCTTTGTATTGGAAATCCGGCAATATGGCAATTGTTTGCTTTAATAAGGGTATATCTTCGCGCATTTCAAATAGGGAACTGTCACCAAGATCCTCCTGGATATAACACAGTCTGTCATCTGACACTGCAATGACCTTTGGTACCGGCAGCCCTTTTGAGGAGAAGTGGGCGGACAGATATATGAACGCATTGTTTTCAATGGCAGATGTTCCAATGACTCCAACAACAGTACGTGGGCCGGAGATGCGGAAATACTGGCGGTTGCTGCCGGCTTTGGTAAGAGGACGGATTTTGTAATGGTCTACACCGAATGTCTGTGCATATAATGTTGAGAGCATATTTTAACTCTTGTTTTTTAACAACTTCTAAACAATCTCTGAGATTTTGACTCCTGGATAGGAGACCGTTCCCAAATTCGATATTAAGCAACTGCGATGAGTGGCTTATCAGCTGCAAAATTAGTCAAAATATCCAATTTGCTCTTTCATTCGGCTGCCCTTTTGCGTATATTTATAAAAATACCTAACTTTGAAAATATTTTGATAATTCAATATGTCAGTTCTCACAAATAATCTCAGCCGTCAGATCAAATCACTTGATGAGCGGAAACACCGTCGGCGCGAGCAGGCCTTCAAAGCAGAAGGTTCCAAATGCGTACTCGACACACTTCCGTTTTTTAACGTGCGTCATCTGTTTGCTACCAAAGACTGGCTGGCTGCAAACAGGCGTGACTGCAGAGAGCTTTCTGGTTCGGTTATAGTAGAATGTGCCGGATCAGAAATTGCAAAAATGTCAAGCCTTGTCACTCCGACAGAGGTCATTGCGGTTTATGATATTCCAGAGTTGCATCTGGGGAATGGTATCGCGCAGAAAAATCTTGTCCTTGCTCTTGACGGCATTCAGGATCCCGGAAATCTCGGTACTATCATACGTGTTTCCGACTGGTTCGGCATACGCGACATATTATGCGGGACAGGGACTGTTGACTGTTACAGTCCGAAAGTGATACAGGCTACAATGGGGTCGATATCAAGAGTCAGACTTCATTATGGCGATCTCACTGAAATGATCGTGGCAAGTGGCGCTATGCGTGTATATGGCACATTTCTGGATGGTGACAGCATCAGCGATGCCAAGCTGACAGATACAGGAGTCATTGTCATAGGGAATGAAGGCAACGGAATTTCGGCTGAGGTGGAAAAATCTGTTACAGACCGCCTGTTGATACCATCATATCCGGAAGGCGAGCCGACAGGAGAATCTCTGAATGCGGCTATAGCCACAGCCATCACTCTGGCTAAGTTTAGAGGAATTTGAAAATCTGACACTGAAACATCAGGGGCTTGTCTCTGGCCTCTTAAGCAATAGTTTATAATTGATGAAAGGTAATAAGACAGCGTGGTTCTGCACAAGTTGTGGCGCCGAATCGTCAAAATGGCAGGGAAAATGTCCGGCTTGCGGCGAATGGAACACTATGGTAGAGGAGCGGATAGTGTCAGATGACAAAAAATCTCGTTCGCTCACTCCTGTCAAGCTGAAACAGACGAGGACAAGGCCTCAGCTAATTCATGAGATAGAAACCAGCGATGAGGCCCGCATCAAAATGCCGAGTGGAGAGCTTAACCGTGTTCTCGGCGGCGGTCTGGTGCCCGGAAGCCTTGTGCTTATAGGTGGAGAGCCTGGAATCGGGAAATCCACGCTTGTGCTTCAGAACATACTTTCGATACGGTCCAGAAAAATACTGTATATCTCCGGTGAAGAAAGCGCGAAACAGTTGAAAATGCGGGCAGACCGTATCGGGCGTCCGAATGACAATGTATATATAGTCTGTGAGACTTCTCTTGAGAATATAAAGGATCACATTGAAGATGTTGATCCAGGACTTGTTGTGGTCGATTCGATACAGACAATAGCCTCGGACGCTATAGAGTCAGTAGCCGGAAGTGTCTCTCAGGTAAGGGAATGTGCCGCCCAACTGCTGAAATACGCAAAAGAAACTTCCGTTCCGGTATTGCTGATAGGGCATATAACCAAGGAAGGCAGCATTGCAGGCCCGAAAGTGCTTGAGCACATTGTCGATGCTGTGCTGCAGTTCGAAGGAGACCGCCAGAATATATACCGGATTCTGAGGTCCATTAAAAACCGTTTCGGATCTACAGCCGAGTTAGGCGTCTATGAGATGTGTCAGCGAGGACTCAGAGAAGTATCCAACCCCTCGGAAATGTTCCTTTCGCAGAATGACGAGGAACTCTCCGGAATATCTATCGGGGTGACGATGGAAGGTGTCAGAGCATTTCTTATCGAGGTGCAGGCATTGGTCAGTACTGCGGCCTACGGCACTCCGCAGCGTTCGGTGACCGGTTTCGACTCAAAACGCATGAATATGCTCTTGGCTGTGCTTGAAAAACGGGTCGGGTTCAAGCTTGCGGCAAAGGATGTATTTCTTAATATAGCCGGAGGCCTGAAAGTCAACGATCCGTCGCTGGATCTCGCTGTCATCTGTGCGATTCTTTCTTCCAATGTAGATATAACCATCCCGAACCGTATCTGTATGGCTGGAGAAGTCGGGCTGTCTGGAGAAGTTCGCCCTGTCAGCCGCATCGAACAGCGGATACGCGAAGCTGAAAAGCTTGGAATGGAAACTATTATCATCCCACGCAACAATCTCAAGGGCATAGACACTTCCGGCCTTGGAATTAAAATTGTTGAAGTGGCAAAGGTCGAGGAGGCATTCAGAACTCTCTTTGCGTAAACAAATTAAACGAGTGCATGTTATGCTATTAAAGCGTTACAACTATGATTAATATGAAAATGACAAATTTAAGATGCATACTTTTGAGCTTATCCGCTGTTGTCGGCGCTTCTTTTGTCTCAGCCCAGACGGTGGAGCATATCAAATATGGTGATTTCTCCAACTGGGTCACACGCCACATACACGAATCGGCTGTGATAGGCGGACATGACAAGACTATATATGAGATAGGCCCGACACAGACAATCGAGGGCAACAAACCCTATTCAAATCTTGGCGGCTCGCCGTGGGCCACGAGCAATGTCTATGCTAAAGTGTCAGGCGTTGTCAAAACTTCTAATGCGGTTTATCCTGCGGATCGTTCGGCTAAAAACAAATGCGCGAAACTCTGCACTCAGATCGAGAAAGTGAAAGTGCTCGGTCTGATCAACATGGATGTTATGGTTGCCGGCTCGATGTTTCTTGGTAAAATGTTTGAACCGGTTACATCAACAAAAAATCCATATTCGAAAATGGAAATGGGCATACCGTTTTCCAAACAGCCTAAATCACTGGTCTTTGACTATAAGGTAGACATGCCGAATGTCAACTATCGTGTAAAGTCTACAGGATTCAGCTCAAAAAAGCAACTTCCGGGACATGACAATGCCGTGGTATTTGTGTTTCTTCAGCGCCGATGGGAAGATTCTGACGGCAATATCCATGCAAAACGGGTGGCAACAGGAGGAGAACATTTCTCAAAGACTGCTTCCTGGACAAACGGGCATCGTCTTCAGCTGACCTATGGAGATTTAAGTTCAAAAGGTCCCGTGCCTGATTATCTGCAACTGCGTAGCGGCGATGACCGCTATTATGCCCGTAACTCAAAGGGGAAAATGGTCCCGGTCACTGAAGAAGGTTGGGATTCCGCCGATTCCACCCCGACACACATCATAGTCATGTTCTCTGCCGGTAGCGGAGAACCTTATGTCGGCACTGAGGGGCTGACGTTATATGTGGATAATGTCGGATTTGGATATTAAGCTTCATCATGTTTCAGTTTAAAGAATTTTCGATTGATGATTCTGAATGTGCGATGAAAGTCGGCACCGACGGAGTGCTTCTTGGAAGCTGGGCTGATGTTGAAGGTGCTATGAACATCGTTGATGCCGGATGTGGCTCCGGACTGATCTCCCTGATGATGGCCCAGCGCACTCCACAGGCGAGAATCTATGGAGTTGATATTGACGGAGACGCTATTAAGTGCTGCCAGTCCAACGTGGATTCTTCACAGTGGAAAAATAGGATCGAAGTTTTTCAAAACGACATAACATCTTTTTTCCCTGACAAAGCCTCGTCACCGTTACTGATTGTGTCGAACCCCCCGTTTTTCAATGAACCATTGAGATCTCCTGATACTATCAGAGCGCTTGCAAGGCATGGAGAAGAATTCGGGATAGAATCGCTGCTAAGCCTTGGAGCACAGCATCTTGTGATGCCTGGAGACTCGATGGCTTTCATTTCGCCTTATGGCAGAAAAGATGAGATTGAATGGCTTCTTTCATGTAATCGCCTTGCATCCCGACGGATGACGTCAGTGTTTTCGAGAAGAGGCAAAAAGGCATTGCGAATCTTATGGCAGGTCATGCCGGAAAGATATATGAACACACGGTGTGTTACTGAAAATCTATATATCCGCAATGAGGACAATGAATATTCAACTGCTTATAAGCTTCTGACATATCCTTTTTATCTTGATAAATAAACTAAGATTGTTTTACATTATGTTGCCACAACTTCGGTTCAAACCGGCTGAACGCTTCCTGCTATTTTTCATCGTGCTTGCGGCCTGTGCCTTGGCTGGATCTCTGATAGTTGGGTTTGTGGTTCATAACGGGCCTACTACAAAAGCTTTAAGACTGGCCACTGTCATCCAGGACTGTGTCATATTCATCCTTCCGTCTTTGATAACTGCAGTATTGATTTCCTCGTTGCCGGCAAATTTCCTGAAAATTGAGTCAGCACCTTCCATGAAGCTATTGATATTAGCTGTGACAGCTATGATGGTTTCAATTCCTCTGATGAACTGGATCGTTATGATGAATGACAGTCTTGTGTTTCCTGAAAGCCTTTCCGGATTAGAAAATTGGATGCGGCTTCACGAAAATGAAGCCCGTGCCTCAGTGAAAATACTTCTGGGTGATGGCTCTGTAAGTTCATTGATCATTGACTTGCTTATAGTCGGAATATTGGCAGGATTAAGCGAAGAAATTTTATTTAGAGGAACTTTGCAACAGTTATTTTTGTCATCAAGACTTAACATACATCTGTCGATCTGGATTACAGCGATCATATTCAGTGCCATCCATATGCAGTTTTTCGGTTTCGTTCCGCGACTATTGCTTGGAGCCTATTTCGGCTATCTGTTGTGGTGGAGCCGGTCTTTGTGGTTGCCGGTTATAATACATGCCTTTAACAACTCAATAGTGGTCTATTCCACATGGAAGTCCGGTGAAATCTCAGAGGGTGGGGGAGACAGCTCGATTGATCAATGGGGGCTTGATTCGCCGATGCTCATATTGGCTTCGGCAATATTGACCGTCTTCATTATATTCCGTTTGCATAGAGAGCAGAAGTCTGCGGTCATCCAGAGAGTTAAATAGTGCTAAATTAACCTCATCGAATTGATTGATGTCGAAATAAATATTAATTTTGACAATAAATAATTGTAGAAATTATCTTAACCTAACTTACTGAAATACTCCACTCGTCGGTAAATGGCTCTTATTCCCAATTGCCGACGAAAATTTTTGTAAGTTAAGTAATTCAAACAAACACAGATGGCAAGAAAGAAGAAAGATCTGCCGCTTTTAAGCGGTGTTGAAATACTGGATGTGGCGGCGGAAGGCAATTCCATCGCGCGGGTTGACGAAATGGTTGTGTTCATACCGTTCGGTGCTCCCGGAGATATCGCTGATGTGAAGATTGACCGTAAAAAGCGTAGTTATGCGGAGGGACATATCGAACGTCTGACACAGCCCTCTCCAATACGAGTCGAGGCAAAATGCGAACACTTCACTCTATGCGGAGGGTGCCGATGGCAGCATCTGCCATATGAATTCCAGCTCAAATGCAAGCAAAAGCAGGTTGAGGACGCTCTTCAGCGCATAGCCAAGATTCCATATCCGGAACTGACTCCTATTTTGGGATCAGAAGAAATCTGGGAATACCGGAATAAAATGGAGTACACATTCTCAAACAAAAAGTGGCTCACATTCGATCAATTGCGTTCAGGAGAGGAGTTCCCGGAGCGCCGGGCAGCAGGATTCCATATATCAGGCGCCTTCGACAAGGTATTGGATATAAACAAATGTCATCTGCAGGATGATCTCGGTAACCGGTTGAGACTTTTTGTCAAGAAATTTGGCATGGACAATGACTATTCCTTCTATGACCTAAGGGAGCAGCATGGCCTGTTACGTACGTTGATGATACGTATTGCATCTACCGGAGAAGTAATGGCTGTAATGGTATTCGGCGAAAACGATGAAGAAAAAATCGGGACATTGCTATCAGCTGTAGCCGCTGAGTTCCCGGAAATCACATCGCTGCTCTATGTCGTCAACACAAAAGTCAATGACACGATCTCAGATCAGGCCATTCACCTTTATCGCGGTAAGGAATATATTGAAGAGGAGATGGAGGGTCTTAGATTCAGAGTAGGCCCCAAGTCATTCTATCAGACAAATTCACGGCAGGCCTACAGGCTTTACAGCGTGGCCCGTGATTTCGCCAAACTGACCGGAAACGAGCTGGTCTATGACCTTTATACCGGAACCGGTACAATTGCCTGCTTTGTTGCCCGCAATGCCAGGCATGTAGTCGGTATCGAATATGTCCCTGAGGCCATTGACGATGCTAAAATAAATGCCGGCATCAACGGGTTGGACAATACAGAATTCTATGCCGGCGATATGAAAAATGTATTGACATCAGACTTCATAGCTGAACACGGACATCCTGATGTGATGATTGTCGATCCTCCAAGAGCCGGCATGCACGATGATGTGGTCAAAGTAATTTTGGAAGCCGAGCCAAAGCGGATAGTCTATGTCAGCTGCAATCCGGCTACCCAAGCCCGTGATCTGGCATTGCTCCATGAGAAGTATGATATTGAGGCAGTACAGCCGGTAGACATGTTCCCGCACACCCAGCATGTGGAGAATGTAGCCGCACTTACATTAAGGAATCAATGACGTATACAGCAAAAGAGCGCCCGCTGCATCACGCAGTGGAGCGCTCGAAATTATAATCATCAATTCTAATTATCGGTATTCGTTTTCTCAAACTCATCTTCTGAAAATCTGATCGGGCTCACGTTATGCCCGATTCTGGATTGTATATCAGGAGGTGATAACTGCCAATTGATTTGGAATAAGGGAAATAGCGGTAATTTTAAATTCAGAAAAGGATAAGAAATGGTTGTGTCTTCAAATGATTCAGCAGAAATGCATGTTTGGTTGTTGTTTCATGTATATGTATTTGAGAAGTCTTAATTCTGTTAACGTTCAGGAGTTATTTTTTCGTTTTCGATGCAAATTTAATATGATAATAGCTCATATACAAGCAACTTAACAAAAGAGCATAGCATTTAACCAACACCGGGCTTAGAATGCGTGAAAATGATGTTTATTTGCTAAAAATAGTGTTAACAGGATTTGAATTTTGGATTTCTTGCATAATTGAAGCGATTTGTCTACCTTTGTCGTGGTTGATATATGGTTGTATTATTTTAAAATTTTCTGTCGGAACCAATGTCTTCAATCAAGACAAATATAATCCTTAATGGCCTTAATACTATTACCGGAATTGTTTTTCCTGTCATTACTTTTCCATATGCGGCAAGAGTGCTGCTGCCGGAAGGGATAGGGACTGTTAACTTTTTGAACTCAATAATATTATATATAATTCTATTTTCAACCCTCGGAATTCCGGCATATGCCGTCAGGGAAGTGGCAAAACACCGCGACAATAAGTCCTTACGAGATAAATTTGTGGTTGAAATTCTGTCGTTGAGCCTTATGCTGTGCATGTGCGCTTATGTGGCTGTATTCTTAATGGCGAGATTCATACCTCAGATTCATAGCAACCAGACGCTATTTTATATACTCAGTCTGTCGATATTTTTCACCTCCATCGGATCGGAATGGTTCTATCAGGGCATTGAAGATTTTAAATTTATAACCATACGTGCAATCGCTATCAGAACCTTGGCGGCATTGTCGCTGTTTGCCTTTGTCAGATCATCATCCGATCTGATAGCTTACGGTTTTGTTATGGTCGGTACAACTGTCGGCAACTATATCGCAAACTTTATTCATCTTAGAAAATATATATCAGTCAAAGACATCGAGTTTAAAGATTTGCAGATTATCAGCCATCTTCGCCCGGCGCTAAAAATCTTTGCTTTATATCTGATCACAAGCCTATACTTACTGCTGAACTCAGTCATGCTCGGATTCATTAGCGGAGACGAAGCTGTAGGCTTTTTTACTGCCGGAAATAAAATATCCAATATCTGTCTCACTCTGATCACATCATTGGGTACAGTGCTATTGCCGCGTTGCTCCCACCTTATAAAATCCGGTGATATGGAAAGTTTTTCATCGGTCATAAACAAGTCTCTCAATCTGACAATGACTCTCGCATTGCCGATTACTGTCGGGCTTATGCTGCTTGCCGGCCCAATAACTATGATATTCTGCGGGCCCGAATTTTCAGAGTCTATACCCGTGCTGTATATCTCAGCACCGATAATCGTATTTATCAGCCTTACCAACCTGATGGGAATTCAGATACTTTATCCGATGGATAAAGTCAAACTTCTGATTATTGGGGCCAGTGGAGGGGCGATTATGAATATTTGTCTCAATATCATACTCATGCCGCCGTTGGGGGCTAAAGGTGCGGCAATCGCCACATTTGCCGCTGAATTGTCTATACTGGTTATTCAGATAGTGTTAGGGCGGTTATATTATCCGTTCAAAATCTCAGAGCTGATTAAATGGAAAGTGATAACAGCCACCACGGTTATGGGCATTGCAATATATCTCAGCCAGACATTCCCGATGTCAGATCTCGGACGATTGATTATAGGATTTAGTGTTGGAATTACCGTGTATGGTGTGACATTATGGATACTTAAAGATCAGATGCTTTTTGAAATAATAGATTTAATCAAAAGCAAAAAAATCTCAGGTCATTGATATGAGCGAGAGTTTTTATAGTTAGACCTTTAATTCCACACATATCAAGAAAAAGTCTGGAGTCTTGAAATGAATCAGAAATAAATATATGCCCATAATCACTATTATGTAAAATTGTTTTACGCGTTTTTTTGATCTTGAGCAGGATGCTTAAATTGAGCCGTTTTTACTCCTCTCCTTTTTCATTCTGCCTTTGCAACGATTAATAAGAACAACAGCCGCTACGTTGTTTTCAAATTGACCGGTAGCGACTGTTGTTTTGCCATTTTACTTTTTCTTATTTGTAACCAATAGTTTCTTTAGTTTTGCGGGAGTCAGGGTCTCAGGATATTCTGAAAAGTTCAACCGCAAGGTACAACCTTCACGATAACGGCTACATCCGAAAGCGGTGTTACCTTTTATCAGATTACCTTGGCCACAAAGCGGACATTCGATCTGTTCAAATTTGCGGACGCTGGGAGTACGAGGTTTGCGTGGCTTGTCTCCTCCCTTGCTTTTTGCCGGTTCTGAGTCGCCTCCTTTGTTCTTGCCTTTGCTTTCAACCTCAATCTGAATTTTAGATCGTGTGTTGTCACTTAGAACACTAATAACAATCTGATTTATAAGCGTTTTAAGTTCATTGATAAACTCAGTGGCAGAATATTCGCCACGTTCAATGCGTCGCAATTTATTTTCCCACAGGCCGGTAAGCTTGGCGCTTTTGAGTAGTTCCTCATTGATAGTCTCAATTAGCTCAATCCCGGCTTGCGAGGCCATTATTGACTTGCGGTTCCTATAGATGTATCTTCGCTTAAATAGTGTTTCAATTATTGCCGCACGGGTAGATGGACGTCCAATACCATTTTCTTTCATGGCTTCACGTAATGTTTCATCATCTACCGTTTTACCGGCAGACTCCATTGCCCGCAAAAGGGTTCCTTCGGTATAATATTTTGGAGGTTGGGTTGTTTTCTGCTGCAATGCCGGTTCATGAGGGCCGCTCTCCCCTACTTTGAATTCAGGTAAAATTCTATCATCAGAAGTGTCATCTTTAGATTCTTCTGCAGGAGTGTCATCATACAGTTTCCGCCATCCGGCATCTTCGATCACTTTTCCGGTAGCCTTGAAGCCATGCTTTCCCACAGTAGCGCTTACAGTTGTACTGAGAAAACGACAATCGGGATAGAATGCAGCGATAAAGCGCAATGCGATCAGATGATATAGCTGTCGCTCATTGCCGATCAGCACTGCCGGTGACTGACCTGTGGGGATTATGGCATGGTGATCCGTAACTTTTGAGTTGTCAAAGACTTTTTTACTCTTAGGCAGCTTTGATGTGAGCAATGATTCAGTCAATGCTGCATAAGGAGTCATGTTCCGTAGAATACCCGGAACTTTCGGGTATATGTCTTCAGAAAGGTATGTGGTGTCTACTCGCGGATAAGTAGTTACTTTCTTTTCATATAGAGACTGTATCAGTCGCAGAGTCTCGTCTGCCGTCCATCCCCATTTTTTATTACACTCAACCTGCAACGATGTCAGGTCAAAAAGTCTTGGAGGGGCTTCCCTACCCTTTTTCTCCTGTATGTCATTGATTACCAGCGGTGACTGACGTATTTCATCCAATGTTGCTGTTGCTTCGTCCGGAGAGTGAAAACGTCCGGCTGTGGCATTGAACGTAGCTCCGCGATACAAAGTTTTGAGTTCCCAGTAATCTTCCGGTTTGAAATTCTGAATTTCGAAATGGCGCTGGACAATCAGGGCCAGTGTAGGTGTCTGTACTCGTCCGATTGACAATACATTGCCCGGTGATGAATATTTCAAAGAATACAGACGTGTGCCGTTCATACCAAGCAGCCAGTCTCCGATTGCGCGTGAAAGGCCGGCATGATATAGATTATTGAATTCCGATTCTGGTTTCAGATGTGCAAAACCTTCGCGTATGGCATCATCGGTAAGTGATGAAATCCAAAGCCGCTTGACCGGACATTTGATCGATGCTTTCTGCATCACCCACCGCTGGATGAGCTCTCCTTCCTGCCCGGCATCACCGCAGTTGATCACTTCGTCAGCTTCGGCAATCAGATTTTCTATTACACGAAACTGGCGTTCTATACCGGAATCATTGATAACCTTGATCCCAAACCGAGCCGGGATCATGGGCAACATACCAAGAGACCATCTTTTCCATCTCTCTTCATAATCCCCCGGCTCTTTAAGGGTACACAGATGGCCGAAAGTCCAGGTCACTTTATAGTTTCCTCCTTCGTAATAACCCTCCTTGCGGGTATTGGCGCCGAGTATTGCGGCGATATCTTTTGCTACACTTGGTTTCTCAGTTATGCAGAGTATCATTTACGGTGCAACGATTTCTTCTTGACGGTGGTGGTTGACGGACCATGTACTGTCATGAAAAGAATCTGAATTTCAGAAGTGTTCTTGAGTGCCGGGAAGTCAATTTCCACAGGTATCTGCCCATTGTCCTCCCATTGGAAATAGCGCTGGAAATCCACGCCATCGATATCTGTTGAAGTCACAGCGGAACCGAGACATGTCAGACTTACTCCGTCAATACGGTTTGAAGTGTGGGGACGTCCTATCAGCTTGCCATATACACGTGTGAGATCCGAGCGGTAGTCAATGCTGTCCGCTTGGAACGACAATGTGCTATCAGACGCAGACTCATAGTCTTTGACTATTTTTGCCTCTGAACAAAAACTGATGGCAGCCATTATTGCCGCAGAAATAAAAAATCTTTTCATGATGAATGGTAGTGCAAATTTAGTGAGAATTATTTGTTCTGACAACCTTTGAGGTTTGATTAACTGCCCGTCAGATAAGTCTGAAGACAACTGATCGATGGGTTCACAGCTATGATTTTACCCTGAGGATTAATGAGATATGATGCAAATCCGTGATTCAGCCGATAGTCAGCTTCGAGGTTTTTCATTTTTGCATCAGTGATGTGAAACTGCGTACTGGCTTCCAGATTATCTTTCTTAACGACTTCTTTGAAAAACTTCGGATCTGAATCGGTATTGACCGAAAGGATCGTAAAAGGTTCGGTATATGTCTTGTTTCTGAAATAACGGTCATATTCGCCGGCTGCTATACGAGAGACTGCATTCTCGCTATCCCAGAAATTGACCAGCACATATTTTCCGCGCAACTGGCTCAGTGAGACTTCCACGGAATCATTGACAAGCATTTCTATTTCCGGGGCGGTATAGCCTTTTTCCGCCTTCATCACGCGTTCGGAATAGGCGGATATCAGCAAAACTATCGCTGCGAAGAAAGCTATGTAGCTAAAAATCTTTTTCATAAAAAAGAGTTTGAAAAGTCCTTATCTATAAAGACAATTCAAACTCTTAAAAGTTCTACCACTTAGAGGTTGTTTAAAAACAATAGTTAAAATCTGAACGAAAGTTTTGGGCGCCTATGACTCTTCGTCTCAGTCACATAGCTCGCTATGCTCCTCCCTCATTTGCATCAATTTATCTAAAAGATACACCACTCAGATTTTAACTATTGGTTTTAAACAACCTCTTAATATATATCCTTTCAGAACGGATAGCCTATGGCCAGATGGAAGGCCAGAGACTTTTTAAACGACTCCATATTGTAATAACCCCTCTTGCCGGTGTCATACGGGGCATGGATTCCAATTCCAAGATCACCTCGGATAACCAGCATCGAGATGTCAAAGCGCAGACCTACACCAGTTCCCAATGCAAGATCTTTAAAAAAAGTTTTGGCCCGCAATTGTCCGCCGGGGCGGGAAGGTTCATTTTTGAGAGTCCATACATTGCCTGCATCAAGGAATACCGCACCATGAAGCGGTCCAAGTATGGGAAAACGGTATTCAGTATTGGCGATGAAAGTAAACGTACCGGTCTGGTCAAAATAGCCGTTGATCTGATCTGCAGGCGCACGGTATGAGCCGGGACCAATCGAACGGACGGTGAATGCCCGTACCGAATTGGCTCCACCACAGTAGAATTGCTCGCTATAAGGCACCTGAGATGAATTGCCGTAGGCGTATGCGGCTCCAGAGCCAAGACGGCTGACAAGCCAGTGGTTTCCGCCAAGACGCCTTCCATATACTACCTGCGCATATCCTTTTACAAATTGGGAGAATGGCGTTCTGAAAAGTGTTTTCTCGCCCTTTTTGCCACATAGCTCATAGATTGACCAGAATACATTGCCGGCCTCCTGTAGCGTAAACTGCACGTTGATGGTATTCTTGCGCATAGTGCGGTCATACACAAAGCTATAGGACATCTGTGGTATGTATTGACTCTGGAAACTCAAAGCAATCGCCGGATTGGCATTCATTATCGAATCAAAAACCGGGGTTGTATGCTGCAACTTATTATATGTGAGTTTAAACAGCGTGAAAGTATTGGAGATATACTTGGACGACTGCCAGTCATAAGATAAACCGGCATTGAACTGGCTGAGTTTGAAATAGTGCGGTCTGTTAAGCAGATCTGCGCCTAATGATATTTTAGTCCAGCTCAACTCTCTGCGTGATCGAGGAATGAATCTTGGCGCAAGCAAACGCGGGAACGCCAGCGTGGCATTCAGGCCTACCTCATAGGAATTGAACACTGAATTGTGTCTGCCCGATCCTGTCTGCCACTCGTATGCGCCGGTCAAAGAAACCGTCAGCAATTCACCGCCGCCGAAGAGATTGCGGTTTGTAAGACCCAATGTGACACCCGGTCCAAGATAAGAATTCGATTTTGAAGACACATTTGCTTCTACAGAGGCTTCGAGAGGCTTATCGTAGGTGCATTCAATCACGACATTGAGCAGATTGTCATTTTTTCGAAGTGTATCCGGGATGACATTTATGTTGATATTGTTGAATATGCCGAGCCGGGCCAGTCGGGTTTGTGTAGCATTCATCTGCCTTACGGAGAATGTGCGCCCTTCACGGAATGCGATGCATGATGGAATCAGCCCGTCTCGAAGCCTTGACGGGAGATAGCGGATCAGAGTTCCCTTGGCAGTTTCTGTAGTATCAGGTATCCCTCCTCCCCTATTCCTATATATATAGGTGGTGATATCTCCTGTCCGGTAACGGTTCAGTGCCATCGGCGGAAGATTGTCGGCAATGTCAAGTTTGAGCGCTATGTTGCCTTTGTTTATCGTACTGTCCGCAAGATACTGTATATAGTCCGGGCGAAAGAAATAATAGCCTCTGTTGCGGACAGCATTGGCTATGTCTACACGCAACGCTGCAAGAGAATCCGTTGAATAGCGAGAACCGAGCTGGAAATATTTCGACTTTCGAGCCACAGAATCAATAATATGATTCAACAATACAGTATCAGGCAATAATACTATGGAATCGATCATATATGGCCTGCCGGCCTCAATCTTGTAAAGTATCGAGGCCTTTTTCTTATTCCGTTTCTGAACAAGCTCATAAGAAGATGTCCCGGAGAAATAGCCATTATTGTCCAGGATCTGGTCAAGCATATGCACTCTGACTTCAGGGCGCACATCTGCCACCAGGACAGGTTCTGAAGCAAGTTTTTCATAAATCCAGTGCTTAAGCCCTTGGGGAGGATTCGGCCAATTATTGTAGACCCAAAGGCCAAGAGGAAACGGATACCGGACTGACGCTGATCCTAACAGCGAGTTGTTTGGCTTCACAGAGACAGCCTCTGTAAGAGATGAACGCACGTCAGACGGAAATTTCTGCTTGTCAGGAGTTTTGATTTCCACACCCTTAAGCCCGGTATACAGAATATCATCCTTGCCAAGCCTCTTTGTTGTCGAGCAGCCTGACAGAAGCACGGATGCGATTGCCATTAAGATCAGTATTTTTTTCAAAGCCTGCTGTTTTTAGAGTTATTATACAAATACATCAATCCCGTCTGATACCGAAGAGTTCCCAAAGTGTGTTGAGTTTCTTTTTCAGTACAAATCCGACTCCGGTCTGTGTTATCTCACCTTCCAGAATACTTTCATATCCGGTATGCCGGAATATTTTAATATACATAGAGCCTGATTGATTAAGAAGATATTCAAACGAAATGTCGTTGATGAGATTTTGTGAAAAATTTTCATCTGCATCAGCATCCGTAGAGTAGTTTCCACCCACCACGATCTTGAATCTATCGTTAAAGAAAGATTTGCTGACACGATAGCTATACGATGTAGTGGTCGAAGTAGATCCGGAGTAAGTCTTGTCATACTGGTCAATGCCGAATGAGATATCAACCCCGCGAATGTTGTTGGCGGCCCACGAGTTCAGCTTGGATGTCAGGAATGAATATAGCTGATTGCCTGACAGATTGGCATTGCCCTTGGTCCCGGCTCCGGTGTAAACATTGTATAGCAGCATATTCATCGCCTGATTTGCTCTCTGCTCGGCAGACATCGAGGCAAGTTCGTTCTGAACTGTGATATCGTCATTTGTTGCCAAGTCGAAAGCCACGTCCATATTGTCAAGCGAATTGGTCACCGAAAGGATCACATCGAAATTTACTAGACGGGAATTCTGCCCGTCCTGAGTGACATTGGCTTTCATCACATCAACGGCATGAATATTTAGGATCGGGTTCATCATATCGCCATTGAATGATATGTATGATCCCTCCTGGAATTCAAATTGCTTTTCGCTCATAAACGGAGGTGTATAGCGCACAAAACCATTGTTGATGTTTATGCGTCCTATCATTCTGTCCCCATTGAGTTCAGACATTGTGAACACAACGTCTCCTTCCGGCTGTATGTGCACTTTGTTGCTTCCGTTGGCTGACAAGTCTACGTTTATGGTAGATCCATGCTCCAGATGCAATGCGGCTTCAAGGTCCAATGCCATTGTTTTGGCTACTACCGAATCAGCCATCACCATATTGGTAGTGTCATTAAACTGGATAAAATGCACCATATCCTCGCTACTCTGAGCAGAAAGTGTTTCTGTGGTTTCAGATAGTATATATGTAACATTGGTCTGAGGAAGCACACGGAGATCTGCATTGACCCGCAGAAAATTCATATTGCCTTTGACTGATGCATTGACATCAAGATATGCTTTGCCATAGACATCGGCTCCACGAGCTTTCTGGCTGTTGACAATCTGAATATTTGATGCTTTCATTGATAGGTTCAGACCAAGATTGGCTATATTTCTGGCATCAACAGATCCGTTGATCTTCAATGGATTCTTGTTGCATCCCATTATATCGAAATCATCAAAAGATATGATACCGCTGTCTACCGGAATTTTTTCGTCTGAGAAACCGAATGAAGTTCCAAGCATCTTTACCTTGACAGCAGTAGTATCGAAATTAATGAATCCATTGAATACAGGCTTGCTAAAGTCTCCGGTTATCTCCATTTCGCCGTTAAGCATTCCGCTGATTGTTGCCATTCCCTGCGGAATAAATGGATTGACCACTTTCAGCGGGAAGCGGATCATGCGGAAATCCAGAAGAAACGGTGTGCCGGATGTGGAGTCATTTAACACACCCTGTGCAGTGATTGTCTTGACAGAGTCAACCATCAGACTGACATCGGCCATAAGTTTGCCATTCTTTGAATTGGCTACATCAACATCAAGATCAAATGTCCCGACTCTCTCTCTCCCGTAGAAAAGATCTTTGAGACCAATGAACCCTTTGCCGGTCAGCACATTATTGTCATAACGGAAGCGCATGTCTGCATTAAGATCTCCTTTGACCGGAGGCGCGAACGGATTGATCGAGAGCCAGTCCTGAAGGTGGATCTGCGAAATCTGAAGCACCAGGTCTTCCTGCGGGGCACCGGCACCATGACTATGGCTTGCCGAATCGACTCCGGCCGGAATCTCAGTGAACAGTTTTACAAAACTTTTTTCACCCATAAGTTCAAGATCTGCGTCAAGGTGCTTGTTGGCAAGATTGAAACTGATATAGTTGTCCTTATTGATAGTCCAGGGCTTATATGCGATAGTCGGTTTCAACGGCACGAACTTGACACTGACCACGCTGTCCTCCAAAATGGCGGATAAGCCAATGTTGAACCCTTTCTCGCCCTTGATATTTTTCTGATTCATGTAGGCCGTAAACCTGTTGACACCGGCAAAGCCATTCAGAGTCACATGTGCAAAATCATCGAAAGTGCCCGGTTTGTTATTTATGGCGGCTCTATAAATCAGATAATCACCATGCTGAATCGCATTTAATGAGATTGAGTCAAGACTGGTGCTACCGGTCATGAATCCATCAATAAGTGTGCTGAATGATATCACACTGTCATTGTGGATTCCTGCAGACAGATGGTCGAACTGTGTTTTTGCACTTTCCCGAATATAAGAAGACACAATATTGTCGCGTCCCATAGTCAAAGCCATATCCATACGAGGGAAAGCGGAGTGCAGCCTGTTGACGTTGATGCGCATACTGTCGACTTGCTGATTGATTTCATTCAGCCCGGCATTCAGTCCGTCTACAAATGAAAACAGTGATACCGGCGAATGAAGGCGTAGATCCATATCTCCGTTTACTATCCCTGCGTTCAGCAGCGAATCGGAAGAGTTGAGATCAACCGATATCGGCTTGGACAATACTATATCAAGGGCAGGGAGATTCCATGTCAGATGGGATACGTCAACCGTTGCATCAATAGCCTGTGTGGCCAGATTGAAATATCCTTTTGAGTTGAGATCAACAGAGCCTCTGTTGAGTGAATCAGATAAACCCAAAGCCATCAGGTCAAGATTCCTGACATCTGAATTCAGATCCCATAGAATTGTATCACGATCAAGCCGTGCGTCAAAACTGACGGTCGCATCAGCATTGTAGTTGGAACTTTCAAGTGTGCCGGTGGCCTTTCCGTCATGAAGCGATGCGTTTAATGCGATGTTCTTGTAAACAGCCTTGTTGTATTCTATCGCATCAATTTTCGCATTAGCGTCAACGAATGAACTCCTGTTCATCGGATTATAACCTTTGCCGTCCACGACAAACGTACCTGAAACTTTCCCTATCCCCAGTTCCGGCATGAATGCATCTACAGGGAATTCGCTGATATTAAGAGTCGCATCATATCCTTCTGAACGACCATTCCATTTGCCACTGCCGGCAAGATGCCCGCTACCAGTAGCCAGATCAACATAGCCGGTGACACGCCCCGGATGATAATTGACAGTTCCGTTGATTCCGAGAGCAGGCACTTTCTTTATCGGCAAAAAAGCGAACTGGCGGTCTGTGATTGTAGCAAGATTCCCTTTTATTGACAGTTCGCCGCCAATTTTTTCCGGGCTGAACGGATTGTCGATCTCTCCTTCAAGCGCCACATGGGCTAAGGGACTCATGCGCAGATCGAGATTATAAACATTCAATCGGCCAAAAGAGCCATCAATATCAGCCGAAAGCGATATCGGGGTCAATGGTTTAAGCATACCGGCCATATCAGGGAATGCCCCGGAGATTTCATGGGGATCTATACGAGCAGAAGCTTTAAGCATCAACGGTAGATTCCGGTCAGTCATCAGATCGCCCATTCCCATTTCCGCATCGAATCTGAGAGAAGATCTGAGTGTCTCGATAGAAAATCCGGACGCAGAGATCAGATCCTGATTCATAGAAAAATTACCGTCGGCATGAATTTGCAAGCCACAGAATTCACTGGCGTTAAACTTTTTGAGCGGAACACGTATGGCGGCACCTTTATTGTAGAATGAATCAATTTCAATGGTAATGTCTGACACATCTATATATGATGGAGTGAATCCGGAAGCCGGTTTGGCTCCGCGCTGGGCATAAAGACCTCTTTTGGCTGTCAGTCTGATAGTGTCAGCTGAAATTGTCCACAATTCAGAAGTGGTTTCATCCTCTTCCTCTTCTTCGGATCCGGATATTGACGCTGTTGACTCAAGCAATGGATAAATATAAGTGGCAGATACGCTGTCAATTTTAAGGCTGCGGCCCAAAATAGTCTTCCGGGCCATATCTACAGAAGCATCCGAGAGTGACATCATATCTACATTGCACCCAAGAGAATCAATTGTCGGAAGCATCTCCATCGAGTAGCTCAGGTCACGAAGAGTTATAACGCCAGCTTTTATTTTCATCGGCTTGGATGATGCTGTGTCCTGAGGAGCGGATGTCGAATCCTGAAGAATCCGTAGTTTTACTCTTACACCCTCGATATCCGCACGTGAAAGGTTGATATCGCCTTGGTTCAAATTAATATCCGTGCCGTCAATGTCAACCTTTCGGATATTAGCCCGTAGCCACATGAGAGAATCGCTGTTGCCCAATTGATAGAAACTGTTGTCAAGCGAGGCTCCGGCTACTTCGATTTCTCCTTTTAAAAGGGGCATAAGCTTGACATTGACCGACATCCGACCTGAAGTCAGCATCGTATCTCCATTGGCCTGAACTACCGTTGTGTTCTCGACTTTAAGACGCAAGGGAAAGCCAAGACGCAACTTGCCGATCTCGACTTTCATTCCGGTCGATTTTGCCACTTGTTCGGTTGCGATTCCAACTGCAAAATCCTGAAGGAAGGGCACATAAAGCAAAACCGGCATAAGCATAAGCAATAGAACAATGCTTAATACCGTCCAAAGGAATGCTTTAAGGATTTTTTTACCAATCTTATGACTCAAGGCGCACTAAAATTAGAATGTTAAACGATATGCTATATAAACCACAAAAGTACTACAATTGTTTTAAAATTTCTTTAGAAAGTTAAAATGGCATTCGGTCATCGTTGAAAGTTACAGCCAAAAAGCAGTTCGGGCTCAAAAAATTGTATCACATTAATATTTTTTCGTTATTTTTGCAGAAATTATCTACAAATGAAAAATCTTATATTACGCGCTATAACCGGAGCTGTCTATGTAGCTCTCATTTGCTACTCAGTACTTGCAGGCGGATGGAATTATATAATCTTTTTCGCATTGATCACATTGCTGGCACTTCATGAGTTCTATAACCTTTGCAATTCATCTAATGGAGGAGAGAATATCACCACTCTCGTCATTGATATAGTCGGAGGCATCATTCTTTGCATCGGGCTCGGATGTGTCAACATGTCATTGCTGTCACCCTTTACAACTGCTGTGCTTGGCGGAACGTTTTTCACCGTCTATCTCCTCTATTTGATTGTTCGCCTTGTAATGCAACTCTACAGTCAGGAAAACTCTCCGCTGACAAAACTGGCTTATTCTTATATGGGACAGATGTATATAGCATTGCCCGTGGGTATCATGTCTATGTTCTATACATTCCCAGACGGTAAATTTCTGCTGCTTGCCATGTTTATCATGATATGGCTGAATGACACTGGTGCATTCTGCGTTGGATCACTTTTTGGAAAGCATAGGCTGTTTCCACGAATATCGCCCAAAAAATCTTGGGAAGGATTTGCAGGAGGTGTGATATTCGCTATTGCCTCGGCTTTTATGTTCAAATACGCCTTTCCTCAATATTTCGAATCGGTTTCATTGGCCGGCCTTTGTGGACTTGGTGCTGTCGTGGGTGCTTTTGCCACTTGGGGAGATCTTGTTGAATCTCTTATAAAACGTACTTTGGGTGTCAAGGATTCAGGCACTATTCTTCCCGGACATGGAGGTATACTTGACCGCATAGATTCTCTGCTTCTGGTGGTTCCTGCCAGTGTGCTTTATCTGACAGCTCTTATTTTATACTGCTGTTGATCACAGGGCTTGTCAAGCCCATTGCCTATGATTATATCATACATTAATTATTCATACTTACACTTATCCGAAATGAAAAAATTATTATGCCTTACTGCTTTAGGCATGGCCTTCATCTCCTCTTGCAATTCAGGCAAGGACTCCAAGGCTGTGGCTGATACAAATGACGATGTCATTCTCCATGCATGGTCTTGGTCATTTGACACCATCGGCGCTAATATGAAAGATATTGCAGCTGCCGGATATACTTATGTGCAGACTTCACCGGCTAACACTTGTTTTGTTGGTGAAGACGGTGGTTTGGCTCTGTTCTCGGCCGACGGTGATTCAGTCAGGGGCAAATGGTATTATTACTATCAGCCTACAGATTGGAAAATCGGCAATTACCTTCTTGGCAACCGTGATCAGTTCAAGGCCATGATGGACAGCGCAAAAAAATACAATATAAAGGTTATTGTTGACGTACTGCCGAATCATACAGCTGTCGACCATACGGCAGTCCTGCCTGATCTTGACAACGCTGTTGGCGGTCATGACAAGTTATTCCATGCAAACGGATTTAACGATATCCGTGATTATAATGACCGTTATGAGTGCACAACCGGAAAGATGGGCGGCCTGCCTGATGTGAACACCGAAAATCCGGATTTTCAGCATTACTACCTGACATATGTCAATGATCTTCTGAGCCTTGGTGTGAAGGGATTCCGTTATGACACCGCAAAACATATCGGCTTGCCGTCTGATCCTCTCGATTCGTTAGCCTCCCGAAATAATTTCTGGGATGTGGCAACCGGTAGAGAAAGCGTCAAAGGTCTTAAGCTGGCTGTTCCTGCCGACTCATTATTTATATATGGAGAGGTTCTTCAAGACAAGAATGTCAAAGAAAAGGAATATGCCGAGTACATGAATCTTACCGCCAGTGCTTATGGCCATGCGCTGCGCACCGTCTTGGATAAAGCTGATTTTGCCGCTGATTCACTGCTTTCTTGGCATCATCCGGCAGAAGGGAAAAAACTTGTCACATGGGTGGAATCACATGATACTTATGCCAATGAACATGAATCGGCCGGACTGACTGACCAACAGATCCGAATGGGATGGGTATTCCTTGCGTCCCGTCAGAATGGCACACCGTTGTTTTTCAGTCGTCCGGCTGGCAGCACACGCGAAAATTTCTGGGGTAATAACCGAGTTGGCGCCCGTGGAAATGATGAATTTAAACACCCAGAAGTGGTAGCTGCCAATAAATTCCGGAAGGACATGAGTGGAACTCCTGAAAAAGTCATTTCGACTGATAACGGAGCTGTAATTGAAGTCAGCCGCGGTTCTTCTGGCGTGGCTCTCATCAATATTTCAGGCCAAGAGCAAAATCTCAACGGGCTGGAGACAACCGTGCCTGACGGTGAATATCATGACCGGGTATATAATTCCATTTTTACTGTTAAGTCAGGCAAGATTAGCGGAACTCTGTCACCCTACACCTCATATATATTATATAACAATTAATTCCCTCTTTCACCTAATGGATCATAAGGCGTTGACACAAACCATGTTGACGCCTTATGAACTTTTTTATCACGCAAATTGTTACCAAGTAGTAAACATATTTTAAAAAATAATTGTAAATTTGTGCCATATACTCGCCTGTCAGGGCAAAATGGCCAGAACAACCCTATATTACTTATTTTAAATTATTTTGAAATGAATACTGACACTATCGGCTTAAACGCAGGATGCGTATGGGCTGCCCTTAACGAAGCGGATGCACTTGGGACCAAGCAGCTCAAGAAAATAGCAAAAATCAAAACAGAGAAGGAACTTTATGCCGCTCTTGGCTGGCTTGCACGCGAAGGCAAAGTAAATTTCCAGGAAGGCGAAGACGGCAAGGAACTGATCGTTTCTCTTGTCCAGTAATAATTCGCTTTTTGCTATTGCCTTTTTAGTCTGTTCTTTCCCGTACTATTTCACTATAACGGGTATGCCATCTTCAACAAGCTGACATACCCGTAAATTTGACCATCCTAAAATTATTTTTACTTACAACTACCCGTCCTTCTGATGAATCCTCTGTTTTCTATTATCACCGTCACTTATAATGCAGCTGCGACATTACCTCCTACATTGAAAAGCGTCGGAGAACAGACTTGTCAGCTATACGAGTACCTGCTGATTGATGGCGCTTCGACAGATGAGAGCGTGAAACTCGCAGAAAAATCGGGAATCAGCAATATGACCATAAGTTCGGAGCCAGACCGAGGTCTATATGATGCAATGAACAAAGGGCTTGGACTGGCTCAAGGTGATTATGTGATATTTCTTAATGCCGGAGACTCCTTTCACTCCAAAGATACTCTTCAGGAAATAGCTGATGCGGTTATGGACAATGATTATCCCGGAATAGTCTATGGCCAGACTCAGATCGTTGATGCTGCTCGCAAGCGGATCGGTGACCGTCATCTTATAGCTCCATCTGTACTTACGCTCGACAGTTTCAGAGATGGCATGGTTGTATGCCATCAGGCTTTCGTTGTGCTTCGGAAACTGGTTGACAACTATGATACGCGCTATAAATATTCTTCGGATTTTGAATGGTGTATCCGCTGTCTGCAGCGATCTCATCGAAATCAATATATTGACGACATACTGATTGACTATCTGTCAGAAGGTGTTACCACATCGCATCATAAAGCCTCATTGGTGGAACGTTTCAGAATAATGAGCCATTATTATGGCCTTATTCCTACTGTCTGCCGTCACATAAAATTCCTTATCCGAAGTCTGAAACGTAAAATATCAAAATAATCAGCGGTCTTTTGAATAAAAATTGATCGAGCCCATTATTTGAGCCTATCCGGATTTTTTGCAATAAAGTCTTTCCAGGATTTGGGCGCATTTGTTTTTGCCGGGCGACTCGATTCATAGAAATGGCATAAAGCTGCGCCCAATGCGTCTGTCGCATCAAGCTCTATGTCAAGTTGCTCGTCTGATATCCTCAGTATCCGTCTCAGCATTTCACGGACCTGCTCCTTGCTTGCCGCTCCATTGCCGGTTATGGCCATTTTGATTTTTCGCGGTTCATATTCCGTAATAGGTATGTCACGTGAGAGCGCGGCAGCGATAGCCACTCCCTGAGCTCGGCCAAGCTTGAGCATGGATTGAACATTTTTACCGAAAAACGGAGCTTCGATAGCCATTTCATCCGGCAGAAACTGTTCGACAAGTCCTAATACTCGCTGATGGATGTGAAGCAGGCGCAGATAATGGCTGTCATACTTGTTGAGTTTCACCACTCCCAATGCAATCAACTCAGGATTCTTGCCTTTGATGCCGAGAATTCCGTAACCCATTATATTGGTTCCCGGATCAATACCTATTATGATCTTGTCATGCTGCATTCTTGTCAAAGAGGCTGTTCGTCCATATATGTTGAAAAGAATAGAGCCTTTTCTCCGAATTTTGTATGTAGAGACTGTCGCAGAGCAGCCCCATGCCCGTCATGCCATGTAACTGCATCTTCAATAGATTCAGTCTTGAAACTAACCGCAAAACTCGAACAATCTTCCTGAACTTCGATCAGGATGCGTGAGAAACCGGGTTCTGATAATATCCCGGAGGCTAAGGCTGACGGCACATATTCATCTCTCACCCATTTGCAAAAATTGTTTTCAATGCTACGTTCTACGTGAAATGTGGTATTAATTATAATCATATTTTCAATTGGATTCAGATTTATTTGAGATAACAATTGCGGGATCCACCCTGCGGTTTGCCAGATATCCAAGCGCGACTGTCGATAAAGCGGCAAGGGCGAATGCTAAAATTTTATTCTCAATGCCAAAAAATTGCGGTGACACAAACACGAAACATGTTACAATAAAAGTCATGGCTAACGCAGGTATCAATGCCACCCAGTAATTACGTTTTTTACGGGCAAGCCAGATGTAGATCGCCCATAAGACCACAGCTGCCAATGTCTGATTGGCCCATGCAAAATATCGCCATACAATGTCGAAGTTTATAAGGGTAATGCCATAGCCGACCACAAACAGAGGAATACACACTGCAAAGCGTTTCAATATGGGCCGCTGGTCAATTTTGAATATATCGGCTACAATCAGCCTTGCACCTCTGAAAGCAGTGTCGCCTGATGTGATCGGAGCAGCCACAACTCCAAGCAGCGCCAACACAGCTCCGACTTTGCCTAAAGTGGTATGAGATATGACATCTACCGCCCATGCCGCATTTCCGCCATGTTCGGCAAGCTGTTCTCCAAGCCCCGTCGGGCCATGAAAGAAGGCCATTGCGATAGCAGCCCAGATCAGGGCTATCACGCTTTCAGAAATCATAGAGCCATAAAAAACCGAGCGGCATTTTTTCTCATTGGTTATACATCTTGCCATCAGCGGAGACTGAGTGGCATGAAATCCGGATATGGCACCGCATGCAATGGTTATGAAAAGAGTAGGAATTATAGGCAGTTTATCAGGGTTTAACTGAAAATTGTGAAGTGTGGTTAGTTCCGGAATTGCATATGAGCCAGATAGCAGCACAACCAACAGACCGGCAGCCATAGCAATAAGCGCGATGCCGAATATCGGATATACTTTGCCTATCACCTTGTCAACCGGCAGCATTGTGGCCAGCACATAATAGGTAAGGATTATCCAGACCCAGATGTTTTTGGCGACAGACGGCACCATTGATGCCAGTAATTCCGCCGGACTCAGAATAAAAACGGCTCCGACCAACACCATCAGTGCTATCGAGAATACTCGTACTACAGAGCGGGTGGTGATACCCATGTATATGCCTATGATCTCAGGCAGACTGCGCCCGTCATGGCGCATGATCATCACGCCTGAAAGAAAATCATGCATAGCACCAAAGAATATGCCACCGAGCGTGATCCATAGAAATGCAACCGGACCGAAACATGCGCCAAGAATGGCGCCGAAAATAGGTCCGGTGCCGGCAATGTTCAGCAATTGAATCAAAAATACGCGCCATCTGGGCAATTTTATGTAGTCAACTCCGTCTTCACAACGATCCACCGGAGTTGGGCGCTCAGAGTCTATATCTGCGAGTCTCTCAAGATATCGGCCATAGGTAAAATAGGCTGCTATCAGTAACGCAAGACAAGCCAAAAATGTTATCATGGTTTATGTGTGCTTAATTTCAAAATTCAAAGAGCCGAAGGAGAGCGGTCGAAATACCAAGGGTGATTAATAACTCTGACAATACCATCCGTGTCCTCCATTCCTGCAATACGAGATGCCCCACGATAGCAGCGCTTGCCGAAATCAGGATCGTCAGCATTCATCTGGTTGGTTTTCACCAGACCCGATGAATGGATATATTTTCCGTCAGAATCATAGATAGCAACATGTGAGATACGGCCCTCAGGAGTGTTTGAAAAGAACAGGAGATCACCTCTTCGAAGACTGTCTATGTCAGTCGGCTCAATTCGCCGTCCTATTCCTATTTGCTGACGGGCATCTCTGAGGATTAGGATTCCGCGGTCAAAATATGCTACTCTTACCAAGCCGGAACAGTCGACACTCTTTGTTGAGCAAGCGCCCCACAAATATGGAGCCCCCATAAGCCAGTATGCTGTTTCAAGTATGCTGTCCACATCCAGTGACCGGCTCGCCCATTGTTCTGCCGGAATAACATAGCTGGAAGCAACGTAGCCTTTGCGCCCATCAGGCAACACTACCTCACAAAATGGGCCATCGCTCATTTTCCCTTCTACAATGGAGCTTAACACAAGCTCTGAAATTACAGTACGCGCAGAAGGTTCTGACGGTGAAGAATAAACTTTAGCCTCAGTTCGAGATGTAACTACAAGACGTTCTGATGAGCGCCATTCATTAATCTGAGGTTCTGACTTGCGGCTCAAACCGGAGATATTGATATAACCTTCATAGCCGTCAGGTGCTTCAATTTTAATCCACTCTTCATCCTCCTCCAATATTAGCAAAGGAGTACCCATTATTACCTGTGACGTCATTTCCGACGCATGGCTTTTACAATCGCGAATACATGCAACGGGAATGCGAACCTGAGCCCAGTTTCGATCCTGTGCTTTTAAAGGGAAGACAGACAAGGCAACGAATAATATTGCAAATAGAGTTCTAAACAAATACATAGCAAATAAAAACTTATTACAAAGTAAGCTATTTTTGTAATAATATTAAAAATGCCGACAGCTAAAAAGTGTTATTATGCTATCCGCAAGTATGCAAATTCAAAAGGAACTTGCTTCTTGGCTGCTCAGATCGAAAATAGGCTGAGGGCATTGGAGGTTGTAGCTTCCTCAACGTCTTTGCAAGGAATATTCAGACAAGCGGCAACCCGCTCGGCGATATTGACAATATAGGCACTCTCGTTGCGTTTTCCCCTGAATGGGACAGGCGCAAGATATGGAGAATCTGTTTCAAGCAATATTCTGTCCAGCCCGATTTCCGGGAGAGTATCACCAAGTTTCGAGTTTTTAAAAGTAACAATGCCGTTGATTCCAAAATAAAAATCTCCGGTCTCTCGAATACGTCTTACGTCTTCTGCTGTTCCTCCGAAACTGTGAAATACCCCACGCACTTTACCGGCTTTTTCAGTCAGCACAGTCAAAATCTCATCCAGTCCGTCCCGGCAATGGATTATTACCGGAAGGTCACGACTTATAGCCCAATCAACCTGGCGGCTAAAGGCTATCAGCTGCTGCTCGCGATAAGAGCGATCCCAATAAAGGTCTATTCCGATCTCCCCTATCGCCACATATTTTTCAATCGAGGCTGACAGTTCTGATTCAATTTTTGCAAGATCTGCTTCCCAAGCCGCCCCTATTTCAGTCGGATGAAGCCCCATAGCCATAAAAATTTTGTCTGGGAAACGATCTCGCAGATCGTTCATCGGACCGATAGTGGTCAGATCTACATTCGGGAAGATCAGCTTCTCTACACCGGCAGCAAAAGCATTTTCTACAATAGTTTCACGCGACGGCAAAAAATCGTCAAGATACAGATGAGTATGAGTGTCTACAAACATACAACCTACTTATTGCGTGTCGCTGATTTCAGAGCGAGATCAATGAAAAATGCCCGTGCGTCAGGTGGGATCGGGAGCTGGTCCAGACATGATATCGCCGTATCAATATAAGCCCGTATCAATTCATGTATTCGTTCCGGCAAGCCAAGACGGTCATATACAGCTCTTACCTTGTTTATTTTTTCTTCTGCCGGCACATCGCTGCCTATCAAATTTCTGACTTCTCCCGTCTGATCTTCTTTCAAGGCCATTATCAGCAGCCAGGTCTTCTTATCATTGAGGATGTCTCCGCCAATTGCTTTGCCGAAAGTCTTGGGATCTCCATATGTGTCAAGATAGTCATCCTGAAGCTGGAAGGCAAGACCGAGATTCACGCCATAGTTAAAAAATTGCAGCTGGGTTTCAAACGGAGTCTGGGCCATCAATGCGCCCATGCCGCATGCGCAGCCGAGCAATACAGAGGTCTTCAGGCGGATCATTTCCATGTATTCCTCTATCGAGACATCAAGGCGCTTTTCAAAATCCATGTCAAGTTGCTGCCCTTCATAGATATTCATGGCAGTTCCGTTGAACAGATCCAAGGCGGAGGCAAGGTTTTCACCCGCCTTTATAGCCAACAGCATTGTCGATGTGGTCAGCATTGCATCACCTGAAAGAATTGCAGTCTCTTCGTCCCACTTTCTGTGAACAGTCGGACGACCGCGCCTGACATCCGCATTATCCATGACATCATCATGCAGAAGAGTGAAATTGTGGAACATTTCGATAGCAACTGCTTGATGAATAGCCGTCATGGGATCTTTTCCCATAGCCTCACAGGCTGCCAACGCCAATACCGGGCGTAATCGTTTGCCGCCACACTCCAGAGTGTAACGTATCGGATCATATAGTCCGGCCGGGTTGGCCGGAAGCTTCAAGTTTTCAATCGCTTTGTTGACAATCGAAATATATTCGTCAAATTCTTTCATAAAACAAGTTCTCTAAATCTTGATCCAAGGTGGTGTAGTGGCAAGTTTTTTGATGCCGCATTATTTGCGGCGGCGTTTTTTCTTGCCATGCTGTGTCAGAGCTTCGGCCACTGAGACTTTGGAGCCCATATCATCTTCTTTGTCGCTTTTGCGCAAGGCATTGCCATTGTCATCGAGCAACACGAAGTCAAGTTGCTTTTTCTCCAGGTCGGCGCGTGCCACCCGAATATCCACATTGTCACCAAGACGATAACGATGGTTATGCCTACGGCCTACCAGACAATGGTTTTTCTCGTCAAAATCATAGTAATCGTCTGCCAGATCACGCATCGGCACAAGACCTTCGCAAAGATTGTCGTTGAGTTCTACATAAAGGCCCCATTCGGTCACGCCGGAGATAATGCCGGAAAATTTATCTCCGATATGTTCCTGCATGTATTCAACCTGCTTGTATTTGATAGACGAGCGTTCGGCTGTAGCAGCAAGCTGCTCCATTTCACTGGAGTGTTTGCATTGATCTTCAAGTTTCTGAAGATTTACGCTACGGCCACCTGCGAGATAACGGTCAAGCAGGCGATGAACCATCATGTCAGGATAACGGCGTATAGGAGATGTAAAATGTGTATAATATTCAAATCCAAGTCCGTAATGACCGATATTGTCAGTGGTGTAAATAGCCTTAGCCATTGAGCGTATGGCAAGAGTCGACAGATAATTTTCCTCTCCTCTACCCTTCACCTCCGCAAGCATACGGTTAATCGAACGGTTGATCTCCTTGGGGGTTCCCGATGCTTTGATTTTGTAGCCGAATGTTCTGGCAATTGCGGCAAGATCAGCCAGACGGGACGGATCAGGGACATCATGCACTCGATAGACAAATGCCTTGGCTTTTTTCTTGCCCTGCGGTTTGCCGACAAATGTAGCGACCGTGCGGTTGGCAAGCAGCATGAATTCTTCAATTAGTTTGTTGGCGTCTTTAGAAACTTTGAAGAATACACCCAGAGGTTTGCCGGCTTCATCAATATGGAATTTCACTTCCGCTCTGTCAAATTCAACAGAACCGTTCTCATAACGCTGCCGGCGAAGTATCTTGGCCAGTTCATCAAGTTTCTTAATGGCTTCGACACAATCACCAAGACCGGTTTCAATCACATTCTGAGCTTCTTCATAAGAGAATCGACGATCTGATCTGATCACGGTACGGGCAATTTTCGATGTAAGCACCTTGCCGTCGTCATCCATATGGAAGATCACCGAGAATGCCAGTTTGTCTTCATTCGGACGCAACGAGCATATGCCGTTGCACAAGTGTTCAGGCAACATCGGCACGACACGGTCAACCAGATAAACTGAAGTGGCACGTTTTTGCGCCTCGCGGTCTATAATCGTATCGGGATGTACATAATGGGTCACGTCTGCGATATGAACACCGATCTCATAATGTCCGTTCGAGAGACGTCTGAATGAAAGCGCGTCATCAAAATCCTTTGCATCAGCCGGGTCAATGGTGAATGTGAGAACGTCACGCATATCGATACGCTGCGCTACGACTTCCTCTGTTATTCCGGCTCCGATTTTATCCGCAGCCTTTTCTACAGTTGACGGATATTTGTAAGGCAATCCAAATTCAGCGAGAATGGCATGGATCTCGGTGTTGTTCTCCCCTGCCTTGCCGAGGATATCGACAACCTCTCCGCTTGGATTTTTGAAATCGTCTTTCCATTCCGTGATCCGCACCACAGCTTTATCTCCGGTCTTGCCGCTTTTAAGCTTTGCCTTCGGGATAAAAATATCTGTAGCCAGATATTTGGAATCTGTCAAAAGATAACCGAAGTGCTTGTCGACTTTCAGAGTCCCGATGAACGTCTGCTCCTTTTTCTCAATTATTTCTATGACCTCTGCTTCAGGCTCGGCACCTCTTCGATGAGCTGCGATATTGACTTTCACTCTATCGCCATTCAGAGCATGCATCGAATTGCGTTCAGCCACGAAAATAGTCTCGCCATCAGAATCAGTAATTACAGAATTTTTCCCATTACTACGACGGACAAACACACCAATAGCTTCATTGCCACGCTGTGGAGATTTGTATTTACCCGGCGAAACCTCTATGATTTCGCCGTTGAATGCCATTTCAACCAGCTGCAAAGCTATGTTGCGCTGCTGAACTGCGGTTTTAGCCCCTATAGCATGGGCAACTTGCTTATAATTATATGTGTTGTTCTTCTGCTGCATAACAAAGTCCATCACCTTCTTCGCGAGGGCAATGTTGCTTTTCGAGCTTGCAGCTTTTGCTGATTGAGCCATAGTAGTTGAAAATTAAGAGGTATATAGAAATTAGAATTGATACAATAGGAGACTCAGGACTGCATCAGGCGTCAATATTTGCGTAATTGGCGTTTGACTCGATGAAATCACGACGCGGACCTACGTCTTCGCCCATGAGCATTGAGAAAATACGGTCTGCTTCAACAGCATCACTTATTGTCACTTGTTTCAAGAGGCGCTGTTCAGGATCCATTGTGGTGTCACGGAGTTCTTCCGCACTCATCTCTCCTAATCCTTTATAACGCTGAACTTTGGTTTTTTCTCCATTGACAGCGATAAATTGTTGAACCTGGGCTTCTGTCCAGCAGTATTCTTCTGCTTTTCCACGGGTACATTTATACAGCGGCGGTGTTGCCAGATAGAGATATCCCTGTTCGATAATCGGGCGCATGCGGCGGAAGAAGAATGTCATCAGCAGCGTCGCTATATGACTACCGTCGACATCGGCATCAGTCATGATGATTATCTTGTGATAGGCAAGGCGTGAGATATTGATGGCCATAGGATCATCTTCAGTTCCGATAGTTACTCGCATTGCGCGGTAGAGGCTTGTTATTTCCTGATTGTCAAGAATCTTATGATCCATAGCTTTCTCAACGTTCAGAATCTTGCCTCGCAAAGGAAGAATAGCCTGAAATGTACGGTTTCGGCCCTGCTTGGCGGTACCGCCGGCCGAATCACCTTCGACAAGGAACAGTTCACAGTCTTCGGCATGACGTGAAGAACAGTCAGAGAGCTTACCAGGCAGACCTCCTCCCGAAAGGGGTGATTTGCGCTGAATTTTCTGACGGGCATTCAAAGCTGCATGACGGGCCTGAGCTGCAAGTACAATTTTGTCAACAATAACCTTTGCCTGACGCGGATGCTCTTCAAGATAATATCGGAGAGCTTCGCTGACAGCAGCCGAAACAGCACCCTGAACCTCACTGTTGCCAAGCTTGGTCTTGGTTTGTCCCTCGAACTGAGGTTCCATCACTTTCACGGAAATCACAGCCGTCAGACCTTCACGGAAGTCATCGCCGGAAACTTCAATCTTAACTTTTTCAAGAAGTTTGTTGTCTTCGGCGTATTTTTTTAGAGTAGTCGTAAGGCCACGGCGGAAGCCGGTCTGGTGTGTACCGCCTTCAATCGTGTGGATATTGTTCACAAACGAATACACATTCTCATTGAATGTGGTATTGTATGTAAGAGCTACTTCCACGGGAATACCCTGGCGCTCGGTGTTGAGATGTATCACATCATTGATCAGAGATTCTTTGTTAGAATCAAGATACTGTACGAATTCGCGAAGTCCATCGCGGGAATAGAAGACCTCCCGGCGCGGATTTCCGGCCTCATCAACTTTACGCATGTCAGTAAGCGTAAGGGTTATGCCTGCATTCAGGAATGCAAGATCCCTCAGGCGGTTGGCCAATGTATCATAATCATATTCCGACACGGTAAAAATACTTGTATCCGGACGGAACGTAACAGATGTACCGGTTGAGTCGGTGTCTCCGATGACAGTAAGTTCACAAGTGGGTTTGCCATAAGCGTATTCCTGCATATAAACCTTTCCGTTACGACGCACTTCCGCTCTGAGATAAGACGAAAGCGCGTTCACACAAGAGACGCCTACACCGTGCAGACCGCCTGATACTTTGTAGGAGCCTTTATCGAATTTACCGCCAGCATGAAGAACTGTCAGAACTACCTCAAGGGCACTTTTGTGCTCCTTTTCATGCATATCGACAGGGATGCCTCGCCCGTTGTCAACAACGGTAATTGAATTGTCGGCATTTATAGTCACCTCTATATGACTTGCATAGCCGGCGAGGGCTTCGTCAATAGAGTTGTCGACCACCTCATAAACCAGATGATGCAATCCCTTGAAACTGATGTCGCCAATATACATGGCAGGGCGCTTTCTAACGGCTTCCAAGCCCTCAAGCACCTGAATATTGCTCGCGCTATAAACTTCTGATTCGCGTTCTTTGTCTTCTGACATGATTATATGTTCTATAGTTATTTTTCGTTATTATTTTACCACACAAAATTACTAAAAAGATCGGAATTTAACAAATGCAAGTCCTCAAATATGGCTTAATTACTCTGTGTCGGCTCTTTATGCGCGATTAATAGGGGGCTATTTGTCGCTGGCCATTATCTGAGAAAGGCGATTTTCGAGCTCTGTGGAGCTCAGGCGGGTTGTAAGCGCCCCCCTGTGAGCTACTGAAATATTGCCGGTCTCTTCCGATACGACTATCGCAAAAGCATCTGTTGCCTGCGAAATACCAAGAGCCGAGCGATGGCGCAGCCCCAAAGCCCTCGGTACGTTTCGGTCATGACTGACCGGAAGAATACATCCGGCACTTCTGATACGATCGTGATCAATTATCATCGCTCCGTCATGCAATGGAGAATTCTTAAAGAAGATATTCTCAATCAGACGCGAATTGATATCAGCATCAATAATGTCGCCACTTTTTTCATATGACTCTAATGGTATTTCCTGCCGGATTACTATCAGTGCGCCGGTTTTGGTTTTGGACATATTCATGCATGCATAAACAATCGGGAGCACATACTTGCGGGTATCTGCAGATGAGTTATGTTTTTCATGCCGGAATAAATTTTTAAGAAACCTCCAGCGCTTATGATCGCCAAGTTCAACAAGGAAACGCTTTATCTGATCCTGAAACAGAATTACAAGTACCAAAAGGCCTATCCCCATAAACTGATCGAGAATAGAACCAAGAAGCTTAAGTTCTATAATCTGTGATGTCAGCACCCATACTATTATAAATGCCAGTACACCGAAAAATATATTCAATGTGCCGCTCTCTTTCATTATCCTATAAAGATAAAAAAGCAGAAGCGCCACTATGGCTATATCAAACGCATCCTTGATGCCAAACTGAATCATACAAATGTATTTTTAAGAATTGAGCAAACTAAAGAGAGTTACAGTCTGAGCGGCTTCGCGTACATCGTGGACACGAATGAAAGACGCTCCTTTAGTCAAAGCTATAGCATCAAGGGCAACTGTTGGTGCAAGAGCGTCAGATGGTTCTATATTTAAACTCTTTGTTATCATCGATTTTCTGGATATACCGACAAGTACAGGACAGTCAAGTACGGAAAAGGCGGACAGATCATTCATCAGTTTGAAGTTTTGTTCAAGGTTTTTGCTAAAGCCAAACCCCGGATCAACAATCACATCAGCCACTCCGGCAAGCCTTAACTGGCGCAACTTGACCGAAAGATCCGAAACCACATCGGCCACTACATCAGCATATGCTGTAAACTGCTGCATGGTTGCCGGCGTTCCGCGCATGTGCATGAGTATATACGGAGTTTTTAACCGGGCTACCATGTCGAACATATTGGAATCCAGCGCTCCTCCGGATATATCATTAATGATATCAGCGCCCATCTCTTCTATGGCAGCCTTAGCCACATCTGCGCGAAAAGTATCAACCGAAACCGGGATTTCAGGCGCTATGCCTCGCAGTACTGCCATCCCCTTGCGCAAGCGGTTCATTTCTTCTTGAGGAGAGATGTCACCAGCACCCGGCCGCGATGAATAAGCCCCAATATCAATAAAATCGACACCATCCTCAATCATTGACTCTATGCGCAGACCTATTTCAGTTTCATCCATTGTGCGTGAGCCACTATAAAAGGAATCGGGCGTGACGTTTACTATCCCCATCACTTGCGGACGGTTATAAACATGGAGACAGCCTTTTAAATTAAGCGAAAACGGAGCAAACATCGCGATTATACTACATAAATTAATATCACGCGAAATTAGTTAAATTTTTGCTTATCCACAAATCAATTCCACAAACTTCTCAGCTACATCCCAATTCATATAAACCACAACACGACCTCTCTTCCCAGAGAAGTCGTGTTGTTGTCTTAGCAATAAGACTCTACAAACCTAACATAAAAACACATTTACTATTATGCAATTCTTCTCATATAACTAATGATTTTACGCTAAGATACTAACAATCTATACTAACCCTAAAACTAAAAATCATTGATTAATTTCGATATTCATGAGATGGAGAAAACCGAGGGAGATTACTCTCGGCTGAGGCTTTCTCACATTGCAAAATTATATCTATTCTGAGGCACACGCAATACATCAATGGTTAAATTGAGGCTTTATAAAGTAAATTTAGATATTCCTGTATTGATAATCAGCAGAATACATACTTTGCAATAAATAAAAATATAGAATGTTATGTGCTCTAATTGAGATAAAATATATCGTTTTGTATATTTATGTGCAACAAATGATACCCCTTTTCCAAGTCATGAAACAGATTTTATATTCATTAGATCACCCTCAAATGTCTCTCTTGAGATAGCTCTATTCTTAAGTTTGTTGCGATATGTATAAATGGTGTATACCGAATAGTTCATCATTTGAGCGATACGCGAACTTTCCTCTATTCCAAGTCTCATGAATGCGATAATGCGCAAGTCGGTGTTGAGTTTTTCGCCTTCGCGCAATACAATTTGCTCCTCTGGGCGAAGAAGCTTGTTGACCTCTGCTACAAAGTTTGGATATATATGGAGAAATGCATCATCAAACACATCATAGAACTCTTTTGAGTGCTCTTCAATATATTTGCCTTGCTTGGTTATTTTGAGTAGATCATCAACCTTTCCGGTGGTTATTTTTCGGTTGACCATCTTGTTGAATTGCGTCAGTTTGTCCATGTATATCGAACACAAGTTCAAAAATTGCGATATATATACATCTTTAGTGCTATTGGCTTCTTCCAGCCGTAGCGCCATGCGATTCATCTGCCGATTTTTTCGATGGAGCACATAAAGCGTAATAGCAAGTATCATCAACAAAACCGCCATAACCACCATAATGACATACAGTCTTATGTGGGCACTCCTGATTTCTGCTTTTTGGGCCCTTTCGATTATCGGCAACACTTGCGAAGACTGCAGTATGCGCAATGGAGCATTACACTCTACCGCATCTGACAAGGCTACGGAGAGATAGTCATAAGCATGCTGCACATCGCCATTGAGATAAATAGTCTTGCCAAGCTCCTGTAGGGATGCCACTTCAAGAGTAGCACCACGGGTGTCCGCAATAGCTGACAACGCCAAATAGTATTCATAAGCATAATGCTCCCCTCTCGCCTTTGATATTTCGGCGAGCAGATGACAGGCTCGCGCATAGAGATTGTCCTCCGGTTGCAACTGATCAATCAGCAGCATCGCAAGTGCCTGGGTTTTGGAATACTCTTTATTATAATAGTAGTATTCGCCCATATTCAACATATATCGCGGAGATCCTTCCTCCAGGTGCCCGATCAATGACTTTTGGGCATCATGAGATTTGGCCATATATCGGTCATATACATCCGGATAATTAACATAGTAAGCTGCAATATAGAAATACATCTGCCGTGCAGCATCGAAATACTCTTCCTGAAGACCCTTGGGAAGTGACCTGAAATCAATCCGCGAGAGCTCGTCCTCAGCCTGACTGATAAACGCCAAAAGCGGCAGATAGGTCAGACGCCTCAACTCAAAGCGCACTGCTACAGAATCCTGTTTCAGATCACGTGCCAGACTAGCCCCTTTATCATAGATAGAAACAGCAGAATCCGTATTATAAGCATTATACATATCACCAAGCATCAGGAGCGTAGACAAGCGATCGTCAGAAGAGATCGAGCTGCATTTCAGCACGTTCTTGAGGGAGTCAATAGACGTGCGACGCCTGGATATATACACCTCGCGATTCTCAAGCTCTGAGTCAAGAGTCTTGAGCATTGAAGCGACCTCCCTGCGGCCGATAGTCTCACTGCCGGCCACAAGGAGGTTTGCAAAAATCATCAAAACGGCAAATACTTGAGTTTTGCCGAATCGACCTGATACGTTAGAGAATCTGAACATTAAGTTTGTCATATGCTCGTTCCGCTTTTGCTCTTGCTTCTTCTACTGAGTCTGCGGTGGCGAGTATCACGCCCATGCGGCGATGACCTTTGACTTCGGGCTTGCCGAATATACGCATCTGCACACCGGGCTCTTCAAGAACTTTTTCCAGATTATCCATAATAACCTCAGTACTGTCACCTTCAACCACGACCGCACGAGAGGCCGACGGGCCGAGGAAACGTATTTCCGGAACGGGCAGACCGGTCAGTGCACGTGCGTGGAGGGCAAACTCGCTAAGATCTTGTGAAATCATGGTTACCATGCCTGTGTCATGCGGACGCGGAGAAACCTCGCTGAAAATCACTTCATCACCACAAACAAACAGCTCAACGCCAAAAATGCCATATCCGCCAAGCGCATCAGTCACTTTACGGGCGATTTCCTGAGCAGCCTCCTTGGCCGCGGAATCCATCGGCTGAGGCTGCCAGGAATAACGGTAATCACCATCTACCTGAATATGCCCAATTGGTTCGCAGAACGAAGTGCCGGCAACAGAACGCACTGTAAGCAGTGTGATTTCATAATCAAATTTTACAAAACCTTCCACTATGACACGTCCTGCTCCAGCGCGGCCTCCTTCTTGGGCGATCTTCCAAGATTTTTCAATATCTTCTGCTGTTTTAATTACACTTTGACCATGACCGCTTGATGACATGATCGGTTTCACAACGCATGGAATGCCAATAGCTTCTACGGCAGCCTTGAATTCCTCAAAATCAGACGCGAAACGATATGGCGAGGTCTTCACTCCAAGTCCTTCAGCAGCCAATCGGCGTATTCCCTCTCGGTTCATGGTCAGCAGGGCCGCTTTTGCAGTTGGAGTAACGTGAAACCCCTTTTCTTCAAGTCCAACCAATACCGGAGTAGCAATAGCCTCTACTTCGGGAATTATATGATCAGGCTGTTCCTCTATTATCGCAGCACGCAGCGCATCGGCATCAAGCATGCTGAACACACGACTTCTGTCGGCTACGTGCATGGCGGGAGCATTGGCATACTTGTCACAAGCGACAACCTCCACTCCCATGCGCTGGAGTTCGATTGCCACCTCTTTACCTAACTCGCCACTGCCAAGGAGCATGGCTTTGCGACCGCTTTTGGTCCACTTGCTTCCAATCTTTGTCATCTGGATCTAATAAATGATAATGAGTGATTACAATATGCTGCAAATTTACCGATTTTCCACGAAATATCGTTCAAACTAACAATTTATTTTGTAACTTCGCCCAAACGCCGGAATTTCCACCGGAGAACAAAACATAGTGTTTCACCCTGCCGGAATGGTGACAGAATCACCTATCATGAAAATATATCTGCAGCAAAAAAGGCCGGGCCGTACGCGGCAAGCAATAGTGCCCTGCCCCATAGAACTTCCTGCCGGACTGAATACCACAGGCGAATTGATCAGTTCGCTTGTGCGCATTATAGTATCGGCATACAACGATCGCATTGATGATGTCCCGGCTGATCCAGACGCCGACTACCAGGTAGCCCCGATGACTGAAGATCAGGTTAATAATCTTGCAGAAGCAGGTCGCATTGCATTCGGACTTATCTATAATAACAGAAAGGAAGATCCTGAAAAAGCCATAGCCAATGCCCTGCAATGCCATGAAGACGGCATTTTCAAGATCTTCCTCAACGGGAGCCAGCTCGGTTCGAATGAAAGTCAAGTCGAAATCGCCGAGGGAGACACCCTTACAATAATACGCCTAACCATGCTATCAGGCAGAATGTGGTAAAAAAGCATCAAACTTATGAGAATTCATTGGAACAACAGCTACAACGACCTTTGTGTGTCCTATATTGAAAAATTGAGAAGCGGGTTAAACAACACTCGCAATCTATCCGGCGAAGCACATGAACTTCTCAGGCATTTTTTCAATGATATCGATCAGACGTGCCATGAGTCGCACTTCGAAACAGCATTGCACAGCTACTTTAAACAGCGCGGGGTCTGGAATACATTGGAGTTTCTCGAATGGGGATTACGTCCTGCAATAGACTATCTGTTTGGCAGCAGCTTGGATGGCCCTGCCTCCTGTAAAGAGTGGACAGACCTCTTCGGAGAGTATATCAGACTTGAAGCCAAAGCTCCATATACCACAGGCTATACCCGACATTCCTTGCGTTCCGCTCGTATCAGCCTCCACATTTGCAAAATAGCGCAGGCTCTACGCCAGTTTGTATTGCTCAAAGCTACCGGGTTTTCAACTGCTCAGATCCTACGTAAAGGGCGAACACCTGATGAACAACAGGAATTTTCCACCATAATCGACATTGACAGCTGGCTTGCAGCAAAAATCTCGATTGGAGACAGGGAGTGTATCGACTATCTGACCGAAGCCATGATATCGGAAAATAATACCAATCGCATGTATTTTGATCATTTCCGAGCTATCTCTCTAAGTGGCAATCACGAATTGTTAGAACTTGAGGGCAGATTACTGCTTGCTGCACGTATGCAGGAAGGGCTCCGGCAAGCTATAGTAGAGACTATGGATGAAGGCCAACCGGAAAGTTTCATATATCTACTGAAGATTATAATAGACAATAATCTTCAGCGGTTTTCAGCTATAAAAAGAGGGCTTGCCGTGGCAACGGGATTTGGAGATCAGGAAGCATCAGAACGTATAACAGAAAAATTCTTCACGCTTGTATCCCATCTTATATCAGACCGTGATAATGCAGCGAAAGCGATTGGCTGTGATGACCCCATGACTATTTACTTAGCGCTGTGGGCTATGGCATTCTTTGACACAGACAGCGTGAAGCTGCCTGTCAGAGAGTTGCTTGAGCACTCCCCTGCCCATATTGCAGAAGCAGCTGCTTTGTTTATTGGATATCTTCAGGATGTCGAATTAATAAACGAAATGACATCTCTCGCACTTCGCGTCCGATCTCAAGACCACAAAGTAATAGCAGGACTTCTTGACATGTATCTGAGGGACACACGTTTTCAACTCTATCTGAGAGCAAATGAAAATGACATGCGAATCCCAGACCTCAGCTTTTATTTTGACTCCAGAGAAGATGCTGAAGCTGACTTTACTTTGCTGACAGTTCTGTATACCTCAGTCAAAGACAAAGAGGTCTTTGACCCATATGTGTTCCCTTGGGTCAGCAGAGTCCTTACAAAAAGCCGGATTGCGCAGAAAATTTGCAGACTGGCACTGCTGATATCCTCTCCGGACTATACAGAAAAGGCGCTTGATTATGTTTGTTCGCTGGATCCGTACGACAGAGGGCTTTACATCAAATATCTTTTATATAGGTGTCAGACGCGGCGCCAAGTCGAATTCGCCGTTGCCATGATGGCTGACAAAGGCAGCGATGCTCGTGATCAAGCCTGCCGGATAGTCAGGAATTTGCATGACTGGAATGATTTGGTAGATGAAGACTATCTTGCAATGGAATCACACCTGCGCCTCAAAGCGGCACCGATGCGCACATGTATTATAGAAATTCTCGGTTCACGCCCTGACAACAAAGCCATCAGCTCTGTAAGGCGTCTTTTTTCAGACAAATCAGCAGACCGCAGACTGGCCGGGCTCAGCATACTAAAAAACTGGATTGCCAAAGGCGAGAAAGCCGAAGCCATAAACGCACTTAAACCCGAACTTTCGGCCATAGCCAATCCAACATCCAAAGAACGGGTGCTGCTTGAGTCCATTTTTGCCGAAAACGATTCAAAAGAAAACATATACACACCGGAAAATGGATTCGGTCTATATTCCTGCGATGCCAAAATTTCTGTCTCCGTAACATGCCCGGCTGATTTCAGTTCGGAAAAAGCGCTGACTTTCAAATCTGATGAAAATATCTTAAAGAAGATCCTGCAAAAAGGAAATAACCATGCCGTAGAACTGATTCAGGCTATTATCAATTTGATCGAGAAACATGCCGATTACGAATTTACGGATCGTTATGGAAACATTTCACGCTTAGGCAATACCGTTCTAAAATCATATAAGCTGGGGCTTGAGTCTCTCGCCATGCCCGAAGTCTGGAAAGAGTTTTACTATAATGAGATCCGCTCTCCGGAAAATATTTTGCGTCTTTGGCTTGCAACAATCACCTCCAACGTCTCTGACAAGCCGTTTTATCCAATATTGAAACGAATATTAGGCCGAGCTTTCGATCCTGGCATTCTGAACCCGGTTAAAAATTCCACTTACTTTCATTCGGCAATTGACATAGTATCCGCTTTGGCAGAAGAATACTGTTGCGGGCAGGCCATTTTGGAAATCGCGACCGATTTCATATCGGATTTCGCACTTCGCATAAAAGCAGATGAATGTATAAGGAGCTATAAAGCCCATACATGGGAATTGCCACAAGACCACTGCATTTACAACGTCCAGCCGATAGCCACACTAATGGCAATCTGCAAAAAATCAAGCAGCGACATGCCAGATAACCTGTTTCTGCGGTCCTTTGCCGCTCGCTACGATTTAATATGCAAGACGAAATCCTGCATAGCCGACAACAACTTCTACCTAAACCCGCTCAATGTCATGGAATATCTCCGCGCATGGAATCTCGGAGCGATTTCAGATGAAGCCATGCTTAAAGAAATGATGTCAGGAGCCATGAGAAAGAGCATGATTGCTGAATTTTCACAATGCTTGCCGGCAGCCGAAAAGCCACGTTGGGCCCAACAGCTCACACCACTCAGCGGTCACGAATGCAGACTGATCAACAAGGCCATTGAACGCATACTTGACATCGAGCTGAAAAGGGGTGATTCAGAAACTCCGGTTTCTCCTTTAGCCTATGAAATCAGAGTCATCAGCGGAATCGACAGGCTATTGCAGATCTTGCAGGCCCTTGGAAAAGACAAGCCCGTAGCCAAAGGATATTATGCCAATCTAAATAAACGTGAAATACTGAGTTCCTTACTTCAGGCCTGCACTCCGGCAGACTCAGACACTCCACAAGAGCTAAAGCAAAAAGCAAAAGCAGCCGGAATTACAGATGAACAACTTGCTGAAGCAGCGATGTTCTCCCGACGATGGCTGGAAATCACCGAAGAAGCCATTGGCTGGAAAGGGCTTTCAAGCGGTGCATATTACTTTATGGCTCATACAGCTGACATCCTGGATGACCGCGCTAAGTCGCGCATCTCAAGATACTCAGCGGTAGAACCTGGCGATTTTGCTGATGGCGCCTGCGACCCGGCATGGTTTCATGAGATCTACAAGGCATTGGGACGTAAACGCTACGAATTTATATATGCCTCGGCAAAACATGTGGCCGACGGCAACCGCCACAGTCGTTCCCGGAAACTCTCTGATGCTCTTCTCGGCAATCTGAAAGCAAAACAAGTTATGGAAGAGATTTCAGAGAAAAGAAATAAAGATCTGGTAGTATCCCTTGGCTTGATACCTCTGGGGCGCAACAGACATAGCGACCTCAAAGAACGCTATATTTTTCTTAACAAATTTCTGAAAGACAGCAAGCAGTTTGGCGCACAGCGTCAAGAGAGCGAGGGACGTGCAGTTAAACTCGCTCTTGACAATCTCGCCCGCACGGCAGGTTATGGAGACTCCACACGTCTGACATGGAGCATGGAAGCCACCCTCATTAAAGATGCCGAAAAATACCTTGTTCCAAAACATTTCGGTGGCGTCAGCTTAAGACTGCTTATTGATGACGGTGAGCCTGAGATAATCTGCGAAAGCAACGGCAAGATTTTGCAAAATATTCCTTCAAGACTCAAAAAAGAGACTTATGTAAGACATCTGAAAGAGGTGTATAAACAATTAAAAGAGCAACACACCCGTGGCCGGGCTTTACTCGAACAGGCGATGATAGAATCCGCTGAATTTTCCGGGTATGAGATCAGCAGCCTTAAAGAAAACCCTATAATATGGAAAATGTTTTCACGCCTTGTGCTTGTAACGGACAGCGGGCAGACCGGTTTCCCAGGAGAAGACGGAGCATCAATCATTTCAGCTGAAGGTGTAATCAATGCCATAAGCGCAGACAATCGTCTTCGCATCGCCCATCCTTTCGACCTGTTTTCCAGCAAAGAATGGAGCGCATATCAGTCTTTTGTTTTTGATCATCAGTGGAGGCAGCCGTTCAAGCAGGTGTTTCGTGAACTATACATCCCTACAACTGAAGAAAAAGGTTCAAACCGATCCATGCGCTATTCCGGCAATCAGATCATGCCGTCTCGCGCTGCAGCTCTACTTAAAAAGCGACAGTGGACTGTAGACTATGATTACGGACTCCAAAAAATATGCTTTAACAGCAATGTGACAGCTGTGCTATATGCAATGGCCGATTGGTTTTCACCCGCTGACATTGAATCGCCGACATTGGAATATGTCGAATTTCATGACCGCAGAACATTCAAAGACAAGAAAATTTCAGAAGTCTCCCCGATCGCATTCTCTGAAATCATGCGTGATGTTGACCTTGCCGTGAGTGTGGCCCATGCAGGAGGCGTAGACCCGGAAACCAGCCATTCTACCATTGAAATGCGACGTGCCATTGTCAGTCATACATTGCCTATGTTCGGCATTAGTAATGTCAGCCTGGTCGGCAACTTTGCAAAGGTAAGCGGACAACTCGGCTTTTACAACATTCATCTCGGCAGCGGAACTATCCACAAGGAAGGCGGAACACAGATTGCCGTTCTGCCAGTCCATGCTCAAAATCGTGGGCGCATCTTTCTTCCATTTCTTGACGAAGACCCGAAAACCGCAGAAATCATTTCCAAAATATTGCTTTTCGCAGATGACTCCGGCATCAAAGATCCTTCAATCCTTAATCAACTATGACATGAAGCCGACATTTGACGGCCAAAGGCTTCAGCGAAACAAGATAAGTTGGATTTCTGTTTGAATTATTCATCGGAAATCGTTAATTTTGTCAGCGAATTTTCAACCCAATTTTAATTAAGGTAAAATGAGAAAAAATATCGTAGCAGGCAACTGGAAAATGAACACCACGCTGCCCGAAGGAATCAAGCTCGCCGAAGAAGTCAATGCGGCTCTCGCCGGTGCCGAGCCCAAGTGCGACGTTGTCATCTGTGTTCCTTTCACTCACCTTGCATCAATCAATAATGTGATTGACAAAAACAAGCTTGGTCTTGGAGCTGAAAACTGCGCAGACCACAAATCAGGCGCATACACCGGTGAAATTTCAGCCCCTATGGTTGCCTCGACAGGCGCTACCTATGTGATCCTCGGCCACTCGGAACGTCGTCAGTACTACGGCGAAACTTCTGAAACTCTCCGTGAGAAAGTGCGTCTCGCCCTTGACAATAACCTCACCCCCATTTTTTGCATCGGTGAAGTTCTCGAACAGCGCGAAGACGGTAGCTTCTTCGAAGTAGTAAAAGCACAGATCGAGGAAGGCCTCTTCAACCTTGACGCTGAAGAATTCGGCAAAATCGTTCTCGCTTACGAGCCTGTATGGGCCATCGGAACCGGAAAAACCGCAACTGACGATCAGGCACAGGAGATGCATGCGTTCATCCGCAAGACTATCGCTGACAAGTACGGCAAGGAAGTCGCAGACAACACCTCGATACTCTATGGAGGCAGCTGCAAACCTTCAAACGCAGCCCAGCTTTTTGCCAAACCCGACGTAGATGGTGGCCTCATCGGTGGTGCCGCTCTTGAAGCAGCGTCATTTATGGGCATTGTAAATGCATTCTGATCAGATTTAAACATATATTCCCGCACGTGATCTGAACGACTCTTGGCTCAATCATTTTCCGTGCGGGAATTTCTACTTAACCCAATTACTCCGTCAAACAACACTATCAGCCATGAAGAAAATCCTGCTTCCGCTTGTCGCATTGCTGACCGCTCCGGCAGCTATTGCTGAAACCGAGGTTGTGACCATTGTAGATCACATCACAAGCGGCACATCAAACGTCATCAATCAGCCGGAAGAGCTGCTGAAACGACTGCTCCCGGTCGAAGGTGTTGAAGAGGAGTCAAAAGAAGAAATCGCGCGTCCGGTCAACGGACGCATGGCCGGATTTCGGGTACAAGTGTTTAGCGACAACAACGCGCGTACCGCCAAAAATGAGGCACGCTCCAAACAACGCATCATATCATCCCGTTTTCCGCAGTATCAGACGTATGTCATGTACACATCTCCTTACTGGCGACTGAAAGTGGGAGATTTTCGCACCCAGCAGGATGCAAACGCTGCGGCCGATGAACTTCGCCGGGCATTTCCTGCCTACAGCAAAGAAATTCGCGTGGTGCGCGACCGCGTGACTGTACATGAATAATAAACCACTCACAACAACACAATGGCTGCTGAAATTAGTGACGAGACTATCCGGGAAATCGCATCCCACTACGAAGCTATACTGAAACTTTTAGGCGAAGACACTACCCGCGAGGGATTAGTCAAGACCCCCATGCGCGCGGCAAAAGCTATGGTTTATGCCACTCGCGGCTATCGACAAGACCCTGATGTCATTATCAATGATGCCGTTTTTTCATATGAAGGCTCTCGGATGGTAATCGTCAAGGATATCGAGTTTTATTCTCTGTGCGAACATCACATTCTGCCGTTTTTCGGGAAAGTATCAGTCGGATATATTCCTGACGGCAAAACTATCGGACTGAGTAAACTCGCAAGACTCGTCGACTTTTATGCTCGCCGTCTGCAGGTTCAAGAACGCATGACAGCCCAGATCTGCAATATTATAATGGAGAAACTAAATGCCAAAGGTGTAATAGTTGTGTGCTCTGGCGAACATCTGTGCATGAAGATGCGTGGAGTTGAGAAACAAGACTCAACCACAACTACCATTGAAACAGCCGGTGTCTTCTCAGACAGCAGCACCTTGCGTGATGACTTTTTTCATGCGCTTTCACACTGATCAAGCCGGCAAATCCGTCAGCTCAGACTACTTAAAGGCCCTTTTTATTGGTTGTGTTGCCTGATCAGTTTCGATACTGTTAGAGCCTTCCCATATCAGCCTTTATCTCGTCAAGCTTGACAAGATTTGACACAATAGCATAAATTGTAAGACCTGCAGGAGTGTGGATGTGAAGTTTGGCAGCTATATTTCGGCGATGCGTCATCACGGTATTGACTGAAACCCCCATTTCAGATGCAATTTCTTTATTGGACAAGCCCTTAACAATTCCCACTATAACCTCCTTTTCACGAGGACTAAGATCTTTTCCTCGGTCATCGGCATCTTCAGAATCTATATTGCGCCGCATTATATCTATGATGGAATCCGCCGGATCATAGATGGAAAATGTATCATCAAACCACTTTAACAAACCCTGAGGATATTGCTGGCAGAGCAAAGCTATCAATTTTAACGGATGAGAAGATGCACTTTTCAGCACACTCCAGTCAATACCTATAACAGCCGGATCAACAATAAGTACCGACGGATGAAATGCCGCAATCTCCTCAAGATAATTCAACGCACTGATATCCTTGACAGTAACATTCCCATCCTGAAATCTTCGCAATATGCTTGCCATGCCCGATGCCTGTATGACAGAAGGCAGGAGAAGTCCGATGTTTATATGGCGCATCATTTTATAGGCTCTGATTGTTTTCCATTCGTGTCATAAGAGGGATCAATATATTATTCTCTATATGGGCATGAGAATTCAGATCTTCCTCACAGTTATATATATCCGCCAAGGCATCATACATTCTGAACGGCATGGAAGTAGAATAGTAGCGCAATATGATATTTTTTAGGTCGGCAAGCTTTTCTGCAACCTCATCGTCATGTGAACGGCGGAACACATCAATACTATAATCAGACTGACGACCTTCACACATATCCTTTACATACGGGAATACCACGGTCTCCTCATAACTGAAATGCTTTCTGACAAGATCTGTGTAGTCATCAAAAAACTTTACAATTATAGGATTTATATCACTATGTGTATCATCAAGAGCATTGCAGAGATTCGCACGGATGTGAGGCAGTTTGTATGAAAGATAGTAGTCATGCGAATTGTGAAGAAAATAGACCACATCAACCGGAGAAATCCGGTGTAGCGCCTCGGCGTCAATCTCTCCTGAAAGGAGAAAATTTATTATCAATAAAAACGAATCGGTGTTTATGCCTGATTCCTCACAGAGTTCCTCTATGGTTTTGTTGCCAAAACCAAGAGGAAGTGAGAAACGACTGAGGACAGTGAGGACATTATAGTCATAATCTATAAGATCTACAACACTATCTTTCGCTGCAAATTGTTTGCTGAGCATCACGCAGGTTTTTAAGCTTCAGGTTCTGCGTTTTCTTCCGAAGCTTCTTCCGGTTTGAACTCTGTAATACCGCCTGCAAGCAGCTGATTGTACCAAGTCAGAAGCTTGCGGATATCTGAAGTGTAAACCTTCTCACGGTCAAAATTCGGAAGAATGCCGGCGAAGTATTCACGCACGGCAGCATCGTTGCCGATAGACTTGATATCAACCTGCTCGCCATTGCTTTTTACTTTAACAGATTCAAGAACTTCCCACAGAGGCACATCTCCTTCATCGGTGTAAATTGAGATATCGCCCAATGAAATAACTTTATCACGGGCATATGCAGGAGTGCGCTTACCATCGGCAATAGACTCTACAATCAGCATGTTTTTACCGCGGTTTGACAAGCGGAACAATCCGGGACGACCGGATATTGAAAGAATATTTTTAAGCATGTTTCTTTTTTTAGTGATGAATTTAGTTAGTTGCAGACAAAGGTACAAATTTTGATGGTTGTCTCAAAATTTATCCGAAAAACCATAAAGCGTAAAACCGGCCGGAATCACATTCAGCCACAATGTATGACCAATTTTCACCCTTGCTTATCAGATGTAGTTCCTCCAGCATCTTGTTCAGATGTATAACTGTTAGTCAGAAACACAGTGAAAATCGGGAAAAATATAAGTCCTACTGCCGATAGCACGACTCCAAGAACCCTCCCGGTCACCGTCATCGCATGAATGGAGCATCCGGCCGTTGTCAGGCTCATGATTGACCATAAAAGCGATGACCAATAGTCTGTAACTCCCGGATTGACACCATTCTCTGCGACAAAAAATGTGAGTGAGCAAAAGTAAACACCGACTATCAACACTATCAGATAAGTGGCAAGCATGTTCTTGACCCACTTTGACGAGGTGGTTGCGCCGGTAACTATTGTAAAGACGTAAGCCGCGCGGATCATCGGCACAAATTTCAGCAGATATTCGGCATGATTGTCAAGCGGGATATCAAAATAATGCAATATGTTCAGATAAGGCACCGAAACAAGCAGAAAGAACAGATGGTTTATCAGATATTTGCGTTTTTTAACCGAAAAAAGCATCTCTACAAACACATCGGCCATAAAGAACAGGCAACACCAAAACTGAACTTTCAGATAGGTAGTATCGGCAAGAAAGGAGACATTACGCAATGTATCCAGCGTAATGAGAACGATAAGCAACAAAGACAGTATCACCACATCGAGGTGCATCATTTTCATTATCCGGTCTCTGACTTTTAAATCCGCAGTTGAAACATTCATATGACAACAGACTCTACATTATTATTTATACAACGGTGTAAAGTTTGTTTTTGTTGATTTGTCATATGCCTCGCCCCTACTACTCTGCCGGTCAGCAACCGGCATTCACCACTGCTGATTTTCGGAATTGCGCGAGTTGATAGTAGACCATCACGGCTGTCACCATAGTCGCAACGAGGTCTGACAGCGGGAATGCTGTCCAGACTCCATCGAGCCCCATGCGTGGCGGAAGAACAAGCAGAAGAGGTATCAGGAAGAGCACCTGCCTCGTCAGAGAAAGGAATATGGAAGATTTTGCTTTGCCTATAGACTGAAAAAGAGTAGTGGATACGACCTGAAATCCGACAACCGTAAACGCCAGCAATGAAATATGCAGGCAGCGTGCAGTCTCGCTGATCAAAGCCGGGTCATTTGAAAATGCCCGACCGATATATTCCGGAAACAACAATCCGATTGTCTGACCGGTAGTCACAATGACGGTTGACACTCCTACAGCAAGCCAGAATGTCCGGTGCAGGCGATCAAGCCGTCCGGCACCATAATTGTAGCCTATTATAGGTTGCATTCCCTGGCATATGCCGACAACAACCATTGTCATCATCGAAGTGTAAGAAGTGAATATACCTGCAGCAGCTACCGCCATATCCCCGCCATGAAAATAGAGACTTTTGTTTATAATTACATTTATAAAACAAGCTGCGGCATTGACTACTGAAGGCGCAGCTCCGATGGATAGCACCGGTAGTACTATTTTAGCCTTCAGCCTATACATTTCACGGCTTCCGGAAAAGTGCAATGTGCTTTTCCTTGAGAAAAAATGAGACAGGACAAAGAAGGCTGAGATCATCATGGAGATATCCGTTGCGATAGCAGCTCCTTTAATACCCAGTTTCAAATAGAATATGAAGATAGGAGCAAGTACCAGATTGCAACCTGCACCGATCAGCATTGTCAGCATTGCCTTGACCGGATAGCCTGATGCCCTCATGAAGTTATTGAATGTAAAAGCGAAGTTGGTCATGAACATTCCAGGCAGAATATACAGCATGAACTCACGGGCATAAGGCAGTGTAACTTCACTTGCTCCAAACGCAATGAGAATCTCGTCAATAAATATGGCGAAACAACACAGATAGCAGCACACAATTGCCATCAGAAGTATGAGTGAACTGCACAAAGTGCGTCTTGCATCATCATAATTTTTAGCACCAAGCAATATTGACAGTCGCGCCGATCCTCCGGCGCCGATCAAGACCCCCAAGGCGGCCGACAGATTCATAACCGGGAATGTTATGGCCAGTCCCGCGATAGCTTCCGGCCCTACACCCTGACCTATGAATATGCGGTCAATTATGTTATAAAGAGACATAACCAACATGCCAACCACAGCAGGGAGGCTATACCGCCACAGCAGTCTTCCTGCCGGCGACTCGCTGAGCTCTCTTAATTTTGAGGCATCGTTACCAGACATTTTCATAGTGTTTCTATTACAAAATTACAAAAAGTTCATCTGGCAATTCAAAAATTAGTATTTTTTAGCGTTTAATTGAGATATAAATACTAATTTTGTTTTCTAAGAAAATAAGAATGGTCATCAAAACTCCATAATGAAGTCTGTTAGTTTCGTATTGTTTTTTTTTATGAGCCTTATCTGCAAGGCCAACGATCTCCCTATGTTTTGCCTGGCCGGACCGATTGATTCGCTATGCGTCGTCATGGATGATGCCGGTCTTGAATGGCAAAACGAGTACACCTTTGACTCTGATGGTTCTCTTATCGAAATTGATGGTGACGAAGTAGACTGCGAACGCGATTCAGCCGGACGAATATCATCAATCACCCTCATTGAGGCTACTGAAGATGACGAAGACACATACACCACAATAAAAATGAGGCTGTTTTATGATAAATCCGGTCGGGTTGTCAGAGTCGAGGCCGTTTCAGGTGACGAGCAATGGGTCCAGACTTATGCCTACGATTCAAGCGGGCATCTGACGGAACAATGCTATAATATGAACGGTGTCGAAGAGGTCAGAACATACACGTATCTGAAGCATGACAGATTCGGCAACTGGACAGAACGCCTTGAGAAACTAAAGTCTATGGATCAGACCATCCGGCAATGCCGCAATATAATCTATTTGGAATAACCTTAAATCAATAAACCAATCACTCCAACAATATTCTCTATGTCAACGTACAAAATTATTGAGAAAGAGCATTTTTCCGAAAATGTAGTCAAACTTGAAGTGGAGGCACCTCTGATAGCCCGTTCCCGCCGTCCGGGACACTTCGTAATTGTTCGCACCGGAAATGGGGGCGAGCGCATTCCTCTTACAATTGCTGATGCTGATCTCAAGAAAGGCTCAATCACATTGGTTGTGCAGGCTGTCGGAGAAAGCACACGCAAGATCTGTGCTCTTGAACCCGGAGAGTGCCTGACAGACATTGTCGGGCCACTTGGACAAGCCACACATATAGAGAAGGTCGGAACCGTGGTTTGCTGCGGAGGCGGAGTGGGCGTTGCGCCGCTGCTCCCAATTGTAAAAGCGATGAAAGAAGCCGGCAATCGTGTGGTGTCAATTCTGGCGGCAAGGACTTCTGAACTGATAATACTCGAAAAGGAAGTTGCTGAGTATAGCGATGAAGTTATCATAATGACAGATGACGGATCAAAAGGACAGAAAGGCCTTGTAACCGCCGGCCTTGAAGACGTGATCGCACGAGAAAAAGTTGATCAGGTCGTAGCAATAGGCCCTGCCGTGATGATGAAATTCGTTGCCCTGACTACCCGCAAATACGAAATTCCGACTATGGTCTCACTCAACACCATCATGGTTGACGGCACAGGTATGTGTGGCGCCTGCCGAGTGACTGTTGACGGCAAGACCAAATTTGTCTGCATTGACGGCCCTGAATTCGATGCGCACAAAGTCGATTTCGATGAAATGATAATGCGTCTGAGAGCCTATAACTGATTTTTTCAGAGCAACTCATCTGTGCAACAACCATAATCCAGCCTCTTATATTAACCTCAATATCCTTATTCAGAAATGGATCAGAATACAAGCCGCGATGCAAAGTGGCGTGAAGAACAGCGCAATTCATTAAGCGCAAAACAGCGTTCATCAATACCTCGCACCATAATGCCTCAGCTGAACGCAGCCTATCGTATCACGTGCAACCATGAAGTAAACCAAGGTCTTTCAGCCGAGCAGGCAATTATCGAGGCCACAAGATGCCTTGACTGCCCCGATCCGCAGTGCATCCACGGATGTCCGGTGTCTATCAACATCCCGTCGTTTATAAAGAATATCGAACGCGGAGAGTTTCTTGCTGCCGCAGCGGTTCTGAAACAGACCAGTGCACTGCCTGCGGTCTGCGGGCGTGTCTGCCCGCAGGAAAAGCAGTGTGAATCACGCTGCATATATAATAAGATGAAAAAGGCGCCCGTGGCAATCGGTTATCTTGAACGATTTGCCGCTGATTTCGAACGCATGAACAATCAGGCAAACGGCATCAAGCCGAATGGTGATTCATCAGTCGCAAGAAACGGCCGGAAAATAGCCGTGGTCGGTTCCGGACCTGCCGGACTGTCATTTGCCGGAGACATGATCAAAAAAGGCTATGAAGTCATAGTTTATGAAGCACTCCATGAAATTGGCGGAGTTCTGAAATATGGCATTCCTGAATTCCGTCTGCCGAATTCAGTTGTTGAAGCCGAGATCGATGCTCTCCGCGCTGAAGGAGTGGATTTTGTCAAAGACTGTGTGATCGGGAAGACAATCTCTTACGACCAACTCCACGAGTTAGGGTTCGATGGGATTTTTGTGGCATCAGGAGCCGGGCTCCCCCGATTTATGGGTATTCCAGGAGAGAACCTTATCGGCATCATGTCATCAAACGAATATCTTACACGTATCAACCTCATGGGTGCCGGGCGTCCCGGAGAAGACACTCCGGTGCTGAAAGGCAATCGGGTAGCCGTGGTAGGCGGCGGAAACACAGCAATGGATTCTGTGCGCACAGCTCTCCGCCAAGGGTCTGAGAAAGCAATGATTGTCTATCGCCGAAGCCTTGAAGAAATGCCGGCCCGCGTTGAAGAAGTACACCATGCTCAGGAAGAGGGCGTAGAATTCATTACCCTCTGCAACCCGGTGGAATATCTCTCAGATGACAAAGGCCGCGTCCGGGCCATGAGAGTGCAGCGCATGGAGCTTGGCGAACCTGACGCATCAGGCCGGCGGTCACCGGTGCCGATAGAAGGAGCCATTGACGAAATCGAAGTGGACCTCGTGATTGTCAGCGTAGGAGTCTCCCCCAACCCGCTTATTCCCCATGCGATTCCTGAACTTGAGATTTCCCGTCGAGGCACAATTGTGGTCAATGAAGAGACTATGCAGTCATCATTGAACGACATCTATGCCGGAGGAGATATAGTACGCGGTGGTGCGACAGTCATCCTCGCGATGGGCGATGGACGACGGGCTGCAGCTGCTATGGACAAGGCCCTGTCCGGACAAGACTGACGACAGAGGTTTGCGTATCTGCCCGAATTTTACTAAATTTGGGCATCCAAACCGAATTTCATATACTGACCATATGACTAAACTATTAAAAAATATAGTTATCCTTTCAGCCTTACTCGGAGCGGCAACCCCGCTCCGAGGGGCTGACAATACTGAAATTTCGGCGGCTATCAGTGCAGCCAAGGACGCACCAAGAAATCAGGCAGCAAATCTGAAAGCAGCAGATCTGCTGAAAGATGCCGGCCGTTTTCAGGAAGCTATTCCATTCTATCTAAAAGGTGGCAACTCCGGTAATCTTGGCATTGCAGAGAGTTACTTCTACCTATATGATTTTGACAAAGCCGATGAATATCTTGACAAATATCTGGCCAAACGGACAAAAAACGAAGCCGCCAAAGATATGGGATTTTCTTACGGCAACGGAGATGAAACTCTTGACTGGACTGACTATCTGCGTTCAAGGATAGATCTCGGACGCAGTATGCTTGACCGTGTGGAAAAAATCCAGATTGTAGACAGTATAAACGTTCCGGCTGATCAATTTTTCAAATTTATCAAACTTGCCAAGAGCGCCGGCCGACTGGCTGATGAATTTGAAATCGAGAGTATTGTCCCGAAAGAGTATCTTGATTCTGAATCAATCTCAGGCTTATGGGCTCCTGCATATATTTCGGAATCCGGAGAGGATATGATCTGGTATGGATCAGCAAATGACGGCGAATCGAAAATGTTTGAATCTTACCGCCTGGCCGACGGAAGCTGGGATAACCCGGCGGCTTTGTTTGATTATAAATCCATTTTCGGCAATTCAAACGGCAGCTGGGTCGGTTACCCCTTCCTGATGGCCGATGGGATAACTCTCTATTTCGCCGCTGATGGAGAGAATTCATTGGGAGATCTGGACATATTCATTTCACGCCGTGATGAAGACGGGTTCCTGCAGCCATCTAATATCGGTATGCCGTACAACTCGCCTTACAATGACTATATGTATGCCATAGACGAGCAGACCGGTGCCGGATGGTGGGCCACAGACCGAAACGGGCTGAAAGATTCAGTTACAATCTACACCTTCATTCCTCAGGATCTACGAATCAATTATCCGGTAGACACCCCAAATCTGGCCGATTACGCAAAAGTCACATCAATCGGCATGACTCAGAATCCGGATAGAGATTATTCTAAATTCAGAGACAAAATCGCATCACTGGAATCATCAAAAACATCAGGCAGCAACCGCAGATTTGAATTTGCATTACCAAACGGCAAAATCATAACTTCAGTGTCTGACCTCGCCTCCGGCATGGCACGCGAAGCGATGAGACAGTATCTGGACGAGCAGAAAGCCTACGATGATGCCGTGGCCCATCTCGCCGAACTCAGAAAGGCATATGCTGCGGGCGACAGAAGCGTCGAGCATGAAATTCTGACTCTTGAAAATGGGCTTGATCACCGCCGTGCAGAGCTGAAAAGAATAAAAAACAGCATTATCACGGCTGTGATGGACTAAGACTTGTCTAAGCAACAGACATTCCCAAATGATTGTGTCAGCACAAGCCAAAGAATCCGCTACTGAAACAAATTACTCTCTAACCAATCAAACCGACCGCTTATGGAAGTAACCCTGATTTTGATTCTGATCGCACTGGTGATCATTATCTGCATTTTCTTCTATTATGTTCCATTCTTTCTGTGGATTTCAGCTCGTGTCAGCGGTGTACGAATCTCACTGATGCAGCTTTTTCTGATGCGCATACGAAAAGTGCCTGCATCAGTAATCGTCCGGGCCTTGATCGAAGCTCACAAGGCTGGTCTTAACGATGTGTCACGGGATGATCTTGAAGCCCACTATCTTGCCGGAGGCAATGTAGAGAAGGTAGTCCATGCCTTGGTGTCGGCCTCAAAAGCAAATATTGATCTTGGCTTCAAAATGGCGACAGCTATAGATCTTGCCGGCCGAGACGTATTTCAGGCCGTACAGATGTCAGTGAATCCTAAAGTCATTGAAACTCCTCACGTCACAGCAGTTGCTAAAGACGGCATCCAGCTCATTGCCATAGCCCGCGTAACAGTGCGCGCCAATATCCGGCAGCTTGTAGGCGGAGCAGGAGAAGACACCGTGCTCGCCCGTGTAGGCGAAGGTATTGTCTCTTCTATCGGCTCATCTGAAAGTCACAAGCAAGTACTTGAAAATCCTGACAATATTTCCAAACTCGTATTGCGTAAGGGGCTTGACTCCGGTACTGCTTTTGAGATTCTCTCTATTGACATAGCAGACATTGACATAGGCAAAAACATTGGAGCGGCTCTTCAAATTGACCAGGCACAGGCTGATAAAAGCATTGCCCAGGCCAAGGCCGAGGAACGTCGAGCTATGGCTATAGCTCTCGAACAGGAGATGCGGGCAAAAGCCCAGGAAGCCCGCGCGAAAGTAATTGAAGCTGAAGCCGAGTTGCCACGGGCAATGGCTCAAGCATTTCTTTCAGGGAATCTTGGCATCATGGACTATTACCGCATGAAGAATATCGAATCAGACACGAACATGCGACAGAACATAGCCAATCCTCCCACTGCTAAGTAAAACATCCTACGAGCATTACCAATGCTCAGACCTGAAAAGCATACCATATTATAGCCGATATGACCGTTAAGGAAATCATCTCATCAACGAGATCTTATAACCTGCATTCACACACTCAATTCTGCGATGGGCGCGCCGATATGGCGCGCTTCGCAGATGCGGCTGTGAAAGCAGGCTATAAGCACTATGGCTTCACCCCTCACTCTCCAATTCCTTTTCATTCTCCATGCAATATGGAGCAATCACAGGTTGAGGAATATATCGCTGAATTCAATCGTCTTAAAGACGAATATCGCGGCAGGATTAATCTGTATCTTTCCATGGAAATTGATTATCTGGGAGAGGCCTGGGGTGCTTCACATGACTATTTTTCCTCGCTTCCTCTTGACTACAAGCTTAGTTCAATCCACTTCATACCGGTTGCTGACGGAGAAACGATGATTGATGTCGATGGGCGCCCGGAGAATTTTCTTGACAAAATGAGCAAATATTTTGACAATGATATCCGCTATGTGGTTGACAAATTCTATGAGCGCACTCTTGAGATGATAGAAGCCGGAGGCTTTGATATTATCGGGCATTTCGACAAGATCGGCTTCAATGCTTCACATTTCAAGCCTGGCATAGAATTGGAACGCTGGTATCAGAAACATCTCGACAATGTTATCGACGCAATCGCAGCCAAGGGGATTATAGCAGAAGTGAATACCAAAGCATGGGAAGCTCCGGTCGGGGCTGCTCCAAGCCAGATTGCCACATACGCCCCACGATTATTCCCATCACCTGACACAATAAGAAAACTCGTCTCCGCCGGAATACCAGTTGCAATCAACAGTGATGCTCATTATCCTGAACGAATCAGTGCCGGGCGAGAAGCTGCGTTCCAAATTATCGATTCATGACCAGTAAAACGACAAAGGACCTTACACACACTCTAATGCGTCATGGGGAAACTAAAACTGTTTTGTGAAATATCGCCTCTTACATATCAAATTTCAGTCAAGAAGAACATCTTTCTGCGCAAGATAAAGGACGCTCTGAGCAGACAGCGATTTGCAAGAATAAAGAGCTATGAAAAGCTCCCGGTCATGATCTACAAACACGCGTCCCTCATCCGAATACAGACTTGGAGTTGCAAGAAAATAAAGCGGTCAATCTGGCTCTTTCCGCACCCAAAGTGAACGGAATCCTAATCCGCCCCGGAGAGACATTTTCTTTCTGGCATCTCATCGGTCCTGACACAGCCCGACACGGGTATAAAGTGGGGCTTACAATTTCAAATAATAAACCGTCAACAGGTGTAGGAGGCGGACACTGCCAGTTTACAAACCTTATCCACTGGATGGTGCTGCATTCAGATCTCACGATTGTGGAGCATCACCATCATGACGGCTTTGATCTATTCCCTGACTACAAGCGGCAAATACCGTTTGGTACTGGAACGAGTATAGTCTACAATTATCTTGACTACAGATTCCGGAATGATACAGACAATGTATATCAACTGCTTGTATATACGGATGGAGAATACCTCCAGGGCGAACTCAGGGCCAGTAAAGAACAGAAATCGACATATCATATCTGCGCTGAGAACGAATTCTTCTCCAAAGAAGATGGCATTGTTTTCAGGAACGGAACTGTGATTCGAAAAAAGATCGAGAAGAGAAGCGGTGTCTGCATTCATGAGGAAACTATCCGGACGAATCATGCGCGGGTCATGTATGACACTTCCGGTCTTGAGATCCGAAAAACCGCACCGTCATCAATCCGGGAATAAAACAGTGCGGTCTTTCCGTGCGGCAGGTCCGGCCAATTCTTCAGGGATGAACTTCCAGCCTGATGTAATTTTCGGGGTTATTGACCCGCGCTGTTCAAGAAGTTTTATCAGATAGTAACGCAGATCCTTGTCTGTAGATTTGAGAATGCGCGATTTCAGATCTTCATGAGGTATGCCGGCCCCCTTCGTCAGCAGATCTCCTCCGCCATTGCCCCGATAGGAATTTACAGCAACCTTATATACTTTGTCAAAGTCAAACGGACTACCATCAGCCATCGACTTTATAATAATCTTATCACCCTGTGGCTTGGTCACATCTACATCATAAATTATGCCGGCAGCTGAATCAAAATTGTAGGCTGGATTCTGCAATTTCGCGTAATCACCCTTTGCCGGAGATGTGCCCTCTTTTGTGAAAAGCAACAAATGATCTTCCGGATCGGCCATCTCTGATGTCCAAAGCGAATAGCTCATCTCAAGATAGTTTTTGATCTCCCGACCTGTCATGGCCATTGTATAGAGCATATTCTCATATTTGTACAATGTAAACATGTCGCTCATATGAAGATCTCCTTTGCAGATAACCGCATCAAAAGACAATGGAGCGGCAAAAGAAATGTCAGCACCACTGATTTCAAGCTGAAGATCATGCAGAAGGTCCATAAATGCAGAAGGCCCGAAGTATGCATCTCTCACAGAAAAATCGCCGGTGGCAACACCTATCTTTCTGTTTACAAAGCTGTCAATTTCCTCTTTGACATTGCTGAATTCAGTCATGAAAACTGAATCAGGAGTCAGATCTGTAAGCGGGACAATCCGACCACTTATTTTTTTGCCCAATACCTTCCCTCTGCCGTCAAGAGTAAATTTAACCTCTGCTTCGGCCAGATTCACGGCATTATTGGCGGGATTGAGAACCAGAGGTGACTTTCCATCGCTATCGGCCACCTGTTCCGAATTATAGACCTGATGATCATGGCCCATAAATATAATATCAAAACCCGGCACTTCTTCTGCTACTTTCAAAGAAGCGTTTTCAATCCAGTCACCGGTCTTTTTCGAAGAATCATGACCGGAGTGGAAAAGTCCGACGATTAGATCAGGAGCCTCTTTTACCTTTATGACAGGAATCCATCTGGCAGCGGATTCCACCATATCCTCAAATTTCAGACCGCTCCAGAGATTTTCAGGGAGCCACGCAGGGATGGCCGGAGTAAGAAGTCCGAACACTACAATCTTGATCCCATCACGCTCTATGACATGATATGGTTTGAAGTAAGGCTTACCGGTGGCGATGTCTATGACATTCGCTCCGAGCAGTGGTATTTGGCCAAGATCATTTTTATAACGGTCATATACGGCGTGACCGGCCTCTACGTCATGGTTGCCAATTGTTTCGGCATCATAGCCAAGAGATTTCAGCATCATCGCCACGGGATGTGGTCTGTCAGTGGCTATGAAATTATAATAGTAGGCCGTCGGCTGTCCTTGCAGGATATCTCCGTTGTCCAGAAGTATGACATGATCACTACCGATGGAATCTCGCAGACAGCGGACTCTTGAAGCCACTCTGGCAAGGGAGCCTTCTCCCGGTGTGCGCGTAATGAAATTATACGGAAAAAAGTTGCCATGAACATCGGTTGTCGCTACGATCTTATATGTAAGCTCCTCTGCCGAAACCGATGCTGCGGAGAGGAGCTGCGATGCAATTGTCATTGCCAATAATGCCTTTTTCAAAACCAATATCTTTTATTGCCACAAATAGAGCATATCTGTCAGGGATTGGGACCTGTGTAAAGTGCACGGACTTTGCCTACAGGGAGTGACCCTTCCACCTTGAGCGGTATGCGTTGCCCATCAGTGGAGATCCATCCAGAAATAGGAGCTGAACTTTCTACACCCTTACGTGTAAAAGTGAAGTTTATATAGTACGTAGGGAATTTGCCACCATTGAGAGAAATGGTCTGGGTTCCCATATAAGTTATTTTCAGTTTTTCTTTCTTAGAGCCTGAAAAAATATTGACAGTGACGCTCTGTCCTTTCTTCATGTTAGGAAAATCGAGGGTGCGCAGATAAAAGAACGAGCTCAACATGTCAACTGTCATTCCCTGGGCTTCAAGATGAAGTGTTGAACTTGTCATCGGCTTCCCTTTCCCCGGCTTTTTATACCTGACTGCTTCTGCTGAAAATGTATTTCCTGTATGCGAGAATTTCAATACGTCTTTTTTATATTTTCCATTTTCATGCGCTATGTAAGTATATGACACCGGAAAATATCCGTCTTTTGTCATAGTAGAGTACAATGTGTCTCTCAGCATATAGATGCTGTTGGCCCACGGAGCGTTCTCGGCAAAAACCGAAGCACGATAGAGATCTCCGTCATTACGAAGTGACATAGTGGCATATCCCGCGACTTTGTTTATAAAGCCCCATTTGTAAATCACATCATACGTCAGGGTCTCATCAACCAAAGAAACCGGATTGGCCGCTTGTGCCACCGGCACAAGTCCTGCAAAAGCTACCAGCAGTGAAATCAGTTTCAGTTTCATGATAAATCAGAGTGTGTTTAGGAGGCTTTTTTGCGGCCCCGAATTTCAGTCTTTGGCCAACTCCCTGAACGGAAGTATGGAGCGATAGGACTGTTCTATCCTCTTGTTGCGCCAACATTTGCGACATACAGCGATATATCTGTCATCACCGCCTATTTCGACCTGTTCTCCTTCTTCAACAAAATCTCCATTGCGGTCTATGCGGGCATTTATAATTGTTTTACGGCCACAAGTGCATGTGGATTTTACCTCATCTATCGTATCGGCAATCTCAAACAGTCTGCGCGACCCTTCGAAAAGGTGGCTCTGAAAATCTGTACGAAGCCCATAACAGATGACATTACTGCCAAAGTCATCCACGACTCTTGAGAGCTGGTCGACCTGCGCTGTGGTCAGAAACTGGGCTTCATCAACCAGAAACCAGTCAATAACTGCCATAGACTCCTCAAAAAGACTCTGAGCGAGTTCATAGAGATCTGTCTCGTGATAGATCCACTTGCATTCACGCTGGATTCCAATGCGCGATTTTATAACGTTTGTAAGATCACGGGTGTCGACAACCGGCTTGAGGCAGACATATTTCATCTTTCTCTCCTCAAAATTATAGGCTGTGGTCAGCAACAGAGCAGTCTTGGCAGAGCCCATTGTGCCGTATCGAAAATATAGTTTGCCTTTCCTGTTCATTCAAAGGGTGTATTTTAGATTGAATTGTCAGGCAAAGATAAGCAAATTTTCTTATTGAGCAGCACTCTGACGGGTAAAGACGTAATCGGTATCGCCTATTTCAAATTTCATCAACGGCCCTTTGATTTTCACATCATCCAGTTTCCGGATAGCTGAATATCGGTTTACAAGAGCCATTTTAAGGCTTTGCCCGATTGCCGATGCGACAGACGGCTTGATTGAATCCACGCGAGGCCCGTTCATTTCAGTAATAACTCCATTTACCACTACTGCGTCCGGATCGACACTGACAGTCAAGGTCGACGGATCAAGGCTTACAGCTACTTCATCGTCATCAATCACAGTCCAGGTGCCGCTAATTGTAGAACGACCGCTTACAGTCAGCCCAAGTGGTTCGACGAATCCAGGCTGCCCCACAATCTGAGTATTAGCCGAAAGCATCCCGGCAATAGTCAAAGTGCCGCCATGTACACCTTTTGGCATCATATCCGGATTTGAGGAAATATCAATTGTCTCAATGATCGTAGCCGTCACCGATGCATTATCAGTGAAATTTTCCGGAGTCCCGGCCCAGCTGCCAGGCAGTTCTTTTGCCAGTCGGGCTGTTTCGTCACATGAAACCATTGAAAAAGCTCCTAAAAGTGTCAATCCGTAAATCAGACCTTTCATATTATACATCTTTGTGTTTTGAGAAACTATTTAGATTATTTATGTCATATACATAAACGCACAGGGGTTAAAATTTGTTTCATATACGCTAAAAAATGATTAATTTTGCCATTGTCTAACAAAAATCCGAAGAAAACGTGAGCGTCAATAAAGTCATATTAATAGGCAATGTCGGGACAGATCCTGAAATACGTTATATTGAGACGAGGCCTATCGCTTCGTTCCGAATGGCGACAAACGAGCGAGAGCGCACACTGCCTGACGGATCAAAAATCCCGGAACGCACCGAATGGCACAGTATCGTCATGTGGGATGGAGCTGCTGAATTCGCAGAGAAGTATATCCGCAAAGGGTCACGTCTTTATGTGGAGGGCAAAATTCGTTATCGAATCTGGGAAGACCGTAACGCCATCAAACGTAATGTGACCGAGATATATGTGGACAATTTTGAATTGTTAGGATTCAAATAGTCCCTGATCGAACAGAGACGGGTATGACGAAGAGCTGGCAGCGGGCTGCTCTTTGTGGGGTGCGGATGGATTATTATTAATGACCATTGTGTGTTGCTGCACCCACCCTTGGGTGCTATTGCGCAAATATAATGTCATGACTCCCTTATGCCCCTGAGCTGTGTTCAATACATGACGATAGACTTCAGTGAGGCTACTGACTCCACTGACGCTAAGTGTAGCCAATGTTCTGCGCCCAATCATGACTGTGAGATAGAGTCTGTCAGTGGAGTTAATTGGATTAGTTGTTCTCATAAGCCTATTGTTTTTTTACAAAGGCAAAGGTAAATGCACGCATGGGCAACATTGATGCACACAAAAGTTAATTACATGTAATGCCGATTCTATTTCTTTATGTCATAAGTTGAAATCAATAAACCCTTTTCAGATAGTGGATGTTATAATTTCAACTATTTTTGACTATGAGAAAAATATTTTACGCTTTAACTATTTTGAGTGGAATCGGATGCGCTTCAACACGAATTTCCGCAAAGGATAACAGCACAGGCTATTTGAATGAGAATATGCCTGCAAGCTGGAATTATTCTACATCTGTCACTGCATCTGAACCGCCGGAGGATACTGACTGGTGGCTAAACTTTGACGATCTACTGCTTGATTCGCTTATTGATGAAGGTCTGAAAAACAATTACAATGTCAGTATGGCGGTGAAGCGCATCAACGTGGCAAATATACAAGTCCGTCAGGCTATGTCAGGCTATTATCCGACTGTCGGTCTGAGCGGAGCTTATAACTATAGCCGAAACGCCGGTGCGATTTCAGGATCTTCAGTTCCATCATCGACATCAAGCCATTTTTCGCTTGGAGCTAAGATGAACTGGGAAATTGATCTATTCGGGAAAATAGCATCTCAAGTGAAAGATAAAAAAAGCCTGCTGAAAGTAAGTAAAGCCGATTTTGACGGGGCCATGTTGAGTATCGCCGCCAACATAGCCACTTATTATATGAATATGAGGACATTTCAGGAGAAAATATTTGTCACGAAAGAGCATCTTGCCTCTCAGGCAAAAGTAGTGGAAATTGCAAAAGCACGTTTTGAAGCAGGCCTTGTGTCCAAACTTGATGTAACCCAAGCAGAGAGCGTATATTACTCAACTGAAGCACAGATTCCACAACTTGAGACTTCGCTAAACGAAGCTGTCAACGCGCTTGCTGTATTGTTAGGTGTCTATCCTGATGCCATCCGGCCACGATTGTCAGCAGCTTTCATTCCTCCTCAATATCGCCATTTGGTCGCAACCGGAATTCCCGCAGATCTGCTCCGCAGGAGACCGGACATCATAGCGGCCGAAGCTCAGCTTGAGTCATATGCAACCCGAATCGGAATTGCCAAAAAGGACTATCTCCCCAATCTGTCATTGGAAGGCACAATCGGTGTTGCCGCTCATAACGCAAAAGACCTTTTCGGCAAAAACAGTGTTGAATATTCCATCACTCCTACCCTTTCATGGACTCTATTTGATGGCTTCAGTAGAAAATATGCAGTTCAAGAAGCTAAAGAGCAACTTGAAGAAGGGATTGACAATTACAACCTGACTGTACTGACTGCTGTCAATGAAGTTGACAACGCAATGAGTTCATACCTTGCCTCACTGCAGACAATGGACAGCAACTCCAACGGTCTGAAACAAAGCACAGAATCGTTTGACCTGTCAGTCAGTCTCTACAAACAGGGGCTTACCCCATTCACCAATGTGGTAGATGCTCAGATTAATACACTGACATATGCCAACTCCCTCATAACAGCCCGTGGGGATGCTCTTGTGTCACTGATCAATCTTTACAAAGCATTAGGAGGCTCCATCACAGCCCAATAACACGCAACATAATCCATAAACGCAAAACCAGACGAAAGACATGAATACAAAGTTTATATCATCAGGCATACTCCTTATAGCCACCATGCTGGTTTCATCTTGCAGCAAGAGTCATAGCCATAATTACGAAGATGCTGAGGAAACAGTTGATGTGGCATTCCCTGAAACTGATTCTGTGACTCTGACCAATACTTATCCAGGATATTTCACTCCTGAGGCCAAAGTCGATGTCGTGGGTCGTGTCAGCGGACAGTTGCTTAGCAAAAATTTCAGCAATGGGCAATACGTCAATAAAGGGTCTGTGCTCTTTCGCATAGAAGCCAGCAAATATCGCGATGCCGTGCAGCAGGCGCAGGCTGAACTCGCTACGGCAAAAAGTTCCAAAGACTATGCCCAAAGCCACTACGATGCAGTAAAGAAAGCGCTGGAAAGTGATGCGGTTTCTAAAATGGAAGTCATTCAGGCCGAAAGTGACTTAAGACAGGCAGAAGCAGATATAAAAAATGCACAGGCTGCATTGGAGACCGCCACGACAAACTTAGGATACTGCACAGTCATCGCCCCTATATCCGGCTATGTCACATCGGCCTCTTATGATGTCGGATCATATATCAACGGAGAAGGGAGTCCGGTGATCCTTACTACTCTCTACAATAATTCGACTCTGACGGCTCAGTTTTCAATTGAAGACGAAAAATTGCTGGAACTTCTACACAACAATGATTACCGGAATATGCCTGAACTGAGAAATGTCGAACTGAGTTTTTCAGACACCATCGGTCACAGATATTATGGCGATCTAACATATATGGCTCCTATGGTAGACACATCAACCGGGACTGTCGCGTTGCAATGTAAGATTGATAACAAATATGATGAACTCCGCCCCGGAATGTTTGTCAAGATCAATCTGCCATATAAGAAATTAAAGAAGGCAATACTGGTAAAGGACTCTGCTTTGAGCACAGATCAGCTTGGCAAATATCTCTATGTTGTCAATGATTCAGACAAGATCGTGTACACACCTGTATCCATTGGTCCGCTCTATCACGATTCTCTGAGAGTGATCCTTTCAGGCATCTCCCCCGATTCCCGTTATGTGACAAAGGCCATGCTGAAAGTCACTGACGGCATGAAAGTAAAGCCTATCATTGTTAAATAATCACAACCTGAGTCCCGAATCTTCCTAAACGCACATTTATGTTCTCCAGATTCTTCATAGATCGTCCGATTTTCGCCACGGTCATCGCTATAATAATGGTATTGATTGGGTTGATGACTGTCAAAAGCCTGCCTGTGTCACAATATCCCGACATAACACCGCCTACAGTTATGGTGTCAGCATCCTATCCGGGGGCGGATGCAGCAACCATTGCCGAAGTCGTCGGAACTCCGATCGAAGAACAGATCAACGGAGTCGAGGGCATGATGTATATGAGTTCGAGCTCAAGCGATGGGTCATACAGCCTGACCATTACTTTCGAAAACGGAACAAATCTTGACGATGCTGTCGTCAAAGTCCAGAATCGAATTTCATTAGCCGAAGCCACTCTTCCTACAGCTGTAAAGGAGCAGGGAGTCTCGGTCATGGCCGAATCTTCAGACATCATACTTTTCATTGCGCTCGAAGGAGATAACCCCGACCGCTACAACGCCTTGTATCTGACCAATTACGCACAGCTCAATATTATCGATGAGTTGTCAAGAATTGATGGTGTGGGAGGCGCAGGTGCGTTCGGAGCCGGCAAATACAGCATGAGGGTGTGGCTTGACCCTGAAAAAATGAGAGTCCGCGGCATTACGCCTTCAGATGTCAGCGAAATGATCCAGTCTCAGAATCTTGAAGTTTCATCAGGCAGTGTCGGAGCACCGCCGGCGCCATCCGATGTCGATTTTGAATTTACTTTGACGTCCGACGGGCAATTGCAGACTGCTGAAGAATTCGGCAATATCATTTTGAAAACAGATCCGAACGGTTCGATATTACGGCTGAAAGATGTTGCAACCGTTGAATTAGGCAGTGAAAGCTATTCAACTATCTCACATGTGTCCGGTAAGCAAGCCGGGCTGATCGGTGTGCAGCAGCGTCCAGGCGCCAACGCGCTTGATGTCGCAACAAAGGTCAAAGCTAAAATGGATGAGCTTTCTGAATATTTTCCGGATGGAGTCCACTATGAAGTGATCATGGACACGACATCGTTTGTCAACGCTTCTATCGACGAAGTGCTTGTGACATTCGTAGAAACAACCCTCATTGTGATGATCGTCATCCTGATTTTCCTGCAAAGCTGGCGAGCAGTAATCATTCCGATGATTGCGATTCCTGTTTCACTGATAGCAACATTTGCAGTAATGAAACTGCTTGGATTCTCCATAAACACTCTGACTTTATTCGGCCTTGTACTTGCGATTGCAATTGTGGTCGATGATGCAATTGTGGTGGTGGAAGACTGCGCCAGACTCGTGCAGGAAGGGAAACTCACGCCAAGACAAAGTTCAGAGAAAGCTATGACGGAACTGCAAGGGCCTGTGGTTGGCGAGGTCCTTGTGTTGTTGTCAGTCTTTATACCTACCGCTTTTATCAGTGGTATTACCGGTGAGCTCTACAAACAATTCGCCCTTACGATTGCAACCGCTGTTGCATTTTCCGGATTTAACGCTCTGACATTCACTCCGGCTATGTGTGCACTTTTTCTTAGAAAAAAAGAAGGCCCTAATCCTCATTTCTTTATTTACAAATGGTTTAACAAAGGATATGGGAGTGTCATGAAGAAGTACACATCCGCCATCGGATGTTTGCTCCAAAGGCCATTGATCGCCATAGGAATATATGTCATCATATGCCTTTTCGCATTCTGGGGATTCATGAAACTACCTACCAGCTATATCCCGCAGGAGGATATGGGTTATTTCATGACATCCGTGCAGCTTCCGACCGGAGCATCGCTGGACCGAACGGATAAGATTGTGACAAGCCTGGCAGATCAGATAAAAAAAATACCTGAAGTAGATAATGTGATCTCTATTTCAGGTTCATCCATGATGGGCGGAGGGTCTGGCACCAATATGGGATCATTATTCGTTGTCCTCAAACCCTGGAGTCAGCGCAAAGGCAAAGGACAGGATGTGGATGCCATCATGGCTCATGTCAGTGAAATCGCTGGCAGCTACCAGGAACCCATAGTATTTTCAATCAATCCTCCTGCCATACCCGGTTTAGGCATGACCTCCGGGATGCAAATGCAGATACTCGACATAAACAACCTCGGCGCAGATGCCCTTCAGAAAGTACTGGCAGCAATGAAAGAAGCGGCTAAAAAGGATGACAGAATCGCACAACTCACCACCCAATATCAGGCAGGTGTGCCTCAATATGCAATCAGAGTGGACCGTGACAAAGCCAAACTGCTCGGACTCTCTGTTGATGACATATATTCTACACTTGCTCAATTCATGGGCGGTAGCTATGTGAACGACTTTGTCAAATTCGGGCGTACATATCAGGTAAATCTGAGTGCTGACAGTGAATCCCGTAGCCGTATAGGAAAACTCGGCAGACTCTCTGTGCGCAATGCAAACGGAAACATGGTGCCGTTCTCTTCATTCATATCTATAGAACCCGCCATCGGACAGTCAACAGTCAGCCGATATAATATGTACACCACCGCCTCAATTACCGGGACTCCGGCCGGCCATGTGTCAAGCAAGGAGACCATAAAGGCGATGGAGGAAATTCTGGATGAAGCCGCAGGTGACCAGTTTGCATATGCCTGGACCGGAGAAGCCTATCAGGAAACCCAGGCTGGGACCACAATAACATTCGTATTGCTGTTTGCTGTCATCGTTACAGCCCTGGTTCTCGCAGCACAATATGAAAGCTGGACCGATCCGATAGCTGTTGTCATATCTATGCCTACGGCGATATTAGGCACTGTGATCGGGTGTCTGCTTCTGTCACAATCGATTTCAATCTACACACAGATCGGCATAATCCTGCTGCTCGGCCTTTCTGCAAAGAACGCCATACTCATAGTCGAATATGCACGCGACTTCCACCAAAGCGGCCAGACTGTCAGACAAGCAGCATCTGATGCTGGTGTCATTCGTTTCCGCCCCATCATGATGACTGCATTTGCTTTTGTTTTCGGCGTATTGCCTATGCTTTTCGCCACCGGAGCCGGAGCTAATTCACGCATTGCGTTGGGCACAGCCGTTGTCTTCGGTATGGCCGTCAATGCCATTGTAGGCACTCTGTTTGTGCCGGGCTTTTGGGAACTTTTGGAGAATTTTCGTGAGAAGCATCTTTCCAGAATCTTCGCCGGTTCAGATCAAACGTCCAAGAGGCTGCAAAACACCGATAAAAGCGCTTCCGGTGAAGAAAATTGATATGAATTTTTCGTTAACATTATTTAATTATTTTCCATTGATGAAATAATTAGCGTATCTTTGTAGGTGAAAACATATATCCAAAGCTACCAATGGCGTCGAAAACCCGCGAAAGACTCCTTGAGGTTGCCCATCAGCTTTTCACCAGCAATGGTGTTGAACGGACAACAATGAACGATATTGCCACTGCTTCTGACAAGGGGCGGCGCACTATCTACACCTATTTTAAAAACAAGAGGGAGATCTATGAAGCGGTAATTGAGCGGGAGAGCGATGCCATAGTCATGAAATTGCGTGGTATCGTCAATTCCGATCTTGAGCCTGAAGAAAAACTTCGCCGTTTTCTGAATGCCCGCTTCGACATCGTGGAAGAAACCATTCGGACATCCACCACAAGCCAGTTGCTTTCATATCTTACGCTTGACTATAAACGTCTTGAGCGGATAAGACTGCTTGCTGTAGCCAAAGAACAGGAACTCATCAAAGAAATGATTGACGAGGGAGTCGGGAAAGGCATCTTCGATCCTCTTCAGGCATCATTGCTTCCGGAAGTATATCAGATGATTTTCCAGGGAATTGACTATTGCCATCTGAGAGACAATTTCAGCCAGTTGGGTATAACCCCGGCAGGAATCAGGGAGTCTGTTATCAGTTTCGTGCTAAATACGCTCTTACTTAAATCAACTATATAGTAAACCCAAACGACTATTCAGAAAATGAAATTACTTGAAGGAAAAGTAGCTCTCATCACCGGCGCCGCCCGTGGCATCGGAAAGAGCATCGCCGTTAAATTCGCACAGGAAGGTGCTGACATTGCATTCACCGACCTCAATCGCGACGAAAATATGGAAGCGACCGAAAAAGAACTGCAGGCTCTTGGCGTGCGCGCTGTCGGTTATGCCTCTAACGCTGCTGATTTTGCACAGACTGAAGAGGTTGTCAGCAAAGTCAAAGAAGATTTCGGCCACATTGATATCCTTGTCAACAATGCCGGCATCACTAAAGACGGTCTGATGATGCGAATGACCGAAGCCCAGTGGGATGCTGTCATTGCCGTAAACCTCAAGAGCGCATTCAACTTCATCCATGCTGTTCTCCCTATCATGATGCGTCAGCGTCAGGGTTCAATCATCAATATGGCATCTGTAGTGGGCGTTCATGGAAATGCCGGACAGTCAAACTATGCAGCATCAAAAGCCGGTCTTATCGCTTTGGCCAAGAGCATCGCTCAGGAAGTCGGTTCACGCGGCATTCGCGCCAATGCTATTGCCCCTGGCTTCATAGAGACTGCCATGACCGCAGCTCTGCCTGAAGACGTGCGCAAAGAATGGGCTCAGAAGATTCCTCTGCGTCGCGCCGGTCAGGTTGAAGACATCGCTAATGTAGCGACATTCCTTGCTTCTGACATGTCAAGCTATGTATCTGGTCAGGTGATCCAGGTAGATGGCGGCATGAACATGTAATACCGGACCAACGTTAATCACATAAGGATATTTCCCTGATCAGCAAACAGGCGCTGAAAGAGAATATCCTTATGTTATTCAATTAAAAGGTGCCAAAAACGGCCCATAACCACCCCAATATAATGCTGACTTACAATACACAATTAAAGCATCTGAAATTGCCTGAGTACGGGCGCAACATTCATCAGATGGTGGAACATTGTCTGACTATTGAAGACCGGGATGAACGCACTCGTTGCGCACATTCCATAATCAACTGCATGAGCAAACTGTTCCCCAAACTGCGTGAAGAAGAAAACTATCAGCAGAAATTGTGGGATCATCTCGCCATCATGAGCGACTTCAGACTTGATATTGACTATCCTACAGAAGTTGTCAAAGCCGAGAATCTGAATACAGTGCCCCAAAAGATTCCATATACATCCGAACATATCCGCTATCGTCACTATGGCAAGGATGTGGAACGATTGATCGCAAAAGCTGTCAGCATGGAACCCGGAGAAGAGCGAAGCGAGCTTGTACTGCTTATTGCCAACCACATGAAAAAGCAGCTACTTGCTGCAAATTCAGATGGCGTGGATGACATAAAGATTTTCAAGGATCTGGCAGAGTATTCACATGGTCAGATTCAGCTTTCTCCGGAGACGACAGTTCTTCACGAGTTCAAAATCGTGGCTCCGCCAAGCGGGAAAAAGAAAAAGAAGCGATAAGCAGACACAGCAATTTCTTCTAAAAAACATCATATAACCCATAAAGCCACTCCAAGTGATCAGACTATCAGAAATAGCAGAGGTAGGTCGCTTTAACAAGCCTCATGGCATAAAAGGCGAAATTTCCGTCTCGATTAACACCGACATTGACCTGAACGATGTCAAATGTGTCATCGTTCCTATTGACGGGATATTCGTTCCATTCTTCCTGCAGACGGTTAGACCCAAAACCGCCGATACTTCTCTGATTACTATTGACGGCATAGATTCAGAAGAGAAAGCCCAAAGCCTCACCAACCGCCCCCTTTTTATACTTCGTTCCGATCTCCAGGATGACGATGATGACAATAACGAAGACGGCTTTTATGCGTCTGACCTGATCGGTTTTAAAGTCAATGACATGACCCACGGAGTTATCGGAGAGATTTCTGACATCAACGATTCCACCCAAAACATTCTCTTTATCGTAAAAACGCCTGACGGCAAAGAGCTGATGATTCCGGTGGTTGATGAATTCATTCTCTCCATCGATCCGGAAAACGAGACTATCAACACAGATATACCTTCAGAAATACTGACACTAAACGACTGATTCCAATATGAAAGAATTCGATGAAAAGCAAGCCATAAAAGTAATGCGAGGGGCTCTTTCTCCTGAGTCTTCGAAACTCTATGTCGATGATGAGATCCTCAACATTATCGACATAATCTGGGATTGGTATGAAGACAACGGGCTTCTCGACATCGACACCGAAGCGGATGACGAAGATGTCAATACCAACGCACTGATCAAGCATGTCAGAAAAATGCTGTCTAAGGACCCCGACTCTCCGATAAACCCCGATGACGTTGAGGCGCTCGTCATGGCAGAACTACGCTATGAGCAATCACTGGATTGCTTCGAAGACTAAAAGCATCCAATAACAAATATTCTCGCCAATATGAAAAAATATCTGTCAATAATTCTATCGGCTTTAGCCGCCTTAATGCCTGCTTGGATCTCGGCAAAGAGCAACAGCACTGATCCATATAAGGATTATGATGAGACACGCTTTATGGATATGAGTTTGGATGAGAATATCCTGACCCCTGCCGTCGGGAAAAACGAGCATGCGGCAATCAAGACATACATGACCAGACTCGCCCAGGATCTGGCGAAAAAAAACTACATCGTTGATATGACCCGAAACGATGAGGTTGTTGTGGTCACAGTCCTTTCTGATGATATTTTTCTCCCGAACGACACTCTTCTATCTCCGTCAGCACCCTCGCGGCTCACTCCAATACTGAAATTATTTTCCGATCCGTTCATGATGAAAATGGTTTATTCCGTCCATACCGACAACACCGGATCGGCTCCGTATAATATGCGTCTTTCCCATGAGCGCAACAATTCAATCTACGACTGGATGCTTGACAACATCAATGAAGATCTGATAGTGATCCCTTACGAAATGGGCGACACTGATCCGGTTGCGGCAAATGACACTCGCGACGGACGGCGCGAAAACCGGCGTGTAGAGATTTTCATGATCCCAGGACCGAAAATGATCACACTGGCCCGCAAGGGACAGCTTTTGAAATAGCAGCAACAGTCATTACCTCTTTCAGACTATTATAATTGCAATATATTATCACAGAAACATATTAAAAATGGCAAAAGAACTTAAGGATCTGACCAAACGCAGCGAAAACTACTCGCAGTGGTACAATGAGCTCGTGGTCAAAGCCGATCTCGCAGAGCAGTCGGCGGTTAGAGGCTGTATGGTTATCAAGCCCTACGGTTATGCAATTTGGGAAAAAATGCAACACGAACTTGACCGTATGTTCAAGGAAACAGGTGTACAGAACGCCTACTTCCCGCTTCTCATTCCAAAATCGTTCCTCTGCCGCGAAGCCGAGCATGTCGAAGGGTTTGCCAAAGAATGTGCGGTTGTCACACACTACCGCCTCAAGAACGACCCCAACGGCAATGGTGTTGTAGTAGACCCTGATGCACGCCTTGAGGAAGAACTGATTGTGCGCCCTACTTCTGAAACTATTATCTGGGGCACATATAAGAACTGGATCCACAGCTATCGCGATCTCCCCGTGCTGTGCAACCAGTGGGCGAATGTGATGCGCTGGGAAATGCGCACCCGTATGTTCCTGCGTACTGCCGAATTCCTTTGGCAGGAAGGCCACTGCGCACATGCGACAGCCGAGGAATCGGAAAATCGCACCGTCCAGATGATCAACATCTACGCCAAATTTGCGCGTGATTATATGGCTATGCCTGTCATAATCGGTGTAAAAACCGCAAACGAACGTTTTGCCGGAGCGCTCAACACCTACACAATTGAAGCCATGATGCAGGATGGAAAAGCCCTTCAGGCCGGTACAAGCCATAACCTCGGACAGAATTTCGCTAAGGCCTTTGACGTTACATTCGTCAACAAAGACAACAAGCCTGAATATGTATGGGCAAACTCCTGGGGCGTATCAACCCGTCTTATGGGCGCTCTCATCATGACGCATTCAGATGACAACGGGCTTGTGCTCCCTCCCCACCTCGCTCCGATCCAGGTGGTCATTGTACCTATCTACAAGAACAGTGATCAGCTCGCTGAAATTTCAGCCAAAGTAGACCCGATAGTCAACGAACTACGCGCGATGGGCATCAGCGTAAAATACGATGACTCTGAAAACAAGCGTCCGGGCTTCAAGTTTGCAGATTATGAGCTTAAGGGAGTGCCTGTGCGTCTTGCCATCGGAGCGCGCGACATCGAAAACGGCACAGTCGAAGTCATGCGCCGTGACACGCTTGAGAAACATGTTGCCCCGCTGGAAGGAATCGCGGATTATATTAAAGGTCTGCTTGAAGAAATTCAGGCAAACATCTATCAGAAAGCAATAAACCACAGAGAATCCATGACCCGGACAGTCGACTCTTATGAGGAATTCAAAGAAGAGATTGAAAAGGGAGGATTCATCCTGGCTCACTGGGACGGCACCACCGAAACCGAAGAACGCATCAAAGAGGAAACAAAAGCCACTATCCGTTGCATTCCTCTGGATGGTGATCAAACACCGGGCGTCTGTATGGTAACCGGCAAGCCTTCGGCTCGTAGAGTACTCTTTGCCCGCAACTATTAATTTCGGCAACAATCCACGGTTTCATTACTCATCTCCTTCTCTCCTTAATCTCATTTAACGAAGCTGCCAGAAAATTCATATGCCATCCCCGCCAGTCATAGCAATTGTTGTACCCTGCTTCAACGAAGAAGCGGTATTGCCTTTTTCTATTCCCAAACTGCTGGCTATATTAGCCCGCATGGCGCAGCAATCATTAGCTTCTCCAGACAGTTACATACTCTGCTGCGATGACGGGAGCCGGGATGCGACATGGAAAATCATCTCCGATCTGCACCTTAGAGACCGACGCGTCAAAGGAATATCCCTTGCGCACAACCGAGGACATCAGTATGCGCTTTTGGCAGGGCTTATGACCGCAAAAGACCATTGTGACGCAGCTATTTCCATCGATGCCGATCTTCAGGATGACACTGACGCCATAATCGAGATGGTCCGGCGCTTTATTTCAGGCAAAGAAATAGTGTTCGGAGTCAGGGATGACAGAACGTCTGACTCTTGGTTTAAACGAACCACCGCCCATGCTTTCTACTCTTTGCAAAGGAAAATGGGCATTGAAACCATCTACGACCATGCAGATTTCAGGCTTATGAGCCAAAGAGCTCTTGAACTGTTGAGCGAATATGGCGAATCAAATCTGTTTCTCCGAGGGATTGTTCCACAGTTAGGGCTTGAAAGCGACACCGTCTCCTATGCCCGTAAACAAAGAGCCGCAGGCGAATCAAAATATCCGCTTGTCAGAATGCTTTCGTTTTCGATTGACGGAATCACCTCTTTTTCAGCTCGCCCTATGAGATGGGTTTTCTTCACAGGTCTGATCCTGCTGGCTATTGACCTGCTGGTCGGAATCTATGTTGGTTTCTCCATTCTCTATTCTGACAAACTTGAGGCCGGATGGGCTTCGATATTACTATCTATATGGTTCCTTGGGAGCCTGATTCTAATGTCCATCGGTTTGATCGGAGAATATATAGGAAAAATATTTATAGAAGTTAAACAACGTCCGCGATATGCAATTCGCGACATTTTATTTGATTGACACGTGGATAACAAACAATTTATTTCACGACTCGGCAAGAGACTAAACCGGGAAAACGCAGAAGTGGCCACACTCGTTGAAGGTCTGTGCAAAGTATTCAAAGAATGCGGAGCCGATCTTGACTCAATCGCCATCCCCGGATTCGGAACATTCAAATCTGTAAAATCAGATGAGGCGATTGTTTATGACGAAGTAAACGGCAAACGCACATTGGTTCCGCCAGCCATCAGAATGGAATTTGCCCCCAGCATTGTATTGCGAAAAAAAATGACTAAACAATGAATCAGAAAATACCATTCCATCAGCTGTCCGCACGTATTGCATCTGCAACCGGCATAAGCGAAGACAGTGCCGAGATTTTTGCTAAAAATTTCTTTGATATACTTTCTGAGGAACTGATCAAAGGAGAAACAGTCAAAATCAAAGGCCTCGGCGAATTCGCGCTTTATGAAGAAGAGAATGGAGAAAAAGATATCAGGTTCACTCCTGACAAAGATCTCGCTGAAACGCTCAATGCCCCATTCGCAATGTTTGAGCCTGTTACGCTGAATGACGAGGTCACCGAATCAATGCTCTCCATCGAGAAAGATCAAACAGAATCGTCATTGCCTGAGACAGAAAATCATGAGCCTGAGGCCAAGGTCGAAGAAACAATTATCTGTGAGAATATCGCAACAACAATCGAACCCCAACCCGAAACATCCACAGAAGCTATACAGCCCGAAGAACATCTGGCATCACCAGATCCTAAAGCAGAAATCGCGCCTGAACCGGAAACTATCCTGACCGACGAAAAGCCGGTTCAGCCGAAAGAAGCCATTAAGCCCCCCGTTGCCACAATTTCGGCTGAGGCAACTGCAACTACAGCTGAACCTTCGGTCAAAACCGCAAACAGCAATCTTGCGGAACGACAGCCGGTAAGACCTGTAGCTCCGAAAATCATACCACTTGAAGAAGATCCGGAAGAATACGTCAGTCCTGCCAAAGGACAGCAATCGGAAGGCAATTTCTGGTGGGGACTGATCATAGGCCTGATTATTGGACTTGCCATAGGGGCATGCGGAGTCTACCTTGCTATCGACCATCTATTCCCCAATAGCCGTCAGCAGGCTGAAGCCATAACTCCCGAAGAGTCAACTCCTATGCAGACAGAGGAAACCGCAGGTGAAATTGCCATGCTATCAGATTCTGTAACATCGGACGCTGAAGTTGCTCAGGCTGAAGCAGAACAAATCCCCTCACAACCTGCTGTCGCAGAAAACTCAAGTCCGAAAGTGCGTAAAGACACCGTTAAAAGAGGCTACCTTATCCATGATATGGCAAAAAAATTCTTCGGGAGCAAAGATTATTGGGTCTACATCTACGAAGAAAACAAATCAAAAATCGGGAACCCCAATAACATGCAGCCGGGAGTGGTTCTTGATATCCCGGATGCTGAAAAATACGGAATTGTTCCCGGCAATGCAGAAAGTTTGAAGAAAGCGCGCCAGAAAGCCGGTGAAATCCTCGCCAGATATCCCCGTTAAGCCAACACCGCTAAAAAGAAACCTTATGACAACATCGTCGACTCCAATATCGGCGATGTTGTCATTGTTAAAGGAAAAATATATAAAATTAACACACTTTTCTCGCCTAATAATTGTTGTTATTTATAATTTTGTAAACCGTTTATCTATTATAGCGGATTAAAATATCTTATATATCTAATTTAGAACCCTCACTACTCAGACTATGAGCGAATCGGTTAATATTCGAGAACTTAATGATCTTGTTGCCGGCAAGAAGGATTTCATCAACCTTGTTACACGTGGGATGGATCAGACCATCGTGGGGCAAAAGCATCTCGTTGACTCACTTCTGATCGCACTTCTATCTAACGGACACGTCCTTCTTGAAGGCGTCCCCGGTCTCGCAAAGACCCTTGCCATCAAGACTCTTGCTCAAATTATCGATGCCAAATACAGCCGTATCCAGTTTACTCCTGACCTTCTCCCTGCCGATGTGATCGGAACAATGATCTACAGTGTGCAGAAAGAACAGTTCCAGATCAAGCGAGGCCCGATTTTCGCCAATTTCGTTCTGGCTGACGAAATCAACCGCGCCCCGGCTAAAGTACAGAGCGCTCTGCTCGAAGCCATGCAGGAACGCCAGGTGACCATCGGCGAACGTACATTCAAACTTGACGAACCGTTCCTGGTGATGGCCACCCAGAACCCCATTGAGCAAGAAGGCACCTACCCGCTTCCTGAAGCTCAGGTTGACCGTTTCCTTCTCAAAGTCATTATCGGCTACCCGACCAAAGAAGAGGAAAAACTTATCATACGACAGAACATTTCCGGTGTAAAACCTGAAGTCCGTCCTCTTCTCCGTCCGGAAGAAATCCTGGAGGTTCAGAAGATCGTAGAAAAGATATATCTTGACGAAAAAATCGAACGTTATATCGTAGATATCGTATTCGCAACCCGTAACCCCGGCGATTATGACCTCAAAGATCTTGCCGGAATGATCAGCTTCGGAGCGTCTCCGCGAGCATCAATCGGTCTGGCCAAAGCCGCGAGAGCATATGCGTTCCTCCGTGGCCGCGGTTATGTGATTCCGGAGGATGTCCGCGCCGTATGCCACGATGTTTTGCGTCACCGCATCGGCCTCACATATGAAGCCGAAGCAAACAACATCACCACCGATCAGGTAATATCCGAGATCCTTGACAAGGTCGAAGTACCCTGATGACACGTCTGTAAAATCCCCCTTCTAATGTTTTCTAAATGGAAGCAAACGAACTACTCAGGAAAGTCAGAAAAATCGACATAAAAACCCGCGGCCTCTCCCAGAACATCTTCGCCGGAGAATACCACACGGCTTTTAAAGGGAGAGGTATGACCTTTTCTGAAGTGAGGGAATACCAGTATGGCGATGATGTCAGAGATATAGACTGGAATGTGACCGCCCGTCATAATCATCCTTATGTCAAGGTCTATGAGGAAGAACGAGAACTGACCGTGATGCTCCTTGTCGACGTGTCGCGCAGCCGTCTGTTCGGTGCTGTCGGAGAAGAAAAGAGAGAGATGATAGCTGAAATAGCCGCCACCCTCGCCTATTCGGCCATCACCAACAATGACAAAATCGGAGTCATATTCTTTTCAGACAAAATTGAGAAATTCATCCCTCCGAAAAAGGGCAAAAAACACATACTTCTGATAATCCGCGAATTGCTGGATTTCACTCCGGAGAATCAAGGAACCGACATCAGCGTTGCATTACGTTATTTCACTGATGCTCTGAAAAAGCGATGCACTACCTTCCTGATCTCTGACTTCATAGATACCCATGACTTTACACGTCAATTGCAGATAGCCTGCAACCGCCATGATGTCATTGCCATTCAGGTATATGACAAACGCGACACAAGTCTGCCGGATGTAGGTCTCATGCGGATGACCGATCTTGAAACCGGTGCCTCACGCTGGATAAACACGTCATCCAAACGGACACGGCAGGCCTACAGCAAATGGTGGTATGAGCGGCAGCAGTCCATGAGCGATACATTCAGCAAATGCCGAGTCGATCATGCCTCGATAGCCACTGATGAGGATTTCGCCCATTCATTGATGGCTCTATTCAAAAACCGGGGTGTGCGCTGATAAAACCGCAGCCCGCCCAAGACTCTTTAATTGATTGCCAAATATGAATTTCATCCGACATATCCGTTTTCTGTTGCTGACAACAGCTATTTTAATATCAGCATCAGCACTCGCCGGAGTTTCCAGCCTGAAAGTCAGTCTTGATTCCGCTTTCCTGCTCATGGGGCGCACTACCCCTCTGCACATCGAGCTTGTCACAGATGACAATTCTGACGGGCACCTCGTCATTCCAAAAGATTCCGTCTGTGACAAAGTTGAAATTCTGAAATATCTCACACCTGACACCACAGGTCTCGGAAGCGGACGCAGAGAAATCAAACAGGATCTTGTGCTCCAGTCATTTGATTCCGGCGTCTATCGGCTGAATCCGATTCTATACGTTGAAAATGGCGAAACCATCGCTTCAAACCGTCTTGTACTGAAAGTATATCCGGTTGTAGTTGACTCACTGGAGACTATCCATGACTATGCTGATGTAGCAGACGTGGACCGCAGTTTCATTGATTACCTCCCGGACTTCGTTGTCGATTATGGATTGTGGATTCTGGCAGTAATCGTAGTCCTTGCACTTGGAGGATTCGCGTTCTACATGATGAAGAAAAAGAAGAATCCCTTTGCCGCACCTGCAACCAAACCGATACCGCCATATGAAAAAGCCATCGGCGAACTTTCGCGTCTGCGGGCTGAAAAACTCTGCGAGCAAGGCAAGGAAAAAGAATACTACACCCGTCTCACTGACATTCTCCGCATCTATCTCAATGGCCGTTTCGGCATAAATGCAATGGAAATGACCTCCACACAGATCAGACGCATGCTGAATGCCAATGAAGAGACACGTCTGTCAAAAGAGAATATGGAACGTGTGCTTGAAACGGCTGATTTTGTAAAGTTCGCCAAAGTACGCCCGCTGCCTGATGACAATGTCAAAGCGTTCAATTCTGCAATGCAGTTTGTCGAAGATACAAAACCTCGTCCTGTTGTAGCTGAAACCGACGGACAGCAGGAACCCTCAAAAGAAGAATCTACTAAAAAATAGATAATACAATGTTATTGGCACATCCCGAATATCTTTGGCTGTTTTTACTTTTCATACCGCTGATTGCCTGGTATGTATTCAAACAGCGTGGCCTCCATGCCTCTATGGAGGTATCGACCGTATCGGCATTTGGCCGTATAGGTCGATCCAAACTCGCAGCCATGCGCCATATATTGTTTTTGTTGCAGCTTGGTGCCATAGGCTGTGTCATAGTGGTCCTCTCCCGTCCTCAGACACGCGACTCATGGAATACGTCAAGCGTAGAAGGCACCGACATCGTGATCTCAATGGATATATCAACCAGTATGCTTGCGCGCGACTTCAAGCCAGACCGATTTGAAGCAGCCAAAGAAGTTGCCTCCAAATTTGTGGCAGGGCGCGAAGGCGACAACATAGGGGTCGTTATTTTTGCAGCTGAAAGTTTCACCGCAATTCCGATGACAACAGACAGATCCATGATTGCCAATTACATCGGAGACATAAAAATGGGTATGCTGCAAGACGGGACTGCGATAGGTGACGGTCTCGCCACATCAATCAACCGAATAAAAGAAGGGAAAGCCAAATCCAAAAGCATAATCCTGCTGACTGACGGTTCGAACAATACCGGTAATGTCGCTCCGCTCACAGCCGCCGAGATTGCGAAACAGCTTGGGATAAAAGTCTACACTATAGGTATCGGCACAAATGGCACTGCCCCCTACCCTCAGGAAAACATGTTCGGGCGCATCGAATATGTCAACCTTCCGGTAGTTATTGATGAAGCGACTTTGAGGAGCATCGCTGAAACAACCGGAGGAAAATATTTTCGTGCGACGGGCAACAACGTCCTCAAAGAGATATTCGCCGAAATTGATCAGCTGGAAAAAACTAAAATGGATTTAAGGAACTTCACAAGTACTGAAGACGATTATCTGCCTTGGGCAATCGCAGCTTTAAGCCTGTTTGGTCTTGCGGTGTTGCTAAGATACACCTTGTTCCGGACAATTCCATAAGAAATATATATTTGAAAATATGATTTCGTTCGCTTATCCACACCTGCTATATCTTCTTCTGCTGCTCCCGTTAGTGGCAGGCCTTTTCATATGGAGCCGCCTGAGTCGCCGGCGCAAAATGAACCGCTATGGCAAACCTGAAGTTATCGCCCACCTGATGCCTGAGGTCTCAAAATATATGCCTTGGATCAAAATGAGCCTTGCACTTCTCATTATCGCCGTACTGGTCATTATGATTTCCCGCCCGCGCGCAACCGGAGGCCGTGATGCTGACGCCTCAGAGACTACATCGTCACGCGGTATAGAAGTTATGGTATGTCTTGACGTTTCAAATTCAATGCTGGCCTCCACCACCGATGACGATCATGGCATAAGCCGTCTGCAAAGGGCTAAGCACATACTTGAAAAGTTGATTGACAAGATGACCAATGACAAAGTCGGTCTGATAGTGTTTGCAGGCGATGCCTATACCCAGCTCCCGATCACGTCTGACTATATTTCAGCCAAAATGTTTCTCAACGGTATCACCACAGATATGGTCCCTACTCAGGGAACAGCTATCGGAGCCGCGCTTGAGATGGCAATGAACTCATTCACCCCAACCGATGACATGGGAAAAGCCATAATAGTCATCACCGACGGAGAAAATTTTGAAGACAATGCGGTGGATGCAGCCAAACGGGCTGCTGATGCCGGAATTCAGGTGGATGTAATCGGACTCGGCACTGCAAAAGGAGCCCGAATACCCCTCGGCAACGGTCACTATATGATCAATCCCATGACCGGAGAAGAAGTTGTCACCCGGCATGACGAAGCTACAGCTTCACAGATTGCATCAGCCGGCAAGGGCATTTATGTAAACGGAGCCTCTAATTCCGCTATCAACGCCATTGATTCAAAAATGGACGAGTTGACCCAAGGTGAGTTCGAACGCAAATCTTTCTCCCCGCAAAGCGAACAATTCCCGATTGTAGCCTTTATAGCTTTGATATTGCTTCTTATTGACTCTATTACTGTCACACGCAAAATATCATGGCTCAAAAAATATCGTTTCTTCACAAAAGAGGAAGGAGGAAACAAATGAAAAGACTTATAACTTTCGTATTCTTTATATCGGTTCTGACATCTGCATTTGCACAATCAGGGTCGACAAGGCATGAGCGCAACTATATTGTGGAGGGCAACAATCTTTATCACGAAGAGCGTTATGCCGAAGCAGAAGTCGCATATCGGAAAGCGCTGCAGGAAAATGCGATGAACGAAATCGCACAATTCAACCTGGCAGCCTCTCTACTGCGACAAGGGTCGGCATCAGGCGAGACCCAGAAAGAAGCCACTACAATTCTTCAGAATCTGACTCGTGATGCCGAGAATATATCAATTGCAGAAAAAGCGTTTTATAATCTCGGAAATATTACCTTCAACGCTCAGGATTATGCAAAAAGCATTGATCTCTATAAAAATGCCCTGCGCAAGAATCCTGACAATGATCAGGCCAGAGAAAACCTGCGTATAGCCCAGAAGCGCCTTCAGGATCAACAAAACAACCAAGATCAGAACAAAGACCAGAACAAAGATCAGGAGAAGAAAGATCAAGACAAAGATCAGAAACAAAATCAGGATCAAAACAAGAATCAGGATCAAAATAAAGACCAGAACAAAGATCAGGATAAACAGCAACAGCAAAATCAGGATCAGCAGCAACAACAGCAACAACAACAGCAACAACAGCAAGGCGGCATAAGTCAGCAAAATGCAGAAAAGATTCTGAAAGCTATGGAAAATGAAGAGAACGCCACTCGCGCCCGCATAAATGCAGAGAAGAAAAAGAACGGCGCTCCTTCACGCAGACCCGTTACCAATCCTTGGTAATCCCTCATTAAACGACCTCTTATAATTTTGAGAATTTAAGGAATGAAACGTTTTTCACTATTTATATTATTAGGGACTCTGCTGATCTGCCAGAATGTGTTCGCACAGGTCAGTTTTTCAGTTCAGCCGCCGACCCGCGTCTATGAAGGAGACCGCTTCCCGATCACCTTCAGATTAAGCAACGCCGACGGTTCAGACCTGAGTGTCTCTCAGATCAATGGCTGTACGCTTCTCTACGGTCCTTCGGTCTCTCAGCGGCAAAGCTATCAGGTGACCAACGGCAAAGCCGTTTCATCATCATCGGTTGAATATACTTATTACTATAAAGCCGGCAAGGCAGGACAATATACTATCCCTGCCGCATCCGTCATGGCTGACGGCAAGCGCTACTCAACCAAAGCCGTATCTTTTACAATTCATGAGAGCGCCGACCGTGACAAACCCGCTTCACAGCGCCCGGTCGATGTCGATGATGTCGACACTCAGACCGCCGGTCGCCGGGTCAACAGTGATGACGTGTTTGTACGCATCATTTTGTCCAAGTCATCCGCGTATGAACAGGAAGCTATCGGATGTACCATCAAGCTCTATACCAAATACAGCATTTCATCATTCATGCCGACGAAACAGCCTTCGTTTGACGGCTGTCTGATTCAGGAACTTGATGTTCAGCCTTCACTCAATGAGATGGAGACATACAATGGGCAGAACTATATGACAGCCGTGCTCAAACGCTGCATAATTTTCCCGCAGAAAAGTGGCAAACTTACCATCAACTCCGGCAATTATGACATTTCAGTGGTCCAGTATGACAATGTCAACATGGGTATGTTCCAGGTGCGCCAGCCACGCGAAGCAAAAATCAAAGTTAGTTCTAACACCGGCTCTCTCAACATCCTGCCCCTCCCCCAGCCTCAACCCGATGGATTTACCGGAGCTGTAGGCTCATTCAGCATTGACAGCCGTATGGTCGGCAACACATTCCGCACCAATGACCCGGCAACTCTGATCTATACAATCAAGGGAACAGGCAATATCAAATACGTCAAAGAGCCTGAAATTGATTTCCCGACTGAATTCGAGCAGTATACTCCTAAGAGCGACATCCAGACCGAAGTCCACGGAAATGAAGTCTCCGGATCTATGACTGTCGAATATACATTCGTGCCCCAAAGTGTGGGAGACTTCTCCATCGGCAGTGACAAATTTGTATATTTCAATCCACAGACCAAACAATATGTGACTCTCACCACTCCGGCCTATTCAATCAAAGTAGCAAAAGGGTTGTCAACTCCGGTGTCCGCAGAACAGAAAGATGTCGAGAATAAAAACTCAGACATCCGTCACATTCACCTTGGAGAAAAGAATCCACAACAGGCGCACATATTGGTCGTTACCAAAGGCTGGTATTGGGGACTATATGCCGGGCTGCTCGTATTGACCGTGGCGCTTATCGTTATCAACCGGCGCCAGACAAAACTCTCCGCAGACGTCACCGGCCGCCGGACAGCCAAAGCAAGCAAAGTGGCAAAGAGACGTCTCAAAGCCGCAGAAGCATTCATGAAAGCCGGAAACAGTGAAAAGTTCTATGAGGAAATGCTTCGGGCTCTTTGGGGCTATCTGTCTGACAAGCTTTCAATGCCTGTGTCTCAGCTCTCCCGTGAGAATATTTCATCGACTCTTGCATCAAAAGGATATTCGGAAGAAAGCACAGCCGGGCTTGTTGAAGTGCTTGACGACTGTGAAATGGCCCGTTACACTCCTGACAGCTCAAGCCGGATGGACAATGTCTATGAAAAGGGAGTCAATGTCATCAATAACCTCGAAAACTGCAAACGATGAGAAAACTAATATTCCTGCTGACTGCAATCTGTCTTTGCTCGGTTATTCCGGTCAAGGCTTCTGACATACTGCACCAGGCAGACTCAGCATACACAGCCGACAATTTTCAGGAAGCCGCAGCCGCATATCAGCATGTCATCAAAGAGGAAGGCACATCAGCTGAAATTCTTTACAACCTTGGAAACTGCTATTACCGGATGGGAGAACTGGGCAAAGCTATTCTCTCATACGAAAGAGCACTACGCCTTGACCCAACCTTTGACGATGCCCGCAACAATCTGGAATTCATCAACTCCAAGATTGCAGATCGGGCCGGAGAACGCGGTACATTCATGGGAAACGCTCTGGACTCCGTTGCTAATTCGGCAAAATCCAACACATGGTCATGGCTTGCATTCGCGTTTTTCGTCATTACGCTTACCGGAGTAGTCGCATATATATTCTCCAGCCAGGTGGCAGTCCGCAAAACCGGATTCTTCGGAGGTATCGTTGCTTTCATAGCCTGTCTCTGTTTCATTTTTCTGGCTTTCAGATCAGCCTCTATAGCTATGGCTGATGATGTTGCCATAGTGACAGCACCATCTACAATTCTCAGCACATCGCCCCGTGAGCCAAAAGATCGTGATCAGGAAGCAATGCTGCTCCACGAAGGAACGCGAGTGCAGATCCTTGATTCTGTCCGCTCGACATCTGACTCGATCAGCACACTTTGGTATGATGTTCAGGTTGACAATGCCCACAGGGCTTGGATCAACGCCGCTGCAGTAGAAAAAATATAGCGGACTCCACCTGTGACGTCATAATATCCAGACGTAAAATCTCAAAACCAAACCTCATAAGAACCGGTTCGTTAATTTTCATTATCGGACCGGTTCTTAATTATTGAAACACACTAAGTTAATTTATATTGAAAAAGTTTAGTTAAAAAAGGTGTTATTAAACATAGAAATTTTTAGCGTTTTTATTTGTTTGATTAGAAATTAAAACTTAATTTAGTGACGTGGAACATTTCAAGCCACAACACTATTTAATTAAACAAAGTACTAACCCCCAAACACCTATAAGTATCATGACTAAGACTATCTCGTTCAACGACCTTCGCCGCATCAAAGACAGTTTGCCTGATGGTTCAATCCGTCAGATCGCTGACAAACTCAATGTCACTCCCCAGACTGTAAGAAATTACTTTGGCGGCACAAATTACGAGTTCGGAAAGAATTGTGGAGTTCATATTGAACCCGGTCCTGATGGGGGCATAGTAGTTCTTGATGACACCACTATCTATGACATGGCTGTTGAAATCATTCAGGCTCAGAATAAAGAAGATTAAGTATATCTATAAATAGCATAAAAACATTTTTGGAAGGGTAAAAAGTCTGCTATGCCAACGGCTTTTTGCTCTTCCATTTGTTTTTAAGGAAGCAGCAGCCCGCTCAGTCTTAACTTCAATAGAATAATCAAATCTTAATAAATTAACGTCTATGCAGGAGGACCGTTTGATAACAATCGCCATACACACTTATGAAAAGGCACATGAGTTGAAGAATATTCTTGAATGCGAAGGAGTGAAAGTTACATTACAGAATGTCAATCTTTCAACCCCGGTGGTATCCTCCGGCATCAGAGTCAGGATCAGAGAATGCGATCTGCCGTTGGCTCTGAGAGTGATTGAAAACATAGAAATTTTCGCTCCGGCAGCACTGAAAGAATGCGCCGATGGATCTGCCGAGATTCTTGTACCTATTGACTTTTCCAATTCATCAAAACAAGCCTGTTTCATGGCATTCAGAATTGCATCAGCGCATAAAGCGAAAATCAAACTTCTTCACACTTACGTAGATCCGATGCTGACAAACACTGCATCGCTCCAATTGACAGATGCAATGACATTTGACACTTCTGCCGATGCAGTCATGGAGATCCAGGAAGAAAAAGAGCTCAACAAACTCGGCAATTCGCAGATGAAAGAGTTTGAAACTTTGTTGCGTGATAAAATGAAAGACGGAGTGATTCCTCCGGTCATTTTTTCATCGGAAGTTTCGGAAGGTTTGCCGGAAGAGGTTATCACAGACTATGCCTCGACACACCATCCAATGCTTATTGTCATGGGAACTCGCGGAGCCAACAGGCAATCGAGAGATATGCTCGGAAGTGTTACCGCTGAGGTTCTGGACTCATGCCGCTCAAGCATATTCACTGTGCCCGAATCTCCGAGGTTCAAGACTGTGGCCGATATCCGCGAAGTGGTTTACTTTGCGTCTTCCCGTCAGCAAGACATTCTCGCTCTTGATGCCCTCTACCGGATTTTCCCGGAACAATCGCTGTCTGTCACCCTCGCTTCTATACCCTCAAAGAAAAAGCCCAAAGGCGATGCGGAGGCTCTCGGCAATCTGAAAGAATACTGTGTAAAAAATTATCCAGCCTATGCATTCAAAGCCCTCCAATTGTCACAGTCAAACGAAATTGAAGAATTTAAAGTCCTTGACAATCAGAACAAGATCGAGCTCATAGTCGTTCCGACCCCACATAAAAATATATTTGCCAGGCTGTTTAACCCGTCACTTGCCCATAAACTTCTGTTTCACTCAGACATTCCCATGCTTTCGATTCCAGTCTGAAACCACAAAACTTGATTGCGGAAGTGTCATGATGCCGAAACATAACATTCAGGCCATGCCACCGCCCATGATATTTGTTGCAGAATACACAAAAAGGATAACGAGGGCTCGTTGTTTAGATAAAAATTTTGTAATTTTGTAAAAACTTTTGTCAAACAAGTTCCAACTCACGTTTGTTAAATTATCATCTACGAGAAATTATGAGTGACCAGCGCTATAATCTCCGCGGTGTATCTGCCTCAAAAGAGGATGTGCACAACGCAATCAAGAATGTCGACAAAGGGATATTCCCTCACGCATTTTGTAAGATCATCCCTGACATCTTAGGCGGTGACCCTGCCTGGTGCAACATAATGCACGCCGACGGAGCCGGCACTAAATCGTCACTGGCCTATGCCTATTGGCGTGAAACCGGCGATCTGTCTGTATGGAAAGGCATCGCGCAGGATGCACTTGTAATGAATATCGATGACCTTCTTTGTGTCGGCGCCACCGATAACATTCTTGTATCCTCGACTATCGGCCGAAACAAGAATCTTATACCCGGCGAAGTCATTTCTGCCATTATCAACGGTACAGAGGAACTTCTCGCTACGCTGCGTGAGATGGGCGTAGGCATTTATTCGACCGGCGGCGAGACTGCCGATGTCGGAGACCTTGTGAGAACCATTATTGTAGATTCAACCGTTACCTGCCGCATGCGACGCGCCGATGTGATTGACAACGCCAATATCAAAGGAGGCGATGTTATAGTTGGCCTTGCATCTTTCGGACAGGCTAAATATGAAAGTCGCTACAATGGCGGAATGGGCAGCAACGGACTCACATCGGCCCGTCATGATGTCTTTGCAAAATATCTTGCAGAAAAATATCCTGAAACTTTCGATGCTGCCGTGCCTGAAGACCTTGTTTATTCCGGCTCTAAGAAACTTACTGATCCTGTCGATGGCACTCCCCTGACTGCAGGCGAGCTGGTGCTTTCACCCACACGTACATATGCTCCCGTCATCAAAAAGCTCCTCAGCGAGATGCGGCCTGAAATCGACGGCATGGTCCACTGCACCGGAGGCGCACAGACCAAGGTGCTCCACTTCGTGGAAAACAAACATGTGATCAAAGACAACATGTTCCCTGTTCCTCCTCTGTTTGATCTGATTCAGAAAGAGAGTGGGACTCCGTGGAGCGAAATGTATAAAGTATTCAACATGGGCCACCGCATGGAAATATATGTCCGTCCGGAAGCAGCTGAAAAGGTAATGGCGATTGCCGAGGAATTCGGAATCGAATCACGTATAATTGGCCGTGTAGAGGATGCGCCTGCAAACAAGTTGACAATCAAGTCATCGGCCGGCGTATTTGAATATTGACCTGACCAGGTCCCCTTGACCACCATCTCTCATTGAGAACTATGCGCAAATATAATAACTGAGAAAAGAACTATTAACCCGACGCATATCTTATGAAGAATGGTTTGAAAATATTGGCTCCTATAACATTGGTACTCTGCCTGGCCACTCTTTACAGTTGTGGCCGGAACGGAGTGTCAGGTAATACTACATCAGCAGCCGGAAACCACCTATTGCCTGACACGCTGAAGGTTGTGACACTATACAGTCCTGAAGCATATTTTATCTACAAAGGACAGGAAATGGGCTATGACTATGAACTTGTGACGTCTTTGGCGGTCGACAAGGATATAGCCCTGAAAATAGAGATCGCCCCTACTCTTTCACGGGCGGTTGAAATGCTTGACTCCGGACTGGTCGATCTGATAGCCTATGAAGTGCCTATAACAGCTGAATATAAAGACAATGTAGTTGCCTGCGGCCCGGAAACTGTGACAACCCAAGTACTTGTACAACCCAAAAAGGGTGAAGCAGAACTCATCGATGATGTCACTGATCTTGTAGGCAAAGATGTTTACGTAGAAGCCGATTCAAAATACGAAGCCCGAATCCGCAATCTAAACGATGAACTCGGAGGCGGAATAAACATCCACACTGTCAGCCGTGACACGATGATCACAGAAGATCTCATCGCAATGGTCAGCGAAGGCTCCATTCCGCTTACCATTGTAGACAGCGATATTGCCCGAATCAACAAGACATACTACAACGATCTCGACATCACTCTCCCGCTCAGTTTCGAACAACGAGCAGCATGGGCTGTAGCTCCGGACAGAGCTTGGTTTGGCGACAGCATCAACGCATGGCTTAACAGTGACAAGCCAAGAGAAGAACAGGCAATGCTGCTCAAACGTTACTTTGAAATGAGCAAAAACGAACCCGGAGGCCGCTACGCATTCAACGGAAGCAGAGTCACACCATTTGACCATCTGTTCAAGCAGTATGCGGCAAACTATGGCTGGGACTGGAAACTTCTCGCCTCCCAAGCATATGTAGAAAGCAAATTTGACTCTACGGCTGTATCGTGGGCTGGAGCAAGAGGCTTGATGCAGATAATGCCTAAGACGGCAAAAGGTTATGGCCAGACAGCAAAAAGCGTGATGAAAAATGATGTAGCGATTGAAACCGCGCTTAAGCTTCTTAAAGATCTTGACAAACAACTGGCTGCAAAAGTCCCAGACGAAAACGAGCGGAAGAAGTTCGTTATCGCCGCCTATAATTCCGGTATAGCGCATGTCTATGACGCCATAAATCTTGCAAAAAAATATGGACTAAACCCTCAGAAATGGGACAACAATGTGGCCAAAGCAATCCTTTGGAAATCAAATCCAAGATACTATAAAGATCCGGTGGTAAAATACGGATATTCCCGTGGACGTGAAACATTTGACTACGTCAACCGAGTCTACCGCTTTTACAACAAAGCACGGATCAAAGCCTGATTGCCAAACCACACTCCGAATCCGGATAATATTTAATAATCACTTTCAACTAATGTTTTTATCCTTATGAAAAAACGCTATTTACCTGTTGCAATCGCGCTTGTTCTTACAGGCTCTCTTCTCTCGACTTCATGTATCGGCAGTTTTGCTCTTACAAACAAGCTCCTGTCATGGAACCAACAAGTTGGCAACAAATTTGTGAATGAACTCGTGTTCTTCGCATTCTGGATCATTCCCGTCTATGAAGTTTCATGCCTTGCCGATGTCATTGTGCTCAACTCGATTGAATTCTGGAGCGGTGACAACCCCGTAGCATCAGGCAAGAAAGTGATTGACGGTAAAGACGGCCGTTACATAGTAGAATGTGACGGAAAAGGCTATACCATAACCTCTGAAAATGACAAATCCGTAGTCCGTCTTGATTTTGACAAGGATGACCAGACTTGGAGCGTTGCTATTCCCGGCGGCGAAAGCTATGAGCTCATGACATTCATCGATGACACCCATGTGGCGCTGCCTGCTCCTGACGGCACACGCAGCATCGTCGAACTTTCTGACAACGGGCTTATGGCATACCGTGACATGGTCAGCTCAAATCTTATGGCTGCCCGCTAACGGACACCCTATAAATGAAAGCATTACGATTCATACCGCCCTACCAGCTCACGCTGGCTGTGGCAGTTATAATCCTGTATCTCACCCTCCTTCCCAAGCCTTTTGGGGAGGAGGAACTTCCTTTATTTCCAGGGGCTGACAAGCTTGCCCACTGCTGCATGTTCGGAGGGCTGGCGCTTACCTTTATATTCGAACGCCATATAGCCGGCAAGTGCCTCTCCATTGGCCGGGCTTTGATCGCAAGCCTCGCGGTGACGCTGTTCGGCATCGCAGTGGAATTCATTCAGAATGCAATGGGGCTCGGCCGCAGCGGAGACTGGGCCGACGGACTTGCCGATGCTATCGGAGCATTCGCGGCTGTCCCGCTATGCTATGCATTACATTGGATCAACGTCGTAGTAAAGCACCGCCCCTAAGAGCTGGCGGCTGTTGGTCATCTCTATCCTTATATCATTCAGCAGACTTTTTACTTTTGAGATTGAGGCCTGAGTTTCGATTTTAAGCATTATGCGCCTTATGTATAAAGTCTGGATCCTTGCTACATATGGTTCGTCAGGGCCACTGACCCTATTCCCAAGCAACACACGCAGGCGCGAAGCAAATTCAAATGCGATAGTCGATACTGCCGCCGGATCCTTGTGCTTTATATATACATATATTATCCTCACGAAAGGCGGATAATTATATCGCTGACGTTCTTGAATTTCACGCTGATAGTAATCCTTGTAATCATGGCGGACAAGGAAATCAAACAAAGGATGAGAAGGATTGTAGGTCTGAACCGCCACCACTCCATTGTCACTTTTCCGACCTGCTCGTCCGGCTACCTGCTCAATCATATTGAACGCGCGCTCTGATGCCCGGAAGTCCGGGAAGTTTACTATACTGTCGGCATTTATGACACCCACCATGCTCACTCGTCCGAAATCCAGGCCTTTGGTTACCATCTGAGTCCCGACCAATATCTGGGACTTCCCTTTCGAAAAATTGTCGATTATAGTTTCGTATCCGTCTTTGCTGCGCGTCGTGTCAAGATCCATGCGTGCGATCGCAGCAGTCGGAAACAAGGAGTCAATTTCCTCTTCAACACGTTCGCTTCCATAACCGAGCACTTCTATGCCAGGCTCCTTGCATGCCGGACAGACATCAGGCACACCGTAGGGAGTACCGCAATAATGGCATATCAGCTTGTCGGAATGCCTGTGATATGTCAGCGAAACATCACAATTCTCACATTTCGGCACATAGCCACATAGCTTGCAGCGGGCAATCGGAGCATAGCCTCTGCGGTTGATAAAAAGTATCGACTGTTCGCCCCTCTGAAGAGATTCGTTAACAAGCCTCCTTGTCAAAAGAGAGAAAGCACCTTCAACCTCACCCCTCTTTCTTGCTGCCGCCATGTCGATGATCTCTACCTGAGGAAGACGGAGGCCTTCATAGCGTTCTGTGAGTTCAATCAACCCGAAGCGGCCTGTCAGAGCTTTGTAATATGTATCGACTGCCGGAGTGGCACTTCCGAGAAGAGTTTTTGCACCATGCATTGAAGCCAGCACGATAGCCGCATCGCGTCCATTGTATCTCGGAGCCGGGTCCTGCTGCTTGTAAGCGCTTTCATGCTCCTCATCAACTATCACAAGCCCCAATGACGCAAACGGCAGAAACACGGCAGAACGGGCCCCAATAACCACGCATGGTTCTGAAGAGGCGAGTAGCTTTTTCCAGATATCGACACGGTCATTATCCGAGAATTTCGAATGGTAGATCACCACCTTGTCGCCGAACACCCTCTGCAGTCTACGGGTCAACTGGGTTGTCAGCGCTATTTCAGGCACAAGATATAGAGCCTGCCGCCCCTGCCGCAGAACATAGTCAATCAGATGAATATAGATTTCAGTCTTTCCGCTTGAAGTGACTCCGCGGAGAAGGGTGATATCCTTTTCAAACCATGATTTATGAATACTATCGAGAGCCGAGGCCTGAGCTTCGCTCAGTACAGGCAACTCACCTGTGACAAGTCCTGAATATGAAAACCGGCTGATCTCTTTTTTATAAATATCTACAATACCTTTCTTTGCCATCGCCGCGATCACAGTAGTCGTTACTCCTGACCGCTCCATCAGTTCCGTGCGTGTCACCTCCTGAAGTTCCGAATCCTGGCGCATGAAAGCCGAAATCTCAATCAGGGCCAGAAGGGCTTTTTCCTGCATGCTGCCAGACCTGACAGAATCAAAAGCCTTGTGCAAACCATCGGAATCACCTTTATCAACCGTCAGTCTTACATAAGTTTCCTTACGAGAACGATAACGCTCTACAAGATTTTCTGAAATCTGCACCGCTCCCTTTTCAAGAAGTGAATTTATTATCGGGCCTATGTTTGCAAATCCGGTCTTCTTGCCGATCAGATCAAGAGGCTGCTTCTTCTCACAGCCCAGAATATAGTTCATCACAGCCATTTCCCTTTGCGAGAGTCTCTCATCAGGCTTTTCTTCATAATCCGGATCGGCAGACACGAAAGTCTCACTCTCTATTTTCAATCCCGCCGGCATGGCAGCTCTCATCACTTCGCCAGGGGTGCAGAGGTAATAGTCAGCCATCCAGTGCCAAAGTTTCAACTGCAGATGTCTGACCACAGCCCATTCATCTAAGATCAAAGCGATGTCTTTTACCTCATACCCCTGAGGAGCAACCGGTGTCTGAGAGGCAATAATACCAGTGTAAAACTTCTTTCTTCCGAACGGAACAATTACCCTATAACCGATTCTGATGGAATCAGCCAAGGCCTCAGGCACACTGTAGGTGAACGTTCCGCTTATAGGAACTGGCAGAAGAACTTCAACAAAAATCATGGTGGCGATATGGTTTTATCTGTAAAAATACTATAAATTACCGTCTCAGGCAAAGATTTCCTGAAATTTATTCGTAACTTTGCAGTGGTAGCAGGACGCTTGTGTCGCTTGCCGATGGAGGTGAGCTCCGGAGCGGCAAGAGGAAAGTCCGGGCAACACAGAGCACCATACTCTCTAACAGTGAGCTGTCGGTGACGGCAGAGTAACGTGACAGAAAATAACAGCCTGCCAACAATTCAGTCCCGCAAGGGCCTGGAAAGCAGGCAATGGTGAAAAGGTGGGGTAAGAGCCCACCGGGTGTCATGGCAACATGGCATGCCGCACGTCTTATGGGTTGCAAGGCCATGTATACCGGCGCGTGACAGAACAACTTTCGCAATCGCGAAGTGTCACAATGGGCTGCTCGTCCATAGCCGGGGGGTAGGCTGCTGGAGTGCCGAAGCAAAGCGAGGCACCGATTAGATAAATGACACGGGCGCCGCGGCAACCTTCCGGATCTTCGGGTCCAAGTGTAGAAGTCCCGCGGTGACATAACCCGGCTTATAGTCCTGCTACCTTTTTTAGATTTATCAAAAACCGCATATGCTAAGAAGCAAATTCTGCCAGTCAGTACCTCAACGGACAGACCGTGCCCCTATGACGGGACAAGCAGCCTACACATTTCTGACCTCAGTACAAAACAAAGCCAGGCTTCTGCAATTCAAGAAGCCTGGCTTTGTTTTGTGGTTTTACGAACTGTGATCTAGAATTTTATTTCGCTTCCAAAAGTCTGTTGACGATCTCGGCAACCTCACGGGCATTAAGCCTGGCACCTTCAAGCGAAAAATGAGAATGGTCGTTTTTATAACAACGGTTCACCGTCAGGAGTCCTTCATGGTCTGCCATATGCTGCAACTTGCGGCCGATCAGTCCATTCAGATCAATGAACGGAACATTCTGCTGCCCGGCTACCTCGGCAGTCCATGCGCCAAATGATGCTGAATTGTTTTCAATCAGACCGTTGTCAAATTTATTGCGCGGAGTGTGACTGATCACAACCGGAACAGCGCCCTTCTCCTTTGTATCCATTATGAACTTGCGAAGATACCAGCCATAGGTATAGACAACCTTGTACTGACCGTTGCTTTTCATTTTGAAAACTTTGCTTTCCGACCCCGTGCCGGGCAATTCGGCCCTCTCCTTTCCGCTATTGATCGGTCCGGCATCGTTATGGCCGAACTGGATGAGCACTATGTCTCCAGGCTGCAAGGCATTGTAGATTTTATCCCAGCGACCTTCGTCAACGAACATTCGCGCACTTCGTCCGGGTATAGCATGGTTCTCAACCGAGGCTACTGCCGGATCAATATAATCCTGAAGCACACTGCCCCAGCCCCACATCGAGTTTTCATCAGAATCTTCATTCTTGACTGTGCTGTCTCCGATAGTGAACACAACCGGACGTCCAGGTTTCCGGCTTTTGCCGGTGACAGTATCGGCCGCTATCGGTTTAAGGAAAGATGACAGACGGCATTTTTTCAATCCTCTCAAGCCTTCAGCAGCAGATGCAGCATTGGTTCTTGCGCCGAATTCACTTGTGTGGATTCGGTCAATATAAAACATAGTCTTTACCTTCTCTTTGCCGAAACGCTCAAACTTGGCGGCTGAAATCTCATTAAGATCTATGAACGGGACCTTCATTTCTTTTGCAACCTGACGGGCCCAGAGTCCGAATGTATCGCTGACACGCTCGATAACCGTGCTGTCGGCATCAGCCCATGCATTGCGTGGTGTAAGCGATAGCAATATCGGATTCGCACCTTTTGCCTTTGTCTCGCGGATAAAACAGCGCAGATATTCTCCGTAGGTATAGACAATACGCTGTTCTCCGGTTTCTTTAATGGTAACATGGAGTGTATCTTTGCCTATTCCAGGAATAGAAGCCCGCGCCCTGCCACTGTCATAAGGACCGTTGTCATTATGACCAAGTTCGATCATGACCCAGTCTCCTTTACGTACACCGGACAACACATCCTCCCAGAGACGTTCATAGAACGTGCGACTGCTTGTGCCTCCGAGTGCATGATTCTCGACTGTGATTTTCTCACTGTCAAAATAGTCCGGGAAGAAACGCCCCCATCCCCATTGGCCGTTATTCCCATTGCCCAGAGTGCCGGTTCGCATGGTGGAATTACCCACGAGGAAAAGCACCGGATTGTCACCTTTGCGCGATGATCCGGCAAGCGGACGGGCAAAACGAGCTTTATTCAGACTGTCAAGCGTGTTATCTACAACCTGATTCCGGTCTTCCATCGGCGCAGCTACAGCCTTGCGCCGGGCAGACATAAGTTGAGGCACCATAAGGGCCATAACTACCAGGCCTGCGACAACGGATTTTCTGCAAATTTCGATATCCATCAAAAAAAGATCAATTCAAAATATTATTTGTCAGTTATAACGCTGAAGACGAGCTACCGCGCAATTATAATTATACAGCGTTTCAAGAAAATCACGACGAGCGGCAAGGAAATAATTAAGTTCCTGCATGTATGTCAGAAAATTAATCTGTCCACCATCAAAAGCCTTTTTCAAGAGTTCGAAATCGGAATTGTCATTCATGACATCTTCATACTGATCAAGAAGTTCACGGTACTGAAGAGCCTTTTCGTAGTCACCTGACATAGCAGCCGACAGACGTATCAGTTCCATTTCCTGCTGCATTTCAGCAGCTCCGGCCTGCAGGCGGGCAGCTTTCACTTTTTTATTACCAGTAATGAACGGCAGACTTACTGCGACAGAAAATCCATTAAATCTGTCGCCCATCTCCCATTCATGACTATAGCCGAGAGTAAAGCCCGGCAGCAAGGACCGCTTCTCGACTTTAAGCAATGATTTCTGAACTTCAGCATCAGCTTTCATGGCCGCTATCGCCGGATCTTTTGCCCGCAGATTTTCCACATCCGGGCGAAGAGACGCAAGATTCACCTCCGGATAAGCATCTCCGACTGAAGCTACAAGATCTTCAACTTCTTTGCCTCCGTTCAGAGCTCGCAGAGAGGCAAGCATCGCAGCATATTCTCCACGCAATGTTTTCAATTCTCTTTCTGCCGCGATTTTTCCAATCACAGACTTATTATAGTCGAGTTTTGTCTCATTGCCCTCATCGACAGCTTTTTTGAACGTTTTCTGTAGAGACGCAAGCCCGTCACAGATTTTTTCTGTAGCGGCGATACGCTGCTTTGTATAAATTATATCTATCAGAAGCAGACGCACTTCCTGACGCGCTTCAATCATTGCAGACTCCTGCAGATACTGCATAGCAGTCTGAGATTTGCGTATAGCCTCACGTCTGGCAGCATATACACCCGGCCAGTCAAACCCCTGAGAGATCGAGAAATTGCGTTTGTCTCCGATTCCTTTTGCCCCCCATAGACTTTCAAATCCGATTTCCGGAGCGTCAAGGGTATTTTCAGACTTCAGTGACGCTATTGCCGCCTGATTTTCAGCATCGGCATATTTCAGAGCCATGTTATTTGACACCACTGTATTCAGAACCTTGTCAAAATCTGAAGCCGAGGCAGAGCACACTGAGAGGGCCAAGGCCATCAACGATATTGAAAATTTCATCTATATATCTTAATATCAATGTTTAAACTATTTTTCCTTTTTGCACTGAGAATAATAATATACTAACGGGACTACAAAGATATTAAGTATTGTCGAGGTTAGCAAACCGCCAAGGATCACAATGGCCAATGGCGACTGTATCTCATTGCCCGGCTTATCACCGTTCACTGCGAGTGGAATCAGCGCAAGAGCTGAACTCAGGGCCGTCATAAGAATCGGGTTCAGACGGTCGGAAGAGCCATGACGGATACGCTCCATCAAACCGACGCCCTCCTGACGCAACTGATCGTAGCGCGACATCAGCAACATACCGTTGCGGGTAGTGATTCCAAGCAGCGAGATAAAGCCTATTATAGCCGGGATGTTAAGTTCGCCTGTTGTCAGTCTCAGCAGAAAAACTCCGCCTATTATGGCAAGGGGCATGTTCAGAAGTATGATCCCTGACTGAGTAGCGCTATGGAACTGGCCGTAAAGCAACAAAAATATTATGACGAGTGCTATGACTGATACCAGAGCAAGGGTTCCGGCTGCTTTAGCTTCATTTTCAAATTGTCCGCCATAGCTGATAAAATAACCTTCCGGCAATTTTATTTCTTCATCAATCTCAGTCCGGATATCATCCACCACTCCTTTCAGATCGCGGTCAGCGACATTAGCAGAGACTACAATCCTGCGGCTCACATTTTCACGGTTAATAGTGTTCGGGCCTGTGGCCGACACAATGTCAGCGACTTCACTCAACGGCACCTTGCCCTTTGGAGTATCAATGGCCAATGCGGATATATCCTCTATCGTAGACCTGCTTGACGGAGCCATCCTCAAAGTGAGATCATAGGGAAACCCGTTTTCATATACCTGCGACACTTTTTCTCCGGCAAGTGCGATATTGATAAAATCGGCGAATTCAGGCATGGTCACCCCATAATATGCAAGCATGTCTCGTCTGGGGCGGATGTCAAGCTGAGGTCTCTCCACCTGTTGCTCGATATTCACATCGACAACCCCGTCAACAGAAGCAATATGACTTTTTATTTCATTACCTATATTATATAAGCGCTGAAGGTCATCACCAAAAATTTTTATTGCAATCTGAGCTTCGGTGCCTGAAAGCATTGCGTCAATGCGGTGGGATATGGGCTGCCCGATTTCCACGTTGACACCGGGCAAATGAGAAAGTTCATGGCGAAGATCCGCAAGAAGTTCCGCACGGCTCCGGCCGTGATCAAGTTTATAAGGGGCCTCAATTTCTGAGACATTCACACCGAGAGAGTGCTCGTCAAGTTCGGCACGCCCGGTTTTACGGGCCGTCAATGAAATTTCAGGCATAGAAAGTATTATTTTTTCCGCTTCCCGACCGAGACGGTCACTCTCCTCAAGCGAAATTCCCGGAAGAGTGCTGACGTTTATAGTAAGCGACCCTTCATTGAATGGAGGCAGGAAACTACGGCCGAGAGAGAAAAAAATCCCAATAGCAACCAGCAACAACAGCCCGGTGGTTATGAAAATGGATTTCACATGGCCGAATGACCAGGCAAGAGCTTTGTCATATCCAGAACGAAGCCACCGCGAAAACTTCGGTTCTCTGTCAAGAGCCTGCATGGCCTTTTTACTGCCAAGGAGGAATGAGCAAAGCACAGGGGTAACTGTCAGTGCCACTATTGTTGATGCTATCAAAGCTACAATAAATGAGATACCAAGCGGTTTGAGCATTCGGCCTTCCATACCGTCAAGGAAGAACAGCGGCAGGAAGCTGGCCATGATTATCAACGATGAATTGAAAATCGGCAGACGCACCTCTTTCGACGCTTCATAAATCACAGATATGACTGATTGTCCTTTTTTAAGGTTTTCTCTAAGCCGTTTGTAGACATTCTCTACATCGACAATCGCATCATCCACCAATGAGCCTATAGCGATGGCGATGCCGCCAAGACTCATTGTGTTGATCGTCATACCCAGCCAATGCAAGACAAGCACGGTAACAATAATGGACAATGGTAGAGCCACGAGCGATATGACAGTCGTGCGCAAGTTCATCAGGAAGAAGAACAGAACAACAATCACGAATATCGCTCCGATAAACAATGCCTCCTGCAAGTTGCTGATAGAGGTAGATATGAACTCCGACTGACGGAAAATATCAGTGTTGACAACCACGTCAGACGGCATTGTTTTCTGCAACTGTCCCAGGCAGTCCTCGATTTCCTCTGTCAGGTTTATCGTACCTACTGCCGGTTGCTTTGTTACAGTAAGCAATACGGCCGGAGTGGCATTGACCGAGGCGGTGCCTAAACGAGGCTCCGCCGCACCTACTTTCATTTCAGCTATATCACAAAGCCTGACCGGCATACCGGCATCATTCGTAAGAATAACCGTATTGCCGATTTTATCAAGATCCGAAGTAGCGATATCTCCTTTTATTATATATTCATTGCCGTGCTGATAAATCACTCCGCCGGAAGCATTGCTGTTCATCAGTGTTACAGCATCACGCACTGCTGTCAGAGTGACACCAAACTGCTGCATTGAGGCAGGATCAAGCAAAATCTGATATTCGCGAGCATCACCACCAATCACTGATACAGACGAAACGCCTGAAAGCGACAGCAGTCTCGGCCTGATGCGGCTGTCTGCTATAGTGCGCAGTTCTTCCGCAGATGTTATCGAATCAGCCGTCAACCCGATGATCATGATCTCGCCAAGGATGGACGACTGCGGGCCAAGCGTCGGCTTTCCTACACCCGGAGGAAGTGCCCCTTCTATTTCAGAGAGCTTTTCCGCTACAATCTGACGGGCAAGATAGACATCAGTACCCCAGTCAAACTCGACCCATACAGACGAAAGTCCGGTAGCCGAAGCCGAACGGACCCGACGGACACCAGTGGCACCATTAACCGAAGTTTCCACCGGATAAGTGATCACCCGTTCGATTTCTTCCGGTGCCATGCCTGGGGCTTCAGTCATCACAACGACCGTAGGAGCATTCAGATCAGGAAATATGTCGACTTCAGTACGAAGCAATACAATTGCTCCGTAGATGAGCAACAAAGCTGAAATCACAACAACCGCCAGACGGTTGTCAAGCGAAAATCTAATTATTCTGTTGAGCATAACCGAATAAAACCTGATTATTTAGTGAGAATGTGAATGACCTTCCGGAACAACAGTAGAGGTTTCTGCCAGCCTGACAAATGTCGAACCGTAAGTAACTACAGAGTCCCCGTCATTGACTCCTGACAGCACTTCAATTCTACGGCCGTCACTACGCCCCAGAGTCACAGGCTGTTTCTTATAGGCATGGTCATCAACCTTTACATATACAAAATTCTCGCCTTGCTGTTCCGACACCGCACCGACAGGCACTGCCAGAGTCTCAGCCTTGTCTGTTCCAATCAGATAGACTTCGGCAGGCATACCGGGAACAACATCTCCATTACTGTCAAACGAAAAATACACTGCAACATAGCCCGGTAAAGTAGTGCCTGTGGGCGATGATGACAGGATTGTGCAATTACGATCAGCCAATGACACCATCTCACCGCCTCGCGAAGGTCTGAAATTGGCTGTGGCAACTTTCGGGAGGAAGGCTGCCTCTGCGGAAGGAAGCAAAGCCCGCAATGTCAAACGGGAATTACGCCCTATCACGGCAATAGTCTGGCCTGCTTCCACATAAGCTCCGTCATTGACCGACAGTTCTGAAATCACGCCTGGAATACCGGCAACCGCACTTCCGCCAGCCGCAACCGGGCTGAAAGCACTTTTTGCCTCTTCATAGGCTCGTAAAGCCTCATTATAATCCTTCTTGGTTACTATGCCTTCTTTAAGAAGCGGTTCGAGCCTGTCGAGTTCACGTTTTGCAGCCTGAAAATTCGCTTTGGCAGCTTCATTAATATCTCCGCCACTGACATTTTTGGCCGAAACGGAAGCTATGAGCTCACCGGAACGCACACTCTTGCCAAGTTCAATGCCTCGTGCAAGCCTCACAATTCCTGATGTGGGAGCACTGACAACCGCTCTGTCAGACGATGCCGGAAGAATCTCGCCGACAGCTTTAACAACTTCGGCAAAAGGAGCTTTCTCAATCGCCTCTGATTTCACTCCAAACCGAAGGGCATCAGAAGGAGACATCACGATTTCGCCCGTATGGTCATGCTTGTGCTCATGACCCTCCGCCTCAGCAGAATGGCCATCAGAATGATTATGGCCTGAGCAAGAAACAAATACGGCTGTCGCAAAAAGCAGTAAAGAGGGTGCAACTGGTTTTGATAATTTAAAAAGCATTGTATTCGAAAAATTTTCATTGAACATCGGTTCTGGCATGAGCCGATAAATCCAGAACCACGGTATCAGAAGTTGCCACAAAGGTAGCAATGACACATCAAAGAAATGTTGCAGAATCTCGGATAAACCTTGCAAAATTGCAGACGGTCCCAAAATAGATACTTGTGGCAAATGCAACCGTTCATGACCACCATAATAAGCACAATTCTATATGTCACGCAGATTTCGAGATCGACAATGCAACAGGTAAAGCGATTGACAAGAATTAATCGATACAATACACTATAAATTTCAGGTGTTTACGGCGCAATTATGCAATGTCATAGACATCCGTTGTTCCGATGTATTGCACTTAACTAATTGATGTATAGATGACAATCTAAAATTATGTGTACTGAATATGTACTAATTGAGAAATTTAGTACAAGAGAATAGTAAGTATTTAAGTTTAATTTGCAGGTGTTAGTTATTTTTAGTTCTATTCTTTTGCCTCGGTTTTCTTCTTTCGGCGGTCAGTATGTAGATAGATATCGGGGCTGGTAAAAAGAAAATCAGATAATGGCTTTTCTCTTTTGCCCAGCATATATTTATTGGTTTGGTTCAGTATAGATGTATATATCTATCACGGCTCTTTCATTTAACCTAAAATAAATAGCATATCTTCCCTTACCCGGTTCATTGAGAATCGGGTAATTTTTCCATGTCTGTATATCAAAGAGTTATTCTGGTATCAAAATCTTATTTTTTTCA
>NZ_PUEC01000040.1 GCF_003024805.1 Duncaniella muris
TGGCCAAATTTTCATTGCACTTATTTTCTTGAAAATCAGAGGTTAAAGCCTCTCCGCCCGTACTGCTCTCGCTATAAAATAACACATTTGTCGAGAATGAGACGAAATCTTAAATGAAAGAGCCGTGCGCTCTATCAAAAAAATTTTGCCTGGACACCACGATAACCCATTAAAATCCCATAAAAATTTCGTAGCTTTGTGGCCGGGTTGGCGAAAGTCTTCTCACAACATTTTGGAAAAATAAGAAGCGTTATGCTCATCTTGTAACTTGAAAACCTGAGAGCCTTTCAAATTTGATGCAAGAGATAGCATAGTGGTTCTCACGCATACGGCGTGGGCTGCTATCGTTATATCTGCATCATAGGCTTTCTCAGGGCCGTCAAGTTAGATTGACATAGAAGTCCGCGCTTCTGCATTTATAAACCGCTCCATCGGACTGTGGGACAAAAAAGGAATAAGTAAAAAACGACAATGGAAATGAAATTCTGTCAGAGCTGCGGAATGCCGCTCACAAATGAAGTACTCGGCACGAATGCCGATGGTACACCAAACGAGGATTACTGTATCTACTGCTACAAAGACGGCAAGTTCACACAGGATATGACAATGGAGCAGATGATTGAACACTGCGCTCAGTTTACCGACGAGATAAACAGAAACTCTGGTCAGAATCTTACAGTCGAGCAGATGAAGGAGCAGATGCGCCAGTTCTTCCCGCATCTCAAACGCTGGAAAAACGATATTATAAGTAACGAAATTCTATATATCCTTTTGCCGGATTACGCAGCGCATGAGATTGTATATCTTTCACAGGCTATAGCCTCCGATGAGTTCGCGCTGAAAGAGAATCCGAAATATGTCAATAAGGCTGTCGCCCCGACAATGGAGCCGGTGAAATCCATCGGCGGCTTCCGGACTTTACCTGATTATTCGTTTGAAACGATGCCCGACGATTATGCTGCGCTGGTGCTGATTGGTGGCTTCGGGTGGAGCACGCCTGTTGCTGAACAGGTTGTGCCAATTGTCAAAAAAGCTATTGAAAAAGGAAAGACTGTAGGCGCGATATGCAATGCAGCATCGTTTATGGCAAAGCATGGTTTCCTCAATGCGGTGAAACATACCGGCAATGGCCTGGATCAACTGAAAATTTGGGGTGGAGAGAACTACACTAATCCCGAAGGGTATATCCACGCGCAAGCCGTAAGCGATGGCTGCATAGTAACTGCCAACGGTTCTGCGACCCTTGAATTTGCAAAAGAGTTACTTACATTGCTCGAAAACGATACACCGGAACGAATCGAAATGTACTATCAGTTCAACAAACAGGGCTTCTGCAACCTTTTCTCGATTGAATGAAGAGAGCCATTGTAATAGATTGTTCCTGAGACGGAAAGAGAACCTTTTCAAAAAACAATCTTCTCAAATAATCATATCATTATGTTTATCGCAATACTTACATATAGAAAGCCGTTAAGCGAGGTTGATAAGTTTCTCGCCGCACATCGTGAATATCTCACCAAACACTATGCAGCCGGAGATTTCATCGCTTCCGGGCCGCAGACTCCCCGCGTGGGCGGCGTAATATTGATGAAGGCCGAAAGTCGTGCAGAGATTAATTCTATCATCGAGCAAGATCCGTTCAATATCAATGGCATTGCTGACTACCGGATTGTCGAGTTTACTCCGACAATGTTTGTAGAACCGAGCCTTTCCGACACCCTAAAATAAGTATTATACTAATGGAGAATAAAAGAACTATAATTATTTGGCTGTCAGTCACCATCATTGTGATGTTTGCATTGCCTTTTGCTGTTGCCGGGCTTGCGTCTGAATGTTCCGGAATGGCACTGTGCATGATGCTTTTCTTAATTGTGAATCCTATTTATTCTGCGATTCTTGGTTATCGCTGCGGGAAAGACATAAAGGAAATGTGGAACCTTCCATTAGTGTCAGCCTTAGCGTTTCTTGCCGGCACGTGGATTTTCTTTGATATACATGAATTATGGTTTATCGTCTATGCAACAGTATATCTTGCAATAGGTTGGACTGCAATGGCTATAAGCAAGCATATAAACAGTTCCAATAAGGGTAATGATATTTTCCCGTTTTCAGACGCTCCAAATACGGCTGTTTTCATATGCAGTCATATTTTGGATGGTAGAGAAAAAATATTATTTGTTTCTCACGATGCGGATGACGGAGCATGGCAATTCCTTTGTGGTAAAGAACATAACGAAAGCGATGCAAGGATAGTTTCATTAAAGTATGTATTGGATTTAGACCCGACTATCAGCAACCTGAATGATTTACCTCTTGGTTATTGTGCACAACGAAAATCCAAGAGTGACAAGTGGGTAATTGCAAAGAATTAAATTATGCCATACATATCAATAGAGAGCGGCAAACTGACCGCTGAACAGAAGAAACAGGTGATTGAGAGGCTTACTGCCACGGCCTCCGAGATAACCCATATCCCGGAGCAGTTCTTCACCGTTACCATCAAAGAACTGCCCGACGAAAAGTTCTTTGCAAAGCAAAGCGCTAAAGCGATGATGGCATCGGAGGCAAATCAATCGGCGAGATAAAACGTGACTACCCACAATGAGTATGACATTACGCCCATATCAGATGACTGATGCTGTGATAATCACATCGTGGCTGAAAAGCGAATACCTTATGCGCCAATGGTGCGCCGACAGGTATGAGCATTATCCGGTAATGCCCGAAGATATGAATTCATATCACGAGCGGTATATTGACGGCCAACGCTCGCGTGCCCTGACAATGACAGATGACGATGAGATTGTAGGATACATCACATTGCGCACTCCTGCCGACGATACGACTGAACAACGATTGGGCTTTGTCATTGTCGATGATTCAAAGCGCGGCATCGGTTTAGGGAAAGCTCTTGTCTCAATGGCGGTAAAATATGCTTTTGAAACGCTTGGAGCCACAAAAGTGTCGCTTGGTGTCTTTGAAAATAATCCGTCCGCCATCCATTGCTATGAAGTGGCGGGATTTCATCGTGTTTCACGGCAGGACACTGAGAGCTACCCATGTCTTGGTGAAACGTGGAACTGCATTGAAATGGAACAATATGCAGATGCCATAATTCGCGATATTAAGTCAGACGAGATACCTCTGCTTACCGAGTTTCTTTATGAGGCGATATTCCAACCGCAGGACGCACCGGAAGTTTCGAGAACGGTTCTTCAAGAACCGATGATATGGGCTTATGTGAATGGATTCGGATCGCGCACCGGCGATTTCTGCCGTGTGGCAATAATCGGCGGTGCCATTGTCGGTGCGGCATGGTCAAGACTTGGGTGTTCATACGGCAAAGTCGATGCCTCCATTCCGGAATTGGCAATTTCGCTATATCCGGAATATCGTGGAAGAGGCATAGGCAGCCGACTATTGGAATCCTTATTGAACACGCTTTGCGAGAAGGGATATGAACAGGTTTCACTGTCAGTCGATAAGACCAATTATGCAGTAAGTATGTACCGCAGATTCGGATTTGAGACTATCGTAGAGCGAGAGCATGATTATTTAATGGTCAAACATTTGAATCGCAAGTGAATCATGAATATAAAATCGCAACTGCAACAACTTTGTGGTGATACAGAATTTCTGCGGCTTAATGATGTAAATATCGAGCCGGAAATGATACGGGCTATCATGATAAACGAAGTTGTCCCGGTTGATTCTGACGATGATTTCTATGGAAAGTCTGACTCCGCATATATGTCGACTACAATCCCGCTGTTCCGAAAGGCGGGGATAGAGGTAAGTGGTATTCAGGATATATTGAACCTCAACATCTACATCACCAATGCCGTCAAGACGCCTAAATCGGAATACACAGTTTCAAAGGAAAGCATTGACGAAAGTGTGCCATATCTTGAAAAGGAGCTTGAGTTGTTTCCTAATCTTCAGGTTGTCATGTTGATGGGTGATGCGGCAAAAAAGGCCTTTAATATGATAAGCAAAAAGGCAACCGGGAAAAATGCAGTTCCAAGTATATCTACCTACAAATTGCGTAACACTGAAATTTTCTATAAAGGATATACACCTGCCGGATATGCCGACAGGGTGTTTCATGTCCACGTTCATAGGATTGGTGACAATGAGGAAATCCTGTTCCGCGACTATCTGATCGCAAACCCGGAATCTGCCAAAGAGTATGAAAGGCTTAAACATTCGCTATTGCCAAAGTATAAGAATAACCGAGACGGATATACTGAAGCCAAAAGCGAATTTATAAAAACGATTTTGAGACTTAACAACAAATGTCATGTTACGTGAATCTGATGCGGTTGAAATAATATTATTATTTCGGTCAAAAGGAATACAGATATACCTTGATGGTGGCTGGGGCGTGGATGCCTTAGTCGGCTTTGAGTCGCGATGTCATAACGACATAGACATCTTCATCGAAAAGCAGGATAAAGAATGTTCGATTAAACTGCTGAAAGATACTGGCTATTCTGAAACCGTGATGGAATATACTACTCCCGAACATACAGTTTGGCGGGATGGAAATGCGCGAATCATTGACCTTCACATATTTTCTCGCAATTCTGAGGGCGATTTCGTGTTTGAGAGCGAGACGTTCCCGAAAGAAGTATTTACAGGTAAAGGACGCATAGGACACCTCGAAGTTAATTGCATCACCCCGGAATGGCAAGTCAGATTTCACTCCGGCTACAAACTCGATGATAATGACATCAAAGATGTGCTGCTACTTTGCGACAAATTCAATCTTGCGCTTACTGATGAAATAGCACAAAATTTCAACATTGATACTAACCGTCTGACCCTGCGCCGATGGCGCGAGAACGATGCCGAAGCATTATATAAATATGCCTCTGACGGTCGCGTTAGCGAGATGGCGCTGTGGCCTAGGCATACCTCGGTTGACATGAGTCGCGAAGTTATAAAAGATTTCTTTCAGCCCAATCCCTTCACTCTGGCGATGGTCTTGAAAGAAACCAACGAACCTATTGGTTGCATAGGACTTGTGCCGGCTGGAGCCGAGCATTACAAGCCATTTGCAAGCGAGCGGGAAGTCGGATATTGGATAGGTTTTCCGTACTGGGGCAAAGGATTGACCTCGGAAGCCCTTGCTGCTTTGATAAGCTTCTGCCGTGGTTCTCTTCATCTTGATTCGCTTCTGATAACCATCGATGCCAATAATTTGGCCTCACAGCGCGTAGCCGAAAAATGCGGATTTCAACAGATAGCAGATTATAATTGTAATGGCGTAGATTGCAGAGCATATAGATTGTCCCTAAAATGAAAATCTATCACCCGAGATCGGAGCTGCGCCCATATGTGCGCTACTATTGGGTACTGAAAGGCGATGAGCCTTTCAGCATCCTGACATTTCCTATCGGTTGTCCGCAGATAATCTTTCACAAAAAAACACCGCTTTATATACCGGAACTTGACAAGAGCCAGTCGCAATTTACGATTAGCGGTCAAGTGAATTTTCCTGCGCATATCCAGTCTGACGGAAGTCTGGAAATGATAGTGGCGGTTTTCTACCCGCATACCGTCGGGATGTTTATCGACACTCCGCCATCAGCATTCTACAATCTTGAAATCTCCGGCTATGATATCGAGAATCGGCAACTGAATGAAATTGCTCAGAAGATTTTCGACTGTGAGAATGCGAAAGATTGTATTGATATACTGGAGGATTTTCTGACATCGAAGATCCGTCCGGTATTGAATATCAGCCGAGTGGGTTCGACAATCGGCACATTGCTCTCCGTTCCTTCAACATCTGTGAATGCTCTTGCTGACAGAGCCTGTCTCAGCAAGCGGCAATATGAAAGAGTGTTCCGCGAAACGGTCGGGATGAATCCTAAGGAATATGCCCGCATCGTGAAATTTCAAAAGGCACTGTGGCTGATGCAACGAGGAGAAAGCAACTATGCCGGAATCGCTGCCGAATGCGGCTACTCCGACCAGTCACACTTTATAAGGAATTTCAAGAAACTGAGCGGTTATACTCCTGAGGCGCTTATAAAGCACTGCGCACCATACTCAGATCTGTTTACCAATCCGGCATAATGTCGCTTTTGTTCTATCGGGAGTGTCGTTGCCGTGGTAACTTCGCATCAAAAAAACTACGATGCAGGAAGTAAATCCGAAAGAGACCACACGAGCCTACGCTTATGAAATGTGGATGAAGGCACCGATGCCGATGGTGACATTGATCAAGACTCTCGATGTAACTCGTTTACGGCATATCAGCCGAAAGCGAGGTCTGAAATTCAATATGTTGATGTGCTGGAGCATCGGCAAAGCCGCCTCTCAGATAAAAGAGTTCTATATGCTCCCGGTCGGTGACAAACTCATCAGATATGACACGATTGCCGTCAATACTATTGTTGCCAACTCACAGGGTGAGGTCAGCTCATGCGATATCCCTTTCAGTGACGACCTCGCGTGCTTCAATAAGGATTATTTACGTCTGACACGTCAGGTCGCCGAAACCTGCGAGAATCACGATTTAACCGACAGCATGGTAATCGGCACATCGGCATTAGCTCAATACGACATAGACGGAGCTGTCGGAATGTATAGCGAAGTGTTCAACAACCCCTTCATGATATGGGGTGCATACCGTCGCCGCTGGTTCAAGACAACCCTCACGGTATCATTCCAGTTCCATCACACCCAAATGGATGGTGCCCATGCAGCTCGCTTCCTCAACGTGCTTCAAAAGGAAATCTCTACCGTTTAGCTATTGCATTGAAGTTGTCGAGTGCCCATTCAATAAGATTGCCAAGTAACGGCATGAGGCTTTTGCCAAGCTCTGTCAGTGAATACTCCACTTTGGGAGGAATCTCGGCATACAGCTTCCTTGAAATCAGACCATCGGCTTCAAGGCTTTTTAGAGTTTCTGTAAGGACTTTAGGTGATATATCGGGAATTGCCCTCCCGATTTCATTAAAGCGGGTTGCCTCGTTCTCAGCAAGGACACAGAGAACGAGCATAGTCCATTTGCCGGAAAACCGGCTTATGACGTTTCTGACAGGACACGATGCTATGCCCGTATATTTTTTCAAATTTTCTTTTAGTGGCAATGCGTTCATAATCAAAAATAGTTACCTAAAAGTTAGCGCCTTACATCGGAGTAACGTCTTGCATGACTCAAAAACATGACTTAACTTTGCACTATCCAAATGAAAGCGGCTTACTGTCGCAAAGTTAATAATTTAATTTCAAACCAAGAAATATGAGCGAAATCAAGACTCTCAATTCCGGCGATAAATTCGCCCACGCATCCATCGGCACGCTGTGTGGCTTCGCCGGAAAACAGTTCGTTAAGGAAGCCACCGGCGCCACTTCATGCGAGATTTCATTCGGCACTCTGTCTTCGGGCGCTGCTGTGCCATTCTTCCACAGCCACAAGGCTAACGAGGAAAATTACATAATCCTGTCCGGAGCAGGTAAATTTCAGGTTGACGACAACGTCTTTGATGTGGCGGAGGGTTCTGTAATCCGAGTGTCGACCAACTGCGACCGCAATCTCAAATGTACCTCAACAGAAGCGATGACCTACATCTGCATACAGGCAAAAGAAGACAGCCTCGGTGGTTATACAATGACCGATACTGATATAACCGAGCGTAAAAGCCTGCTCTGACAATATCCGGAAATACACCTGTAAACAGAATGAAAGTGACAGTTTTTTTCTGCCATCTTCATTCTGTTTGACGTATAAAATTTCTATTGATATTTTGAAAGAGATTTGGTTATATCGTTAAGATGCCTGCGTCCCCAATCTGACAGCTGATTGAGTATTGGTATCAAGGTTCTACCCAAATCGGTTAACTCGTATTCTGTGCGAGGTGGCACCTCGGCATATAGAATGCGCTTTACCAATCCAACTGATTCAAGTGTTTTCAGATGTCCTGACAATACCTTCGGTGATATGTCGGGGATTGCCCTCGACAATTCGTTGAAACGCATTACGCCGAACTCGTCAAGTATGACAAGCAGGAGCATCGACCACTTGTTGGCGAAGTGTGCTATCACGTTCCTCATGGGGCACGTGGCGACACATGAATATTTTTCTGAAATTTTTTCGTTCTTCATCTGTCTGATATTGACTAAAAGTGAGTTTGAAGTAAGTGGCTACTTTGGAAGTAACCTCTTGCATGGCAATATTTTGATGTATAACTTTGCGCTATCCAAAGGGTAGCAATTATCCTTTGCAAAGTTAACACAAACATAATAAACCCACAAATTATGACTGAAATCAGTATCAGCATTCCAGCATCGGCTCAACCTTCAGGCAAGGCTGTGTTCGTGATGCTTGGAACAGGCTTCGATGAAATCGAGGCTCTGGCACCCGTTGATGTCATGCGACGTGCCGGGATGGAGGTATTCACCGTCTCTATGACAGAGAACAGACTTGTAAAAGGAGCCACAGGCAACCTTATCGTTGCAGACATGAGTGTTTCCGTTTTGTCCCCCGAGCGGATAGACTGGCTCATATTCCCCGGTGCCGATAAATCGGAGGATGCGGTAAACCTTGACGAAAAGCTGAGCAACCTTGTGAAATCCCACTGGGAAAAAGGAGGCAACATCGCCGCCATCTGCGCAGCGCCGGCTCTGGTGCTTGGTCCGCTCGGTATCATAAAAGGGGTAAAAGCCACCGGTTATCCTTTCCTCAAAGATGACTTTGAAAATAGAGGTGGGATATACTCCGAGGAGTCAGTGGTAATTGGTGACCGCCTGATAACATCCAAGGGTCCCGGAACAACCCTCGAATTCGCACTTGCCATTGTTCGCAAGGCAAAGGGTCCGGATATGGAGAAGGCACTCCGTGAAGGTATGGTGATAGCCAATTGCAGATGCGATGATAATTGTACCTGCGGATGCAACAATTAAAGCCACAACGTTGCCTTTTGGCGGCTGTTATCACCTTAGCTCTTTGCCACTGAAAATAAATTTTGGCAAATGAAGGCGATGGAGCATGATGCTTCACCGCCTTCATCGATGATACAGCATTTGCAGATGATGAAATTGTAGCGTTCACATTAAACGGAATCGGTAAGCATAACCGGATTTCAACTGCCTACGACACCGGGACCGGTACTATTAAAGATTTTCGAGGTCAAGGCATTGCCTCCCTGTTGCTGCAAAAAGCAGTATCAATGATGAAAACCGACTTTATAAAAATTCTGAATATCCCGACCGATGACATCTCGCTTCACCATTTTTTGAACAATAGAAATATACCGATTATAAACAGGCAATTTGAAATGATCTTGCCATTCTGACAACTATGTGCATAACAGAACGAAATAAATTCAGAATAAACATTACGCATTTGGCAAAATAAATATTTGTAGTAATTTTGCGTAACCGATATAAACATCCGATACACAATTTATTGGTTATGGAGAAATTTGAAGGAACAAGATATAACTCGATGTGGGATGGGTCGACGTGGCTCATCATTGGACTTGCGGTGGCGTGTTGTCTGATACCTTGTTTCATCGACCATAGTTTATTGCTGATCACTATCACAGTCGGTTTAGCGATATTAGCGTTCATTTTAACGGGATTTATCGGTACCTATTACCGGATTGACGGCAACAAACTGGTAGTGTACTCGCTCTTTATCCCTACCGCCTACCCTATTGACAAGATTAAGGAAATTAAACCGACAAAGAGTGTACTCTCGGCTCCGGCCACATCGTTGTCTCACCGTCTGGCAATCACGTTTACCGACCGCAAGATTCTCAAAAGCTATATTCCGCTCATCATCTCTCCGGTCCGGCAGGAGGAATTTATCCGGCAGTTACTCGACATAAACCCACAGATCCGGCATCAAGCGCAATGATTTGATCGTAGCCGATTTTATGTCTAATACTTCATCTATAATGCAAATAGGATTTGTAAACTTCAACACAGCAGAAAAGAAGCGTGTAGCCAAGATGATGCAGTTGCTGCAGGAATCAGAAGCTATCGAGGAGTTAGGTATTGGCAGAGTACGGGATCACTTCTCCAACACCCTGTTTCCCGGCACCTCTACCCTTCAGCATCATGCCAAGTATTTTGTAGTGTTGCCTTCATTATATTACCATACCGCATTCAAGAGCCGTAAGTTTCAAAACCTTGCCGAGGTCCGCACTTTCATCAAAGAAGCTGAAATACAGATAACGAGGCAATTGGCAAAATGGGACAATGGTCAAGTCAACACATTAGAAAAAGGTATAACTGGAATAAATACCTTAAAAGATGCCTTGAATGACCACACCAAATATGTCAAGTATGATCCCGCCTACATTTACGGCAGCGGATTAGCCCGATATGGCATTATTCCTGATACCGGAGTAGAACGATTGATTCTTGAACTTAATAAGAAACGCTTCGAAGATCCTCATAGCAATCGCATACCGAAGGGCGATGACCTGACAGAGGATGCAGGTGACATGACCGGAGAAAAACAGTTAATCATGACCTGTGGCGAGACTTATGATTTCTTTAACGGGAAGACTATGGAGCTTTCCTTGTCAGAGAAGGAAGCATCCTTTCTCAAAGATAGAATACATGCAAGTTGCCAAGGCTCTATGCTCGCCTATCTCATTGACAGCGAATTCGAAATCCCTGATGGTATCAAATATTTCGATATAGAGAAAATATTGGCCGGCCTGACTCCGGATGTGCTTGATATTTACAAAAAATCTGTGTTATTTTCCAAACTCATCCATCTTGCTGACTGGAGATTCAACTATCGCTACTATTATAGTTTTGGCAAGTCAGATGATGCCGAATATTGCGATAAAAAATATTTTGAACTATTAGAGGAATACAAGGAGGATATCTATAATCAGAAAGCATACGAAGCCCTGTTTGACTACATCCGTTCCATTGATCCTATGTTCACTGAATTTTGCAAGGATTGCTATGAAGCAATTAGGACAGGCGATCGTTCACAACTTGACCAGCTTGTCAAGACCCGTGAACAGACCGTCAAGAAAGAGCGCAGTAAAATTGGCAATAACGCCTATCGGGATCAACGGCGCGGAAATCCAGACCCTAACACATTCCGTTGGGAAACAGTTCGGACAATGGTAAACGAAATCAGAAACCCAAAGCAAGACTATGGCAGATAAATTACTGAAAGAACATCTGTATGGCGATCTCCTCTCACCTACACCAGGTTATTCTACCGACTTTGCACTTGGAATGACCTATTGCTTGAGTTTCGAGGCCATGCTTACCGCCCATCTGGCATTTGGTATGCTTGGTGAAATGGACGATAATGTCATTCAGTCTCACCACCTGCTGTTAGATGCCATCGCAAAGAGCAGTGAGAAGGTTGTTGTCTTCTGCAACAAAGGAGGAATAGCAGTACCACCGGCCATACGAAAAGTGTATTCGTTGATGGAACGTAATATCTTTGAAGTATTTGACCGCCGGAACCACAAAGCCAACTTTCACCCTAAACTTTGGCTAATCCGGGAAATCAACAACGATGACAGCAAAGACGCGCTCCTTAAACTGATAGTAACCAGTCGCAATCTGTCATTTACAGATACTATTGACTGTATTGCCTGCCTTACAGGCAAGGTCGGGCCGACATCTGTCAATAACAAAAAGCATAAGCCGCTGATTGATTTTATCAGAGCTGTTGTCAAGGAATCAAATATCGGTAATGATCAGAAAAAGTCTGTTTTAAAACTGGCTGCCGATCTGGCTCGTGTAGAAAAATTCGATGTTGAATCCCCGTTTGAAGACTACGACTTCTATCCCTACTTATTCAACTACGACTTTGGATTACCTCAGGCAGAAGACTATCTTGTAGGGGCCGAGAGCATCATTGTTTCTCCCTTTATTGACAAAACAATGATTTCAAGGCTCAACCCGGAAAATAGATGCAAACGGACGCTCATCACCCGGAAGGAATATGTCGACAAAAATATTTTTGAAAAGTTCAAAAATAAAGGAGGAATCTACGTGACACTCGATGATCTGGCAAGCAGAGGAATAGACCTGCACGCAAAGATATATCACGTATGGAATGGCCGAAACGAGCAGTATCTGTATCTCGGTTCTGCCAACGCCACGACATCGGCCTTTGAACGCAATGGAGAATTCCTCCTCAGGCTAAAATATAAATACGGCAATACCCGGTCTGCACAATTTCTGAGCGATTTCTATGAGAATGGCAACAGCGACAACAAGTTCATGCCTCTGAACGAGCCATTAGAAAATGCGTCATCAGCCATCAAGTGGGATGCGGCAGAATCGGCAATGAAGGAATTGATGTGTGCGGAAGACTTGAAAGCACGAATCACCCGTCATCGCAACGGACGCTTTTCCATAATAGTGGCATCAAATAGCATGAGGTTGGCGAATGATGTTTTTATAGCACCCCTTCAAAAGAAAGATCTTTTGCAACGATGGACCGGTAGAGTGACATTTGAAGACCTGGGAGCTGATGAATTATCCGAGTTTTTCATCATCTCTGCAACCACACCTGATGGCACACACCATAATGCTGTAATCAAGATAGAAACCACAGGAATGCCGTCTGACAGAGATCAGGAAATTTATAAAGGCATCATCAAATCTCCGAATGACTTTTTCCGACTGCTGGAAATAATGCTGACCGATACTCCTTTGCAATACATCTCAACCGAAATTTTACACAAAGAGCATACCGGCAATGGAATCAAGCCTGAAGAAAATCTGTCTTTCCCCAATTTATATGAGAAAATGCTGAAGATTGCCGCAACCAATCCGAAACAAATTCAGGAGATCGGTCGTTTGATAAGCAAACTCAGCGATGACATTGTTCCCCCTGCCTTCATTAAGATGTATAAACTTTTCGTCGCCGCAACCGAATAAAGACATTTCGCAATGAAAAATAAGCCATTGGATTTTCAAGCCGCAACAGCCGAACATGTACTTGAGACCTATAAAAAAGGACAGAAACGCGTGCTTGTAGCAGATGAAGCCGGCCTTGGAAAGACCACTGTCGCATCTGAAGTGGTACGCCGAGTCAAAGGCGAACTGTCAAAAGAGGTTCTGGATGACGACGGCATGTACTGCGTCGTATATGTCTGCTGCAATCTCCAGATTGCCCAGCAGAACATCGACACACTCTCTGACGATGGCGAAAAGGTGGATTTATCGCAAAGTCGCCTTTCCATGCAACACTTTGTCTACTACCGCAAAAAAGTCGAGCTGAAAGCATCCGGAAAAGACACTCTGGTTTTGTCGCTCACTCCCGCAACATCTTTTCAGATGACATGGGGAACCGGCAGTGTCAGCGAGAGAGCCCTGATATATGCCTGCTTGTCACTCCTGCCTGCATTCAACTCGCAGGAAAAGCAGAATAGGTTATCTGACTTGCTGGTAGGTTGGGCACCAAAAGCCTGGAAATGGTTGAGTGTGCATTATTATAATGAAGTGCGCAAACCCGAATTGATAGAATACAGAGAGACAATAGTCGCGGCAATGACCTCGAAACTCTCTCGGATGTATTCAGCAGATGAGACATACATGCAACGTCTGCTGCACCTTTGTGATTCAAGGCAAGACGCACAATGGCAGAATGACATCTATTATTTCACTATTAAGCTCCGAAAGATCTTTGCCGAGATCAGTCTTGAGATTCTGAAACCCGACCTTGTTATCATGGACGAGTTCCAGAAGTTCAGCTCTCTGATTGACACTGACAGGTCAACTGAAACAGAGGAAAACATGATAGCCAGAAAATTCTTTGCCAACAAGAATACTTATATTCTGCTATTATCAGCAACCCCATACAAGCCATACACAACGCTCGAAGAACTCAACGACTCCAATAATGACGAACAATATAAGGATTTCCATCGTCTGATGGATTTCCTGCATATCAACGATGTCAATAAAATTGATTTCAAGGCCATATGGAGAGACTACTCTTCTGCCTTGAAACATATTGAAAAAGAAACAGAAGAAACAATCGGACTGAAGCATCAGTCAGCAGAAAATATGCTCTATAATGTCATGGGACGTACCGAACGGTCCAACGAGGGCATTATTCATGAAATCTTACCTCCTGTTTATGATTTCCTGTCAGCCGGCGACATCACATCATTTATTCAGATGCAACACCTGATAGACAACTGCCGGAAGTTTGGCAAGAAGGTATATTCCGCTCCTGTTGACTATACAAAATCATCAGCATTCCAGCTCTCGTTTATGGACAACTATAAACTGAAAGATACGATAGCAGAAGCCTGGAAAGCCGGAGCCGGCAAGGGTATCAGGAAAGACTGTCTGTTACTTGACCGGGATAAGATCGAAAACTACTCCCTTGAAGACTATCGGAATGCAAGGCTCGGTTTCATTATGGCTACCATATTCGGCAAAGGCAAAAAATCGACGGGTGCAGAATCATTATTATGGATTCCTGCCTCTCATCCTTACTATACACAGCAACCGAATGTGTTTACACGGAATGAATCCTTCTCAAAATATCTGATATTTTCTTCCTGGGGCATGGTCCCGAAAATGCTTGCATGCATGATATCATACGAGGCCGAAAGACGTCTGCTACGCAGAACCAACGAATCCTACCGCAAAGAAGATTTCCAGATCCTTAAGGATAGCACAAAAACAAAAACATTAACCATCATGCATACTGTTTCAACTTCTCTGGCAGATATGTATGATCCTGAAGACAGCTTTGGAAAACCTTTAAGCGATATCAGACAGCAAATAAAAAAGAAAATCAGAAGCAAACTGAATGAATTTGACGGCAAAACCGTCAGCCGTGTAAGTTCGTTGGACATTTATCACCTTCTGACAGCTCTCGACAATTCCGACGCAGAAGTCAGAAACATACCCAAAGAAGCTGATGAGATATTGGCCTCAATGGCAATCGGAGCTCCGGCAATGTGTCTGTACCGTACATTCAAACGGATTGGCGATCTGAATGCCAGGCAACATGCTGAAGAAGTAGCCAAAGAACTGACGGGCATCTTCAACAACCGCCAAGGCATTGCCGCAGTCCGAAGCAATTGCAGAGCTCATAGCAACTACTTCCGGAATGTGGTTGACTATTGTATCCAGGGAAATCTCCAGGCCGTTCTTGACGAGTTCGTACACATGATTGGCGAGAATAAATCACCTGAAACCATTGTTACAAGAATGAAGGAGTCATTTGCACCGGCATATCCACAGCCGATAAATACAATACAGACATTCGGCACAGACGATAAGTACTCTATGCGCAAACACTTTGCTGTTGATTTCGGAAGTGGCAAGCAGACAGAAAAAGATGTCAACCACGCAACAAACGTGCGCTCAGCCTTCAACAGTCCTTTCCGCCCCTTTGTCTTAGCCTCGACATCCGTGGGTCAGGAAGGCCTTGATTTTCATTGGTACTGCCGGAAAATAGTCCACTGGAACCTGCCGTCCAATCCACAGAATATGGAACAACGCGAAGGACGTATCAATCGTTATAAATGTCTATCCGTCAGAAGGAACATTTCCAGACTTTATCCTGACATCTTCCGGTGGAATGAAATGTTTTACAAAGCTTCAGCAGAACTGAAAGGAAATAATTCAGAGATGGTGCCATTCTGGTACCTGCCGTTGAACGATATCCACTTCAAAGACATCAAAGCAGAAAAGATCGAACGCATTGTACCGATGTATCCAATGAGTGAAGACGAATCGCGTTATGGAAGGCTCATAAAAGTTCTTTCTCTTTATCGTCTCACTATGGGACAACCGCGTCAAGAGGAATTATTACAGATACTTGACGGCAAAATATCGTCAGAACAGATTAAACGGCTTTTGTTTGACTTGTGTCCATTCAGCAGAAAGCACCACTGATGCAAGTCGGCGTGTGTTTCATCCTTTTCCAATAGCCCTGTTGATTTTTAGCGATTTTATATCTACTTTTGCAGACACAAAACATATTTTTAATCACACGTCGACATGTATCACAATAATAACATCAACCTTACGCCCGGAATCCTGAAAGGTATCATCTGGAGTGTGGCAGGCATAATACTGATTATTGTAGCAATGGCCTTCATCCGCCCCTGGTACAACGTCTGGTCACAGGAGATGGAGGGCAAGGCTGAGTTTGCCAAGGCCGAACAGAACCGTAAAATCAAAATCGAAGAGGCCAAAGCGAATCTTGAAGCTGAAAAACTCAACGCGCAGGCTGAGATCGAACGCGCCAAAGGTGCAGCCGAAGCCATCCGCATCGAAAACGGAAGCATTACCTCAACCTATATCCAGTATCTGTGGGTACGCCAGCAGTCAGACCTCAGCAACAAGACTGTCATCTATATCCCGACCGAAACTAATCTTCCTATCCTGGAATCCACCCGCGCCCTGATGACGCCAAAAGAATAACACACTCTTCCGGCGGCCTAATTAGGCGCTTCTGAATTAGCACATACGCCGGACAGCTATCTAAAAATCATACTGCATATGTCTCAATCACATCATTACACTGGGCTGACTGACGCTGAAGTTTCGGCCAGCCGGCTAAATAATGGTATCAACATCCTGACTCCCCCTGCAAAGAAACCTTTGTGGAAAAGGTTTCTTGAGAAGTTCAGAGACCCGCTGATCATCATCCTCATGATAGCGGGAGTGTTGTCAATCTGTATCTCATGCTACGAATTCTGGGGCCTCGGTGAGGGCTCCGGCGTATTTTTCGAACCCTGCGGCATCTTCATAGCCATACTGCTTGCCACCGGGCTCGCATTTTTCTTCGAACAGAAAGCCGACAAGGAATTCGCCCTGCTCAATCAGATCAACGATGACGAGCCGGTGCAGGTGATCCGAAACGGCTGCGTTACGCAGATTACAAGGCGAGATGTCGTTGTGGGCGATATCGTCATTCTCAACACTGGCGAAGAAGTCCCGGCCGACGGCGAACTGCTTGAGGCCGTTTCGCTCAACATCGATGAATCGACTCTGACCGGAGAACCGATATGCCACAAGACCACCGATCCGGCCCGATTCGACAAAGATGCCACATTTCCCGGCAACCACGCTATGCGCGGCACCAAAATAATGGAAGGCCACGGAGTGATGCGTGTGTTCGCCGTCGGTGACAAAACCGAGAACGGAAAAGTCTTCGAAGCAGCGCAGATCGACGACAGCGTCAAGACCCCCCTCAACGAACAGCTTGACCGGCTCGGCAAACTCATCTCCAGAGTCTCCTACGCTTTTGCATCCGCTATTATCGCCGGACGTATCGCCATGTATTTTATAAATGTGTCCGACTTCGACTGGGTGGCATTTCTCGCATTCTTCCTGCAGACCCTGATGGTTGCTGTAACCCTGATCGTAGTGGCAGTGCCAGAAGGTCTGCCAATGGCAGTGACACTATCGCTGGCCTACTCCATGCGCCGTATGCTCAAAACCAACAATCTCGTGCGCAAAATGCATGCATGCGAGACAATGGGTGCCACAACCGTTATCTGTACCGACAAGACCGGAACACTCACCCGAAACCAGATGCAGGTCTACAAAGCCGACTTCTTCGGAGAACCGTCTGACGAAATTCTCTACGAAGGAATAGCCGTCAACTCTACAGCCCAGCTTGACATGTCAGGCGACCGCATCCAGGTGCTCGGCAACCCTACCGAAGGAGCACTTCTGCTCTGGCTCAGAAAGAGAGGCGTCAGCTACCTTGATCTGAAAGACAAAGCGGTCACGGTCGAGGAACTTCCGTTCACAACCGAGCGCAAATACATGGCCACCACAGTCCGGTCATCGACCGGGAAGACCATACTCTACGTCAAAGGCGCCCCGGAAATTATATTCGGGATGTGTAAAGACACCGCCGGAGTCACAGCTGATGAGATCAATGCCAGACTTCTCGAATATCAGAACCAGGCCATGCGCACACTCGGTTTTGCGTATCAGGAAATCAATGACGGCGACAAGACAATAGCCGACGGCAAAGTCGTGACCACCGGTCTTACATTCCTCGGCATTGTAGCCATCTCCGACCCTGTCCGCACCGATGTCCCTGACGCTGTGAAGGAGGTTATCGAAGCAGGCATAAAAGTGAAGATCGTCACCGGCGACACTCCCGGCACAGCCAAAGAAATCGGACGCCAGATCGGACTGTGGAACGACAGCACTGACAGCGACCGCAACATTATCACCGGACCGGAATTTGCCGAACTCTCCGACACTCAGCTGAAAGAGCGTGTCAGAGATCTGAAAATCATAGCCCGCGCCCGCCCGATGGACAAAAAGCGTCTCGTAGAAGCCCTTCAGGCCAATAATGAGGTAGTCGCAGTCACCGGCGACGGCACAAACGACGCTCCGGCACTCAAGACAGCCCACGTCGGGCTCTCGATGGGCGACGGCACATCAGTAGCCAAAGAAGCCTCAGACATAACCATCATTGACAACTCCTTTTCATCAATCGGACGGGCTGTCATGTGGGGCCGTTCACTCTATCAGAACATCCAGCGCTTCATCCTTTTCCAGATGACCGTCAACGTCGTGGCCTGCTTCATAGTTCTCTTCGGATCATTCATGGGCATGCAGTCGCCACTGACAGTCACACAGATGCTGTGGGTCAACCTTATCATGGACACATTCGCAGCGATGGCGCTTGCCTCTCTCCCACCCTCCGCATCTGTGATGAAAGACAAACCACGCCCGCGCGAGGCATTCATCATCAACAATGCGATGAAGAGATTCATCATCTGCATAGGAGGCATATTCTTCCTGGTGCTCCTCGCCATACTCTACTATTTCGAGCACACCAACATCACATGCCTGACCGAAATAGGCTCTGTCACGATGGGCGGAAACACCGGGCTGAGCGGCTACGAACTTTCGCTCTTCTTCACCATCTTCGTATTCCTCCAGTTCTGGAACATGTTCAACGCCCGCGCCTTTGAGACCGGACGCTCGGCATTCCACTTCAAAGGCTGCGAAGGCTTCAGCCTAATAGCCCTCTCGATCCTGTTCGGCCAGATACTGATTGTAAGCATCGGCGGAGAATTTTTCAACGTCGAACCGCTTCGACTCATTGACTGGCTAATCATCATAGCCGGCACATCACTCGTGCTCTGGATTGGCGAAATCATCCGCCTTTTCAATAAACAACCTCTTTGAAACAGGCACCATCATTTAATAACATATCTCTCTGAAATAGACACTCCCACCGCAAAGCGACACGGCTGCCATCACGCAACCGTGTCGCTTTTTCATCCCATCCCCCGAAAAATCAAGGGGTTGTGTCGATGAAATTAATACCTGTACATTTTCCCAGCAGACATTTCTTTACGGATATCACGAACTGAGAGACCACGGATTTCTCTGGCTCCGTGAATCTGTTGTATAATTCTTGGATTCCAATAATTGAACAATCAACTCACGGGGTATTCCCCAATTGAACCGTACAGCTGAAGTGTTATGAGGGATTTCGTCTAACTGAGTATGAGTGATAATTCCTTTTATATCCAAGAGTTTCTGGTCTGAAAATTCAGCCGAAAACTTCGCAGGAATGACCAGTGTTGTGTTTACTATTTTCCCGTCTTTTAGAACAGTCAACTCGCTCATAATGGAAAACCCAGGCTCGGATGACCCCTTAGACCAGGTTGAATTGACCCCTGAAGCCAAAATATCACTGACCCCTTTGCCCAAAATAAAAATGACCCCTGTCGACGTAATGTCAGCAGGGGATTTTATATGTATCTTTGAATTCCGTTTTGGCCGACGGGGGATATAATTCAAAGAAAACATGAACACAAAATTAAAGAATATTCTCCTATGTCACGCATCAGGGATGGGCATAAAATGCATCAGTAGTGCCTTTGACATATCCCGGAACACGGTGCGCCGCTATGTGAGAATGTATCAGGACAGCGGTATACCCGCTGAGAAGCTGCCGTCGCTGAGTGATGCGCGGCTACAAGAACTATTTGCCATACCAGGGGCAAAGGAACGTAAACCGTCGGAGCGGCAGGTCAGGCTTGAAGCCCTATTGCCCGATTATGCGGCGCGACTTTCTCGAAAGGGCATGACGGTCAAGAAGTTGTATGAAGAGTATCATATCGGCCATCCCGATGGCTATCTGAAGGCATCTTTCGGGATGAAACTCAGGCAGTTCATGCTGCAGACCAATGCCATCGGGCATGTGGAGCACCGCGCCGGAGACCAGATGTATATCGATTTTGCCGGAGACAGATTGGAAATAGTCGATGAGGCAACAGCCGGGATACGAAAGGTCGAGGTGTTTGTGGCGATACTTCCATGTAGCCACTACACATATTGCGAGGCAG
>NZ_PUEC01000041.1 GCF_003024805.1 Duncaniella muris
TCTTTTCAAGCAGATCAAACAGAACTTTCCCTTGAGATACTTCTATGGCGAGAGCGCCAACGCCATCAAAATCCAGATATGGGTTACACTCATCGCAAATCTGCTGCTGTCAGTACTTCAAAGCAAACTCGAAAGACGTTGGAGCTTCTCCGGGCTGGCTACAATCGTCAGAATTGTGCTGATGTATTACCTGAATCTCGAAAAGTTCCTCAATCAGCCCGATGCAGACCTGAAAATCATGCTCGCCGAAGCATCGGAATCCCCTCCCGAAGTACCTGAAAACGGCTGAGGGGGCTTGTCAAATACAAAAAGTAAGCCCAACTTCTGCCGTTCAGGAAGTTGGACTCGCCTTTTTATGGTTTAGCGGACAGTAATAAAATTATTAAGTTAAATATTGTAAAATCAAGTAGAATTTATGTTAATTTGCTTGACAAGGCCTGTTTTATAACTTATATTTGCGAATAAGTTTTTCATGGTATTAGATTTAAGGTAAAAAAGTTATTCGTCGTGATGACGAGTAATTTTTTTTGTCGTCATGTCAGAAGGAGCGATCAGCAGGTCTTCTTGTCCATATAAGGATTCAGACGGTGCCATTCGGCAATAGGAGGCATGACGCCCATTTCGATCACTTCGTCGCGCAGCTTGCAAAGATGCTCATAGCTCTTTTCAAGCTCTTTTTCTTCTTCGGGAGTTCCGTTGATTGGCTTGCATTCCACTCCGTTTTTGCTTATAGTGGTTTCCATTGCCATCATGATGTGTTTGAAACGATCGTTGTTGACATAGGCTCCGGCTGGCCAGCGGAAAGGCTGCCCGCCCATAGCTGCGGCTATCATCTCGATAGAGAGATAGGCAGGGCTCTGGAATGAAGAACGTCCACGAAGGTCGATGATGTTTTTGCCGCCCTGGATAACGCGCTGTTTGATGTTGATCCATTCTTCGAGAGGTAGACGCGGAGTTCCGATTATGTCTACAAGCGGTTTGCCGTCAACTGATGTAGTCGAGGCAAACACGGCCATCTGTTCGCCGTGACCGCCATAAGTTCGGCTGTTCACAATCTCATCAGCGGGTATTTTGAGGTATTTTGACAATTCACTGCGCAGACGGGTGCTGTCAAGAGCGGCAAGAGTGGTCACGCGTGAAGGTTCAACGCCGGAATAAAGAAGAGTTACAAGTCCGGTAATGTCGGCAGGGTTGAAGATGACAACAATATGTTTTACATCAGGGCAATATTGTCTGACATCTTTACCGAACTGCTCTGCGATCTGCGCATTTCCTTTGAGAAGATCTTCGCGGGTCATGCCGGCCTTACGGGCTGCACCGCCTGACGATACGATATAGGCAGCTCCGGTGAGAGCTTCCTTGATGTCAGAGGTATATGTCAGATTCAATCCTTCGAATCCACAGTGATAGAGTTCCTCGGCAACGCCTTCAAGGGCCGGTGCGAAAGGATCGTAGAGACAGATGTTAGGAGTCAGACGCATCATTATTGCGGTCTGGGCCATGTTTGAACCGATCATGCCGGCCGCTCCGACAATGGTCAGTTTCTCAGTAGTCAGAAAATCCATGATTTATGAGTTTTATTGGTTTGAGGTTTGTGTATTATCAGTAATAATAACATTGTTGGTCTGATAAATGTTGCTGTTTATACCTTAAAAGAAGACTATTTGGGAAATAATCGCTATTTTTGCACTCTGTTTTGGAAAAAGAACACATTAGCCACTGACGATGACAACCAAAGAATTTGAAATTTTGAAATCTGCGTTTGATGATAGAGATAAATGAAAACTACTCAGTCTGAAATTCTAATTTTTATTTTAAAGATTGCAATTATGAAAAGATTATATGTGTTGCTGGTTTTTGCTGCTTGTGTGGTCGGCGCATCTTCGCAGGCGTTGAAATGTGATGACGGCAATATGCACTGGGAAGCTAATTTCACAGCCGGCCTTAATACCGACGGATATCAGTTTGACCTTGGCATTGCTTACTTCCCGCTTCAATATCTTGGCATAAAGACTCAGCTGGGATCAGCCGGAGAGATTGTGCCTGTGGAATACTGGGGTGATGATGAATATGATTCGCGCCTCGATTATGCCGCCCGTTTTAAATCCACATCCTCGCTGGTGGTCCGTAGTCCGAAGCTTATCAATTGGAAAAATCAGGGTGGCGGATTTTATCTTTTTGCCGAACCGGGTATAATACTTTCACCGGGAGCTTCAGGAAGCCATCGGGCTGAATGGGTTTCCTGGGATCTGAAGACCGGCATAAATCTCCAGGTTGATCGCCTCATTTTCTTCATAGGATATGGTATATCCGACTACAGCTTATACTCCGGTTGTCGACACGATTACAGGTCTCCGTCAGATCATGGCAAGTTCATGACTCACTCAGGATTTATCGGCGGAGCCTACAAATTTTGAAGAGCCGGTTACTGGACCTGACCAAATTCTGCGTATCTTTGCACTGTTTTTTCAATAGGGCCCCCAGAGATTGAGGGCGATTAAGGTGATTTATGGAAGATACGAATCTAAATTCACAGACAAAAGCAGTCCAGGGCACCACTGCTGCAGCAAAGGAAAAACTCTGGAACAGTAATTACTGCAAGGCGATGGTTGGCAATTTCATGATGTTTTTTTCATTTTATCTGCTGACACCGCTGCTGCCCATCTATCTCGATGCGGAATTCAAGGCCGACAAGGATCTCATAGGCCTTGTATTGTCCGGTTATGTCGTCGCAGCACTTATCGTAAGGCCTTTCAGTGGCTTTATTGTCGACAGTTTCAACCGCAAGAAGGTGTTGATGCTCTGTTTCTTTGCGTTTTTCATATGTTTTACGGGGTATATCGGAGCCGGAACCATTCTGATGTTTGCCGTGGTGCGTACTCTTCACGGTTTGCCCTTCGGTGCGACCACAGTTGCCAACAGTACAGTTGCCATTGATGTGCTCCCATCCTCACGGCGTAACGAAGGAGTGGGGTTCTATGGCCTGAGCAACAACCTTGCAATGGCTATTGCTCCCTCGGCAGGAATCTATATCTACTCTCTCAGCGGGAATTTTCGGTTGCTCTTCTGGATCTCTCTGGTGGTTGCTTTTGTGGGATTCTATTTTGTAAGCACCATCAGGCTGCCTCACCGTCCGCCGGTTGAAGGAAAACCGAAACTGAGCATGGATCACTTTTTTCTGAGCCGTGCATGGCTGATGGCAATAAACATTCTGCTTTTCGGTCTCTGTTGGGGCATCATGAGCAATTATGTGGCTATCTATGGAAAGGAAGAACTTGGCATCACCGATGGCACAGGCTTGTTCTTCGCACTTCTTTCAGGCGGACTTTTTGTTTCGCGCCTCTATGGAGTCAAGTCTCTCCGAGAGGGACATCTGACTGAAAATGCCCTTCAGGGAGCCGCCATAAGCTCTGTGGGTTTCACTCTGTTCGCTCTCGCTCCGGGAGTGTGGGCCTACTATCTGTCGGCCGTGCTGATCGGACTTGGCAACGGCCGCATGTTCCCGGCTTTTCTGAATATGTTTATCTGTGTAGCCCGTCATGACCAGAGAGGAACGGCCAACTCTTCAATCCTGACCTCCTGGGACTGTGGCATGGGGCTCGGCATACTCCTCGGTGGCTTCTTTGTGGAATATGCCGGCTATTCGGCTGCCTTCTGGGTTACTTCCGTCTCTCAGATCGCAGGCACTTTGCTCTTGCTTTTCTTTACCCGATCATTTTTCACCAAACGTTGTCTGCATGCCTGAACGGTATGAGAAAATTCAGAAAACATGGCCTTTAGGTCTGCTGATCAGAAGTTTTTAGTTAAAATATTTTTATCATATAAGAGAGTGGTGCAAAATTGAGTAATTTTGCACCCGCGTTTCAATAATACATTTATATAAGGTTATATAGGATATGGCAGTGACTGCAAGCACATCAACAGAGGATCTCGGCAAAAGTTCTGTCGGGAAATTATTGGCCCAGTATTCGATCCCAGCCATTATTGCGAGCGTCGCTACTTCGTTATACAATATCATAGACAGTATTTTTATCGGTCGTGGTGTCGGTCCTATGGCCATTGCCGGCCTGGCCATCACATTTCCGCTGATGAACCTCGTCGCGGCATTCTGTATGCTCATCGCCGCCGGCGGTGCCACTATCAGTTCTATTTTTCTCGGACAGAAGAACTACAGTCGGGCTACGGATGTGGTCAACAATGTCTTTTCGCTCTGTCTGATCCATTCGATCGTGTTCGGTGGGCTCACACTGATCTTCCTTGATCCAATCCTGCTGTTTTTCGGAGCGACGGAAGAGACCATTGACTATGCGCGTGAATTCATGCAGGTAATTCTGCTGGGAACTCCATTGGGCTTTGTGTTCATTGGCCTCAACAACCTCATGCGCGCCACCGGTTATCCGCGCAAGGCCATGATTTCCGCCCTGATATCGGTGATTGTCAATCTTATATGCGCGCCGATTTTCATATTTGTATTGGACTGGGGCATCAGAGGAGCGGCGTGTGCTACTGTGGTAGGCCAGTTTTCGGCATTCGTTTGGGTGCTGTCACATTTCCTTTCGCGCAAAAGTTCGATTCACTTCAAGCGGCATAACAAGTGGCTTACGTGGTCTATAATAAAACGTATCTATGCTATCGGCCTTTCGCCGTTTCTGATGAACGTCTGCGCATGTGTGGTAGTGATCTTTATCAACAGGGCGCTTCTTGATTATGGAGGTGCCGACGGCAATCTTGCTGTAGGTGCTTATGGAATTCTCAACCGTACCACAATGTTTTTTGTGATGATCGTGTTTGGAGTCACCCAGGGCATGCAACCTATTCTCGGATATAATATAGGTGCCAACAATTTTGACCGGGTCAAACGGGTGCTTCGGCTCGGCATATGGATCGGAGTTGCAATCACGGTTGTAGGCTGGATTGTCAGTGAAGGCTTCCCGGATGTGGTCTCCGCCTTGTTTACCACAGATGAGACTCTTGTCGGCATAGCCCGTGACGGCTTCAGAATCTACTTCATCTGCTATCCGGTGGTCGGATGCCAGATCGTCATTCAGAACTTTTTCCAGAGTGTGGGCAAGCCGCAGATGTCGATATTCCTCTCTCTGACACGCCAGCTTCTGTTCCTGATTCCGTTCCTGATAATTTTCCCGCGTCTGTGGGGAGTGCCGGGAGTCTGGGCTTCGATGGCAGGATCTGATATTATAGCTTTTGTTGTCACCGTAGTCACCCTCTGGTGGTGGATGGGACACACAATGAAAAAAATGGAACTCAATGCAAGAAACTCTTGATCTACGTGTAACGCCGCGTGTAGCTGCTGAACCTCATCTGCTCAGCCAAGAGGTGGCGCGTCTGGCAGGTGTCAGTAAAGACTCTGTCCGTCATGTGCTCGTGACCCGCCGCTCCATTGATGCGCGTCAGCGTCAGGTGATGGTCAACCTTTCGGTCAGAGCCTATATCGACGAAGAGCCCTCGTCTCTGTCACTTGTCCGTGCGGTGGATTACCGCTCGGTGGCTTCAGACGCTCCGCAGGCCATAGTGGTTGGTGCCGGTCCGGCAGGACTGTTTGCAGCCTTGCGGCTGATAGAGGAGGGTGTGCGCCCGATTGTGCTCGAGCGCGGCAAGGATGTGGACTCGCGCAGACCCGATATGGCCGATATAGCTCGCAAGGGAGTAGTTGATCCTGATTCAAACTATTGCTTTGGTGAAGGCGGTGCCGGGGCATTTTCTGACGGGAAACTTTACACCCGATCAAAAAAACGCGGCTCGGTAGACAAGATTCTGAATATTTTTGCCCAGCATGGCGCTTCGGAAAACATTCTGGTGGATGCCCACCCGCATATCGGTACCGACAAACTCCCAGGAGTCATAAAGGCCATGCGCGAGACCATCTGCCGCTGCGGAGGTGAAGTCCGATTTTCAACCCGTGTGACAGAATTGATAATAGAGCGTGATGAGGTAAGAGGAGTGGTCACAGCCGGCGGTGAAAAATATTTCGGTCCTGTGATTCTTGCAACAGGCCATTCGGCCCGTGATGTATATCGCTTCCTGCTGTCAGCCGGAGTGACGATGGAACCGAAGGGACTCGCCGTCGGGGTACGTCTCGAACACCCGCAGCATCTGATAGACTGTCTGCGCTATCATTCCAAAGACGGCCGCGGGCGCTATCTGCCGGCAGCCGAATACACAATGCTGACAAGGGTCGATGACCGTGGAGTCTACTCGTTCTGCATGTGTCCTGGTGGCGTTGTTATCCCGTCTGCCAGTGGTCCTGAGCAGCTTGCCGTCAACGGTATGTCGGGATCAGCGCGTTCATCAAGGTGGGCCAATGCCGCAATGGTTGTCGAGGTTTTGCCTGAAGATATTCCGACAGTAGGGACAGATGATGATCCGGAAGGCATTCTGAAGATGCTGCGTTTCCAGGAGAGCATTGAGAAGGCCTTTTGGCAGGAGGCCGGACAGACTCAGAACGCTCCCGCACAGCGGATGGCTGATTTTGTCAACGGCCGGCCGTCTTCTTCATTGCCACAGGTTTCATATGCTCCCGGAGCGCATCCAGCGCGCATTGACAAGCTTTTGCCAAAGGGAATTGCCCGCCGTCTGCAGCTCGGATTCAAGGATTTTGACCGTAAGAATCGCGGCTTCCTTACAAATGACGCAGTTCTGATAGGGGCAGAGACGCGCACCTCGTCGCCCTTGCGCATACCGCGTGACAATGAGTCGTTGCGCCATATCACCCTGAAAGGTCTGTATCCCTGTGGCGAGGGCGCCGGTTATGCTGGCGGAATTGTGTCGGCTGCAATTGACGGAGACCGTTCTGCTGCCGCCGTGGCCGATGATCTGAATGTCTCATAATGGATATTGGGTATCTGAAGCTTGTAATGAGATCTGAAATTACCAAAAAATAGGTATTTCACGGCTGTGAAGACCGGCGTAATTTTGCACACTGAAAAAAGAGTGTAAAACAAGCCGGTCAACAAATGATCTTCAAATCAAAATATCAGTCAGCCCTATTCATATTTGTGATGGCTGTATCGACAATGGTCGGTGCGGCCTGTCATGTATCGGCTGCAGTCAGGCTGGTTGTGAACGTAAAGGATGCGGCTACACTCGAACCGTTGGAATTTGCGGCGGTGACATTCCGCCAGCCTGCGGTGGCCGGAGTTTCCGGTGGCCATACTGATGCGGAAGGCTCGATAACGCTTACGGTCCAGCCCGGCCAGGCTGTGATAGAGCTGAATCTTGTAGGCTATAAAGCGCAACGTCGCAATCTTTCGCTTAAAGACCGTGAAAGTCTGACGTTGAATTTCAGGCTTGAACCGTCCACCTCCCTGAATGAAGTTGTTGTCACCGCCCGCGAGGGCTATAATGCCACATCCGCATCACTTATTGACACTACGGCTATGAGGCATCTTCAGCCGTCGAGTTTCACGGATCTCATGAGCCTGCTTCCTGGCGGAGTGACCAAAGATCCTGAAATGGGGTCGGTCAACAGGATTGATCTGCGCTCGGCTTCGGGCATGACTCAGAATGACGATTATGCCACAGCGGCCCTCGGCACGGCTTTCGTGGTCGACGGTGTGAGACTTAACACTGATGCCGACATGCAGATCACACCGGATGCCAACCGAACTTCAAGGATATCGACAGGTAAAGGAGTTGACATGCGCTCGCTTTCGACAGATGATATAGAGAGTGTGGAGATTGTGCGTGGTATTCCGTCAGTGGAATACGGCGAGCTGACCTCCGGACTTGTAAGCATCAAGCGCAAAAGCGGAGCCGGACGTCTCGAAGCCCGTTTTAAAGCCGACACTCAGAGCCAGCTTTTCTATGTTGGCAAAGGCTTTGATCTCAGTGGCGACAACACATGGATCATAAATGCCGGAGTCGACTATCTCGATTCGAAGATTGACCCGCGCAACAATCGCGAGAATTTCAAGCGCGTGACCGGTTCGTTGCGAAGCACAAAGCGTTGGACCGGCCCGGTGGCCCGCATTGCCTGGAATTCCAATTTCAGCTACAGCGGCATGTTTGAGAAAGATGACAACGATCCGGATCTTGCCGTCAACAATACAATTGACTTCTATCAGAACAGCAAGCACACCATGCGCTGGGACAACACTTTGCGCTATGTACCGTCTGTTGCCTCCGTGCTTCAGGAATTAAATCTGGTTTCCGGACTTAGCTACGGACATGAGCAGCTTGAGCAGCAGAAACACGTAGCTTCGTCACGAGTTATGCCGATGCCTGTCTCGCTGGTTGAAGGTGACAATTACATCGGCTATCTCCCCATGCTCTATCTTGCCGACTACCGTGTGGAGGGCCGTCCGTTTACCGCCTCGCTCAAAAGCTGCGGCCGCTTGCGTTTCGGCGGGAGTTCACTGTCATCGGCTCTGAAATTCGGAGTTGAGTGGAACATGAGCAAAAACTATGGCCGTGGGGCCGTTTATGATATTTCGCGCCCGCTGATAGCAGGCAACAACACTCGTCCGCGCGCCTTCCGTGATGTACCGGCCATGCACCAGCTCTCGGCATACCTCGAAAGCGAGACCAGATTCTATGCAGGGAAGCACACCCTTTCACTGACGGCCGGTCTGCGAGAGACTCAGCTTCTGCATCTCGACAGCAGATATGAACTGAGCGGTAAGCCTTATTTTGACCCTCGCTTCAACCTTGTCTGGAGTCTGCCGCCGGCCTATGTCAGAAACTATCCGCTCGGATTCGAACTCGCAGCCGGAGCCGGATGGCATACAAAGATGCCGGTAGCAGCATATCTTTATCCTGAAAAACTCTATTCGGATTTCGAGCAGCTCAACTATTACCACAATGTGGAAGACTATCGGGTGATGAATGTGAGGACCTATATAGAGGACATGACCAACTACCGTCTGCGGGCCGCCCGGAACTTCAAGTGGGAAGTCCGCGCCGACATCAGTTATCGTGGCAACAGACTTTCCGTGACATATTTCCGCGAGAATATGGCAGACGGTTTCCGCAGTTCCGGATTTGTTCATACTTATACATATAACCGCTACGATGCTTCCGGCTTCGACCCATACGCCGCCGGACGCGCTCCGCTGATCGAGGATCTGCCTTATCAGACCGAGACCTACCTTGCAGTGAGAAGCAAGACAACCAACGGCAGCCGCACATTGAAAGAGGGTGTGGAATACACTCTGCAGTCGCGCCGTCTGCCCGTCATCAACACACGTCTGACAATTTCCGGCGCATTCTTCAGCACCACCAACAGTAACAGTCAGTCGCTGTGGTACAAGCCAAGCATCATAGCCAACGGCCGGGAGCTGCAGTATGTAGGACTTTATGATGACCTTGACGGCAACAACTATCGCAGCGTCAACACCAATATACTTTTTGACACCGATCTCCCGCGGCTCGGACTGAATTTTTCGATCGGTGTGCAGAATCTCTGGCTGACCTCGCGTAAGACTTTGCGACGCGATGGAATTCCGGTGCAGTACATGGATGTAAACGGTGCCATCCATCCTTATACCGATGAATGTCTGTCGGATCCATACCTGAAACAGCTGGTGCGCAATTTCACCGAAAGTTCATTTGTCAGACAGAATGTGCCGGCAGAGACAAGCGTCAATTTCAAAGCCACAAAGACATTCTGGCAGAAGCGGGTAGGGCTGGCGGTCTACGTCAACCGTCTGGTGTACATAGCGCCTGACTATGAACGCTACGGAATCACCATCCGCCGTTACTCCACTCCATATTTCGGGATGGAGCTCAATCTCAAAATATAGGAATCAATCAAAATCATCAAAATAACCAATTATCATGACATCAAACAAAATTCAGATCAAGAATCTGTTTCTGAGTGTGGCTCTGTGTGCCGCAATGGGACTGAGTGTGGCTTCATGTTCAGATGATGACAACACCGTGGTGACTTATCCGGTTGTCATTGCTCCTACTTATCCCGCAGAACTTCCGTCATCCTACACGGTAGAATCCGGGACTATAACTTACAAAGAACTGAATTCCGGTCGCTCATATACATTTGAACTCCCTCTGACCGACTCAGATGTGATTCCTGCCGGAACCTATGACATCGACGGACAGATGGAGGTAAGTTTCGTCAATGACGAGGGCGCCAGCGTGACACGCACACTTCGTGCCGTGGCATCTCAGCAGGTCATCAGCTCTTCAGCCCAGTCAGCAAGTCTCAAATGGTTCTTCTATAATCCATCCAATACACTCGTATTCGGTGAAATCTACTTTGCCGGCTCGCTCAACGCGGCAGGAACTAATGGTCTCTATGACACATATTTCACTATCTATAACAATACCGACGAGGTGCAGTATGCCGACGGCATTGCGATTGTTGAAAGCAAGCTGCTGAACACTGATGCCAATGTGATCATTACCCCAGCCAATCAGCGTGAAGCCAATTTCACAGCGCAGACCGTGTATGTTATTCCCGGCAGCGGTCAGGATGTAGCCATTGCCCCCGGCGAGTCAATCAAGATCGTCGATCAGGCTATTGACTGGACAGCCCAGGTGCCCGGAGCTCTCAATCACACCGATGCTGATTTTGAATGGTATGATGAATCGACTTCCGCCTCGGTGAAGGATACCGACAATCCTGATGTTCCCAACCTTGACAAATGGTATTCCTACTCGCCGACAATCTGGATTGCAAGCAACCAGTGCAACCGTTCCTATGCGCTTGTCCGTTTTCCCGAAGGCATGACAGCCGAGCAGTATCTCGCCGAGTATGACGGAACATATAAATATATCAGCAGTGTGACTCAGAAGGAAATGACCGGAACAAAATGTTATCTTGTCAAATATGACTGGATCATCGACGGTGTTAACCTCTGTCCGGTTGAAAGCTGGATACAGGGAGCTTTGAGCACATCTGTTGACGCAAGCTATGCCGCTATCTCTGAGGCTAAGACTGACAAGAACCGTTTCGGTAAGAAGTTTGTCCGCAAAGCGGCCGGAGTGTCAGCCGCCGGCAATACCGTGCTGATGGACACCAACGATTCTGCCAGGGATTTTGAAATTGTTTCAGCGAAATAACAGATTAACGAAGTAAAAACAGATCGATGTCGGAAGTCTCTGGATTTCAATACAGCCTGGCTATAATAGCTGTAGCCATGATCCCTTCATTCGGGGTCATGGCGCAGCCTTTGTCTCTGTCTGAGCTTCAACGGCTCTCTCAGCCGGTAAATGCCGCGCTGATGCAGAGATATGAGAGCAATCCGGCTGCAATGCTGTTTCGTGACAGCGTTTCGCTTTCGTCATTTGCCATAAGCGGAGAGTATGACCGTCAGGACAAGCCGGTGATGGAACAACTTGGCGATGGATCCGATCTGTTAGGAGTTTCGGCCGGATCATATACCCGTCTGGGAGCCGAAAGGGTGGTCTGGGGCAATGCTTCGTTTGTGACCGGAACCTATCGTTCGGTCAGATGGACTGACTACATAGACTATAACCGCGTGGCTCCTTATGTGCTGGGTGATGAAGCCGGTGGTGACCTGAGCACCCGCAGCTATAGATTTTCCGGAGGCTATGCCTGCGGTTTTTCCAGATGGACAGTCGGCGTTCACGCTGCGTACAGAGCTGAGATTGCCTACCGTAACCGTGATCCGAGAGTCAAGACCGTTGTCTCTGACATTGACATCGCTCTGGGTGGCGGCTATACGGTGAATGATCACAGTGTCATCGGGCTGAATGCCGGAGTGAATATCTATAATCAGAACTGTGATCTCGATTTTTATAATCCGCTGAATGAAATAAACACCTACACCCTGACCGGTATGGGCACTTATTACCGGCGCTTTATGGGCAATGCCAACAAAAACAGCGGTTATTCATCGTTCGGCTATAATATTGGGTTTCAGTGGCTGCCTGTTTCCGGCCAAGGCTTTGCAGCGACCATTGGCTATACCGGTTACCGGATGGAGCAGCAGTTGCGCAACTATAATAATCTGACCCTCGGCTATACCGGCAATGATATTATTGATCTTGGCATTTCATACCGTCTTCAGTTCGGCGGAGGAATCATGATCCAGCCCACAATTGACGGCAATATGTTTCGGCGCAAGGGCACTGAAAATATATTCGGGTCTTCAGCCGGATCAAGCTATGACCGCATAGGCAGCAGTTCGCCGTATAGATTCGAAAGCTCCCACTTTGGGCTTTCTTTTCCAGTGCGGTTTGAGAAAGGAAACTCAAGCATGACGCTCACCCCTGACATAGCCTATGAATCAGAGAAGGAGAGCTATGCCGATCCGTTGCGCCGTCTGGGGGCAAGCCATGTCATATCAGGGTTTGATGCTGATTTTTCAGCCGTTTCAGGCAAAAGCTGGCTCTGGAATCTTTCAGCCGGAGTCTCCTATGCCAAAGCAGATCCGAAAGAAGAAATTCTGACAGATCTTGAACCGGACACTCCGCTTGGGCAATGTGTGCTGTCAAACTATTCGATGCTCAAAGCCGACCGCACCGCATTCAATGTCTCGGCGGGGATATCGCGGCCTGTAATGAATTTCATTGTTTCTCTCAGGGTGGCATACCGGCTGACTGACTATATAGGTGAAGGACTCCGCCACGGTGCCGCAGTCACACTCGCAGCTGAATTCTGACAAATAGTAAGTAAGAGGATGTTATTAAAAACGACCTCTAAATGTAATTTAAGAAAACTTGATAATGAACCACGATTCTGAATCGGTGATATCTGTAAAAAATCTGACTCAGCGCTACGGCACAGGGCGGATCATCTACAGTGACCTGAGCTTCGAAGTACCTAAAGGTCGTATTCTCGGCCTGCTGGGTAAAAACGGCACAGGAAAGACCACCACAATAAATATACTTATGGGCTACCTGCGCCCGCAGAAAGGTGAGTGCAGGATATTCGGTGAAAAAATCACAGAAATGTCACCGGCGACCCGTGCAAGGATCGCATTGCTGATCGAAGGCCATGTGCAGTATGCGTTCATGACAATCGAGCAGATAGAGCGTTTCTATTCACGGTTCTATCCGAAATGGAACAGGGATGCCTATTATGAACTCATGAACAAGCTCCATGTGTCGCCAGGCCAGAAGATTTCATCCATGTCATGCGGACAGCGCTCGCAGGTGGCACTCGGTCTGATTCTTGCACAGAATGCCGATCTGCTTGTGCTTGATGACTTTTCTCTTGGCCTTGATCCCGGCTACCGCAGACTGTTTACAGACTATCTGCGTGAATTTGCCAAAGCTGAGGAGAAGACCGTATTCATGACATCACATATCATCCAGGACCTTGAACGACTGATTGATGACTGCATCATACTTGACTATGGCAAGATCCTTACCCAGATGCCGGTCGATGAGCTTCTGCGTGACTTTTGCCGCTACACTCTTCAGACATACATGCCTGTAGAGAAATTCTTGGCTGACAGTCTGTTTGTCAATCCTGGCAAGATCAAGGATGAACTCGAATTCTATACATTCAAACCGATTGATGAAGTCAGAGCGGCCCTTGGCTCTCTCGGAGTCGATTCCGGAAGCCTTGTCCGTCAGGACATGTCGCTCGAAGACGCCTTCATCGGACTCACCGGAAAATATTGATACTGAAAAAATGGAAAGAGCTCTGATATTCAAAGAATGGGTAAAGACCCGGATGGTCTTCTTCATATCTCTTGGGCTGGCTGTGTGCATAGGCCTTTATACGGTCGCGATGATGAACCGGCTGATCGAACTCAAAGGAGTAGAGCATCTGTGGCTCATAATGCTGCTCAAAGACAATACGTTCATTGACATGATCAAATACGTGCCTCTGCTTGTAGGTCTGGCCGTTGGAGTAGCGCAGATGGCTCCGGAGATGGCGCAGAAACGCCTGAAACTTACTCTGCACCTGCCTTACCCTCAGCGCAGGCTTGTTGGGCTGATGCTTCTGACCGGTCTGGTGGAATTGCTGACAATCTATTTTGTGCAGGCACTGATTATCATGGTCTATGATTTCAGAATACTCCCGTCAGAACTTGTAGTGCGTGTGATGCTGACCACTCTCCCTTGGTATTTTGCCGGTTTCACAGCCTATCTGTTTGTTACGGCTGTCTGTCTCGAAGGCACCTGGAAGCGTCGTATAGTTCTCTCTCTTCTGGCTATCGCGGTGCTGATGATGTATTTTCTTCAGCCTGCACCTGAGGCCTACAACGGAATGCTCATCCTTATAATCATAACAGTTGTTCTTCTGACCGTTCTTTCTTTCGGCTCGATCATAAGGTTTAAGGAGGGCCGTCAGGATTAACCGACACTGAAAAATCATGAAAAAAGCATATACAATATTACTCGTGACGCTGAGCGTCATTGTCCTCTCGTGGTTTCTTCCCTGGCTCTATTCACTTCTGTTTCCGGTGGGGGCCTCTGATCCGTTTATCGCATACTCACCGATAAGCGACCGGATGATCGTGTCAGAAAGAACCGGCGAGAAGGAATCCGTGATCTATCCGCTTGATACCGATGGAGTTCGTGAGGAAGGAGTGGTCTATACGAAAGAGCAGCGCGATTCGCTTCTGCCACAGCTCTATTTCACTCAGCTTGTGGCCCGCGAGCAGATGCCTGATTCGATCAACGGCATTGAGATCTCCATTCCGCGGCTTAAACATAACTCCTGGGTTTTTACATCGTCGCCACGCGACATCAACAAGCGTTTTGCCGATGTCTATCTTATAATGGAATCCATGCCGGCGCGCATTGACCTTGAAGATCCCACTGAAGTGTTCAGGTTTCGTGACGGCCGGGTGGAATTCATCGAGATGGAGACCAATCAGATCAATCAGGCAAGAAGCAAAAGATTTACCGAAATATTCAATGACCGCGGGTTCACTTTGCCAATGAAAAGTTTCTCGGCCAATATCACAAGCCGAAAAGCTTATGACGAAGGCTATCTTATGGTCGATGACAACGGTGATATATTCCATATGAAGATGCAGGCCGGCAGACCTTATATGTCGAAAGTGCGCAAACCTGACTCGCTCAGAGCTGCCCATGTGTTTATAATGGAAAATATTGACAAGGAAGCTATCGGACTGATGTCAGATGAAACCCATAATCTCTATCTCATAGAGCGCGATGGCTATCGTCTGTGTCAGCTGCCCGTCGGGAAGGTCGATCCTGAGAAAGACCGGTTTTCCGTGGTCAAAAACCTATTCAATATCATAGTGAGAGTCTCGAACCAGGATGGAACCCGCTGGAGTGCGCTTGATGCCGATGACTATTCTCTGCTGGCAAGCTATGCCAAGACAAGCGAGAAGAGCACGGTGGCAAAAATCGGATCCTATATCTTCCCTTACACTCTGTCATTTACATCGACGTCAGACTGCTATGCCACTCCGCGCATTGAATCTTTCTCCTGGGCGGCATTTGTTCTGAATGCTATGTTTGCGCTTGTGATTTTCATAGTTTACCGCAGACGGACGGCAGATGCCATATGCCGTCCTGCGTTAGCATCGCTTGTCACTCTCGTATTCGGAATTTTTGCTTTCATTCCGTTCATCATTATAAGAAATTGAAAAATATCAATCATTAATCAAAAATAAAAACAGAAAGAAAATGAAGAAAACATCAATCTTTACGCTTCTGATAGTCTTATGCCTTGCAATGGTTTCTTGCGGAGGAGCGTCTAATTCCGCTTCAACCGATGACGCAGCCGGAGCAATCAATGTAGATCAGCTTCTTGCCGATGCTGAAAACCTTGTAGGTGACACAATCGAGATCGAAGGCGTGTGCTCACATCTTTGCCGTCACGGCGGTCGTAAGGCATTCGTGGTAGGATCGGCTGACAGTGTGCTTATCCGCTGCGAGGCCTTTCCTCTTATGGGCGAACCGTTTCCGAAGTCTACAATCCATCAGCCCATCCGTGTCAAGGGTGTGGTTTGTGAGGAGCGCATCGACGAAGCTGCTATTCAGAATATGATCCGTCAGTATGAAGAGGCTCAGAAAGCGGCTGCTGAAGCAGGCGAAGAGTCTCAGGCTGAAGTTGAAAGCGGTTGCGCTACAGAACGCGCGGCCCAGGGACAGAAAAATCTGACTGCCTTTGATGACCGTATCGCTGACTATCGTGCCAAAATCGCAGTCCGTCAGGAAAAGGAAGGCAAGCCTTATCTGTCATTCTATTGCCTCCAGGCAATTTCTTATGAAATTCTTCCGGAGTAAGAACCGGTTTTGAAATCAGATTGTCTGTCCGGACAAAATCAACTCCTTGCTGCAGAATTCTGTGGCAGGGAGTTTTGTCTGTATGAGTTAACTGGATATCGTCGGCCTGCACAACCTCTTTGTTTTATGTTTTAAAGAATACTATGAGGCGAATTTGGACGTTAATTTGAAAAGATTAATCAATCAAAAGATTAATCAATCCCGTTATGAAAAAACTATTAATAATCGTATCAATGTTGCTCTTGTGTCTGAATATTCCGGCACAAGAAGCTGATTCCGGCATTCGATTGGAAACATTAGAATGTGATTCAACTGCAAATAATTCGTATCAGCAAGATACTGTTTCGCATGAGGCAAAAAATTCCAACACATCGATAGTCCGTGAACAAGTTTCACATTCGAAATTTGTTAGAATTACTTTTTTAGATGATTCATGCGACGCAACATACATCGTTAATAAAGGAATTAGACATTTTGAGTTGTCAGAGTACATGAAAAGCCAAACGAAAAAGCTTAATCAAATGTCTCTTGAGATATTAAAGGTCTTTTCAGAGGAAGAACTCGTGGATTTTAATAATAGAAAGACTAACCTCAATTTTAGCTTTGGGTATATTTGTGTTGATTATCAATGTTATAACTATGTGCCATTGTACTAAATTTGTACTATTTAGACAGTTGGCTGAAAACAAATAGAAACGATTTATAGATAATTTGCGGTAGTTAACTTTATTTATTTGCCTTATTTTTCTTCTTTCGGTGGTAAGGTTGGTGTCGGGATATGGGCTGGTGAAAAGAAAAACTGATACGGACATTTCTCTTTTGCCCAGCACATATATAGGTTTGGTTCGGTATAGATGTATATATCTAAGGCTAAACCAAACCTATTTTCTCATAAGCTATTGACACGAGCCATAAAAAGTTGTAACTTTGCAGTTGAAAATAACGGAGGCAGAGGCTTCTGATAACATAATTAATAGCGTTTGCTATTTGTTCCAATCAGAATGAAACGTCGGAAATTTCATTGTGTTATGAATGAGGAACAAGTCGCGAACGTCCGTGCATTGCATGGGCGTGACTTGCCGTTCATAACACCAATCCGACGGGTGCATTCTGGGCAGTCATTGCCCATGCTTTTGCATTCGTCGAGTTTGATTTATGAGCATTGGCATTCGCACAAACGATATGCCAATGAACAAAAATGGATTGGTAGGAGGTCTGATAACATTGGGGCTTCTTACCTCACAAGTCTCTGGGTACGCCCAAACATCCAATTTTGAAGAATCATCAGATATGATTTTTCAAGATACACAGCGGACTGTCAACACCTTGTCGATTGACAGTACATTAGTTTTCAATCAGTACAAACCTGAATGTTCTAAATTCAATGCTAAACAACTAATTTTACCAGGAGTTCTTATAGCTGTTGGTACTTTTGGAGTATACAATGGAGCATTCAAAAAGTTAGACACAAACATCAAAAATGGAATGGATAATCTGCGTGGAAATCATTTCTTCCGTGCCGATGATTATGTCCAATATCTTCCTGCCATAACGTATCTGACATTTGGATCAATCGGTATCAAATCAAAACATAGTTTTAAAGAGCGTGTCGTAGTGGAAGCTACCGCCTACTTAACCATGACGGCGTTTACAAATATCGGTAAATATTCATTCAAAGAAAAAAGACCGGATTCCAATGCAAGGAATTCGTTTCCCTCAGGACATACTGCCACCGTGTTTACCGGAGCAGAATTAATGAGAGAAGAATATGGGCTTGGTATGGGAATAGGGGCTTATAGCGTTGCTGTTGGTGTTGCTTTCCTGCGCCTTTATAACGGTCGCCATTGGCTAAACGATGTTATTGCGGGAGCAGGTGTAGGCATCCTATCTGCAAGGATAGGCTATTGGATGCTTCCGTTATATCAAAGATGGTTTAAATGGGACAGTCCATGTTCAGATATCATGGTCATATCACCAGTCTATAATCCTGCCGAGCATTCTTTCTCAATTAACTTGGCATACACCTTCTAATAATCATGCCAACGGTTTCCAAAGGTTAACCTTTGGCTCATTCGGGATATTTTCAGCGTTGACTTGTCAATGCGGCTCGGAAAATTCCCTAATGAGCTAAGGAATTTCCTGTCGGTGTAATTTCCACGACGGTGTTGTGGTTGTATTTTGCATTGGTTTTGATATTGATTTACGGAATGACTGAATGATTAAATGACTGAATGATTAGATGATTAGTCACTCAGTCATTTTGTCATCTAAATGATTAATCATTCAGTCATCAATTCATCGAATCATTTAATCATCCGGATGATTGGTCACTTTGTCATTCAGTCATTTCATCATTGATGTTAGAGGGCATTATTGGGTGATGAGGTTGTGGAGCGTTTTGGGATTACAGGTAATACCTAAACATAAACTCGCTCCACCCTAAAACGACCTCCTATGGCAATGAGAAAAACAAAGAGCGGTCACGGCAGTGACTGCGGTTTCGGCGGTGGCTTTTCGGAGAAAAAGGAATCCCGAAACATATCCTTGCACTCCTTTTTTCTCATCGTCATAATGACGATAGTCAGTGTAATGACAGTATTCGTTTAAGTCAACACATCCACTGCAATGACTGTAGCAATTTAGTGATTATATCCGACCGTCGGGAGAGAGCCTTTTGAGGTAGTCAGACGGTATCTTGCCGATTACGAAAATCCGATTTTTCTCATTGTCCCCCTTGCATTCTTTGCACTTTTGCACAATCAAGGGTCAGCTTCATCAAGGAATAAGGGTGTGTGGTATCTGTGTTATTTCAATATTACCACGTGGCATTTTTGACACTTTGGCATTTTCAAAGTGTGCAAGAATGCAAGGTGTGCAATGGAATAATTCCTAAAAAAATGTTGACTGACACCGCCATACTATCTGCATTTCCTGCATTTTCAAGTTCCAAAATGCGGATAATGTAGAAAATGCAAGCGTATTTCATCGTTTTTTCTTTTCGCTGCCCCATATAGTCTTGGTTTGGATCAGCCCAATATATACACCCCATACTGAACCAAACCAAAATCCGAGGATGATGACCGCCGAAAAAGAAGAACCCTCCGATGTCGGTCGGAGAGTTCTCAAAATGCCAAAGTGCCAAAGTGCCAAGAATGCCAAGGGGTAAATCTATACACTGACTACCTCGCAATCATAATCCAAGTCTCCGAGACTGTTGATTGCGTCCTGCTTCTGCTGGTCAATGACGTGGAGATATTTCTCGGTCATCTTGATACTTGAATGTCCCATTAGAGAGGCAACGGTCTTGATGTTCGCTCCTGCACCAAGCACATTTACAGCGAAACTGTGGCGGGCGCAATGCCATGTGATAGTCTTGTTGATTCCTGCTGCCTTTACCCATTTCTGCAAGCGTGTGATTGCGGTTGTGCGGTAGCAGGTGATATTGAATATTTTTTCGGAAGTGTGTTGTATATGGAAAACCCAGGCTCGGATGACCCCTTAGACCAAGGTTGAATTGACCCCTGAAAATATTTTGAATTGACCCCTGAAAACGTTCTGGCCGACGGGGTCAATTTTATTTTGTCTTATCTGCTTTTTATAGCTTTGAGCTTACGGACGCTTTCGCCGGTAAGCGTGATTCGATGAGCAGTGTGGACAATGCGATCGAGTATTGCATCTGCCACTGTGGAGTCACCGATAGCTTCGTACCAGTCCAGTTCGGGGAGCTGTGATGTCACGATGATTGATTTGCGACCATGGCGGTCTTCGATGATTTCCGTAAGGTGTGCGC
>NZ_PUEC01000042.1 GCF_003024805.1 Duncaniella muris
TTTGAGCCTACATTTGTGCCGACATTGTTTGAAAATTGACTACCGACGGGGCGTAAGTAATCCGCTGATAATCTGCTATATAAGCAAAAAACCCGACCGAAGTCGAGTTTTTTCGTGGTGCCACCAGAATTGTTCTGAATATAGTATCAATTTGATTATCAGATAATTACCGGCTATCTAAAGGAGAAAAACTCCGTTGACTACACTGCTATATTTTAGCGATTTGGGGCGTTTTGCTCCGGCAATCTAACACCTTCGCAACATCTTCCCTTATTCTAAAAGTTCTCTGTGATTGCAAAGTTACGAATTTATTTCCACTCCACCAAATATCAGGCTTGTGTTAATTCAATTTAACAAAGTGATTTATTTCAAAATCACAAAACAAAATAATTCAAAAACACAAAATAATTTGGTGGTGTCAGATTTAATCCCTAATTTTGTAGGTGATTATGAAAGAGATGAAGTATCTGAATAGAATTGCCGACAAGACTCTTGATTTGAGGCTTGAGGCTTTCGGCGCCGTACAGATAGCTGGACCCAAGTGGTGTGGCAAGACAACTACTGCAGAACGTCGGGCGGGAAGTGTTATTAAGATGCAGGATCCTGACCGTCGGGCGGGATATTTGGCTGCCGCTCAAACAAAGCCATCGTTATTACTCAAGGGTGCAACGCCTCGGCTTATTGATGAATGGCAGGTTGCCCCAGTAATATGGGATGCAGTTCGCCATGCGGTTGATGAACGCAGAGAGAAGGGACAGTTTATTCTGACTGGTTCGACAGTAATAGATGATGAGGAAATAATGCACACGGGAACAGGTCGCATTACCAAAATGGCTATGTACCCTATGAGCCTGTTCGAGTCTCTTGAATCCAATGGCTCTATCTCTTTGGGGCGATTATTTAATGAGGCGGACTATGAGATTGATGGTGAAATTTCACAATTATCTATTGAGCAACTGATTTTTGCTGCCTGCCGTGGCGGGTGGCCCGCTTCTCTCGATGAGATGAGCACCAAAGCTAAGTTACTGATTGCTAAAGACTATATTGATGTGATATGTAATGAGGATATTTCAAGAGTTGATAAAACGCGAAGAAATCCTGCATTGGCAAGGCTCATTCTTCGATCCTACGCACGAAATATCTGTACTTTAGCAAAGAAAACCTCCATGCTTGCTGATGTATCTGAAGAAATGGAAGGAATATCCATGCCTACATTTGATGATTATGTATGTGCTTTGGAGAAGCTCTTTGTAATTGATGATATAGAGGCATGGTCCCCTGCTATTCGTTCCAAGACTGTTATCCGAACCGGCAAGAAACGTTGTTTTGTTGACCCCTCTATTGCGGTGGCCGCGTTAGGTGCGTCACCAGAAAGTCTGGAACTTGATTTGAACACCTTCGGATTCATATTCGAGTGTCTGTGTTTTCGTGACCTCCGAGCATATTCGCAGGCACTGGGTGGGCGATTGTCATATTACCATGACCGTCTTGGACTTGAAGCTGATGCCGTATTGCACCTTGATGACGGACGATATGCGTTAATCGAATGCAAACTTGGTAGTCGCGAGATTGAGGACGGGGCAAAGCACCTCATTGAAATCAAACATCTTATAACGGAAAAGAATATGGCGGAGAAGCAAATTAAACTTCGTGAACCGGACTTGCTTATTGTCTTAACGGGCGGAGAAATGGCATATACACGCGAGGACGGTGTGAAAATAATACCAATCGGGTGCCTGAGAGATTAATTATTTAGGATTCAGTCAATATTGACCTATTCTTAATAATGATATAGATAAGTTAGAACGAGCGAAGAATCAAACAAAAAAGCAACTTAAAACTATGAATAATCCTATAGGATCACTATGGAATAAATGGGATCTACATCTTCATACTGATGCTTCTGACGGTAAGGGTTCCTGTCAGGATATATTGGATGAAGCTATAGCAAAAAATATAAAGTGTATCGCTATAACAGATCATCATACAGTTGATAATGTAGATATGATGAAAACGCTGGCGAAAGACGCCGGCGTAACAGTAATTTCCGGGGTTGAATTTAGGACTGAATATGGGAGGGCATCTGTCCATATGATAGGTCTTTTCCCTGATGAGTTCAATGGAATAACTCTTACATCAGAATTTTTAAAGGAAAACGTTCTTAATCAATTGGGTATATCTCGCTCAAGAATAATACAAATTGGTCGAGAATCCCTCAAACAAGATGGATTGCCAGAGGCATCTTACTTTAAGGATGGGATGTTTCGCGTACAGGTGAACTTTAAGGACGCAGCCAATCTAATCCATAAATATGGAGGAATCGTAACAGTTCATGCAGGTTCAAAGTCAAACAGTATTGATGAAGAAATGAAGCATGAAGGTAAATCTAAAAAAAATGTTTCGATTGAAGATTCATTAGGCCCAGTAAAAGAAGAGCTTTTTAGGGATGGTTATATTGATATTTGTGATTTAACGAAACCTAAGGAAGCTGGATTTTATCAAAAAACATTTAGGAAACCATCTATAACAACTTCCGATGCTCATGAAGTAAGCGAGGTCGGAACTAATGCATGCTGGATAAAAGCAGATTTGACATTTGAAGGATTGAGACAAATTCTTGCTGAACCGGAACGAATATCATTTGAAGAACCTGAAATTTTAGCAAGAATAAAAAGAAATCCAGATAAATTTATTCGGTCTTTAGAGATTCGACGTATTTCGGGTGCCACTATGCCTGAAAAGTGGTTCGATAGTATTAGAATTCAATTAAATCCAGGCTTAGTCGCAATTATTGGTAATAAGGGGAGCGGCAAGAGTGCCCTTACTGATATTATTGCGTTATGTGCTGACTCTACAAATCAGAACTGGGCATTTTTGACACCTGCAAAGTTCAGAATGCCAAAACCATACAATCGTTCTAAGCAAACCGAAGCGTATATCCAATGGGTTGATAACTCTTCATCAACTATCAAAACATTAGATATGTCAACGGAGGCGACCAAGCCTGAGCGAGTTAAATATATTCCACAAAACTTCTTGGAAACTCTTTGTACAACTGAGGACGATCAAAAGTTCGAGAGCGAATTAAAGAAGATAATATTTCAGTACTTAGCCCCAGCTCAAAGATATGGTTATAATGATTTGGATGAAATTATTAATTACCTGACAAAAGAAAATGCTGATGCATGCAGTGATATTCAATCCCGAATTAGAGAAATCAATCGAGAGATTATAGCAATGGAAGCCATGCGGACTCCTGCTTACCGAGATACACTTGCAAATGAGTTAGCTTACAAGCAAAGCCAATTAAGCAATGTCCAATCTGCAAAACCAAAGGAAGTTGCAAAACCATCAGTTGATGAAGATCCGGAGGCCAAAAAGATTCAGGAGGAAATTGACAAGTTGAATGAATCTTGTAAAATGATGGAAATTTCTTTACAGGCTTTGGAAAGTGAGAAAGAAGAAAAGGTTAAAACAATTCAGGACTTAAAGGCTAGTAAAGAACGTATTGATAGACTAACATTACAAATAGAGGCAGTCAAGCAAGAATTGAGATTGCTGTATGAAAAAAACAATCTCAATATTGATTCAGTATTGAATGTGACCTATACACCGGATTTAATATCTTCCAAGCTTAAAGAGTTGTCCGAGAGAGTTGATGAAATAGACAATCATTTGAATGAAGATAAATCAGGAAGCTTACGAAAGCAATACCTTCTTGAATCTGAGAAATTGAATCTTGCAAAGCAAAAACTTAGTGCTCCAGAACTTGAGTATCAGAAATATCTAAAGGAAAAGCTGGAGTGGGAGAAATTGTTAGAAGATATTACCGGTACTCCTGAAAAGGAAGGTTCAATAAAGTATCTTCAAAGTCGTATTGATTATATCGAACATAATCTAAATAAAGAACTATCTCAGAAAATCGAGAAAAGAGAGGATTTGGTAAAAGACTTGATGCAAAAGAAACATCAGGTCCTTGAGACCTATGAAAATCTTTTTGCTCCTGTTGTAAAGTTTATTGAGGACTATCATGAGGAATTAAAAGATTATCCTATTGAATTTGACTCAACTTTCTCTCTTAGGAATTTTGGAGATAGATTTTTTGATTTCGTAAGTCAGCAGGCTTCAGGATCTTACTACGGCAAGGAACAGGGGCAAGCTCGGATAAAATCAAATATTGACAGTGTGGATATGTCTGATATTCTATCTATTGTTGCCTTTGCCAACCTAATCAACAGCGATCTACTCTATGACAAACGTGATGACAATAATGATTTTCGTTCAGTAGAGAACCAATTAAAGAAAGGTCATACACAGCAAGAGCTATACGATTTTATTTATTGTATGGACTATGTCCATCCATTCTTCCAGCTTAAAATGAATGGAAAGCCCTTGTCCTCTTTGTCTCCTGGAGAAAGAGGTGCTTTGCTACTGCTTTTATATCTATTTATTGACATGGATGACAAACCTCTGATTATAGACCAACCAGAAGAGAACCTTGATAATGAAAGTGTATATCGGTATCTTGTACACTTCATCAAGGCTGCCAAGCGTAAGAGGCAAATCATCATGGTGACACATAATCCAAACCTTGCTGTAGTTTGCGATGCCGATCAGATTATTCAGATGAAAATTGATAAACTTCACGGGAATGAGGTTAGTTTTGTTTCAGGCGCTATAGAAAACCCTATTATGAATAAAATCATTGTAGATATTCTTGAGGGCACATATCCTGCATTTCATAATAGAGATTGCAAATACTTCGATAAAACCATATGATAATTGGTGATAGCAACTAAGGAGAATTAGGGATGTTTAAGCCCCGATAACCCTCATTGTGATTATCGGGGTTACGTGCTGTAAGATTGTCATCTATATGGCGAGTGATAGTTGTTTTTGATGTATTCTTCTATATCACGATCAGCATATATTATTTTCCTTCAGAGAGAATAATATCCGTAAATTCCTTTGATACGGTATTTGGATAAAGTGGAGCGGCTATCCATAATCTTCGGGTTAATAGGCTTTGTAAATATGTATTAGAGCATCGGGAATATACGCAAATGGCATTTGTGTCAGATAAACTGAGTGGAGCGGGATAATGTGTACCCCTCGTAAACGTGGAAATAGGCACCCGTTGAAATGCTTGAAAACGTGGGAGTAGATGGTTTTGAAATGCTTGAAAATGTGGTTTGACCGTTTTTGTTAATCAATTTAACAAAGCAAAACTCATCAAAAACACAAAATGAAAATCTGATTTTGTCGGTTTTTCTGCGTAAAAAGTCCGACAAAACAGTGATGACATGGCTAACGCCCCCGGTAATTCTCAATGGATTATCGGGGGCGTTGCCGTTGGATTACCTTATCGGTAAGGTGGGTGGTAGTTCTCTTTGAGGTAGTCCTCAATTTCGGTGTCGGCATACAGGATTTTGCCTTCAAGGGAATAATAACCGAATATCCCTTTAAGGCGATAGTTGGCGAGTGTTGACTTACTCACACCAAGCCGTCGGGCAAGTTCGGAGTCCGAGAGAAAGCGGTTGCCGTCAAACATAGGGCGAGAGCGTTCTGCCAACTCTTTAGAACAGCTCTTGATTTCAGAAAGTATCTTGAATACTTCATGCTGTTCTTCCTTGCTTAATTTGGATGTATTATCACTCATAATCAACCTTGCAATTATAGAGTAGCCGTCCAATCTCGCCTGCCGGATAATAAACCTTGCCCTCAATTATTGAGTATCCGATCTTGCCTTCCATTCGGAGTAGTGTCATGCCGCGCTGTGAACGGCGAAGTATTGACTGAGCCGAAATATTGTCTATCCACTCCTGCCGCTCATTCCCTGACAAGCGTCTGATTGCTTTGCCAAGAATTGAACGGCACTCGGCAAGAGTGGCGACCATAGCGTCAAAGACGCTGCGTTCAATGGTGATGTATTCCATAAATATAACCTTGGATTAGTGGTTTGATACTTTGCCCTGAATACAGCAATGGCAATCCATATTCCGGACTATGGGTTGCCATCATCATATTTTTATGAGCCGGGGATAGCTGTGCCTGTTTGGGATATATCGGGGCAGTCGCTTTGTCCGTGTAACATTCCGACTGCGAAAAAAGATTACTGAAAATGAGCGATTTCCCACGGTTACACACCGATTACCCAACATTACCCAACTTGAAAAATTGTCATAAACAAACAGCCATATTACGGTTGTTTCTATGTCAAATCCACGACGGATAAACATTACTCCAGCCGCTCAATCTGGTTCGGGTAGCACGCGGAACCGAACCAAAATTGACGACTGTCTGGTTCGGGTTGCAACGCGAATCGAACCAAATCCGAGGCAAATATATACCCCGTTCAGGATTTAATTCCCACTTAAAACAGGCTTTCATTAAAGCACATCGGCTAATAGACATAAAAGCCGATGGAGTGACGCCTATACCCCTGCCTAAAGCAAGAAAAAAGGCTAAACCTCTTAATGAAAGTTAAAAAAAGTAGGAACGTTCCAGGAACGTACCCGACGCGGATTTTGATTTCTGCCGAACTTCGCAGCGTAACACTAAACCCCAAAAATAAAATGGAAACAAAAACGCTGATAATCTCCGGCACGAAACTATCCCGTCAGATGCCCGGAACGGACTTGAAAAAGTCCACTGAAACAAACTCTATGGTTGAACCTCAAAAATATCTCTCATGAAGTCAGCAGAATTTACGATGGTATGCCAGATGCTTTCCGAACTGAGAGCAGAGGTACAGGCGATAAGAACCGGTGTTGACAGCCGTATCGAGTCAGTTGCCAAAACCGTGATGGAGGCTTTTCAGGGCTTCGGCATACTTGACCCGGACGAAGATACATGGACTGACAAGCAGGTACGCGCCAGATACCATGTATCACGCAAAACCCTCTACAATTACCGTATGTCGGGCAAGTTGCCCTATACACAGACCGGTGAGGGTACAAACTGCACTATCCGCTACCGCAAGGCGGATATAATAGAATTGTTCGCAACCCGCAACGCACAGATAATCCATACACACAATTAATAATCGCGTCGGCAACGGCGCAAGTTTCTAACCCAAAATTCTTTTAATTATGGCAAAAGACCAGACTGAAGAAGTGCTGATTGTCCGGAACAACGAAACCGGGCAGGTAGGCGCAGTGACCGGACTCAATGAGGACGGCACACCCAAAATCACCGATCCAATGTTCGTCACACTGGAGGATCTCGTAAAATTTAAGAAAGGACAAAATCCGCTGGAAGCGTTCTTGTCAAATTTTGTCAGACAATGCAAGAACCCAACAATGTTCGGATTCTTCAAAGTTCCTGCCGACCGTTACGATTGTGTTGGCATGGCTATGTGTGACTTTATAAAAGACCCCGAAACAAATGCTGAGATTCTCAAAGATTTCAAGGTCGATGTCCCTCAGCAGACGCAGACCAACATCAAGGAACAGGCTCAGGAGAACAATGCAACCGACACTCAGGCGCAAAAGCCGGTGGAGGAACAGGCTGCACAGACTGAACAGCCAAAGTATCACGCCATCGACGAAAGCAAAATCGACTGGACGATGCTCAAGAAGAAATGGGGCATAGACCGCGACCAGCTTGAAAAGTCGGGCGACCTCCGCGAGATGCTCTACAACCGCAAGTCGCAGATTGTGACCGTCACGCCCAATTTCGGAGGGGAGAAATTCCCGATTGACGCACGACTCTCTTTCAGAACCGATGCCGACGGCAATGTGAAGGTGGTGCCCCATTTCATACACCGCGAGCCCAAACTCGACCAAGAGTTTGAGGGGTACAAGTTCACAAAGGAAGATAAAGAGGCTCTGAAAACAACCGGCAATCTGGGCAAGGTCGTTGACCTTGTTGACAAAGCCACCGGGGAAGTCAAGCCCTCCTATGTCAGCGTTGACCGTCTAACCAACGAGATTGTGTCGGTGCCCGTAAAGGCCGTGTTCATCAAGGACACCATCGGGCAGACAAAGCTGACTATGGCTGAAATAAGCGAACTGAAGAAGGGTAAAGCCCTCCCGCCTAAACAGATTACCGACAAGAACGGCAAGACCTACAATGTGGTGTTGCAAGTGTCGGCCGACCGCAAGGGCGTCGAGTTTGTACCCGGCGGCGTGCGACGACAGGAGCAGAGCCAGCAGCAGGGAAACAGTCAGGGTCAGCAACAGTCCTCGTGGCTGACAAAGGACGGCAACATCAAGCCCATCACAAAATGGGCTGGCGTTCCTATGACGCCGCAACAGCAGGCTGACTACACTGCCGGCAAGGTTGTCGAAATGACAAACATGGTTGACAAGCAGGGGCAGAAATGCACCGTCTATCTCCAGTTCAATCCTGAAAAGCAACGTCCGACTACATCACTCAACGATCCCCGCGTCAAGGTCGCTGAAGAGTCAAAGACTCAGAAGGCGGTCAACAATGACGGACTGACGAATGAGGCGACCAAGCATGTTGCCGAACCGCTCCAGAAATACCAGACCGCGCCGAAAGACGAGAATCAGGCGAAACAGCAGCGCAAGCCCAAAGGCCCGAAGCTGTAACCAAAATCCGCTGAAATGACATCAGGGAGGTCCGGAACTCCCGATGTTGTTGCCGCAAAACCACTATCTCCAAAATTATCCACCCGATAAAATTCATAAATATGAAACAGAAAAATCTTATAACAGTCGTGACCGACCATGAACTCACGGCTGACACCATCGCCAGAGCAATCGGCGCAAACGAAAAACACGAAGGCTACTACCTCGGCAACGGCTACGCCGTGACATGGACAAACGGCGGGGTCATAGAGGCGACCTTCTCCCCGTCAGAGAATTTCGTGCTCTCCACGACAATGAACAGCCGACAGGTGTATGCCCACAACTTCAAGTTCGCCATGCGCGACTATGATGAGCTGGTTGGCTACAAGAAAACCGAGCAGGACAGGAAACAGCTCGCCACAATCAAGGCTCTCTGGGGAATGAGCCACACGGTCGTCAACGCAATGTCACCAGAGAAATACGGCGATTTCGACTTTCTCAACCTCTACTATTTCATCGCCGTTCCGGTGGCAGTGCGCAGGGCATGGCTCCCCATTCTCACAAAGGGGGCAATCCGTCACGGAGTAATCCACGGGCCGCAGAACCGCAGGGAATACGAGGAATGGCTCGACAATGAGATCTACAACCGTCTGGTGGAGAAGTCGAAAGAAAATGTGGAACTCAAAGGCGCCTGCATCATGGAGGAAATGCCCGTGGAAGTGTCAACCGCCGATGCCGAAAGAATCGGTGTTGAACCGCCCGAAGTCGGCACTATCCTCACGATGGACAAAAATGCCATGCGCATAACCGACTGCCAGCCGCTTCTCAATATGCCGCTGATGCTCCTTAAAGCCGCGGTTGAGCTGGACTTCGACCACATGAAGACCATGCAGACCGCCTACACACTGTACGCGAAGAAACTTATATCCTATCCGTTCACGGTGCAGAACACCATTCCTTTCGGCGTGTGGAAACTGATGCTCCGAAACAAGAAAAATCTTCGCTACAACAGCAAGTGGGGCAAGGAGGCCAGACGGATCCGTATGCCGCGCCGCCACAACTTCCGCAACTTCCGCGATGGAGAATGTATCTACAACGGCTTCGGTATTGTAACCACCGGGCTACACCCCACCGACCTCAGCCGCGACGAGGAAAAACTCTACAACCTTATTGTTAAAAGCGTGATTGACGCTTTCGCATAACCGACACACAAGCCCTGAACCGCTTGATCCATACACAAATTAACACCATTTATCCCGCCCGATTCCGATTTATTTGTTAACTTTGCACTCAATTCAACGTCATAATGTTTTTGTTTCAAATTTATGACTTGGATTTAGTGGTTGGACATCGGGAGGGATACCCGGTGTCCTTTTCTTATATCCCATTGAAAGACACATAGGACGCCGGCAAACCACTATTCCAAGAACCCGATGAAACAAAATGTTGAATTACGGGAGATGGACGGCTACCGCGTCTATCTTCTGGGTCATCTGCGTGACCATTATTTTCCCCAGTACACCAATAAGAAATTTGTAGATGCCCGTGTTGACGAGGCATACGACACGTTTGTAACCCTGCGCCTTGAAGGTCATGACCCGGTTATGGCACAGGAAATGGCTATGCGCACACTCCTTGCCGGACTGTATGTGTCCCGCTATGACATTGTTTACAGCGTCATAGAGGAAAGCCTGTGGACACGGCTGCCTGAAGAATACTGGCCCGATTTCGCCGTGCATCTGCTCACAAAGAAAAGCGTGCATGACATTCTTGACCGCTATGAGGTCAACGGCGATTTCCTTGACCGCGAAACACACCAGCCGATGCTGACCGAACTGCTGGGAGAAATATCCGAAATACTTGACGGATATGAGTTATAACCGGCTCCAGACCATGCGCGACAACATCAATGCCATAAGGCTTGCCCTGCGCCTTGATGTTGAACATCGCAACGCGGAAAATGCGCTTGAAAGGGAGATACTGCGCAAGTATGCCGGATTCGGCGGGCTGAAATGTATCTTGCAGGACGCCAACGAACTTGCCGATGCCGCCAAGTGGAGCAAGAGCGACATTGAGCTGTTTGCGCCTACGGTTGAACTGCGCCGTCTTATTCACGACTATTCAAAGGACGACCGGGAGTTTGCCGCATACATGGACTCGCTGAAAGCGTCCGTATTGACGGCGTTCTATACTCCTGCACCTATCATTGATGCGCTTGCCACTTCACTGCGTGAAAGAGGTGTTAAGATTAAAAAGTTCCTTGAACCGTCTGCCGGGCAAGGTGCTTTCATCGACTCTTTTCTTAAAAATGAGAACTATCCGGGCACGGAGGCACTCGCCTTTGAGAAAGATTTGCTGACAGGCAAAATCCTATCTGCCCTGCACCCATCTATCTCCACCGAGATAAAAGGATTCGAGAAAATTGACCCTGATTTTGAGGGATACTTTGATGTGGCTGCATCAAATATTCCTTTCGGTGACTTTGCGGTCGCCGATCCTCGATATGCCACAAGCAAGGAGATTGCCTACCGTCAGTCAACAAAGGCTATCCACAATTATTTCTTTCTCAAAGCACTGGACTCGGTGCACGAGGGAGGTATTGTGGCCTTTATCACATCGCAGGGTGTGATGAACGCCGCCAGCCCCTTCGTGCGCATTGAGCTTATGAAACGCTCTGACCTTGTGGGAGCGGTACGATTGCCAAACAACACTTTCTCCGATAACGCCGGAACGGATACAGGCTCAGACTTGATTATCCTGCAAAAGCATACGGGTAAGAAAGGAATGTCGGCTGATGAGGAATTTTTCATCCAGTCAATCGTTGACCGTGATACAAAAGCACCGACAAACAAATATTTTGCGGCATATCCGCAGAATATCATCTGCACCGAGGCGAAAATTGGCACTGACCCATACGGCAAACCGGCTATCATCTACAAACATGAGGGCGGTGTCTATGGTATAGCAAGAGATTTGCGTGATGCGTTGGAAGATTCTTTGCGTCTGCGTCTGAACCTTGAATTGTATAACAACCAAGGCATAAAGCCGCCTACGCCAGACCCTGTAAAACCGATACCTGCGCCCAAGCCCAAAGTAACAAAGGTTACTGAAACTCCGTTGATGACGCAATACAAGGAGATGAAGAAACGACACCCGGACGCGATATTGATATTCCGTGTGGGCGACTTCTATGAGATGATGGGCGAAGATGCCGTGAAAGCGTCGGAGATACTGAATATAACACTGACCCGACGACGCAACGGCAAAGCAGGGAGCATCGAACTTGCCGGTTTTCCGCATCATGCCCTCGACACTTATCTCCCCATGCTCGTAAGAGCCGGGCAAAGTGTGGCTATCTGTGAGCAACTTGAAGATCCAAAGCAGAAACAAAAGAAGGAATACAAGCCTACGGAGATTATAACGCCGCCACCGACGGTTGAACCAAAGCCGGCTCCTGAACCTGTTGAACCACCAACACCGGAAGTCAAGCCGCAACCGCAGGAGATTGAAACCGAAGGTGGGCCCGACTATAACGATAATCCCGACCCGCGTCTGTTCGCCTATAATCTTTTCGGAGAGTTAGAACCATTGCAGAAACCGAAGCGTCAGCCACGACAGCCAAGGACCGAGGAAGATAAGCCGAAACCCACACCGAAAATTGAAATTTCAGATGCTACCGCCAAGAAATTCCGCCCGCTATCTGAAAAGGAGTTGGAATTTTACGGTTCTCTGAACTGGGAGGACAATCCGCCCATCAACGGCTTCTACGAAACGATGATGAGCATAGCCCACCGTCAGATGGCGGAAATGGAAGCTGAACGACAGGCAGCGGAAGCTACCAAGAAAAAGATAATCACGGAGAATGGCACTGTCATCGAAAAGACCGAGGGCTATTTTGTTCCACAGCCAAGAGTGGCAAAAGTTGAAAAGCCGGAAACCGTCGAGCGTGATATGTCGCCCCGCAAGTTTTCCGAGGATATTCAGTATTTCCACCAGAACGGCTCAATGGTCGTGGATAACGGTCAGGTCGGCTTTCTTTCGGAGGTTCGCAAGAATGGTGCGATATTCACTCCACTCCCAATCAAACCGGAGCAGGAGAAACGCGCCATGCTCTATATTACCCTGTCGGAAACATATCAGCAACTCTATCATTACGAGGCTGAAACGCATGAGGAAAATGCTGATATGCGTGAACACCTCAACGAGTATTATGATGAGTTTGTGGACAGATACGGCAACCTCAACGAAAAGCAGAACGCCAAGTTTATCCTTATGGACGCCAACGGCCGTGACGCACTCGCATTGGAGCGTGGTGAAAACGGGCATTTTGTCAAGGCTGATATATTCGACCACCCGGTATCCTTCGCCGTTGACGAAGTTACTTCTGTCGATACACCTATGGAGGCGTTATCAGCGTCGCTTAATAAATATGGAGAGGTAAACCTCGAATATATGGGCAGTCTTGTCGATATGGAGCAGGACGCGATGATTGACAGCCTCGTCGGACACATTTTCTATAATCCGTTGGTTGCGAACTATGAAATAGCCGACCGCTTCATCGCCGGAAACGTGGTGCAGAAAGCCGAGGAGGTCAAGGCGTGGATTGACCGCGAGGAAGAACGTATCAAGGATTTTCCCGGTTTTGACGGCGTTGAGCCGTTCATCGACTTGTCAAAGGAGTCTTTGAGAGCGTTGGAGGAAGCGACACCGCGCCGCATTACATTTGATGAACTGGACTTTAATTTCGGAGAGCGATGGATACCGACAGGGATATACTCCGCATATATGAGCAACCTCTACGGTACTGATGTGAAAATAGCATATACGCCCTCTATGGACGAATATTCCTGCACTGCCCAACACAAGAACATGAAGATATGGGAGGAGTATTGCGTCCGTGGACACTATCGTACCTATGACGGCATGAACTTGTTGAAACACGCCCTGCACAACACTGTGCCGGAAATCAAGAAGTGTATCGGTCAGGATGAGAACGGACACGACATAAAAGTGCCTGATGCCGAGGCTATACAACTCGCCAACTCCAAGATTGATGAGATCCGCAATGGCTTTACCGATTGGCTGGAGGCTCAGTCGCCGGAGTTCAAGGAGCAGCTTGTGGATATGTATAACCGCAAGTTCAACTGTTTCGTGCGTCCGCATTATGACGGGTCACACCAGACATTCCCCGACATCAACATGAAACTGTTGGGAGAGCGTTGCAATGTCAAGTCAATATACCAGTCGCAGAAGGACTGCGTTTGGATGCTCAAGCAGAACGGCGGCGGAATATGCGACCACGAGGTGGGAACCGGTAAGACGCTGATAATGTGCATGGCAGCGCATGAGATGAAGCGATTGGGATTGGCACACAAGCCTATGATTATCGGACTGAAAGCCAATGTTGCCGATATTGCCATGACCTATCAGGCGGCATATCCCAACGCCCGTATCCTGTTCGCCGATGCCAAGAGTTTTGAGGCGAAAAACCGCGTCAATTTCTTCAACCAAATAAAGAACAATGACTATGACTGCGTGATTATGTCGCACGACCAGTTCGGCAAAATCCCTCAGTCGCCGGAAATTCAGCAGGAGATCCTTCAGGCTGAACTTGACTCGGTGGAGGAAAACCTCGAAGTTGTCAAGCAGCAGGGGAAGGACGTTTCACGCGGTATGCTCAAAGGTCTTATCAAGCGCAAGGAGAACCTGACCGCCAAACTTGAAACGCTCCAATATCAGATGGAGCAGAACAAGGACAGCATCGTTGATTTCAAGCAAATGGGTATAGACCACATTTTCGTTGACGAAAGCCATCAGTTCAAAAATCTGATGTTCAACACCCGCCATGACCGTGTTGCAGGACTCGGCAATTCGGAAGGCTCCCAACGTGCGCTCAATCTTCTCTATGCCATACGCACCATTCAGGAACGGACAGGCAAAGACCTCGGCGCGACATTCTTGTCGGGTACTACAATCTCCAACTCCCTCACAGAGTTGTATTTGTTGTTCAAGTATCTGCGTCCGAAAGAACTTGAAAGACAGGACATCCGGTGTTTTGACGCATGGGCGGCGATATTCGCAAAGAAAACAACCGACTATGAGTTTAACGTAACGAACAGTATCGTGGCAAAGGAGCGTTTCCGCTACTTTATCAAAGTGCCGGAGCTGGCGGCTTTCTACAATGAGATAACCGATTATAAGACGGCAGAGGATGTTGGTGTTGACCGTCCGGCAAAGAATGAGATACTGCACAACATTCCGCCTACACCACAGCAGGAGGACTTTATCCAGAAGCTGATGGAGTTCGCAAAGAGCGGCGACGCCACAATATTGGGGCGTGAACCGTTGTCGGAAACCGAGGAAAAGGCAAAGATGCTCATCGCCACGGACTATGCCCGTAAAATGGCACTGGATATGCGCATGATTTCTCCGGCATACGAAGATGATCCGAACAACAAGGCTTCACACTGCGCCAAGATGATTGCTGAATACTATCACAAGTATGACGCTCAACGTGGCACACAGTTTGTTTTCAGTGACCTCGGCACTTACAAGCCCGGAGAGTGGAATGTCTATTCCGAGATTAAGCGAAAGTTGATTGAGGATTATGGTATTCCGGCGCATGAGATACGGTTTATCCAAGAGTGTAAGACTGAGCGGTCACGCAAGGCAGTCATTCAGGCTATGAATGACGGCGATGTGCGTGTGCTTTTCGGCTCAACTTCGATGTTGGGTACTGGAGTAAACGCCCAGAAAAGAGCGGTTTGCATCCATCATTTGGATACACCGTGGCGACCGTCAGACCTCACACAACGCGATGGCAGAGCCATTCGAGCAGGTAATGAGATAGCCAAGTTATATGCTGATAATAAGGTTGATGTGATTATCTATGCGGTTGAAAAGTCGCTTGACTCATACAAGTTCAACCTTCTTCACTGCAAGGCTACTTTCATCGCCCAGCTCAAAAGCGGTGCTTTGGGAGCGCGAACTATCGACGAGGGTTCTATGGACGAGAAGAACGGCATGAATTTCTCAGAGTACATGGCGATACTCTCCGGCAACACCGACCTGCTCGACAAGGCAAAACTTGAAAAGCGGATAGCGGCGTTGGAGAGTGAACGTAAGTCGTTCAACAAAGGACGTGGCGACAGCGAGTTCAAACTCCAAACCATTACCCATGACATCGCCAACAACGAGGCGGCGATCGAGCGCATGAAAGCGGATTGGGAGCGTTATGACAAGGTTGTGCAACGTGACAAGGAGGGCAACCCTGTCAACAATCTCACGATTGACACCTGCAATCTTTTCGATGAGAAAAACATGGGTATCCACCTGCAAGGACTGGCACAGCGCACCGACACCCACGGTCAGTATCAGCGTATCGGCGAGGTTTACGGCTTCCCGATCAGCATTATCTCCGAAAGAGTGGTGTCTGACGGTATTGAGAAAGTGCAGAACCGTTTTGTTGTCGAAGGCAATTACAAATACAAGTACAACAACGGTCAGTTGGCAATGGCTGACACCCATGCCGCCTGCATGAACTTCGTCAACGCTTTGGAGAAAATCCCCGGCATAATCGCCCAGTACGAGGAACGCACCGCCAAGCTCAAAGCTGATGTTCCAATCCTCGAAAGCATCATGGCAAAGACATGGGGCAAGGAGTACGAGCTGAAGCAACTCAAATCAGAACTTGCCGCCCTCGACCGCAAAATCGCCGCCGAGTTAGCACCTAAACATGACGAAAAGGACGGCGAGGAAGTCAAGCCCGACACCCAACAGCAATCCGTCAAAGTTGTTGAACCTCCCGGTCAAGCAACCGACAATAAAAAGTCAATGGTGGCAGAGCCAATAGAGATTTATCGTCCGCCAATTACACCAAACAGGCCGTCATTCCGACCTTTCGGAACATAACCAAGTCAGGCACCGAGTATCACTACTTGATGCCTGACTTGATTTTAATATCTGCTTTGTATTATGACAATAATATATAAATCGGACAAACAACTTATTAAAATGGACAAAGTCCAACAAACTTCCAATTTCTAATATTATTCGTCCAGTTATTCAATCCATTAAACAAACATTGATATTACTTTTGCGATGTATTTATAAACCTAAATTTTTAACCAATGAAGACAGAATGTTTGAAGAAAATCCTCTTCGTGATTTTCGCTACAGTGCTTTCAGTTGGATTCATTGCGTGCCAAAATCAGATTGAGGATGTGCAGCCGATAGAATCCAACCAACCAGAAGTCGGGCTATTTAGCCGTTCTACATCGGAACTCCCCTTCCTTCAAGGAGCAGACCTTTCGTATATCAATGAACTTCAAGATGGAGGAGTCAAGTATTACGATAATGGCAACGAAGTTGACCCTTATCGCATGCTCAAAGAATATGGAGGCAACCTTGTTCGTCTCCGTCTTTGGCATAATCCCACAACATGGACTCAGTATTCCACTTTATCCGATGTGAAACGGAGTATTGGAAGAGCAAAGGCCGCTGGGTTAAACGTCCTTTTGGACTTTCATTATTCAGATTCATGGACAGATCCGGAGAAAAATCTTGTTCCAGAAGCTTGGCGACCAGTAGTGAAATATTCTGATATACTTGCCGATTCCGTGTACAATTACACATATCAGACCTTGACACACCTAATGAACACAAATCTTTTACCTGAATTGGTTCAAATAGGTAATGAGACTAACAAATCAATCATGGTCGCAGATAATGCTGACCTTGAACCTACAAATTTTGTTAGAAATACAAAATTATTTAATGCGGGCCTTCAAGCCGTTGCTGATTTCAATTCTGATAATAGAAAGAATATACAGACGATACTTCACGTTGCCATGAACCCCAATGATGCGATGTATTGGGTATCGAACCATAAGAAATACGGACTAAAATCATTCGACTTGCTCGGAGTTTCGTATTATCCTCAGTGGCAAGATTATACGCCGGCACAACTTGGAGAGTTTGCCGCTCGCCTCTACTCTACATATGGAGTTCGACTTTTTGTAGCAGAAACCGGTCATATATGGACGCGAGCATGGAACGATGACAATATTAATCTCATGAGTAAGATGTGTATGGGTTATCCAGAAACACCTTGTCCACAGCTTCAAAAAGATTTCCTTATTGAAGTAAAAGAGGCTCTTATAGCTAATGGTGGAGCTGGATTCAGCGCATGGGAACCTTTCTGGGTATCCGCAAATAATCAAACACTTTGGGGCGTTGGTTCCAATTGGGAAAACGTCGCATTTTTTGACTTCAATAATAATCTCCTGAAACATGGTGGTATGGAAGCTTATGGAGATTACAATGTGAAAGTAACTTTTGAAGTTAATATGTGGGAAGCCGGAAGCGATAAAAAAGGCTATATAACAGGAGACTTTACCGATGATGGCTTTGGAAATTGGCAAATAATACCAATGAAACAAGCAGAAGAGGGTTCTTCAACATATTATTTTGATACCTACTTGTGCCGGAACCAGAGCGGACGCTATTATTTCCTTTCTGACTCGACTTGGACAAGCCAAGAATATATCAATGGTTGGCAACAAGATCGGACATATAATATCTCGACATCTGATACTTGGATGAAAATAGCCAAGAAATTCGGAGAAGAGTAATCTCCACAATATACAACCGCTACCATTATCTGATAATAAGATGATGGTAGCGGTTATTAATTCAATAGAAAGTCCGATTTGTTGTATTGATTGTCCAAAATGTTGTCTTAAAGATGAGACATTTAATCCGCTACATCCCTTAAAATTAGTAACTTTGCAATTGGATTTAATACCACCAGTAAATATGAGAACAGAAGCATTGGAAAAAAGGTTGCTAAAAATAATTTGCATCATCCTTGCTATGATTGGACCATGGAAAGCATTCTCAGCACCTCAGTTGCCAGAGCCGGAATTTTCATGGAAAAATGTAGCTGTTGATGGTAAGAAGACAGCTGTGTTTTGTATCTTCCGGGATAGTAGAGGAATTATGTGGCTTGGAACGAACAGTGGTTTGTATTTTTATGACGGTATCACGACACATCCTGTTGGAGAAACTGAGATTTTCGGGACCCAAGTTTATTCTATTGTAGAAAAGGATAATCGACTTTTTATAGGAAGCAACAATGGATTATTGACATATGATTATGCCTCGGGGCAAGTAATCGAATCTGACATTGATTCACCAAAAGAAATCAGATCTTTACTATTGATCGATGATGATATTTGGGTCGGGGGTCTAAATGGCATATATAAATTTAATCTAAACAGTAATATTATAACTGATTATTCCAAAGGGTTGCCGCATAAGTCGGTTTACTCTATCATGCGTGACAGCAGAGGCATATTATACGTTGGCACATATAATGGTTTAGCTCGTTGGGATATTAATGCTGAAATGTTTCGACCGTTGAAGGTCAAAGCTGATGACTTTGAACTTTCCTCCCGTTTATTTGCAAATTGCTTATTGGAATCTCAAGATAAGGAACATATTTATATTGGCGGAGAAGGGTCTTTGTACATGTACACCCCTGCAAATGATAACTGGGAAAAGATAGCACTTATTGGAAATAACAATATTAAAAGCCTGTATAATGGCGGCAATGGCCATATACTAATAGGCACTGACGATGGAGTATTTGATATGTCAAAAGAGTGCATAAAACATTATCGACATGATTCAAGACGGGAACTGAGCCTTGCAGATAATGAAATTTGGTGCATATATTCTGATTCTCAAAATAACGTATGGGCTGGACATGAACGAGGTTTCTCTATAGCATCTAACTCAAATTATTTACGTACTATTGAATTAAGTGCTCTTGCCCATTCGGGAGAAGGGAATGAAATTCATTCAATATATAGAGATACTAAGGACAATCTTTGGTTTGCTGGAAACAACGGAGTGATACGCCTGTCGTATGATTCTACACCTCATTGGTATAGACATACCGATTTACCTAATTCACTTTCACACAATAGAGTTCGTGCTATACATGAAGATGCTGAAAATAATATATGGTTTGCAACAGATGCCGGCATTAATAGACTTAATAGAAAAAATGATACGTTTGATGTATTCTATATCGTTGACAAACAAGGAGAACACAATTCTAATTGGGTATATGCTTTAATTGAAGATGATACACACTTTTGGATAGGAAGTTTTCTGAATGGCCTTCATTGGAAAAGGCGCGAGAGTTTGACCCCTTCGGGCACGCGGGATTTGACCCCACGGGCATAATAAGATTGACCCCTTAAAAGTCCTGGCGGCGGGGGTCAATTTTATTTTACCTCAGTTGCTGTTTCAG
>NZ_PUEC01000043.1 GCF_003024805.1 Duncaniella muris
ATTGAGTGATTTTATCAGCTGTCCATATATCGGCTGTCCGAAGAAATTACTACTTTTACTCATGGTTATTCATGGATTGTTTGGCGACACCAAAATAACCATTTAGGGCTGACTCCTGCAATAGGTGTCAGCCCTAATTTTTCAATCGCTCAAAAAAAGTTTAGCGGACAGTAATAATTCTAAACTATTGCTGTCCGATAAAACTCAAATAGTGCAATAAAGTATGGCTCGAACACCGTAAAATCAGCGTTCGAGCCATAATTTGTTGAGTTATCTGAGTTTTACTGGGCAGTAATAAAAAAGCCTCGTTTGCGTTGAGATGGCAAACCGAGGCTTAATAGATTCCTCCGGATGGAACGGAATCAAGTTAGGATGAGTTATGTTTTTGGCTGTATCTGACAGTGGAATTATTCTACGGTCACGGATTTGGCAAGGTTGCGTGGCATGTCGACGTTGCATCCTTTGCGGATGGCAATGTGGTAGGCAAGCAGTTGGAGAGGAATCGAGGATATTATTGGAGATATGCAGTCCGGGACAGATGGTATTTCAAGAATATCATCGGCTATTTGCGAGATTTCACGGTCATTTTCATTAATGACGGCAATAACTTTGCCTCCACGAGCTTTTACCTGTTGGATATTGGATATGATTTTATCATGGAGATCATCTTGAGGAGCGATGACTACTGTGGGCATCATTTCATCGATCAGGGCTATCGGTCCGTGCTTCATTTCTGCAGCCGGATAACCTTCGGCATGTATGTAACTGATTTCTTTGAGTTTCAATGCACCTTCAAGTGCTGTTGGATAATTGTAGCCACGTCCAAGGTAAAGAAAGTTGTGTACGTAAGTGTATATTTTGGACAAGTCTTCAATCTTTTCGTTGAGATTGAGTGTTTTGCCTATCAGTTCTGGCAGGTTGCTGATTGCTGTCGCTATCTGGCTGACCTCAGCATCACTGATTGTTCCTCTGAGATTTCCGACGGCTACGGCGAGCATTGCAAGGACGGTCACTTGGCCTGTGAAGGCTTTGGTCGATGCGACTCCTATTTCCGGGCCAACGTGGATATAGGTACCGGTGTCGGCTTCACGGGAGATTGAGGATCCTATAACATTGCAGATACCATAGACGAAAGCACCACTTTCATGGGCCATCTTGATGGCAGCGAGAGTGTCAGCTGTCTCGCCTGATTGAGAAACAGCGATCACGATATCATTGGGAGTGAGAAGAGATGTGCCGTAACGGAATTCACTGGCATATTCTACTGTAACAGGGATATGGGCCAGTTCCTGGAACATGCGTTTGCCGATTAGAGAGGCGTGCCATGATGTCCCGCAGGCAACGATTACGATGCGATTGACGTTGAGAAATTTTTCTTTGAAGTGGTTGACTCCGTTGAGGAATATCTTGGTGCCGTTGTCATAGATGCGGCCTCGTATACAGTCTCGGATTGTAGCCGGCTGTTCCATTATTTCCTTAAGCATGAAATGTGGATAGCCTCCTTTCTCAAGTTGTGCTATGTCGAGATCTATCTGCTGAACAGATGGGCTGACTGCCTCATTATCGAGGTTGAAGACTTCAATGGCAGTTCCACGGCGGATAATTGCAATCTGATCATCGTCAAGATATATGATGCGATTGGTGTATTCTATGATTGGTGAGGCATCAGAGGCCATAAAGAATTCATCGTCACCTAAGCCAATTGCAAGCGGAGAGCTTCGACGGGCGCAGATAACAGTGTCGGGATTCCTACGGTCTATAACTGCAATGGCGAATGCACCGACCACTCGCTGGAGAGCCTGGCGGGTCGCTTCATAGAGCGAACAGTTATTTGACGTGTGAATATGTTCGATCAGGCATACAAGGACTTCGGTATCGGTTTCGCTCTGAAATGTGTATCCGTTGTTGATAAGAAATTCTTTGAGGACGGCATAATTCTCAATGGTGCCGTTATGGACCATTGCAATATTGCTGGCGTTACCAACGTGTGGATGTGCGTTTATGTCGTTCGGCTCTCCGTGGGTAGCCCAGCGGGTGTGGGCAATTCCGACCGATCCGCTTATGTTTCTCGATGAACAGACGCTTTCAAGATCGTTGACTTTGCCTTTTGACTTATAGATGTTGAGATTGCTCCCAGAATCGATCAGTGCGACTCCGGCACTATCATAACCTCGGTATTCCAGACGGTGAAGACCGTTAATAAGGATCGGATAGGACTCACGATGGCCGATATATCCTACAATTCCACACATAATATATTGTATTTAGTTACTATTTTGATTTAATTTTTTCCAATGCGACTGTTGTTACAGCCATGAAAGATTATTGAAGATGTCAAGCATCTTTTTGCCTGTTTCCGGTTTGATTGAATTAATGAACATTATTCTGCACAACAATCATTCATGAGTGCCACCGGGATTTCGGCGGATTCGAAATTCCCAAGCCAGTTTATGATGGATGTGACTGAAATGCGGTTTTTGAATTGAGAAGAGGAGAGGAACTCAATTCTATTCGCGATTTCAGGCGGTAGAGAGGTCATCACTCTGTCAGGATGCGGTTATTGCGGTTCCGAATATTGTTGACTTTTGAGTTGAGGACTTCGCTTGCCTTGTAGACGTAGCGGGAAGCGTCGAGGAAGAGGTTAGAGTTGACGCCGTTTTTGCGGTAGGCCTTGAGGTGGTCTGAGAGGATGCGCAGGTGGCTTTTGAGACCGGAGGTGGAGGCGCCGCCGGTGCGCATGGCCACGCAGTCAAGCGGGATGTAGCGGGTTGGGATGCGCTGGATGTAGATCAGACGAAGGAGGTGTTCAAAGTCAGCGGCAACGCGGAAGTTGATGTCGAAGCTACCGTGGCGGTCGTAGACGCTCTTGCGGCAGTAGAAGGTGGGATGGGCGGGCTGGAAGCCGAGTTTCATCATCCAGGGGCGGAAGGTACGGGAGGAATAGTAGCGGACGCTGCGGCTGAGGTCGGAGTCGTCGACGTAGTGGACGTCGGCATAGACGGCATCGATTTCCTGATCGGCGAGTTCGGCTGCAAGGGTGGCCACGATGGTGTCGGCGGTGAAGAAGTCGTCGGAGTTGAGGATACCGATGATGTCGCCTGAGGCCATTGCGATGCCTTTGTTCATGGCGTCGTAGATGCCGCGGTCGGGTTCGCTGACGTAGCGCAGACGGCCTTGGTAGAGTGGTTCAAGTTCACGGACGATGTCCATTGTGTTGTCTGTGGAGGCGCCGTCGACTATGATGTGTTCGATCTGTGTGTAAGTCTGTCGCAACACTGACTCCATTGTGTCGCGCAGTGTCGCACCGCTGTTGTATGTGGCGGTGATGATGGAGATTTTCATTGAGGTTAAATATTGTGTGTGATATGTTATTTAATAACATTGGGAATCATATTCGCTCACCTTTGATTACAGCCGGAATGCCTTGATAAATTTTATTAGGTTCAAGATCTTTTGTGGCTATCGAGCCGACTGATAAAAGTGTATTCTCTCCTACATTTACACCAGGGCATACAGTGGATTTAGCTCCTACCCAAGCTCCGTCCGCGATGTTTATTGGCTTGACTATTAAATCAAATGTTGGTAATTTATAATTATGATTTCCACATAGCAACATCGCACCTTGACTTATACAGCAATTATGACCAATTGTTACTGGTGCTAAATTGTCAATCCATACGTCTTCGCCAATCCATGAGTAATCGCCTATTTCAAGTAGCCAAGGATATTTGATGTTGATGCCTGGTTTAATAACAACGCCTTTCCCAATCTTAGCCCCGAAAAGTCGCAATAGTTTCACCTTGAATCTTGAAAGCGGATTAAGATGGTTTTTTAGAAAGATGACGTTGATAAAATACCAGCTAATACGTTTGATAGAAGAGCCCCCTGGATTATACCAGGAATTATCATATTGGCTGAGATTAGTTTTCATAGATAAAATCAGGTTTGACACCACCCAAAAGAAGCCATTTATACATATTGAGCATCTTTTTAGCTACCTTGTTTGCCTCGAAATTTTCGAGTACCATCTCTCGGCCGCGGCGACCCATTTCGAATAGTTCTTGAGGTGAGGTGGCGCATATTTTGTCTATCACAGAAGCAATAGATTCTGATGAGTTTTCAGTCCACCAGCCACAGTGGTGTTCATTAAGCGATTTCCAAGGAGTGCCTTGGCTTGCCATGACAGGAGTACCAACAAGAAGTGCTTCAGGGACAATCATGCCGAAGTTCTCCATGTCGCTAGGTACAAATAAAGCTGACAATTCTGCAAGTTTATCATACTTAGTTCGGCCAGAGACGAATCCGCAAAACTCCACTTTATTAGTAATTCCAAGGTATTGAGACATATCAACAAGATAGCGTGCATAATTCTTATCTCCTGAACCTAAGATGCTTACTGAGATATTTGCATCAGGACGAAGTGCCACTGCTTTAAGAAGTGCTTCACAATTCTTTCTTGGATGTAATCGTCCCAGGAATCCAAGTTTCCTTGTTTGTGCATTTTGCATTAAAGAGTTATTATTAGCACGATCTTCGAATATTTTAGTGATTTCTGCGTTCACAGGGACAGGATTGCCAATCAATGCAATTGATCCACGATACCCCAACTCTCTCAGATGAATCATTTCTGTCTCACATGTGGCGTGTATACAAGTAGCCCTTAAAATATCATTATTGAACCACAGTTTTAGCAACGGCCATTTCTTCCAATAACTTCGGCGCATGGTTTCTGGGTAAAGCATTCCATGAGGTGTAAGGACGTAAGGTTTGAGTTTAGAACGCGCACATTTGCACGTTTCATGTACAATGTATTGCCACATCCCGTTTGCATGATAAATGTCATATTCTGTGGAATATAGGATTTTTTTGAGATTTGGCGAGTAGTTGAACGGTCCGATTCCGTCATTAGAATAGGTCATAGCCCATTTGGCGTCAGTGCCAAGATTTGTATCATTTTTGTCCCGGAGATCCGGAGAAAGGATTCTAACGGAATCTATTGGATTCTGCATTGCGTTCAGAAGATCATAGGTACATGTCGCTATGCCACCGAACTTGGCACCGAGACCTTCTATTGTATGTAGTATTTTCATATTTGGGTTTATTAATTTAAGCTTTGGAACAGGGGCCATCTTCGTAGGGAGAATCCTTTCCCGATCTTAGATTTTCAATCAGTTGCAACAATCGTGCGGCAACGATACGTGGGCTATATTCCAATCTCATTTTTGAGATTGAGTAGTAAGCCATTTTGCGCCTTTGATCTGGATTCTTGAAAAGCCATTCCACTTTTTGACATAGATCGTCGAGAGCGTTGATGTCGGGATTATCAAATCCTGACGAGGATACAGGGCTACGGAATGAGAATCCTGTCTTCCCTGCATCAATAAGGTATGGGGTACTTCCTATGTCGTCACTTGCCACAAGGACGCAACCTGCTGCCATACTTTCGTTGGCTACAGCTCCCCATCCCTCATTACGATCGGAAGTAAAAATGAAGATGTTATGCTTACGCATATCAGCAATCAGTTCATCGTTGGGTTTGTTGTCGATGAATCGCACTACGTCATCGACTCCGAGTTTTTTTACCAACTTAATGGAACTGTTCTTGAGCTTACCCTCGCCGTACATGTCAAGTATGAAATTTAGACCTTTTTGCTTGAGACGATGCGCCATCAACACAGGAAGTTCGGGATGTTTCCAAGTGAGAAACCTCGCACACCACATAAGCTTTATGGAAGATCCTGATGAAATAGACTGCTGAATAACTTCATCATCAAAGTTATTTACACTGGTAAAATACCCCCACTTATAGCATTTATCCCTGAATGTAAACAGCTTGAACTGATCTTCTGCGGCAAATGCGCTGCAACAAAGTTTATAAAGAGGTTTGTGCTTCCATCCACCAAAATGGTAGGTTAGGAACATATGTAAAATCGTTGGAGAAAATAGGTTTATCCATCCTTTTTTCAGCCATCGTTCGCTCATGTCGAATGATAGTAGTCCTTTTTTCAAACGGGCTTTTTCAAACGGTAGCGCAGGCAGGCCGGAGAAAATGCAGCATTCGGCTGTCATAGCCAGTTTCATCGCCTTACAATAGCTTTCGTCTGATTCCCAAGCACACAATAGATAGGGGCGATTTCTGTAGTTTTTTGTACCCCCCTTTTTGTTGCTGTCATTGGGTTTGACAAGTTCAACAAAGCAATAACTATGGTTGGTCAACTCCCACAGTTCATCAGCAACACAGGCCTGATGGTTGTTGAGTATTATTGAATAAATTACAAGTTTCATTATCATCCTTGTGAAGATTGTCGTTATTTTGCGAGGTGATTAATACTTAAATCCTTGATATTAATTCGATATTTACCTGAGAATATCGGGAAATATCGATTAATCAAAATTACTGGGATTGAAATCAATAGACTTGTATATAACATAATAACCACGAATTCCACAAATTGAGGCAAATCGATATTGAGATGATTTATGAAGGACCATATGTTGCGTATCGTTACCGATTGCAGATAATAATATAAGAGAGAGTTAGAACCGATGAAGAGGATTAATTTGTTATATCGCCTAAATTTTGAACATAACCATATAAATGCAGGCACACCCAAAAAGGATTCTATTATGAAAAATGGATAATTTGTAAACGACTCATTGAAATTGCCAGAGTTTAGATTCCAATGAATGTCTGCAGACACAAAACAGATGTATATCATCATCAGTGATAGTCCAACTTTGTTGCGTAAAAAATGTGAGGTAATATTATAATCGCGACAAATCATTCCGATCGTAAAGTATACTCCAGCAAACATCGCATTTTTTAAATTCCAGATATAATGGTCTAAATCAGGTAAAACAAAATATATGAACATGAATAAAAATGGACATGCAAAATTTATGACTCTACCATACCTTTTGGATGCCCATAAAATGCATAAACCCAATAGTTCTATGATGACAAGAGCGGATATAAACCATGATTTAATACCGAGTAAAGATATCTTGATGTCTGTAGCAAATCCTTCATATTCTCCAATAAAAAAATTAAAAATAGATGTTAGGCAACAATATATGCAATAAGGTATGATTAAAGATGTAAATATATTCAATGCCTTTTGCGAAATGTGATGGTATTTATTCGGTGTGTTGAATAAGAAACCGCTTATAAAGAAAAAAACAGTTAAAAAAACTGGTAAATAAGCCTTTGTTAACCATATTTCGGCAATTCCAGTATGATGTGCTATTACACATAATAAGGAAATCCCTCTGGCGTTATCAATCCATAAAATTCTATTTTTCATACTTAATAATTATCATTGGGGGCATTTGTGAGATTTTCAATTGGTAGATATTTTTGATCTCTACAAACTCCTATGGTTATCCAAAATAAAAAGGAAAGAAAACTTCCTCCAAAAAAGATATAACCTTCGGTGAACATATTTACAGTTAGTAGCGTTATAACACCAAATAAAAACGGGTTACGCGAATTTTTTGCTACAGCGAGGAGTGCTTCCACATAGATACTACCAATAAAAATAAGACCGATTATTCCAGTCATAGACAAAACGCTTAACCAAGAGGAGCCTGGTTCAACTGATTGTCCTCCTGCTCCGATAGAGTTATCTTTGTTTGTTGGATCGACAGACACAAAGCCATAACCACAAATAGGATTGCTTTTAAATTCTTCGAATCGTTGATCCCATTTATCTTCCCTTGATGCGAACGTGCTTCCAGCAACCACATTCCCATTCTGTTTTTCAATTAGTCCATTCATGGCGCCTTGCCAAAGAGGTATACTGCATGCCAATAAAATGAAAATGGCCACGAAATACTTGAAAAATGTTCCTAAATTAGCAGTCTTAAAATGGAGATATACAAATCCGGCCGCGATTGTGGATAGAAAAGCAGAACGAGAAGATGCAAATAAAACGCTTGCCAAACAGAGTATTGAGCAAGCAAACAAAAAAACACTTTTATTTTCTAAGGCTTTATTGACAATATATAATGAGCCGACCCCTGCAGTTGGTCCCAACAACATAGAATGGGAAGCTAATCCTCCGAATATTCCAGCTCTTGATAAATCTGTAATACCGTTTACCTGCATATAGTTTATGCCCAGAAAACGTGCAAAAAAGGACCCGACTCCGATAATAGCGCAGGAAAAGCAGATAATTTCAAAAATTCTACCTCTTTCGGATCTTAATATTTCACTTTGGCACATTCCGCTGCACGTGATAATAATTATGGCAAATAAAATGTATCTTTGCCAAGGGCTGAACATTACATTAGGAGATGTTATCAATATTTGCAATGGAATGTACAATAACAGTCCTAAATAGATTGATTCATAATTTTTTGTATGCAAAAGACAATGGATGGCATATATTATGATTATGCCGTAAATAATAGTACTTGAAATGGGTGGCAAAAAACCAACTATTTTAGTAAGTTCGGCGCAAATAAACAATAAGACTATTTTATTGATGCCTTTTAGGTACTCATATATGGGAACAGCCCAGTTCGTTATTGGAAATATCATGAATATAAATCAGATAATAAAGTTCATCATATCCGACTTTCTAAATTTAAATTTTTTAGATAGTTCAAATACTGAGTTATCAGTTTATCAATGTCGTATGTGTATTTTAATGGTTGAGTGATCGGTTCTTTTATTTGCCGGCTAATCAACGTGGCCAAGGTTTTGTAATCATGTGGCTTAATCAGCCATTTGCTGCGATCGGCTTCGGGAACATATTCTGAGTAACCCTGATTGATACATCCGATAAAGGGAACTCCGCATGCGGCGGCTTCGGTATATACACAGCCGAAACCCTCAAAATAGCTCGGAAGAACGAACAGATCCAAAGTATTGAAATATTCGGGTAACGACTCGTGTGGCATTTCGCAGACAAATTCGAAATATCGGTTGAGCTGATGTTTGGAAATATATTCGCGACAGGAGACAAGTGTAGGCCCACTACCTACAAAAGACACCAGAAGAGGTATATCGGATTGGTGTTTCACTATCTGTTCAACGGCCTTTATTAAAGTGATGTGGTCTTTAAGATCATTGAAATTGGCAATACATCCGATTTTGAAAACTGAATGATCGGTCTGTGTGGGCAGTTTGCGAAAGACCGTGGTGTCTACTCCGTTGTAAAGTACATAGGTATTGATATTTCGTGGTACCATTAGATGTTTTGCCGAGTGGAGGGCGGTCAGATACGGAGCATAACATTCATCTGGGTGGGGAGTGGGAAAATTCAGAAGATTATATCGTGTGTGCTCACTGATACATAGGTGCAGATCTATGTTTTTGAACTGACTGGTAAACTTTTTAACGCGATAGGTCACGTTGGGACGCCATGTCGCAAATTTGCCGCAACGAATCTGAAAAGGGTCGAGGTCATGATATTGCAACACTGTTTTGACATGTGGATTAAGATGCTTTATCGCGGTTGCAAAACAAGCGAAGCCGGCAGTGTGACAGTGGCATACCGCAATATCATCGGGATCGATATGGATGGCTTTGAGCCGACGTATCAGGCTCTGTCCATTCAGACCGCCTGACATGCCGTTGAAAAAATAACTTGGCATCTGTAAGCATGGGATGCGGTGGACTGTTAAACCGTCAATTTTGAATGAAGATGGCTTTTCAAAAAAGCCACAAGGCACAAACACCAGTACTCGATAATCCGATTGACGCTCAATGGCTTTGACTTGATCGAATACATATGCTCCTCTCCAGTTCCCCGGAGTGGGGAAAAAGGGAGTGACGCAGATATAATAACGCTTATTTGACATCAGCTATTTATCAATTTTTTTGCCGAAGAAGATGAAGTAGAGCCACTTATTCATCTCCATCAGTTTGTATACAAATATGCTTGCGGCGACTATGGGCACAGCTATAATCATCGCAAATGTCAGTTGCCATATGAACGGATTTCCACAGTCGAGAAAGTTGCCGATCACTCCTGATATATCAGGGATAAAGAAATAGTGAATAACATATATGCCCAAACTACATTTGCCTATGTAAATCAGTAGTTTGCCGACAGCGCCTTCTGCAGGTATGTAGTTTTTTACAAACGACTGAACGACAATGATGCCTCCCAAAGTTCCCAGAAATATCAGGGCTATGTTATGGAATTCAAAAAAATACCAGTTAAGGATGTAGGCGAAAAAAGCGAAAGCTCCTATGAGTTTATTGTCAAAAAGCAGATCGTTGAAGCGTACGTATTTTTTGCAAATATAGCCTATTAGAAAATAACGGTAATAGTTGACAAAACCGGCGATAACAGCTTGACTGTCAGCCCCCCCCCTATTTTCGCGGCTCCTGTTTTAGCCGCTATCAGGAAAAAGTAGGGCAATATCCAGAGAGTAACGTATGCGAAGTTGCTGCGGACTCGTTTTATCAAGTATTCATAAACAAGAAAGAACGTCGAGATGATAAACAGGTCGTATAAGAACCAGTAGCGCTGTCCTCCGCAGTAGATTATTGACAGATTCCAGTCAGTGCCCTTTGAGAATATCTCGTAAAGACAAAGAAATATGAGGTAGGGAAAGAGCAGAACAATACCGCGCTGCAGAATACGTTTCCCAAGTTCGTGCAAAGTATAAAAATTCTTATATGCCAAGTAACCTGAGATATAGAAGAACAGTGGCATATTGAAATATATAAACTTTGATGGTTCTGAGGGGTTAATGTCAAATGAAAAAAGCATTACATGTCCCATTACAACAAGTATTATAGCAATGCCTTTCATCACATCAAAATGATAAAGGTATTGTCGGCCACGCATAGATAATATGTGAGATTATAATTCCTACCACATACGGGCAGAATGACGATATCCTCTCAAATAGAGTATAGAAGAATACAATTTTGCTTTTTGTCGACCACAAAAATGCCTTATCTTGAGAATAATAGGCTCGTCGTTATTTTTTTGAGAAAGACCAATTTCTCCAAGACCTTCAGGATAACTGATCATGTGTGGAACCACTCCAAATAAGTGGAGTCCAAAAGATATGAATATTTCCCAGGCATCGGCGGTGTATTGAACCGGATAAATGTGTTTGATCAGTAGCCTGGCAGCAGCTTTGTTTATCATATAGCCAGAGGTCATATAGCCATCATATACTGGAAAGATTCTATGCTTGTTGTCAATCTTTGATATAGGAGTAGTGGTGTGCCAGAAATCTGGGGTTAGCAGAACTGCCACTGGGCGGTCTGTTTCGAGCAAGGTCTTGATTTCGTCTAAATGCAAGTCTGACTGCAGGCGTGCGTCATCTTCGAGAATCAAGGCATGGCTAATGTCGTTGGCTACCATGTCACGATAGATGCTTATATGGCTAAGCGAACAGCCGGCAGCGGGAAGAGAGGCGAGTCGACCGTAGCGCTCTTTGAACGCCGGCAGTATCATCTCGGACTGCTGTTCGGGTGTGAGTTTGCGACCTTCTACGGCTATCCAAAACTGCCAGTCCAATTCTGGGTGAGAGGCCAGTTGGGCTTCCATTGCCGTCTTCTTGCCAACATCTTTTACCATGTTGACCACATATGTCTTTTCTCTCATTTGCTTCGTATGTTGTAGATTATTCGATAGATTGTATAATAGAACTTTACGTTTATTCTTGCAATTCCAAGGGAACCGTTGCCGATATTGTTGAATCCAAGTTGCCTTAATTCTTTAAGGTAGTGTCTAAACGAGATCGTGAGTTCATTGACAGTTGTTACTTTTGCTTTTAAAGCGGATTGTAGCAGGGCTTTGAGGCGTTCGGACAAACGTTGCTCAAGCCACAAATTGTCTCTGACTATCGCAGGAGTGAGAGTTCTAACCATAATGTCAAGCAAGTGTTTGGCTCCGGCATAGTTGGCTGCTGCAGACGAAGCGCTGCGGCTTGCTGATCCCTCACGCTCACGGATATGATAGAAACCGAATGGGGTCGTTGCAAGTTTGCGGGAATGAATCAGGTAATTGTATTGAAATTCAAGATCCTCACCCATGCGGATACCTACTGGAAACTGAATGTCATTTCGAGCAATAATCTCACGGCTGAAGATCATCAACGGGTTGCAGAAACAGGTGCACCGATACAGAAAATCATTGCGGTCATTGATTATCTTATATTCTGATGCTGTATCTGCGGCAAAAGATTCGTCGCCGAAGAATAAGGTGTCGCATCCTGACTGCCGGAGGATTTCGGAAATATAGCAAAGCGAGCCTGGAAGGATGTAATCGTCGGCATCAACGAACCAGATATATTGACCCGTAGCCATATCCAAGGCATTGTTACGAGCTACCGACACGCCCTGATTGGGTTGATGTCTGAGCTTGAACAGTCCGGGGTAAGCCGCGGCATATTCATCGCATATGGCACTACTTCCGTCTGTGCTTCCGTCATCGACGACACACACCTCATAGTCCTTAAATTCTTGCCTGATAACGGACTCCAAACATTCGCGCACATATGGCGCCACATTATAAACCGGAATGACAAAGCTGATTAATGGCATTGTCTGAGATATTTTGTCAGTTTGTTTATTAATTCAGGGGTTTGCTGCATTGCAAATTTTCGGGCAAACATTGCATCCGAATTTATTAGTTCGTCAAAATCGCCGTCTTGCCAAGTATATGGCGCGCCACGTTCCCAGTCTATTTTCCTAAGATTTCCTCGTGACGAGATGTTGTTGGCGAAAGGCGAGATCAAAGTGAAAGTCTGCACCATCATTTCATCAGGACACCAGACATGCTTGAACGTTTTCAGGATATCTTTTCTGTTATTTACAAGCCAATGTGCCAGCCCTTTCGTGATGCTGAACCACTGGGGGCCTTTGTGTAGCTCAATATCATAGTGTGATCTAAGTCTAAGTCCTTTGACTATCATTCGGGAAATATGGAACATGATGCGACCTACTGTCTTCGAATATAATCCGTCAAGTCGCAGATGTCGCCCCCAATAATAGGGGTATTCAGTTTTCTCTTTCAGATCGCGGAGATTGAAGTCTGAGTTGTCGAACTGTATGAACTCGTTGCCCATATGCTTGTCGCAAAAGTCATGAATTTCATCTTGGGTTTTGAGAGGCATGTCGACACCCGATATAAGATGAATGTAGCTGTATTCCATTCCAGAAGTAAGAACCGATTCAAGCAGATTGAGCTCGCATACGATTTGCGAATAATGTCCCCAATATACTTTTACCCTTTTACTGATAAACTCTATCTTGCTTAGATATTTGCGGCAGGGGGGGGGGTAAATGCTTGAATATCAACCTTTTGATCGACGTGGATGTAGATATCATTGCGCTCATCATCCAGTAAATCAATGAGATGCCACAGTTGTTGAGGATTAGAGTGCGCTATGATGCAATAAGCGTGTCTCATTATTTTCTCGATAAAATTTTGGCAATATTATATCTGAGTTGGCAGAACAATCTGATGGCGCGATAGGAGAGATTTTTCTGGAGGTATGACGAAAAACAGGTTGCTCCAACAATGTCATTCATAAATTCAACTTGCTCTTTACAAATAAAATAAGTCGGAGCATAAAAAGATGATTTGCAGTTCGCAATCAACTCTTTTGTTTCAGGTGATATTTCTCCTGTCCGTTTAATCTCCTCATATAGCTCATGTCCTAAGAAAGGAGACAGTTGCTCTTTGCCCTGCCATACGTTGTTGAAAAAATGTATAATTTTGGCTTTGTGAAGATATCGTACACTGGTTAGAATTTGGCAGTTATATGTTCCGTCAAGCTCGCCGATTATGTGACCGCACTTTCTGTTGGCTATCATCAGTGCGGGCTGGTCAAAACATTTTCCTGCTTCAAAGGCAGCTATTTTCCAATAGTGATTCCACTGGTCAAACAAGCTCCTGACTGCAGGAGTATCCTTGAGCCATATCACTCCAGAATTGAAATAAATATTTTCATCCGATATATTCTCATTGAATATTGACTGTACATTCTGTCTGATTTTGTCCCCATCTAACTGTTGGTCCAAAGTTGCATGATAGTCCAGCACACATGCCATGTCAGCGTTGGTATTTTCAACATCTCTGAGATTGTCTGTGATGACGGTATCTGTGTCGATAAAAAGCAGGTTGCCTGAGAGGTAGTTACGGAAGGTGGTTTTTATATACCGTGACCGTTCTTTGGAATTGTATTCTTCAGGTACTTCCACAACTTTTATTTCATTTGCCAGTTCCCGAACTTTTGAACGTTTGCCATGTAGTGTCCTCTCCGTTTTTTCATCGACCAAGACTACCACATTCAGCTCTGGATTGTGCATTCTCAGCGAGTAAAGCGACACCAATAACTGTTCATAAAATAAGTCATCACCGTTGCTTATCAGTATATATACCGCTGTCATTATTTAAGATCTGATTTGAGAATATCGTATATGCCATAGGCCTGAAATACAGCTCTAATCTGCTCATCGTTCTTACACTGGGCTACATTGGTGGAATTAAGCGATACTGCCTGTACGCTATCGTTCTGGATGTAGTCTTCGCCCGAACTGTTTCGGGTAAAACATTTCTTTACCCTATATCCGTTCAGAAGGGCCATTGCGTAGAACCACACATCATCTGCCATCGGGGAGAGCCGTGTGAAAGCCTCTGAATCAGTTACGTGCGGACTAAGGCTGTGAGGCGGATAAAGAACGCCTCCTCCGGTGGTGGCAAAGTTATATTTGGTAGCTTCTTCGGACCCCGCGCCCCAGTCCCAGCCGTTGTAGTGTACCGGATAGCCATTGTCATCAACTTTGATGTGGTGTACTCTGCAGGCATGGATGCAGTTGGGAACCTCATTATAGGCATTGATGAGGTTTTCCAGCAAGTCGAAGTTATAAATAAGATCATCATCGATGGTGACGCAGACGGCATCTGGATATTTTACAAGTGTCGGGACCAGTTTTTTGTAAGATCGTATGTCAGTGGTATATTCAATTTCAAGGCCACGAGCCATTTGTTTTTGCAATGTTATTGGGAGGACTTTGCCCCGCATATCCTCAGCAATCCAAAGAATTATGCGGTTGGGGCATAAGCTTCCCTGCATAATTGATTCAATTGCAAGGTAGACATCATATAAGCGGCGACCGAAAGTAGTGAGTGTTACTATTACTTCATGCTCACACAGCCTTTGATCACTTATTCCTGATTTGGTTGAGTGAAGGGTAAAATATCTGAGCATTTCGGACTTTTGCTCAAAGAGCTGAGCCTTGTTGGCTGTGTCAGCGCCGAGTTTCGCTCCTCCTATGATATATTTTATGTACAAATTGCGTAAACTTTTCATATTGTATTGTAATTTGTCGTTTTAGTTTACATGTTTGTGCCTAAACTTATTCCATAGTGCGCGTGTCATCTCCCTGAGGTTAATATCTCCAACGAGATTATAGAAAGTCAAGCCCAAAATCAGGCCTAAAAAGCTTTTCAAACACAAGTTAAGGAAGACTGGTATCTTTACAACAATGTAGCCGTAACCGATATATGCAGCAATAAGAAGTGAGGCGCAAACTAAAGGATGTATGAAATGGCGGAACACACAAAAGGGAGACATTTTCATTGTGCGTCCATATAATTGAGTGTAAGAATTCAGTACATTTATAATACTTGTAATGGTCCAGCCCCATGCAATCATCTCGATAGTTCTGTTGATACTTGAGGCTATCACGAAGCCTGAGATGGTTATGCAAGTGTTGATGACTCCTGTATAGAAGAGCCTTTTAGAGGCGTTGCATGCCAAAAATACCGGCCCTGTCGGATTGTTAATGAGTATAAAAGGTACAGATATTGCAAGGATTTTAAATGCTGGGATAGCGGAGATCCACTGGGCGCCAAACATAACGGTGATGATTTCCGGAGCGCAGAAGAATAAAATTACGCTTAAAGGAAATCCCACCAAACTGATCATCGATATTATACTGGCGAACTTGTCTCCGATTTCTTTAGGATTATCTTGCAAGTTTGACAGTACAGGCTGCAATACAGGATAGACCACTGCGGTAATGTTCTGGAGCGGCAACTGCATGAGACGATATGACTTCTCATAATAGCCAAGTGCGTTTTCGGAGATATATCGGCCGATGATGATTTTGTCAATGTTCCTTGAGAAATAGTTAAATAGCTCAAATAAGAAAAGATAGGATGAAAAAGAGAATATTTTCTTGATTGGAGTCAAAGAGAAATGCAATCTGAATTTTACAGGGTATAAGTGGCTGTTATAAAGGAAGGTGCATATGGATGCGAATATAGGCGGCACTATCAGGGCATAGACACCGGCGCCATAGAAGGCGGCTGCGATGCCGAGTAGACCAAAAAAAATCTGGAAAGCAAGGCTACGGGTTGCCATCTCCCTAAACCTTAGATACTTTGACATCAGCGCTGCCGGTACCATGTTGATTGCACTCAGGACAACTCCTATGGCAAGTATCTGCAATACTGGAATAATTATCGGATTCTTGTAATAGTCAGCTATCAGCCACGAACTTCCGAAACAAATACAGCCACAAACCAAGCCGATGATTACTGTAAACGTGAAGATGTGATTGATGTCCTCATCGCTCAGATCTTTTTTCTGTATCACGGCAGGCCCTATGCCGATGCTCGTAAAGATGGATAGAAAATTGATGATCACCGAAGCGGTGGCTACGATGCCGTAGTCATAAGGAGTCAGCAATCGAGCCAGTACCATTGATATGCCGATACCAATAATTTGTCCTGAATACTTGTCGAGAGCAGTCCAAAGGAGGCCTTGTCTGAGGTGTTGTCTGAATTCGCTCATAAAGATTTACCTATCTGCCCCCCATGATCAGTTTCCATGTTTTTGGGCTTTTTTTCAGAAATATCTGGAGGATTACAATCGCAATTATCGTTAATGCTACCGCAAGTACAAAAGCCGCAAACTCGGAGCTTACACCGAAAATTGATGGGATTTTGCTTGTGATGCGCATAATATTGCCATGAAGACAATAAATTAACATTGTGTAAGGTGCAAGAGCGAGTGCCACGGTAGAAGGCATTATATGAATATTCATTATCAGGAATATTACAGTAGGCGCTGTGAGAGCTCGTATCATATAATCATCGCAAAAGCCTGAATGCCAGGCTGCTGTTGCCCCCCCCTAATATGATTATCAACGTGCTGATATATAGCTTTTTGTATCGTGTGTAATAAGCAATGAGCTGTTCGTGCCAGATTGCTATATAGGCACCTGTGAATATATTTACCATCCAGTAGATAAAACTTGAATAGGGAGCATATTGACATAGCAGATATATCGGCACTACAAGAAGAATTGACCATTTGGTAGCCCTTATGATATAGCCGATTGATGGAGCAATAAGCGCAAATTCAAACAAAGCTCGCAGATACCACAGGGCGCCGTTCCATTTGCTATGATATAGTGCTTGTAGACAGTTGCCCGCATTTACTCCGTCCAATGGATGATAATCGACAGGATGGATTTGAAACAAAGCCAGGCTGAACAGAAGTCCGAATATATTGAATACTATGAATGGGACTAAGATGGTGCGGGCGCGGGTGAACAGTCTTGACTTATAGCTCATCCAGGGAGAGGAGAAATCGAAACTTGCGAAATAGAGAAACGCAGAGATTGTCCAAAAACATGGCACAGCAATGATTGCTATTTGTTGCACCCATTGTGGAAGGTTAAAAATCGGCGCTATATGAAGCCATACAATCAAGATTGTCATGACCACATTCACTTCGGTGAGCTTTATAGAGAGGCTTTTATCTATTTTCATTATTCAAACCGTCAGTTCAATGCGTTTCCATAAAAAGATTCGGATTGTATCGATCACCGCTATTGCAATATATATGATTGCGACCAAGCCAAGCACGATTAGCCAGTACATAAGATCGGAATAGGTGTGGTAAAGGTCGCTGAATAAATTGCGATAGGGAGTTAAAAGATTTGGGTTTACACATACTAAATAGACTGCAAAGCTGCTGGCGGCAAGTCTATTGATCAGTTTACTTGAAATATGTAGCTTGGAGGTGGCTATGATCAGTAACATTGCTGTTGCCACAGTAGTGGGTGATATATACTGCAATAGAATATAGCCATACACAGCATCCCCCCCTATGTAATAGGTTGATATACATATTAATAATACAAAGAAGGCTGTGATGCTGTAAAATATAATAGCAGTTACAAAAGTCAATTGGGTGAGACGGAAGGAATAAAGTCGCATATATCTCGCAAGCAGATACAGCCATACAAAAAATAGGGGAGAATAGCCACCGGCTATATAATCGGTAGATGTTGGGAATAGCCATCCCCATATCAGAATAAATGCGTAGTATGATATCAGTATGAATTTGAATTGGCGCTTATTGGCTTTCGAGACGAATGCGTTTAGTACTGGCGCAATTATGTATAGCAAAATATATGATTTGAGAAACCAATTGGATGATGTCAGCATGAACAATTCCTTTATTCCGGTCATGTTTAATTTTGACAATCCGCAGGCTATACAAACAACATATATTATGATAAGGTAGAAGAACGTCTGAAACAAAAAGTTAAAGATTCCGTGTTTAGAGTGTTGGATGCCATAATATCCGGATATCATTACAAATATGTCGACAGCCGATATGGTCAAAGCCTGAATTAAAATTCTCATTGAAGATCCTGACAAATCAGACATGATGTCAGCCGCCGATGGACCTTCAAGCGAAAAAAAGTCAGCATGAAGTATGAGAACCATTGATATTGCAACGATTCTCAGTAATTCAAAATTAGAATCTCGGACCTTGGAAAACTTTTGATTCATCAAAGTGTATGATTTTACATATGACACCTTAAAAGTATGTTTAATTCTGTCATATGGATCAATCCCTCTTAAAAATATCCCTCGTATAAACCTTTCCTTGAGCATCATCCAGACATACATCATAGCGGTTTGCTATGATGGCGTTGCTGAGGCGCTTGAATTCGGTAAGATCGTTGACGACGCGAGAACCGAAGAATGTTGAACCGTCTTCAAGAGTAGGCTCATAGATGATGACCTCGGCGCCTTTGGCCTTGATACGCTTCATCACTCCCTGAATAGATGACTGGCGGAAATTATCGGAATTCGATTTCATCGTCAGACGATAGACACCGATTGTCACAGGG
>NZ_PUEC01000044.1 GCF_003024805.1 Duncaniella muris
TGCGGATTATTGCTCCACAGACTCCCTGATCTATGCAACTAACCGTGCGTTGGCTGCGCTTGGATCTGAACTCTATATCAATTTTGCCCATACGGCTTAGTATAAATTAATTTTTACGACTTACTTACGATAAAAGTATGTGTAAACAGACAGCCGAAATCTGACAATGAAATGCAATGCGGAGGAGTAGGGAGCGAATGGGGCGGGGTGGAGGGCGGGGCTGGATAAAATAAAAAATCCGCAATAATCGTCAGACGATCTGTTGCGGATTTTTCAAGGTGTCCGAGATGAGATTCGAACTCACACAGCCTTACGGCCACTACCCCCTCAAAGTAGCGTGTCTACCAATTCCACCACCCGGACATAGGTGTTTGTCTGTCAAGACATCTGTTGGTTGTCATTAGAGCGAAAAACGGGACTCGAACCCGCGACCCCAACCTTGGCAAGGTTGTGCTCTACCAACTGAGCTATTTTCGCGAGTTTGGTGACTCGACAGACAAGTGGTTTTAAATCAGTAACGGTCGAAAAACGATCCATTACAGATTTAATCGAGGTGTCCGAGATGAGATTCGAACTCACACAGCCTTACGGCCACTACCCCCTCAAAGTAGCGTGTCTACCAATTCCACCACCCGGACATGGTGTCTGTCAAGATTTCTGTTGAAGGTTTTATGGAGCGAAAAACGGGACTCGAACCCGCGACCCCAACCTTGGCAAGGTTGTGCTCTACCAACTGAGCTATTTTCGCAAGTGCGAAAACTCGACAGACAAGTATTTTAAATGTTCTCTTTGAGCGAAAAACGGGACTCGAACCCGCGACCCCAACCTTGGCAAGGTTGTGCTCTACCAACTGAGCTATTTTCGCAAATCTGTTGGCTTTAAACGGTGTCATTTCCGTTTTGCGATGCAAAGGTAGGAAGTTATTTTCGGCTGTGCAAATATTCTTAGCTAATTTAATAGTCGTTAACAAAAGTAGCGCTGAGGGGGTTGTGGAATGTGAACTGATGTTAAATATTATTGCTGCGCTTTCAACTATAAGCCGCACGGAGATGTTTCTGCTATAAATGATTATTTTTTAGAATAAAATAGGTATGAAAAAACTGATACTTCTGCGACACGGACAGAGCCAATGGAATCTTGAAAACCGCTTTACGGGATGGACCGATGTGGAACTTTCGCCCAAAGGCCGCGTAGAGGCCCGGAGGGCGGGGGAGCTGATAGCAGCGTCAGGCCTTGAGCCGCGATATTGTTTCACTTCCTATCTGCGCCGTGCCATCCAGACTCTTGATATAGCGCTTGATGCGATGGACAGGCTGTGGCTGCCGGTGGTGAAAGACTGGCACCTTAACGAGCGCCACTATGGTGCATTGCAGGGGCTGAACAAGGCTGACACGGCTGCTAAGTTCGGCGATGAGCAGGTGCACATCTGGCGTCGGAGTTATGATGTGGCGCCTCCGGCTTTGGCTGTGAATGACGAGCGCTATCCGGGGGCTGATCCGCGCTATGCCTCTCTTCCGGAGGAGGACTTGCCGCTGACGGAGTCACTTGAGGATACGGTCAGGCGTGTGGCACCATGCTGGGAAGAGCTGATTGCGCCGACGCTTGCGGTCTATGACACTGTCTTTGTGGCGGCCCACGGCAACTCGCTTCGCGCGCTGGTGATGATGCTTTTGAAGAAGACACCTGAGGAGATTGTTGCGGAAGAGATCCCAACCGGAGTGCCACGTGTCATCGGTCTGAGCGATCGCCTGGCGGTGGAGTCTGACCGATATCTTAAATAATATTGCGGGGATTGAAAGAGAAAAGTGGTGATGAATCTTCTGATTCATCACCACTTTGGGTGAACAGTGGGGGTCGAACCCACGACCTTCGGAACCACAATCCGACGCTCTAACCAACTGAGCTATGCTCACCATGTTTTGGTTTTGCGCTGCAAAGGTAGGGCGTTTTTTTGAATCTACCAAATATTTTTCAATAAAATTTGCGCTATTTTTTTGTGGCGAGGTGCGCCGAGGCTGCGATGGGCTGCAAAAAGGTCCGAGACCGATAGGAAAATGGAGGGAAAACGCAGCGTCATTACATATGTTATTATATAAGGTGGGGGAAATGTGGAAAAAAATCATTAAATTTGCAGCCAATTATGAAGAATATCCGCAATTTTTGTATCATAGCCCATATTGACCACGGCAAGAGCACTCTTGCCGACCGTCTGCTTGAATATACCAATACTGTAGCCGCCAAGGACCTGCAGGCACAGGTGCTTGACGACATGGATCTGGAGCGTGAGCGAGGGATCACTATCAAGAGCCACGCCATACAGATGAACTTCCATCTTGATGGCGAGGACTACATCCTGAACCTGATCGACACTCCCGGACACGTTGACTTCTCATATGAAGTCTCGCGTTCGATTGCGGCCTGCGAGGGCGCGCTGCTGATTGTCGATGCCTCACAGGGCATCCAGGCCCAGACCATATCGAATCTCTACATGGCGATTGACAATGATCTGGAGATAATTCCGGTCATCAACAAAGTGGACCTCGACAGTGCGAAACCCGATGAGGTGGAAGATCAGATTGTAGACCTGCTCGGCTGCGATCCATCGGAAGTGATCCGCGCCAGCGGCAAGACCGGTATAGGCGTGCCTGACATTCTGCGTGCCATCGTAGAGAGAGTGCCCGCCCCCCAGGGCGATCCGCAGGCTCCGCTGCAGGCTCTGATTTTCGACTCCGTATTCAATCCCTTCCGCGGTATCATTGCCTATTTCAAGATTGTCAACGGCACGATCCGGAAGAACGATTTCGTGAAATTCGTGGCTACCGGCAAGCAGTATAATGCAGATGAGATCGGGGTGCTCAAACTCGACATGCAGCCCTGCCAGGAACTCTCTGCCGGCAATGTAGGCTATATAATTTCCGGCATCAAGACCTCGCGCGAGGTGAAAGTGGGCGATACGATCACCCATGTCAACACACCCTGCGATGCGGCAATCGACGGTTTCGAAGAAGTGAAACCGATGGTCTTTGCCGGTGTCTATCCGATCGAGACCGAAGATTTTGAAAATCTCCGTTCCTCGCTCGAAAAGCTTCAGCTCAATGATGCATCGCTGACATTCCAGCCAGAGTCATCAATGGCGCTCGGTTTCGGATTCCGCTGCGGCTTCCTCGGACTGCTTCACATGGAGATAATCCAGGAGCGTCTCGGCCGTGAGTTTGACATGGATGTGATCACGACGGTGCCCAACGTATCTTACCGCGTCTTTGACAAGCACGGCAACATGACCGAGGTCCATAACCCTTCCGGTCTTCCGGAGGCAACGCTCATAGACCATATCGAAGAGCCTTATATCAGAGCCTCGATCATTACTGCGGCCGATTATATCGGACCGATCATGACCCTCTGTCTGGCGAAGCGCGGCGAGCTTGTCAAGCAGGAATATATCTCAGGCAACCGCATGGAGCTGATCTTCGACATGCCTCTCGGTGAGATCGTGATCGACTTCTATGACAAACTCAAGAGCATCTCGAAGGGCTATGCCTCGTTTGACTATCACCTGCATGACTTCCGTGAGTCGAAGCTTGTCAAGCTCGACATCCTGCTCAACGGAGAGAGCGTGGACGCGCTGTCGACTCTTACCCATGTTGACAATGCCGTGACCTTCGGGCGCCGCATGTGTGAGAAACTCAAGGAACTGATACCCCGTCAGCAGTTCGACATCGCTATTCAGGCGGCTATCGGGGCCAAGATCATAGCCCGCGAGACCATTAAGGCTGTGCGCAAGGATGTGACGGCCAAATGTTACGGCGGTGATATCTCGCGTAAGCGCAAGCTGCTCGAAAAGCAGAAGAAAGGCAAGAAGCGCATGAAGCAGATCGGTTCGGTCGAAGTGCCGCAGAAAGCATTCCTCGCAGTGCTGAAACTGGACTGACACCTATTATATATAATAAGTATATCAAAAAGCGGGAGAGAGAGGCCTTTGCGGTGTCTCTCTCTCATTTTTTATTCTTATTGGCGTGCAGGTGTGACAAATTGACAGTTTTTCGGGCCGAAAGGAAACATGCGACGAGTAGTTTGTGAGCAAAAATTGATAGAATGCTTAAATTTTGTGTCAAAAAGTTGCAAAAGCCAAAAAAATTTCTCACCTTTACGGCCGAACTTAAAAAGTATAACAGATTAAGCGATAGTTTAAAACAACATCTAATAAATCAACCTAAATCTATAACATTTCTGATCATGAAGAAATTTTTACTTCCGGTTGCAGGGCTTCTTTGTGGAATTGCCGGTGCTCAGGCTGATGTGGTCACCATCAACTGCTATGAGGTTTCTGGCAGCTATTGGGGATTTGCTAACAAAAAGATCTTTGATCCGATAGATCATGAACTGATAATCAATGAAGACGGGACATATACGGTAAAGAAATTTTTAAATTCAGAACTTGATCTCACATTTTCGGTAGACGGCACAAGAAAGGTGTATAATGGGGTTGAGAATTTCAGCTACCGTTTCCCGAAAGAAGTATGGAATTCTCCTATACTTGATTTCGCTCCTCCGGTCTATACGAGTTCTGTTGAAAACTCGGCAGAAGCCGAATATGAGGTGCTTATACCCGGCACTGATGATCCGTACATGTATAAGATGATGCCTGTTGACGGTTATGTGTATTATAGTCTTGGCCAATTTATTCCTGTTCCGAAAAAGGAACTTTCTTTTCCGGTGATAATTTATAGAAATGTTTCGGTCGCAGAATATAGGGGAGCGGATGACAAGGGCAAGCATTATAGAATATGGGTTGCCAACAAATTCCGCATTCCCGTGGGCAATAAGGTCGATGAATACGGAAACGAAAATCCGGCATACAGCGAAAAGAACCTTTCGGGATGGGCAATCTTTGACATGACTATTCCGAGTGATCCGGTCAATGTTTCATATGTAGATTCGTCGGACAATAAGCTGTTTGAGGATACCAAGAGCGTTATTCTCCACAGAGAAGACCGTTCGACCAGCGTGTATAACTTCCTGAATTCCGGAGTGAAGATCGGTCTGAAGACCACGGGTGATGAAGTGGCTGCCGGCAAGTCATCTGTTGTATTTACCGAGGGCTTCGACAGTGCGAAAGATCCCGAACAGTATCAGGAACTTGAAGGAGCCGTCTATAGCCTTGTCACAGCAGGCGGTCAGACTGTTACCGGTCCGGTTATGGTGCGTCCTGCGGGTTGCTATGCCGAGCAGATCGAGGAATATTCATTGAACAAGGCTCACTATAAGGCTTATGTCGATATAAAAGTAGGAGATGTCACCGGCTATACAGTGTTTGAGATGAACGGAACTCCGCTTAAGAAAGGTGCTGTCAATACTCTGACTTTCTCTTATATGGACAAGAGCTACGACTGGAATAAAATCAGTGAATATGATTCTCACATTGATATAATAGACGATAATAATTTTGTGGCCTATGACTTCCTTGGTTCAGGCTTTAATGTGGCATTCCAGTTGAGCGAGCCAAAAGAGCCGAACAGCGATGACTCTTTTTCCGCTTTCCAGGAGCTTGATCTTGCCGCCGGTTTCGGCAAATGGGACCAGGTGCTTGATGACAAGGACAATCTTGTAGAAAGCAATACGCATAAGATTGTAACTATTCCCGACTATCCGAGAGCGGTTCTTGAGTCCAGACTTGACGACGGCAAAGGCGGATACATGATTTTCAGCCCTAAAATCGAGGTTTATGACCATGCTCCTGATCTGGATCTCTGGGGTATGCCTGATGTCTGTCATTATAAAGACGGTAACGGTGTGCGCAAGGTATATGCAGTCTATTTCCGGGATGAAAACAATGTGAACTACAAAGTAGAGTGGGAGCCTAAGGCTGACCAGTCGGGCATTGCAGATATTATTACCGATTCTGAGAATGCTCCTGCTGAGTGGTTTAATCTTCAGGGTATCCGTGTCAGCGGCGAAAACCTGACCCCCGGCATCTACGTGAAGCGCCAGGGCTCGAAGACTGTCAAGGTGCTCGTGAAGTAATCGGCAGGCAGTTTTTTGAACTGAATGATAAAGAAGCCGGCATTCCCGATTCGGGGGTGCCGGCTTGATTTTGGGCGCTTGATCACGAGGTGTGTCAATCTGTTGGAAAAAGGTCATCAAAAATGACAGATTGATAGCAGATGGCGTGTTGAATCGTGTCGGATTGACAGATCGTTAAACAAAACTCTACAAAAATTAAAAATTTTGTAGCAGAAAGTTGCAAAACAAAAAAAAACTTCTCAACTTTACAGCGAAACAGCGAAATTGATATCAAATTCACAATAAATCTAATTTTAACCAAACACTTTTTTGCTTATGAAGAAGTTTTTACTCCCGATTGTGGGCTTGTTGCTCGGTAGTGTTGCCGCCCAGGCTGACGATGTATCAGTCAAATATTATAAGATAGGCAGTACTACTGCCACAGAACTTCAGGAGGAGCTGTTTAATCCGACCACAAATGAATTAGTGAAGAATGAAGACGGGTCCTATACTCTGAAAAAATATCAGAATTCAATATATGATCTGAAATTTACCATCAAAGACAATGTGCTGGCTTTCCCGGACATAAAGACACCTGGTCTGTTTGTGCTTAAGGATAAGGATGGTCAGAACTGCCGCTTCAACCTTACTACCATCAAGGAATATAAGGATGCCAATGAAGAGATGAACCAGATTCTTGTTGACGGTCTTCTGTATTCATGTATCAATGGAAAACTTAATGGGGTGAAGCTGAAAAGCGAAACTTTTACTCAGACACAGAGACTGGCTGAGTATGAAGTGAGTATAGTGACTTATTTTCAGTATAAAACTCCCAATGGTCCTGATCTGCTGGATACAAGACGTGATTATGGTGCTGTTGTTTTTAATATGACTGTTGCTGAGGGTCGTGAAGGCGTAGATGTGGCCTATCAGACAGCGTCAGGCGCTGAATTGTTCAAGAATTCTTTCAGCCCGGTTGAAATTGGTAGCGACAATTCGTTTAAACTGAGCTATTTCGCCGGATCTGAAGCTGCTGTTTCATTTAAGGTAGGTAGCGCAGGTGCTGACGGAAAAGCTCCTGTGGTATTCACCGCTGGGGTCAGTTCAGATGATCCGGACTCATATCAGGTCATCGAAGGTGCCACATTCAGCCTTCAGGATGCTTCCGGCCAGACCAAAACCGGGGCTCTTGCCGTGAAAACGGCCGGTAGCTATGCTGTTGTTATCGAAGGCTCCGAAACCATTCAGTCTGCACGCTATAAAGTCTATATCGACACCAAGTTCGGCGATCAGACCGGTTTTGCAGTTATAGAAGCAGAAGGTCCCGCTGTGCCAAAAGGTCGACTCGTGGACATGGACTATGCCGTTTATAGTAATCCTACAAGTGTTTATGAAACAGTGCCGACCTATGTTGATATGATTGATGAAACCACTGTTGTGGTCTACAACTTCGGCAGGTCAGGCTATAATATTCCGTTTACTATCAGCGGAAAGACTGTTGCTGCGAACCCGGCGGAAGGAGGCCCAATAGCAACCGCTGCAATACGCGTGGCTGATGATTATGTTGGCACTGACAAGCCTTCAAACAAGTCTCTGACTGTCAAGCTTCCTGATGGAGAACAGTTCAACACACATGTAAAAAACGTCGACGCTCAGTCTAATCCGAGTATATATTATAATCCGACCTTTACAGATGTCAAATACTATAAAGACCGTGTAGACTTCCACATTACATTCGGCACTACCAAATTCGTAGCCGCAAACTGGAGCATGCCGACATCGGAGTCAGGTATTGTAGATGTTGTCGCTGACGAAAACGCACCTGTTGAATGGTATAGCCTCCAGGGTGTCCGCGTCAATGGCGAGAATCTTGCCCCCGGCATCTACATCAAGCGCCAGGGCTCGAAGGCAGTGAAGGTGCTTGTAAAGTAATCAGGAATCTGCTGAAATAGAAATCGAAACTCTATCAGACATAAGATCGGCGACCTCGCTGGAGGCCGCCGATCTTTTTGGTTGATATTCTGCAGATCAGGTTTGCTATTATGCCTGCCCGTCTGTCAGACTGTCGGCCCGGGCGGGGGCTGACGGACGGCGTATCTCAGTGTCGAGTTCTTCGGCTCCGGGATGGTAGGAGACGAAGATCTCGTCGCCGGCCGAGATAGAGGCGTCGATGATCAGCTCAGCGAGTTTGTCTTCGAGATACTTCTGAATGGAGCGTTTGAGCGGACGGGCGCCATAGTTGGCGTCGTAGCCCTTTTCGGCAATGAAGTTCTTGGCCTCGTCAGTGATTGTCAGTGTGTAGCCAAGTTCTTTGACACGCTTGTTGAAGCCTGCCAGCTCGATGTCTATGATCTTGAAGATAGCCTCTTTTGACAGAGAATCGAACATGATCACATCGTCGATGCGGTTGAGGAATTCCGGAGCGAAAGCCTTGTTGAGGGCTTTGCGGAGCACACTCTGGCTATAGTCCTTGTCATTTGATGACGGTGAGGCGAAGCCTATGCCGCTGCCGAAGTCTTTGAGCTGGCGCGAACCGATGTTGGACGTCATGATGATGATAGTGTTCTTGAAGTCGATGCGGCGGCCGAGCGAGTCGGTCAGGCGGCCTTCGTCCATCACCTGGAGCAGGAGGTTGAATACGTCAGGGTGAGCCTTTTCTATCTCGTCAAGCAGGACTATGGAGTAGGGGTGGCGGCGCACTTTTTCAGTGAGCTGTCCGCCCTCCTCATAGCCTACGTAGCCGGGAGGCGCTCCGACGAGGCGGGAGACGGTGAACTTCTCCATGTATTCGCTCATGTCGATGCGGATCAGAGTGTCGGCCGAGTCAAACATGTATTCCGCGAGTTTCTTGGCCAGGTGGGTCTTGCCTACACCGGTCGGGCCGAGGAAGAGGAAGGTGCCGATCGGCTTGTTGGGGTCTTTCAGACCGATGCGGTTGCGCTGGATGGCTTTGACCACCTTTTCGATAGCCGGATCCTGTCCGATGATGCTGCCTTTGAGAGTGGGAGCCATCTCTTTGAGACGCTTGCCTTCGGCCTGGGCTATGCGCTGGACGGGCACACCGGTCATCATGGCTACCACTTCGGCCACTTTTTCGGCATCGACGGTCTCGCGCATCGCATTGAGTTGTTCCTCCCAGCGGGCTTTCGATTCTTCGAGGGTGGCTTTGAGCTGCTGCTCCTGGTCGCGGTATGAAGCAGCCTTCTCGAAGTTCTGCGACTGGGCGGCGCGGAGTTTCTGTGCGGCCACCTCCTCAATGCGCTGTTCGAGCTGCTCGATTTCCTTGGGCACGGCGATGTTGGTGACGTGCACACGGCTGCCGGCCTCGTCCATCGCATCAATGGCCTTGTCGGGGAAATTTCGGTCGGAGACATAGCGCTCGGTCAGCTGCACGCAGGCATCGAGTGCTTCGGGGGTATAATTGACATTGTGGTGCTCCTCATACTTGTCTTTGATGTTGTCAAGGATAATGCGTGTCTCCTCTGCGGTGGTCGGCTCGACCATCACTTTTTGGAAACGGCGTTCGAGAGCACCGTCATTTTCGATGTTCTTGCGGTATTCGTCAAGAGTTGTGGCTCCGATGCACTGGATCTCGCCTCGCGCCAGAGCCGGTTTGAGAAGGTTGGCGGCATCCATTGATCCGGCGGCATTTCCGGCACCTACTATGGTGTGGAGTTCGTCAATGAAGAGGATGATGTCTTTGTTTTTAGAAAGCTCATCGAGTATGGCCTTGATGCGTTCCTCGAACTGTCCGCGATATTTGGTTCCGGCCACGATCGAGGCCATGTCGAGCGACACAACGCGCTTGCCGAAGAGAATGCGCGAGACCTTGCGCTGGACTATGCGCAGGGCCAGGCCTTCGACGATGGCTGATTTTCCTACGCCAGGCTCGCCGATGAGCACCGGATTGTTTTTCTTGCGGCGGCTGAGGATCTGGGCCAGGCGCTCGATTTCGACATCGCGTCCCACCACCGGGTCGAGGCGGTTTTCTTCAGCAGCAAGAGTCATGTCGTTGCCGTATTTGTCGAGCACCGGAGTGTCGTTGCCACGGCGCTGAGCTGTTGGGGCGCCCTGGCGTTTGCCTGAAGCCGACGAACTCTGCTGTCCGCCTTGAGGAGCGGAAGAGCGTGGCGGCATCTCATCGTCCTCGTCTTCTTCGGCGAAGTCGGCGTTGAGCGGAGTGGCAAGATCTGAATCGGTGGCCAGCAGGCGATATATGGCCTCGTATGTAATGCCGGCGCGGTGGAAAGCGGTCATGAATTCCGAATTCTGAGCATCGGAATTGTGGAAAATTGCCAGCAGCAGGTGGGTGGCGTCAACTTCGTTGCTTTTGAGCATACGGGCTTCGAGCGCACTAAGTTTGATAATGCGTCCGGTCAGATCGCTGAGACTGACATCAGAAATGCCTACGGTGCCCTGATAGTCGGCGTCAGTAGCGGCGTTGAAGAGGGCCTTGTCGAGATTTTCTCTCAGCTCATAGGCAGAGGCGCCCTTGGCTGCACGGTCGATCAGGCGTGCCGGCTCGCCTTCAATATCGGAGAGAAGCGACAGCAGCAGGTGTTCCGGCATGACATAGCGGGTGTTATGGCGGGCGGCCTGTCTGGGAGAGTCGCTTATGATCTCCTTGAAATTCTGTGAATAAACAGTGTCCATCTGAAATTTACCTTTCTTGTTAAGTGATGAAAGAGGGGTAGTGTGTGTGTCAGTGTCCCGTAATTGTTGAGTCGGATAAATGTCACTGACATGGATTGACACTACAAAAATTGTGCCAAACTTCGCTAACGGTGGTCAGTGATATCATAATAACAATTAAAAAACAATTCTTGATCGGCAAAGATACGATTTTTGTAAAATAATTCGTACCTTTGTGGGGAAAATACTCGGTTTTTAAACACGTTCAAACACATGATTGAAGAAGATCGTATAATTAAAATTAATATAGAAAACGAGATGAAGAACGCCTACATCGACTATTCGATGTCGGTGATCGTGTCGCGTGCGCTCCCTGATGTGCGCGACGGTCTCAAACCTGTGCACCGCCGTGTGCTTTACGGGATGAATGAGATGGGCAATACCTCTGACCGCCCCCACAAGAAGTCGGCCAACTGCGTCGGCGAGGTCATGGGTAAGTACCATCCCCACGGCGACTCCTCTATCTACGGCACCGTGGTGCGTCTCGCGCAGCCTTGGGCCATGCGCAACACACTTGTCGACGGTCATGGAAACTTCGGATCGGTCGACGGTGACGGCGCTGCGGCAATGCGTTATACTGAGGTGCGTCTTGAAAAGCTCGGTGAAGAAATGCTGGCCGACATCGGCAGTGACACCGTGGATTTCCAGCCCAACTATGACAACTCCCGCAAGGAGCCGGTAGTGCTTCCTACCCGCTTTCCGAATCTTCTCGTCAACGGCGCTTCCGGCATCGCTGTCGGTATGGCCACCAACATGCCGACACATAATCTCGGAGAGTCGATCAACGCTTGTGTGGCCTATATCGACAATCCTGACATCGATATCGAAGGCCTGATGCAATACATCCCGGCCCCTGACTTCCCCACAGGAGGTACAATCTATGGCTACAATGGCGTAAAGGAAGCTTATGAGACCGGTCGCGGCCGAATCGTTATCCGCTCTAAAGCCGAGATTGAGGTTGAAGACAATCATGAGAATATAATTGTCACCGAAATACCCTACGGTGTCAATAAGGCCGAACTTATCGCCTATATAGCCACTCTTGTCACTGATAAAAAACTCGACGGTATCGCTGACATCAACGACGAGAGTAATTATAAAGGTATGCGCATAGTCATCAAGCTCAAGAGCGATGCAAATGCAAATGTGGTGCTAAACAAGCTCTATAAGATGACTCAGATGCAGGCCTCGTTCAGCGTCAACAATGTGGCCTTGGTCAACGGTCGCCCCAAGACTCTGAATCTTAAGGATCTGATCTCTGAATTTGTGGCTCACCGCCATGATGTGGTGATACGCCGTACCAGATTCGAACTTAACAAAGCCCAGGAGCGCGCCCATATACTCGAAGGTCTGATCATAGCCTCGCAGAACATTGACGAGGTGATCCGCATTATCCGCGCAGCTTCCGACACCCAGAGCGCCCGTGATGCCTTGCGCGACCGCTTCGGCCTGACTGACCCGCAGACCGCCGCTATCGTCGAAATGCGTCTGCGTCAGCTCACAGGACTCGAACAGGATAAGCTCCGCAATGAATACGAGACTCTCGAACAGGAAATAGCCCGTCTGGAACTGATTCTGTCAGATGACGCTACCTGCCGCGAACTCATAAAGAGCGAACTCATCGAAGTGCGTGACCGCTACAGCGATGCCCGCCGCACTGACATAGACTATACCGCCGGCGATTTCAACGCTGAGGATTTCTATGCCGATGATGACATGATCATCACCATCTCGCATCTCGGTTACATCAAGCGCACGCAACTCAGCGAATTCCGCGCTCAGAACCGCGGAGGTGTCGGCGCAAAGGGCTCTGATACACGCAACGAAGACTTCATCGAGCACATTTATCCTGCCTCGATGCACAATTCAATGCTCTTCTTCACCCAGAAGGGCCGCTGCTACTGGCTCAAGGTCTATGAAATTCCCGAAGGAGCTAAGAATTCAAAAGGCCGCGCTATCCAGAACATGCTCAATATCGACTCTGACGACTGCGTCAAGGCATTTATCTGCACCAAGTCGCTCGGAGATTCGGAATTCGTCAACACCCACAATCTTGTGTTTGCCACCAAGAAGGGCGTCATAAAGAAAACCCGCCTTGAAGCGTACTCACGTCCGCGATCCAAGGGTGTCAACGCCATCATCATCCGCGAGGGCGACGAACTGCTCGCAGTCGAGATGACAGACGGCAACAGCGAGATCCTTCTGGCCAACCGCAACGGTCGCGCTATCCGCTTTCCTGAAAGCAAGGTGCGTGAGATGGGCCGTATGTCGGCCGGAGTCCGCGGCATGACTCTTGACGGTGATGATGACGAGGTTGTAGGCATGATCTGCATGCCGGCTGACACAACAAATGATGTCATGGTACTCAGTGAACGCGGCTATGGCAAGCGCACACCGCTTGACACCACCGTGACCAACGAGGCCGGCGAAAGCGAAAAAGTGCCAGTCTACCGTGTCACCAACCGTGGCGGAAAGGGTGTCAGAACCATGAACATCACTGAAAAGACCGGCGCGCTTGTGGCCATCGAGAGTGTCTGTGACGACAATGACCTCGTGATCATCAACAAGAGCGGCATCACCCTTCGCATCCATGTGGCCGACATTCGTCAGCAGGGCCGTGCGACACAGGGTGTGCGCATCATAAACCTTGACAAGCGCAATGATACGATCGCTTCTGTCTGCTGCGTAGATACCGATCCTGAAGAGGAAGTTGAACAGGTTGAGGCCCAGGATATAGCTCCGGAAATGACCGAAGCTGAACTTCTTGATGCTGATATCGTTGAAGAAGAGGTAGATGACGAATTCGACGAAGAGATCGCCGAAGAAAGCGAAGAATAATCATTAATCCCCTAATATTAACTTTCCATTATGAAAAAAATCTGCGTCTTAACCTTTGGGTTGCTCGCTGCCTCCTCAATGACAGCTCAGGTAGCCGTGGTGAAGGAAGCTGAAAAGGAATTCAAGAATGCCTCTACTTATGCCGCTTATCAGAAAGCGATTAAGGCAATCACTCCCGCCTTTTCAAATCCTGAAACTGAGAAAGAAGCAAACACTTACTGGATTCCCGGAAAAGCCGGTTTTAAACTCTATGACGATCTCTTTGCCAAGAAGACCATCGGCCAGGATGTTAGCCTCGTCGACATGGGCAACGCGCTTCTTGACGGATATAACTATGGTCTCAAGGCCCTTGACTGTGACACTGTTGTCGATGCCAAAGGCAAGGTCAAGACCAAACTCTCAAAAGATATCGTGAGCCAGATCACCGGCCATGCCAATGACTTTCTGAACGCAGGCGCCGCATTCTGGGAATCACGTGAATTCGGCAAAGCATACGAGGCTTTCACCGACTATCTCGCCATCCCTGCAAATCCCCGCTTCGGAAAGAACGCCCCCGCCGCACTTCCCGACTCTACAGCTTCGTCAATCGAATATAACCGCGCTCTTGCCGCATGGCAGGCAGAAATGCTTCCACAGGCAGCCGAGTCATTTGACCAGCTTCTTACTGTGGGCTATGACGAACCCGCAGCTTATGACTATGCCTATAGTGTGGCATATCAGATGAACGATGAGGAACGCAAGCTCCGCTACTCTCAGATTGCATTTGATAAGTTCGGAACCTCAAATCCCGCCTTCCTCCAGCGTTTGGTCAACAGCTACATTGAACGTAAGGAATATAACAAGGCTACCGACATGCTCAACAATGCGATTGCTTCTGATCCGAACAACGGCACTTACTATCTGTCGCTCGGTGTGCTCAAAGAACAGCAGAATGACACTATCGCAGCCAAGAATGCTTACAAGAAGGCTGTTGAACTTGACAGCGAAAACGCTTACAACAACCTCTACTACGGACGTATGCTTGTGCAGGAATATGACGCTCTTGATCAGGCTGCTGCCAACATGCCGCAGAACGAGTACAACAAGTACAACTATGAGACCATGCGTCCCATCCTTCTTGAAGCCGTAAAATATCTCGAAAAAGCTTATCAGCTCGACAGCGAGCAGACTGATGCTCTCCGCTATCTCAAAAACATCTACTATGTTCTTAATGACGGTGAGAATCTTCTGCGTGTCGAAAATCTTCTGGGACAGTAATATCCCGGAAGCTGACAATTCATAAAAAGTTATGAAACCGAAGCCCGGACCGGAAGGTTTTTAGCGGCCGGTTTCATAACTTTTTTGTTTTCATATAAAAATATCATCATATATACCAATAAACACGCATGGCGACATCTACATTGGAACAGTTTGATGCGGTGATTGGAGACTGCCGTAGGATCTATGCCGAAAAATTGGCTGACTACGGTGCTTCGTGGCGCATAATGCGTCCGCGGTCAATCACAGACCAGCTATATATAAAGGCCAAACGCATCCGCACTCTTGAAGAGGGTGAGGCTCTGGTCAACGAGGGCATTCTCGGCGAATTTTATGCCATAGTGAACTATGGTGTCATGGGGCTTATCCAGCTTGAACTCGGATTTGCCGATGAAGCTGACATCAGCCTGGAGCAGGCTGTGGAACTTTATGACAGATATGTCAGAGTGATACGTGATCTCCTTGCCGCCAAAACTCATGACTATGGCGATGCATGGCGCGGAATGAGAGTCAATTCATATACCGACTTCATTCTGACAAAACTCCAGCGCGTCAAGGAAATAGAAGGCAACGGAGGCAAGACGAGTGTCTCGGAAGGAATTGACTCCAACTATATGGATATAATTAATTATGCCGTCTTCGCAATCATCAAACTTACCGAAGAAAAGGATTGACCGTTTCTTCCATCCGGCTCTGGTCTGGATATTCCGTCTGATTGTAGGCGCGACTTTTGTGCTGTCTGGTTTCACCAAAAGCATAGATGTCTGGGGAAGCTATTATAAGATAGCGGAATATCTTGATGTCTGGGGCTGGGACGTGCCGTCGGCTTTGGTCGTGCTTGCCGCCTTCCTGCTTGGCGGGGTGGAATTCGTGTGTGGCTTTCTGTTGCTGTTAGGATGCTACAAGAGGGCCGTGACATGGATCATGCTTCTGATGATGGCATTCATGCTGCCGCTCACGCTCTATATAGCGGTTGCCGATCCGGTTGCCGACTGCGGTTGCTTCGGCGACTTCCTGGTGATTTCAAATAATGCCACTTTCATAAAGAATATTTTCCTGACGCTCTTCCTGCTGTATCTGTTCAGATTCAACAAGCGGGTCGACGGCCTTTTTGTGCCCTATGTCCAGTGGGTGATCGGAGGCCTGTTGTCGTTCTATATCCTGTTCGTGGCGTTTTTCGGTTATAATGTGCAGCCGATGATTGATTTCCGCCGCTTTGAACCTGGCACCGACCTGCTTGCCTCTGCCGACAGTAGTGATGAGGAAAGCGAGGAAGAGGCGGAATATGAGTTCATCTATGAAAAAGACGGCCGGGAGGAAAGTTTCACGCTCGACAATCTGCCGGATTCTACATGGACTTTCGTGGACCGCCGTCTGATCGGAGGTTCAGAGACTGTGACTGACGGATTTGCCGTAATTTCAGACGGCGAAAACATCGCAGCCGATATAATTGATCCTGAGGCTGACCAGTTCATAGTCACTATCCCGGATCTGTCAAAGGTAGACCTGTCATACACCTATCTTCTTAACGAACTCAATGACTATATCAGTAATCGCGGAGGCTCAATGGTGGCTTTGGTCAATGCTGACGAAGAGGGGATAGAGCGCTGGCGTGATGTCTCGATGGCCTCATATGACATATATACCGCAGAGCCTACGCTTATAAAGGAGCTGGCGCGCGGACATGCGGCCATAGTGTTTCTGCATGACGGTGTCGTGGTCTGGAAACGCACTCTCTCGTCTATCAGCTACAAAATAGTGTCAGACACGCAGCTGAGTGAAATTGACAGAGAGCTTGATCCGGACTCCAAAGAGATACTTCACGGCCTGACCATTCTGTTTGCTACTGTGATAGTAATAATAATGGTGTTTGACCGCAGCGGTCGTCTTGTGGCATGGATGCTGAAGCGCCGTAAGAAAAAAGCAGAGAAAATGCAGGCGCAAATCGGACAGCCGGATAGCACGGCAGAGACCGGTAAGGAGTGACGATCTGACAACTATTCGCAAATCAGGATTGTTAACAACTATATACTATATAAGTTAACAATACTGATTTGTTATGTCATACGTTTTCTATGCCGCCCGCCAGGCCCTCCGTCATCACGCTTCCGGCGGAAATGTATTGATCTTTGCCACAGTGCTGGCTCTTGTGGTAGCCAATATACCGGGTCTTAATACATTGTATAATGACTTTTGGAACCAGCCGATGCGATTGCAGATCGGTGATTTCAATGTGTTGTCACACGCCGGACATCCGATGACCGTCCTGCAGTTTATCAACGATGCTCTCATGGCGGTGTTTTTCTTCTCGATCGGTCTTGAGATAAAACGAGAGGTCCTCGTCGGCGAGCTTTCTTCGTTCCGCCAGGCTCTACTGCCTATAATGGGGGCGATAGGGGGCATGATAGTGCCCGTCGGTCTATATCTCGCCCTTGCGGCAGGAAGTGACTATGCAGACGGAGCTGCCATCCCGATGGCTACTGACATTGCGTTCTCGCTGGGAGTGCTTGCGCTTCTTGGATCTCGTGTGCCGGTCTCGTTAAAGATATTTCTGACCACCCTTGCCGTGGTCGATGATATCGGAGGCATAATCGTGATAGCCGCTTTCTATTCGTCGCATATTGATATGGCTTTTATCGGCTATGCGGCTGTCGGGCTGGCCGTGTTGCTCGTCGGAGGCGGATTTTTGAAAATACAGAGCAAATTTTTCTATGTGCTCATAGGCGGGATTGTGTGGTTCCTGTTTCTCAATTCCGGAATTCATCCTACCATAGCCGGAGTGCTCGTAGCATTCTGTGTGCCTTCGGTCCCGGTCTATGCGCCTGAAAAATATATAAAGAAAATCCGTAGCTCCATCCGCAATTTCAACGAAGAGGAAGATGATGTGCTTTCGCGGCGCACAATTCTGAATCATGAGCAGATGGACTGGCTCAAGCAGATAGAGAGTGCATCCGATAAGGTGATTTCTCCTCTTCAGGATCTTGAAGACTCGCTGCATCCGGTCATAAACTATCTGATCATACCTCTGTTTGCCTTTGCCAACGCAGGGATCTATCTGCTGGACATGAATCCGATGACGGTTCTGAGTGGAATCAGCCTGGCGATCATTGTCGGTCTTGTCATCGGCAAGTTTGTCGGAATACTCCTGTTTTCCTGGCTTACAGTCAGAATGAAACTTGCTCCAATGCCTGAAGGCTCTGACTGGAAAATGGTGGCCGCGATCTCGATGCTTGGCGGCATAGGTTTTACAGTCTCACTGTTCATAGCCAACCTTTCGTTCGGCGACATGGGCGAGGCCGGTGTGGCATTGCTGAATGATTCAAAAGTAGGCATTGTGGCCGGATCGCTGCTTTCCGGAGTCATAGGCTATGGTCTGCTGTCGCGTTTTCTCCCTCAGGCTCCTGATGCAAGTGCCGAAGATGAGGATTAAAGAAGAGGCAGCAACACGGCTCTTTCATTTAACCTAAAATAAATAGCATATCTTCCCTTACCCGGTTCATTGAGAATCGGGTAATTTTTCCATGTCTGTATATCAAAGAGTTATTCTGGTATCAAAATCTTATTTTTTTCACTTTTGACTTAAAAATCGCATCAGTCTGGTAAAGCTCATCGAGATATGTCTGATCAGTTCGGCCATGCCTTTATTCTTATCCGATTGTTTTTTGCGAAGTCCTTTCCATATTGAGAACACCGAGTAAACGATTCTCTGTATGGTGTCGAGGTTT
>NZ_PUEC01000045.1 GCF_003024805.1 Duncaniella muris
AAACCTCGACACCATACAGAGAATCGTTTACTCGGTGTTCTCAATATGGAAAGGACTTCGCAAAAAACAATCGGATAAGAATAAAGGCATGGCCGAACTGATCAGACATATCTCGATGAGCTTTACCCGACTAATGCGATTTTTAAGCCAAAAATGAAAAAAAATAAGATTTTAACGAAGAGATAAACAACTGAAATACAGATACAACAGATTACCCGCTTCAGCTCGAAACGGGTAAGGGCAGGTATACACTTTATTTTATCTTAAATGAAAAAGCCGTGACGCCCCGGACAGGGGCGCCGTGAGGTATGGCCACCGCCGGCCGTCCTCAGCCGGCTATGGCTTTGTAAAGGCGCACGGCCATATAGGCCGCAGTCATGGTCAGCACTATCAGTGCCGAACATGGCACATCGACAACGGTAGCCATAAACAGTCCGCCGAGGCAGCAAAGCAGCGAAACCAGCACCGAAAGCAGCATCATGGACTTGAAACGGTTGCAGAACACCTCGGCTATCATCTGAGGCAGTGAAAGCATGGACATCAGCAGCATCACACCCACCAGACGGATTGTAAGAACTATGCAGACAGCCACCAGAACAGTCATGGCCGTAGTGATGAAGGTGACAGGCAGACGACACACCCGTGCAAAGTCAGGGTCAAAGGCACAGATGACTATCTTACGGAAAAAAGCGGCCACAAAGAGCAGCAACACTGCGGTAAAAATGCCGAATGTCCAGAGATCGCCGTGAGTGATGGTCAGGATGTTGCCGAACAGGAAGGCATTAAGTTCTGGCACATAGCCGGGAGTAAGGAAAATGAAAAGTGTGCCCAAGGCCATGCCCAACGCCCATATGACAGCAATAGCCGAATCCTCGCGCACTCTGTGGCGCCTGGCCATCCAGTCAACCCCAAGCGATGATCCTACAGCGAAAAGCGCGGCCATTGCAATTGGGTTGCATCCGAGAAAATATCCCAGTCCGAGACCTCCGAAGCAGGCATGGGTGATGCCCCCTGATATGGAGACGAGGCGGCGCGTCACTATATAGGTGCCGATTATAGCCGAAGCCACACTCAGGAGCAGGACTCCGATCACAGCACTCCTGAAAAAGTCATATTGCAGTATCTCTATCATAATTATAGGGCTCTTAGAGGGCCTCAGCCGTTGACCAGCATAAGCCATTCGTCACGCAGAGAAGAGGGGAGAGCTATGTCACGCCGGGTCAGAGAGGCACCCCACGGATAGATGTCAGAGGGCAGAAGTGTGTAAAGCACCTCGCGGAACTCTTCAACCTCACTTTCGGTATAGCTGTCGGGCTGACGGCCTGCGAAACGGTCGAGTTCCTCATCGTCGAAATAGACAGGACCTTCGGTTGGGGAGAGGCCTTTCTCACACACGGCATGAAGTCCGCAACACTCCTCTCCGTCAGAGTCATGAGAGCCCGAAAGGGCAGGGGAGCCGCCTTCATTTGCAGATGCGCTATCCGGCCTATGGGTAAGATAGAGAATCAGTCCTGTCAGAACTGTCACAGCGAGTATAATCAGTGCGCCTGTCATCTGTAGTCAGTCAGTAGTCAAGTAATATTGGTGATTATCTGCAAAGATCATTCGTCGTCAGGGTCGGGGAGAGGTGCGTCTCCGTCAAGAAGAGTGAAACCCGCGCGCCTCAGTTCATCCCAGAATTCAGGATAAGACTTGCTGACAACCTCCACATCATTGATGATTATGCCCGGCACGAACAGAGCCACCGGAGCCAAGCACATGGCCATTCGGTGGTCATCATAAGTGTCGAAACGCGGAAGTTCGGTCATAGGCCGCCGCTGTCCTTCCCACGAAAGCACATCATTGCCCTCCGGTTGCATGATAATGCCGAGTCTGGCCATTTCGGTGCAGACGGCCTTCACCCGGTCTGTTTCCTTGATAGCGAGGGTCGACAGACCGGTGAAATGAAACGGTATGCCGAGCATGGCGCAGGTCACAATGACATATTGCGCAAGGTCAGGAGTATCAGAGAAATCAATCCGCAGGCGTGCATCCTGGTCAGGAGATGCCACAAGGTCAGAGCCTCCGTCCTCTCCCTCCCATTCGGTCACAACGCCTAAATGCCCGAATATGTCGGCCAGCTTGCGGTCACCCTGAAACGACTCGCGGCAGAGATTGTCAATTGTAACGGTGCCCGATGAAAGAGCCTCGATCTCATACCAGGCGGCGGCGGCGCTCCAGTCGCCCTCAACCCGGAAGTTCCATGCTTTGTAGGCCTGCGGAGCTATGCTCACAGAGTTGCCTGCAAACTCGCTCTCTATACCTGCTTCCGACATCATTTTCAATGTCATCAGTATGTAGGGGCGCGACACGGTCTCTCCTTTCAGCGTAAGCTTCAGACCCTCCTCCATAAGCGGCGCCACCATCAGAAGAGCCGAGATATACTGCGAGCTAACCGTAGAGTCGAGAGTCAGCTCTCCGCCTTTCAGACGGCGGCCACTGATGCGCAGAGGCGGAAAGCCCTCCTCTCCGGCATATTCTATATCGGCTCCAAGCGAGCGCAGAGCATCGACAAGCACAGCTATAGGGCGGTGACGCATACGCTCGCTGCCGTCGAGCAGCAGGCTGCATCCTGGCCGTGAGGCTATGAAAGCTGTCAGGAAGCGCATAGTGGTTCCGGCTGCGCCTATATTTATCACATCTGCGTCAAGCGACGAAAGTGCCCGGCGCATTGCGTAGGTGTCATCACATTCGGCCACGTTTTCAAGTTCGGATGCTCCGGGAGTCAGAGCGTTGATGATCAGAGCACGGTTGCTCATGCTCTTTGAAAGCGGAAGCCGCAGCCGCGCTTCTAAAAAACCGTCGGGAGGAAGTATTCTGTAGTCCACTTTAGAAATAATAGGGGGAGAGGTGTGAGTAATTCGGTTGGATTGATGTGTTTTTTACTACCGTCTGTCAGCGCTGCTTTTCAGCCGGCATGAAATCTACAGCCACCGTGTTTGACGCGCCACGCCAAGGCAGAGTGCCGTAATAACGCTTGAAGGTGACAGTCACCGGACGCCCTGTGCCCTGATACTGCTGCAGCCGCAGTGCCAGATCATCGTCTGGAATGCTGAAACTGAGATCGCGGGAATAGATGCGGGTAGTGTCGGCCAGCTGTGATTCGCTGACCATCTCGCCCTCAAAGGTAGGGAAGACAATGCCGCGTTTTTCCACGAGAGTCACATAGCCGGTGACACGTGACTCAGTGACGTAAGGCACAAAATAACGTATGGTAACCGCGGCGGCAAGCACTACCGCAACGACAAGGAAAAACCACAGCCATCCGTGGCCGCGTTTGCGGCGCGTCTCTCCGGCTTCCGCTGTCCGTAAACTGTCAGAGCCGCCATCGGAAAAATCGAATGACGGTGCCGCCGGCCGGGTGGCCGGATCAGACGGATCAGGAGTAGGGGAGTGCCGCTGATCTTCTTCCGACTGACGGTCTTTACGGCTGAAATCATGGAGGAAGTAGTCCTCGTCGCTATCGTCGAATTTCATTTTGACAGTGGTTTTGAACGTTTTGAAAAAGCTATGCAGCCGAAAGTGAAAAGTCCCTGGACAATCAGCATCAGAGTCTGCACACCCATCACGAGATTGGCGAAAGTCAGAGCATATTCATGTGTGAGGCCAGCCACACCTGCCGAATAGAGAGTGAGGCCGAAAATCATGGCCCACTGCCAGGGTCCTATGCCGCCGTTAGAGGGCACTCCCATAGCAAGACTCGTCAGCACAAAGCATACAGCCAGAGCAGTAGGCCCGTGAATCACCAGCACCTCGGCTGTAAGCGGGAAGGCTCTGAAAGCGCAATAGAGCGACATGATATAGCAGCTCCATATAAGCACCGTGAAGATCAGCCACCGTCCGCGACCGGGCATTGTGACCACTACCGCGAATCCCTTCCACAGGCCGCTTATGATAGAGCGCAGACGGGCTATCACCTTATGCTCAGGAAATCTTACAAACACAAACCAGACAGCGGCCATTGCGGCTATCACAAAACCCCAGAGCAGGGGAGAGCCCAGAATCTCACTGATCCGGGCCAAAGCGCCTCCGCTCTGTCCAAGATATTCTCTGAGCTGCGCTCCGGCCGGTATGAAAGTCAGCAATAGAAGAATCAGCACGGTCAGAGTGTCGGCCAGACGGTCGGCCACCATCGAACCGAACACCGTAGTGAACGGGGCGCGCTCGCGGGCCGCTATATAGCCTGTGCGCCACACCTCTCCAAGGCGCGGAAACACAAGATTGACCGAATACGTGCCGAAGATGCTAAGCACCAGCTGCCGGAACGGGGGGCGTATATCAAGAGCCCTCAGCTGTATCTGCCATCGGGCCGCGCGGAAAACCTGGGCCATGATGCCGAGGAGCAGATTGAGCAGAATCCACCGGAAATCACATTCCCGCCTGACAATCTCCATCATTCCTGCCAGATCAATATCATCGTTGCTGAACAAAAGCCAGCAAAGCCCTACCGAAATGACAAGCGGAACGCCATATTTCAGCAAAGTGCCAAAAAAATTAGTTTTTGTTGACTGTAAGTGACTCTTCAAAATCAAGAGGTTTAATAAAAATATAATGTTAAGTAGCTCCTGCTGATAATTTCTCAGAGTTACTTATGCCGCTCATTGAACGTGCTTTTAACGTGCTTTTATTAATGCAAAAGTACGACTTTTAACACTCTGCAGCAACATTGGGCCGATAATTTACGTTAAATTAGAAAACACCGCCAGAAACCATCAACCGAAAGCTCACTTCAACTATTCAATAATTAGCCATGCTGATACTGATCACCGTCATCCTTCTGCTCGCAGGACTTGGTCTTGTCTTCGCTTCGAACCGCTATGGAATCATAGTTGTCTATACAGGCCTATGTGTGGCCGCGGCCAAAGCCTCGCTCCCAACAGTCTCTACTTTGATTTTCTGGGGGATAGCCACCGTCATCGTGGTGGTCCTCTCGTTCATGCTGCCAAAAAGCATCTCCGGATCGCGGCGCGGACTTGGCTACATAGCAGGTGCTGCTCTTGCAGGCGCCATGACAGGCCTCGTAATCTCCCACGCATGGATGATCATAGGAGGTGTGGCGGGAGCCATTCTCGGAGGAATAGCCTACAGCAAGACTCCAGCCGGAAAAGCTCTCGGATTTCCATCTTCCAAATTTTTGAACTATCTTTGTGCCAAGGGACTCCCCGCAGTCATAGCCGTCTGCATGGCCGGAACCGCCCTTTTATGGCTCATCTTTAAAATCTGAAATATGCGCATCCTCCTATCCATCATACTCTCAGTAATCGTTTCAGTCAGTGCCGCAGCACAGTCGGCAGGAAAACAGCTCAAACGCGAGAAACCCGACCTGGAAAAAATACGCCTTGAGACTCTTGACAGCAAGTCGCCCTACTATTACCCGCGGCTCATGAAAGAGTTCCAGCGCAATGACACACTGATGAAAATAGACAAGTACCGCCATCTCTACCTCGGCTACATGTTTCAGGAAGACTATAACCCCTACCGCTCCTCGCAGCGCGACATCCAGTATAACGTGCTTGACCGCTCGCGCAAACTGACCCGTCAGGAGTGTGACTCGGTGATAATGTATGCCGAAAAAGCCCTTGCCGACAATCCCTTCAATCTCGGAGAGATGGTGATGCTCATAAAAGCCCTCCGGGAGAAAGGCAAAAACAATCTGGCCAACATCTGGCAGTATAAGCTCAACTATCTGCTCATGGCCATCGTCTCGACCGGAACCGGCGAGGATGAGGAAAACGCATGGTATGTCATAGAACCGCAGCATGAATATGTGCTTCTTAATATGATGGACTACTCCGTGGCCGACCACGTGTTCTACGATCCCTCATACGAATACATCACCGTCAAGGATTCATCAGGCAAGCAGCGCGGAGGCTTCTATTTCAATATCGGACCTCTGCTTCAGGAATATTACCGCAAGCATCCCGACGAACTCTGAACCGCATCAGCCGTAATGTTGTTGAAAACACAGCCTTCACGGCCATTGACTCTGATAATCATCAACACTGACTGCCAAAAATGAATTTCACACCCCTTGCCCGTTTCCTGCTCGGCAGGAGAGTTAAAGAAGCGCTTTCCTGGACCGGCCGCACACAGGAAATACAACTCGGCCAGCTCGACTTTCTGCTACGCAATCTGCGACAGACAAAATGGGGCGCGGAAAAAGGCCTGAGCGAGGTCCGGTCATATGATGATTTCCGCCGTCTGCTTCCGTCTGTCTCGGCCTATGCCGGGCTGCGCCCTTATGTCATGAGAATGATAGCGGGAGAGAAAGACGTGCTGTGGCCCGGCCTCACCCGCAATTTCGCCCAGTCGTCAGGAACCTCTGACGGCAAGAGCAAATACATACCAGTCACCCCCGCCTCGTTCAGCCGATCGCACTATAAAGGGGGCAGTTCTGTGATCAGCCACTACCTCAGCCTCTACCCCGACAGCCGCATCTTCGCAGGCAAGAGCTTCATACTCGGAGGCAGCTTCGCCAATGAACTGACTCTGCCTCCCGGAGTCAGAGTAGGCGATCTCTCGGCCAACCTCATAGAAAACATCAATCCGCTGGTCAATCTGACCCGCGTTCCATCAAAACGAATAGCTCTGCTTGAAGACTGGGCGGTAAAACTCCCGGCTTTGGTCAGCGCCGCGGCTGACCATGACATCACCAACATATCAGGCGTCCCCTCCTGGTTTCTCACCGTCCTCAAACAGATCATCAAGGCAAAAGGCGCGCAGACAATCCACGATGTCTGGCCCAACCTCGAAGTCTTCTTCCACGGGGGCATCTCGATGGCCCCCTACCGCGAGCAATACAGCCACATCACAGATCCGAAAATGCGCTATCTGGAATGCTACAATGCCTCTGAAGGATTCTTCGCTGTCCAGAACGCCATTGACGACCAGGCCATGCTGCTTCTGCTCGACTGCGGAACCTTCTTCGAATTCATCCGCACGGAGGAAGCCGATTCAGACCGCCCGGAGATCATTCCGGCATGGAAGGTGGAGGAAGGGGAGATCTACGAGCTTGTGATCACATCATGTAACGGCCTATGGCGCTATCCGCTGGGCGATACGGTGCGCATCGAATCGGTGGAGCCGCTGAAGATCACCATTGCCGGACGCACCAAGAGCTACATCAACGCATTCGGCGAGGAACTGATGGTCCAGAACGCCGAGGCCGCGCTGACAAAAGTTTGCAAGACTCTTGACTGCGAGATATCAAACTATACGGCTGCACCCGTCTATGCCTCGGACCACTCACGCGGACGCCACGAATGGCTGATAGAGTTCAACCGAGAGCCGGAATCAATCGATGAATTCGCCCGGCAGCTCGACCTTGCGCTCCAGCAGGAAAACAGTGACTACGAGGCAAAGCGCAGCCACGGAATTTTTCTCGACCGGCTGACCATAGTCAAAGGCAGAAAAGGAGTCTTCGACAAATGGCTTGCGGCTACAGGAAAACTCGGCGGACAGCGCAAAGTGCCGCGTCTGTCAAACTCACGCCATCCGATTGACGAAATTCTTAAATACAACTGATAATCCAAACTATACAAACACTTCTTTTCATGAGAACCAGATTATTTTCATTTCTGACAATGCTGACGGCTGCCGGAGCCATCCTGGCCGGCACTCCGAAATATATTTTCTACTATATCGGCGATGGAATGGGAATGGGCCAGGTCATGGCTGCCGAAGCCTATAACCGTACGGTGCTCGGCAATGATGACCATCTGCTCATGATGCAGTTTCCGGTAGCCTCGACTCTGACAACCTACTCCGCTTCCAGCCCGGTAACCGACTCCGCAGCAGCCGGAACGGCCCTCTCGACAGGCAACAAGACCAACAACGGTATGCTCGGCATGACTCCTGATTCGGCCGAGGTTGTCTCAGTTGCAAAGACCCTCTTTGATGACGGCTTCGGTGTGGGGCTGGTCACCTCAGTGGCTCCTGACGATGCCACTCCGGGCGCTTTCTACACCCACGTGCCCAAACGCTCGATGTATTACGAGATAGGCAAAGATGCTGCCGCCTGCGGCTATGACTTCATAGCCGGCTCAAACCTGCGAGGTATCAAGGACAAAAAAGGTAACCCGACAGACCTGATGAAATATTTCGTTGAGAACAACGTGGCCGTGGTCCGCGGAACAGACGCTCTTGAAACCATTGACTCACGCCGTGTGGTGCTTCTCAACACCGACTCGATCAACACCGGCAACATCGGCTATACGATCGACTCCATTCCCGGTGTACTCACTCTCCCCGTCATGACCGAGGCCTGCCTCAGACATCTCCAGAAAAACGGCCGCGACCGCTTTTTCATGATGGTTGAAGGCGGCAACATAGACCATGCCAGCCATGCCAATGACGGAGCCACTGTCATCAAGGAAACCCTCAATTTCCAGGAAGCTCTCAAGGTAGCCTATGACTTCTATCTCGCCCACCCTGACGAAACCCTCATCGTAGTCACTGCAGACCATGAGACAGGCGGAATGGGCCTTGGCAACAACACCGTGGGCTACAATCTGCGCCTCAAATACATCGACTATCAGAAAATGTCGAAATCAGCCTTCTCCAGATACTGCAAAAGTCTCATGAGAGACCGCCGCGTCTACCGCTGGGAAGATATGGAGGAATATCTGACCGACAATTTCGGTTTCTGGAAATTTGTGCCTGTGACCCAAGAGCAGACCGCCAAGCTGAAAGAGGATTTCGAACGCTGCCTGGTGCTCCGCAACGGCAAGGACAAGAAAACACTCTATGACAACTTCGATGAGTTCTCACAGACAGTTTTTGACATCATGGACAAAGCCACAGGTCTCGGCTGGACCACCAACGGCCACAGCGGCGGTCTGGTGCCGGTCTATGCCATCGGCGTCGGCGCTGAGAAATTCGCTTCATTCAACGACAATACCGACATCCCGAAAATCATCCTCGATATAGTGGAAGGTAAGTGATTTTTTGAGTAATTTTGCACTCTGTGAGATTAGAAGAACTGTCACTGACCAATTTCAAGAACATCCCGGAAGCCCGTCTGGAGTTTTCGGGAAAGGTGAACTGTTTTCTCGGCAACAACGGCATGGGCAAAAGCAACATGCTGGATGCCATATACTTCCTGAGCTTCTGCAAGAGTTTCTCACGGGTGCCTGACAAAATGGTTATCCGCCGTGGCGAAGACTTCGCAATGGCCCGCGGAAAATATGTCCGCAAGGATACCGATGAGGAGCTCACTCTCGGCCTCACTGCCGGACGGCGCAAAAGCCTCAGACGCGGCGGAAAGGAATATGACCGGCTAAGCTCACACATAGGCAGCTTCCCGCTGGTCATGGTGGCCCCCCAGGACATTGATCTCATACGCGAGAGCGGAGAGGAACGCCGCCACTGGATGGATATGGTGATCTCGCAGAGCGACCCCCTGTATCTCGACAGCCTCATCCGCTACAACCGTGCTCTCGAACAACGCAACAAGCTGCTGCGCGAAGGTTCGGTCGACCCGAATCTCTATGCCGCCGTAGAGATCGTGATGGAGATGGCCGCTGACTACATCCACTCTGTCCGCGCCGCCCGCATTGCCGAACTGACAGTAATTTTTGACCGCTACTACTCCTCGATAGCCGGCAGCAGCGAACACGTCAGTCTCAGCTATCAGAGCGGTCTGAACCGTCCGGACATCACCCTGCAGACTCTTCTCGACGAGGCTCGCCGCCATGACGAGATAGTGAAACATACCTCCGTAGGTATCCATCGCGACGACATCGGCATGGATCTTGACGGCATGCCTATGCGCCGCACCGGCTCGCAGGGACAGTGCAAGACCTTCACCATAGCCCTGCGCCTGGCCCAGTATGACTTCCTCCACCGCGCCACCGGAATAAGACCGCTGCTGCTCCTTGACGATATCTTCGACAAACTCGATGCTTCGAGAGTGGAACGCATCATGGAACTTGTCATCTCCGATTCCTTCGGACAGATCTTCATCACCGACACCAACCGCACACACCTCGACGAGATAATGAGCCGCACGGGCGGCGACTACCGGATGTGGATGGTGGAAAACGGTATCTTTAGCCCGATGCACTAATGAAACGTACATATCCCAAACATATAGCAGGCATAATCGACGAAGCGATGGAGCGGGCCGGTCTCACTGAAAGCCTCAACGCCCAGAAAGCCGCCGCCGCTTGGATCGACGTGGTAGGGCCTGCCATCAACCGCTACACCACCCGGCGCTATGTCAGCGATGGTGTGCTGCACGTCTATCTTACCTCCGCACCGCTCAAAAACGAGCTTTCGTTCAACCGCGACAGGCTCATCTCGGCCATAAACCGGGTGGTCGGCGCCGAGGTAATCAGCGATGTGCAGTTTCATTAAAAAAACTATCTGACAAATGAGCTCAAACTATTGTGAATCTGTCATAGAAAATTATCGCCACCGGATGCCCCTGCAGATGCGATTCAATGACATCGACATGCTCGGACATCTCAACAACAGTGTCTATCTTACCTTCATGGATCTCGCCAAAGCACGCTATTTCGAGGCGGTCAACGGCGGTGAGGTAGACATCAGGAAGATGGGTGTGGTGATCGTTAATATCAACGCCAACTTCTGTGCCCCGACCTTCTTCCACGAAGAAATCGAGGTGGAGACCGGAGTGGTTTCGATTGGCGAAAAGAGTCTGATGATCGAACAGCGTGTACGCGCTGTCAAAACCGGTCAGGTCAAATGCACCTGCCGCACCATAATGTCGGGCTTCGACATCCGCACCAACACCTCGGTACCTATCTCCGAAGAGTGGATCGAGAAATTCGAACGCTATGAGGGCCGACCCCTCCGGCGCGCCACACCCTCTTAACCTGCTTTCCGATGGACCGACGCATTCTGCCTGAAATATTCCTCGAAAAACTTAAAGAAATGAATCTGACGCAGCTTGGCGATGCTCTCGCCGAGGGCGAGCCCTGCGTGTCAGTCAGACTCAACGTCTCTAAAAATGTAAGCGCCGCTGAAGTGCCTGAGATCTGCGCTGAAGTGCCCTGGTGCCGCAACGGCTTCTATCTTGACCGGCGTCCGCGTTTCACCTTCGACCCGCTGCTTCATCAGGGCGGATACTATGTGCAGGAGGCCTCCTCAATGTTCCACAGCCATGTGGTCAGCCAACTTTGCAAAGATTCCGGACTGCCGCTGCGGGTGCTCGACTCCTGCGCCGCCCCAGGAGGCAAAACCACAGCCGCGATAGACTCTCTGCCGGAAGGTTCGCTGACGGTGGCCAACGAGTATGTGCCCTCACGTGCGGCTGTGCTGCGCGAGAACCTCATCAAATGGTCGTCGCCATTCACCGTTGTGACCCGCGGCGACACAGCAGCCTTCCGCAGGCTCAAAAACAGTTTTGACATGATCATAGCCGATGTGCCCTGCTCAGGCGAAGGCATGATGCGGAAAGACCCCGAAGCCATAGCCCAATGGTCGGAAGGTCTTGTCAGCGAATGTGCCGAACGCCAGTGGATGATCATATCCAACCTCTGGCCCTCACTGAAACCCGGCGGTTTTCTAATCTACAGCACCTGTACTTTCAACCGTCTCGAAAACGAGGAGATGGTCTCACGCATAATCGAAGAACTCGGTGCTGAAAGCGTGGCCGTAGACGTTGATCCGGAGTGGGGTATAGCTCCAGGCATCTCCACACCTCACCACTGCTACCGCTTCATGCCCGACAGGCTCAAAGGCGAGGGCCTCTTTGTAGCCGTGGTTCGCAAGAAAGGGGAGTGGAAACCCTTCTCCCCTGACTCTCCGGCCAGACATCAGAAAGCCAAAGGCAAAGGAAAATCCGGCCGTACACAGATACCAAAAGAAGCCTCCGGATGGATTGACAGCCTATGGGCTGAAAAAGTCACACTCTATGCCGAGAACGACCGCATAAGCGCCTTCCCTGCCGCTCATATGGACCTCCTCGGTAAGCTCAAAGGAGAGATCGATGTGATCCACGAAGGCATTCCGCTTGCCACCGTAAAAGGCCGCGACCTGATACCCTCCCAGCCGCTTGCACTCTCCCCGCTTCTCTCGCAGTCGGCATTTCCTACAGCCGATATCAGCCGTGACGAGGCCCTGGCATACCTCAGCGGCGATGCCGTGACGCTGCCTGACGACACTCCCTGCGGCTTCGTGCTGCTCAGATATTCAGGCCGTCCGCTCGGTTTTGTCAAAAACCTCGGACGCCGCTCCAATAACCTCTATCCCGCCCCCTGGCGCATAAAAAGCAAATTGTAACTGTAACACTGAAAAATGAGAATAGACATACTCACCGTACTCCCAGAAATGATCGAATCGCCTCTCAACTGCTCGATTCTCAAACGCGCGCAGGACAAGGGGCTGTGTGAAATAGTGGTCCACAATCTGCGTGAATACACCACAAACAAGCACCGGAAGGTCGATGACTACCCCTTCGGAGGCGAAGCCGGAATGGTAATGCAGATCGAACCGGTAGACCGCGCCATAGCCCACCTGAAATCGCAGCGTGACTATGACGAGGTTATATTCACCTCGCCTGACGGCGAACAGTTTGACCAGCCGATGGCCAACACCCTCTCGCTGTCGCAGAACCTCATCATTCTCTGCGGCCACTACAAAGGTATAGACTACCGTATCCGCGAACATCTCATCACGAAAGAAATCTCGATAGGCGACTATGTGCTGACCGGAGGCGAGATTCCGGCAGTGGTCATAGCCGATGCCATAATCCGTCTGATCCCCGGTGCCATTGGCGATGAACAAAGCGCCCTGAGCGATTCGTATCAGGACAATCTTCTCGCTCCTCCCGTCTACACCCGCCCGGCAGAATACAAGGGCTGGCGTGTGCCTGACATACTTCTCTCAGGCCATGCTGCAAAGATCGACGACTGGAAACACGAGCAGGCCCTCGCCCGCACCCGTCTCCTCCGCCCAGATCTCCTCAAAGGAATGGAATAAATCAGAACAGGAGAAATAAAAAGCGACAGATGGAACACCGTTTCCGATACGGGATTCCATCTGTCGCTTTTTATTAGTAAATTTTGTCAGGCTTTATCAGCCGATGACGATGTTGACAATCTTGTTGGGGACTACGATGATCTTCTTGACAGTCTTCCCTTCGAGCCACTTGGCCGAGGATTCATTTTCAAGGGCCAGTTTCTCGACTTCGTCCTTTGGAAGGTCAGCAGGTACCTGGATGGTGAAACGCGCCTTACCGTTGAAGGAAACGGCATAATTTGCGGTGTTTTCCTTGAGATATTCCTCGTTCCATTCAGGCCAGCGGGCATCGTTGACGGTGGTGTCATGGCCGAGGGCGCTGTGCCAGAGTTCTTCGGCCACGTGGGGAGCGAAGGGTGCGAGCACTACTGCCAGAGGTTCGAGCACCTCGCGGCTGTGACACTTGCAGGCCGAAAGCTCGTTGACACAGATCATGAATGCGGCCACTGATGTATTGTAAGAGAAGTTCTCTATGTCAGCTGTCACCTTCTTGATGAGCTTGTGGACGGCCTTGAGAGCTTCTGCCGAGGGCTTGCTGTCATCCACAAGGCAGTTGTCGCCCTTGAAGTAGAGAGCCCAGAGTTTCTTGATGAAACGGTTGACGCCGTCAATGCCGTTGGTGTCCCAAGGCTTGCTCTGCTCGATCGGGCCGAGGAACATTTCATATAGACGCAGCGTGTCTGCTCCGTAGCGCTCCACAATGTCATCGGGATTGACCACATTGAACATTGATTTCGACATTTTCTCTACAGCCCAGCCGCAGATGTATTTTCCGTCTTCAAGTATGAATTCGGCATCCTTGAACTCCGGACGCCATGCGCGGAAGGCTTCGATATCGAGCACATCGTTGCTGACGCGGTTGACATCCACGCGGATCGCGGTGGTGTCATACTGGTCCTTAAGGCCGAGAGACACAAATGTATTGGTGTCTTTGATGCGGTAGACAAAGCTTGTGCGGCCCTGGATCATGCCCTGGTTTATGAGCTTTTTGAACGGTTCGGGCTCTACAACATGACCGAGGTCATAGAGGAACTTGTTCCAGAAACGCGAATAGATGAGGTGACCGGTGGCGTGTTCGGTACCGCCGATGTAGAGGTCTACATTGCGCCAGTATTCATCGGCCTCGCGGCTCACGAGTGCTTCGTTATTGTCCGGGTCCATATAGCGCAGATAGTAGGCCGAAGAACCTGCGAAACCGGGCATGGTGTTAAGCTCGATGGGATAGCCTTCGGAGGTTACCCAGTTCTTGGCGCGACCCAGCGGCGGCTCGCCGGTCTCGGTGGGGAGATACTTGTCAACCTCCGGCAGCAGCAGCGGCAGGGCCGATTCAGGCATCAGGTGGGGTATTCCATCCTTATAGTATACGGGGAATGGTTCGCCCCAGTAGCGCTGACGGCTGAAGATGGCATCGCGCAGACGATAGTTGACCTTGACGCGGCCAAGGCCTTTCTCGGCTATGTAGCGCTTGGTGGCGGCGATGGCTTCAGGCACTTCAAGGCCATCAAGCGAGAATTCGCCGTTTGAGCTGTTCATCATCTTGCCGCTCTTGGCCTCAAAACTCTGCTCGGAAACGTCACAGCCCTCTATCAGAGGTATGACGGGCAGATCGAAATGACGGGCGAAGGCGTAGTCGCGGCTGTCATGGGCCGGTACGGCCATGATGGCGCCTGTGCCGTAGCCGGCAAGCACGTAGTCGCTTATATAGATAGGAATTTCCTTTCCGGTCAGAGGATTCACGGCATATGAGCCTGAGAATACGCCTGAGACTTTCTTGTCGATCATGCGTTCGCGCTCGGTCTTGTGCTTGATGCTGTCGAGATATTCGTCGACGGCCTTGCGCTGATCAGCGGTGGTAACCATGTCTACATAGTCGCTTTCGGGAGCAAGCACCATGAAGGTCACTCCGAACACAGTGTCGGCGCGGGTGGTGAAGATTTCAAGTTCGAGATCCGAACCGGCCACTTTGAAGCGCATTTCGGCGCCTTCCGAACGGCCTATCCAGTTGCGCTGGGTCTCTTTCAGCGAATCAGTCCAGTCGAGACCGTCGAGGTCGTCGAGGAGGCGCTGGGCGTAGGCTGATACGCGCAGACACCACTGATACATCAGTTTCTGTTCCACCGGATATCCGCCGCGGATCGAAAGACCTTCGCTGACCTCGTCATTGGCGAGTACGGTGCCGAGCTGCGGACACCAGTTGACCATCGTGTTGCCGAGATAGGCAATGCGGTAATTCATGAGAGTGTCGCTCTTCTCTTTCTCGCTCATGGCCTTCCACTGGTCGGCAGTGAAACAGAGTTCTTCCGAACATGCGGCATGGATGCCTTCGGTGCCTTTTTCCTCGAAATGGGCCACGAGTTTCGAAATAGGCTGTGCTTTGTCGAGCTTGGTGTCGTAGTAGCTCTCCACCATCTTCATGAAAGCCCACTGGGTCCACTTGTAGAACTTCGGGTCGCAGGTGCGCACCTCACGGTCCCAGTCATAGCAGAAACCTATGCGGTCGAGCTGCTGACGGTAGCGGGCTATGTTATCGGTAGTGGTTTTCTCAGGGTGCTGTCCGGTCTGGATGGCATACTGCTCTGCGGGGAGACCGTAGGCATCGTAGCCCATAGGATGGAGCACATTGAAGCCCTGCAGGCGCTTGTAGCGCGAGTAGATGTCAGAGGCGATGTAGCCTAAGGGATGTCCAACGTGCAGACCGGCCCCCGACGGATAGGGAAACATGTCGAGCACATAGTATTTCGGACGCGATTTGTCGATCTCAGTCTTGTAGACCTTGTTTTCACGCCAGTAGTTCTGCCAGCGTGATTCAATATCTTTATGATTGTATTCCATGATTCGGTTGGTGGGGAATTATTTTATTTCAAGCATCCGTGTGATCGGACGGCGTGCACGGTCGATGATGGCCGGGTCGACTGTCACTTCAGGCAGTTCATAGCGCAGAGTGTTGTAGAGTTTCTGAAGAGTGTTGAGCTTCATGAACGAGCAGTCGTTGCAGGCGCAGGTAGAGTCGGCGGGAGGAGCGGGGATGAAGGTCTTCTGCGGACAGCGGCGGCGCATCTCGTGTAGGATGCCGCTTTCGGTGGCCACGATGAAGCTGTCGAATTCGCATTCCTCAGCCCACTTGAGCAGGACGGCGGTCGAACCTACTTTGTCAGCCACAAGGCGGATCGGTTTCGGACATTCGGGATGCACGAGCACTTTCGCTTCGGGATGCTGCTTTTTGAGTTCGAGAATCTTTTCAAGCGAGAACTGTTCGTGGACGTGGCAGGCACCGTCCCAAAGAATCATCTCGCGTCCGGTCTGCGAATTTATGTAGTTTCCGAGATTGCGGTCCGGGCCGAAGATGATCTTCTCGTCGGCGGGGAGGGAGTTGACAATCTCCATCGCGTTGCCGGAAGTGACCACGATATCTGTCAGAGCCTTCACGGCAGCCGATGTGTTGACGTAGCTGATCACGGTGTGGCCGGGGTGCTCTCCGATGAATTTTTCCAGTTCCGGAGCAGGGTAGCTGTCGGCGAGCGAGCAGCCGGCGTTGAGGTCGGGCACCAGTACTTTTTTGTCAGGGCAGAGAATCTTGACAGTCTCGCCCATGAAGTGAACGCCACACATGACGATGATGTCATTGTCGAGTTTCTCTGCGATCCGGGCGAGGGCCAGAGAGTCGCCTATGAAATCAGCGAGGTCCTGGATTTCTCCGATGGTATAATAGTGTGCGAGGACCACGGCGTTCTTTTCTTTCTTGAGTCTTTTTATCTCGGCTGCGAGATCGACCGAAGGATCAACCGGGGCATCCACGAACCCTTTTTCAACATTCATTTATTTATTGGTTTTTTATTTTGAAGAAAAAAATTTTCCTAAAAACTCACTAAGAAGAAATATGATGGATGTTAAAAAGTAGAATAACTTTTCAGCCTATTTCTTGCATATATGGGTTATTGAAGTCCTATTTACATTAGTTACAATGTTATCAACATGTAAAACCGCGATAAATCAATGGTTTAGTTTAGTTATTAACATCGTGTTAATAATGTGCAAAGTTAAAAACTTTTCATGGGATTTACAACGGTTTTTTGTTGAAAAGGGGCTTGAAAACCGCTTGATAGATTTATGATAACTTATTTTGAATGTGAGCCGGAAGTCTTATATCGTCCATGCTTTCAGATATGCAAGCTTATTCTTTAAAAAGTCATTGAAATGTTATTTACAGTTTTCAACATAGTTTTGAACATTGTTAATAACTCCGTGAAGCCTCCTTTTTCAGTCTTCTTTTATATCCCTCTTTTACTTCCCCTGACCAAGCCTTCAGCGGAGTCTGATTCCAGTCCGGCCGGCCGAAAAATTTATTATCCGGTTCTTCTTTTTAAAGGGTACTTGACATCACCATCCGGTTTCAGTACGCACTGCGTGACCCGGATAGATCCGCAGGTCGGCAGGTGTCCGCAAGGCGCGTTCCGGAGGGTCACCATAGATGTGTGAGGACTGATATGTCGAGGCTCCGGGTGGCCTGCAGTCGGCTGGTGTCCGGAAGGACACTGATTTGCTCGTAGCCCCCGACACCGCAGCGCAAAGCGCGCAGGCGTCCGGGGGAAAAAGACATTCAAACAAATGTGGTGTCCGGTTGAGGACACCGGTTTACCATCACGATCTTTTGCTTCGGGATCAATTATACACGGTATGTGGAGAATTAGAGCTTGTTTAAAAACAAATGTGAATAATAAATAAGCATCAGTCAATATTTCAGGCATTTATGCTTTGGTGATTGTTTAAATAAATGAATAACCAGAAACAAAACCAAAGAATTATGTATCTGACA
>NZ_PUEC01000046.1 GCF_003024805.1 Duncaniella muris
CAAAAAAATTCCCCTGCCGTATCATCGACAGGGGTCATTTTTATTTTGCCCGAAGGGGTCAATCTTATTATGCCCGAAGGGGTCAGTCCCGCGTGCCCGAAGGGGTCAAACTCTCGCGCCTTTTCCAGTTGAGCGCATTTATGGGATTATTTTCAGCAGAGTTAAGTTTATTTGAAAGTAATCTTGCTAGCGGAGCATAGTCGCCTACAATATTCACGAATTCAAATCCCCCCGGGGCACCAAGGACACCATTCCGTATAAGCTGATTGTTGCCATTAGTAAGATCATTTTCAAGTGCAAGTATGAAACTTGATTTACCGGTTCCATAAGTGCCAATTATTGAAAAAGAATGATGCCCGGCATTAAAGCTATTTACAATATTCCCGGCTACAAGCTTGGCATTTTCGGTAACGATGTAACGAAAATCCGAAACTTTATTCATTTCGATATTTACAGAGGGGATATAGCTCATAGTTTATCGTAATAATGGTTGAGAGCTTCGTTTTCATCAATTTCTCTCAAAAAATGAACATTCTTTATGCCGCTGTTATCAGTGAATACGAGAGTCTTAGGAAATGTAATCTCCAAGGATTGAATAACATCAATTAATGAAACCATCGGAAGACCGAATATCAATGACAACTGTTGAAGTACATCAAAGGAGACTGTGTGGTCTGTTCCCTTCATGCGAATAAGAGCAAAGAGTATAATTTCAGAGGCTACCTCTGAGGAATCGTTAGTCTTGAATGTGAATATACTTTCTTTATTTGTGGATTGCTTTCCGGTATCAACAATAAGCCCCAAAGCAATAAGTAACGAAGAGAAATCCTCTATCGCCTTCAAGTCCTTTGGAGCAACATAATTCTTCAGAAGAACTCCTATATCTTTCCTAACAGTATTTTCGTTAAACACGTTCTTTTGTTCTGGTACGGCACATTTCCGTTTTATAAAAGAAAGGAGCTCTTGCTTTGAAAACTCCTTCTTCTCTCGCTTGTATTCTACAAAGAGGAGATTATAAATACTTGCGACTTCAGATGAAACAAGGAGGAAGTGCAAAAGCCAAAGTGTATTCAAATCTTCGGCAAACGGGTCTCGTCCATTATCTGAATCAAAAATGAATGTGGCTACAGGCTGAAGTTCATCTGCTTCTATTAGTCCAAAAGCGCGAAGCCAAAAACGGATAGCCGACACCATATTCTTGCCGACACCTAACTTTGCCACAGCATCGATATCTGTGAAGTGATTGTCAGCAAGCAAATAGTCGTATCCCTTTTTTAGCCAAAGAGATTTGCATTGAAAGGACTCATGTCCTGAAAAACTATATTTGCTCAAAATTGTGAATTTCTTATTTGTTAACATCTCTAAACACAGGGAGCATAGAAACTGCAAAATTACGAATTTTTTCTCACTTTTGCAATAGTTCTTGAGAGATTTAGAGGTCTCTGTATCAGAGATTATTCATTTATAAAAACCCCGACAAGAGGGTGAATTCTTGTCGGGGCGAGGATTTAAGTGAGGATTAGTAGAGGCGGATGCAGGTTATGTCGGCGGTTTTGACGTCATATGGTGTGTCATAGTGCTCTTTCGAGAAGGCTATGGCGAGGTGTTGGATGCGGTGTTTGACCCCAAGTCTTTTGAGGAAGATGATGAAGTTTCCGAGGTGCTCGATGAGGTAGTCATCGCCTTTGTCTGTTTTGACATAGCCTAAGAGGATTACGTTGTCGGGGAGATTGAGCGTGCCATTGGTGCAGGTCAGAATGACAACTGCTGTTGAGAATGTCGGGTCGTCAGAGGTTAGACTGATGCCGTTGTTGTACTCTTTGTAGGTAAGTGCGGAAGACGCAGTTCCGAAATTGTCGGCGAAATATTTCTCTACTTCGGCGAGTGCATTTCGCAGACGCTGGTCGGAGTTGAGCGGCTGTTGTGTTGTAGGTTGAGTTTTTTCTTCGTGGGGAGCCTTGTGGCTGAAGATAGTTTTCACACGAGAGAGGAGTTGATTCAGGTTGTTGGATGCTTTCATTTTCTGTTGGATTGGGGGGGTGTTTGTGAATTGAGTTCGTTGATTTTTTCTTCGAGACGATGTTTCTGGTCAAGGGCGCGGGCGGTTTCTTGGACTCGCTCTTCGTAGGCTCGGACTTCCGACTCGATGATTTTTACTTTGTCAGGGTCGCGAAACCAGCTCTGAATGCTGTCGAGTCCCTCGGAGTTAACTCCTCCGTGCATCAGGATGTAGTGATACTTGATGTCGGAGATACGGGTTCGTTCGATGCGCGACTCCTGCCAGATAGTGGCAGCTCCGAAGAAGATGAAGGTGAACACCGAGATGAACATGGCGAGATAAACTTGCCATGATTCCTTGGCGATACGGATTGTCTTTTCAATCTTCTGCACCGGTGGATTGGCGGTGAAGTTGTCAATCTTATTGGTGATTTCGGTTTTCAGGTCGTCAATCGAAGAGGTCAGATTGCCACCTATTTCGCTGACCGTCTGCGTCTGGGTTTCTATGGATGCCTGCATCTCATCGACTTTCTCGGTGACGGCTGACGTTATGGTGGTACCCATGTTGTTCAGGTCGTCGGCGGTGGCGCAGTTGAGCTGCGACTCCTTGATTTCGGTACACGTACCGTTGATTGTGCTGAGGTCATCAGCGATGTTTTGGAGAATATTCTCCGAGAAATTTTCAGAATTTTCTTTCATGTTTTTCAGTTTTTGAAATTACACACTTCTGCCTCTTTTTCTCTTTTGGCGGCGTTTCATCTCGTTGATGAAAGCCTCCTCTTCCGGGTCATAGGCAGGTCCGACTTGGAAGAGACCACCGAGTGCATTGCCGAGTCCTTCAACCATATCGGCACCGGCTTCGATGATTTTTGCAGCGGCACCCGGTTCCTGTTTAGGCTGCTGTCGCATCGGTTTTGGCGAGGGCGATGCCGGCTGGGACTGTCGGTTTTTATTCCGGTCGAGTGCCTTGCAGATGACATCGTAGGAGCATCTGCCGTTGCGGTCAACCTGCGAGGCCTTGAACTTTTGCCCGTCCTTGAAATAGGAAAGACCATCGACTTCGGTAGAACCTCGTCGGAATTTTTTCCTAACGGTAATGCCTTTCCGGGCGAGTTCACGCTGAAAAGTAGTCCAGTCTTTTGCCGATCTTTTGGCTGCTTGAACGGCGAGATAAATTTCCTGACGGGTCTTCGGTCGTCCTTTAAGACGCTCAGTTTTCACTTGGTCTTTGTTCTCACCATAGGTCAGACCGTACTTCCTTTTCATCTCGTCGCATATCTCGTTGTTGCGGTAATATTCGAAACTGTCGCTTACACATTTACCGTCATTATCCACTCGGTTATAGACGATGTGGCAGTGCGGATGCTCCTTGTCAAGATGCCGGACAATGATAAACTGGGTGTTTTTGATGCCCATTCTATCCATGTATTCCAGAGCGAGTTTCACCATAAAATCATCGTCCATGCGCTCGGCATCTTTAGGAGAATAGGACAAAGATATGTGTCCGCACCAGTGTTTGACCCTGCTGTTGAGGTGCCGCTGACACTCGAAACCGTTGATAATATCTTTTGGTGTGTCGGTCAGCAGACCCTCGGAATAGAGCAGACGAGCCTCTTTGTTTTTCTCTTTCAGCGCGAGAGCATACTCCACACAGCCGGAAAAACAGCTCCCTTTAGTTATGCCTCCAATCATACGACAGCCGTGTATAAAGAGTTTTTATCTCCTTGCTCAGACCTTTAAGAGACCACTCCACGAGCTTGAACCCTGCTTCGTTAGCTTTCTTTGCAAGCTGATTAAGATTATTCGCCATGCTCCCGATCTGACGCAGAATCGACATATCTTCGGGTGTGGCTATTGTCGTAACCTTGGCGTTGAGCAGAGCATGGCGCCAGAAGTCAGACATCTTTCTGCCGGATTTACGGCAGTTTTCCTGCACGGTCTGATACTGTTCTTCATTGAGCCTGACACTGACAACGTATGACTTGCCAGACTTCTCGGTTGCTCCCGGAGGAGCTTTCTTTCTTCTTGTGAAAGTCATTATCTTGGGATTTTGGAATTTGACATTGTGACCATCGGGAACGGACTCCAGCCGCCCGGTAACGGAGGATGCAAGGTCGGAAATGTTTACATTGCCACTACCTTGCTATCCTCCTATTCCTTACAGAATATCCGGATACCGGCGTTGCCGATGGCTTCGCCATTTTCACTGCCTTGGGGCAGTGGTCAGAACGATTTACTAATTAGAGCGAACCAGCCTTCATAGTTGGCGGCGTTATTGTCAAGATGCTCATTAATGATGTGCTCGACAAAGTTGCTGACGCTATAACCGGGACCACCGAAGAATCGGGCAGTGCGTTCGACACGGTCAAACGTCTCATTGCTGATTGCTACCTGATGCTTGTTGTCCTTGCCGAGTTTAATCGGGGCAAAGAAGGCGGTGCGGTAATCTTCGAGTTCGCTCTTGCGCTGCTTGGCAGTGGGGCGAGGTGGCTTTGACTGAGCAGCTTCGCTCTGTTCAGCGATGGGCTGAACTTCGGGGTTGGTAGGATTTTCCATAGTTTCAGAGAAAATAGAATTGTTAGACATATCAGTCATTTCGGATGACTGAGGATTTGAGATTTTTGATTGTGCCATTTCATTCAGATTTTAGTGAGCTTTCGCTCGGTTTGTAATCTTCGATGCCTACGAGTTCCAGCTTTAGCGCGTCAACGAGTTGTCGCAATGCCGGATTACGTTGCATCATTTGTTCAAGGATGCCGTGTGGAGTTTGCTCTGCAATCAGGAAGTCGGCAATGTCAAGACCTTGTTCTCGCTGTTCATAGGTAGCCATCTGTTCAAGCGATTCAAACAGAGTTGCATTTATTCCCGAATCATCGAATAGCGTCAGTTTCTTGCGCCAATCGTCAGTAGCGTTAAGGTCGGGCACCAGCATCACCTCTCTGCCTCGGAGTGCTTTGATTGCCTCGCGGTTGAGACAACTGCACTTGCCGCCTGTGGCGAGCCACAGATATTGCGGGAGGTAATGTGTTGCGAGTATCGCCGTCTTCTCACTCTCCACAATGGCAACCGGTTTGTCGCGGATGTGTGGGAGCAGATGCTCACCGAAGAAACATTGGGTTAACTTAAAGTCGGGCAGTTTCAACACCGAGTGTACCCAGTTGATGTGGGGGAACGGTTCCTGCACACGATGTCCGGTCAATCGGTCATACAGCATAATCTTACCACCACGGACATTGCCGTCAGCCGAGATTTGCCAGAATACCGTGGCACCTTGCCAATGCTTCGATGAGCCTACGCGATACATCTCCATCAACCGCTGTGCTTCTTCACTTCCGATTATCGCCGCCACGAAAGCGAACAGATTGTTACGGTCGTAGCCACGCATGGTGGCCGCCACCATTGCATCATCAATCCTGCTCATCGGTAGTAACCCTGATTGTTTTCCAATCGGCATTGACCAGCGGGCGCATCACGAATGTAAGCGGATGTGATTTACAGTCTCCAGGGCGTCCGACAATCGCGATATACACGATTGCCGATTCCTGCCAGTTGCGTTTCACCTCGATTCGGTGTGTATTGCCGATTGCCACAGATATTGCAGCGAGCATAGCCGATGCCGTGTAGTCATTCGGAAATCCGCAGGTTGTGTTGAGTTCGAGTATAATCCGTTGCATCTTGGCGGGGAACACGTGGACCGGAAAATCACTGTCGGATGTTTTGGCGTGATTCATCAGTGCGCTGATTACAGAGTCCGGGGTAAAATTCTTTTCCATAGACTCAGAAATTATAGCCCCCGCGGGGACGGCGTTTCATACCGGCAGTGATGGCCGCTGCGGTTTCGGCGAGGGAAGGAGCGGCGGAATGTTTGCGACCGCCTTCGATCCATGCGTAGATTTCGTCCTCATAGAAATAGAGGAGCTTGCCGCGCTTATAGCTCGGAATGGGGTCATTCGTAGCTTTGACCGCGCGGTAAAGGGTGGAAAGTGACTTGCCTATTATCTGGCAAGCCTCTTTCGCATACACGAGTCTGCGTGAGGGCTTGGCTTGTTTGGAGTGGCTGGCGATGCCTGCCTTTTCAAGCAGGTCAAGCACTCGGTCGAGTTTCTCGGAGAGACCGCTTACCACATGTGGCAGCTGGTCGAAAGTTGGTGTTGATGTTTCCATTTCAGTACAGTTTTAAATTGTTTTACGGAAATAAAACCGCACTGATTGAAAGTGAGTTGTCAGTGTCATACGGACACCTTGAAATAACCGAAAATAACCTCATTTGAGTCTGTAAACTGTTGAGTATCAATCCAGGCTGAGCATAAACTTTTTGATTGGTGGTTAAATGAATTTTAGAGTGATTTGATGGTTAGGATTACAGATAACCTAAATTTAAGCAATCTTGACTTAATGCAATATTAAGTTGCCCGATGTCGGGTTCGATGGAATGATGTATGTTTAGACAAAACAAACTTCACAAATTTGTGAAGTTTGAAAACTGTTTATATCTTTGCATCGTAATACAGTTATATGAGAGCTAACAATCTTACTCCGTTTGAACCCACTCATTCGGGAGAACTTATCCGAGATGAACTTGAGGCAAATAGTCTTACTCAGGCAAAACTCGCCGAGAGTATAGGTGTAAAGCCTTCTCTGCTTAATGAGATAATCAAAGGGAAGAGAGGGGTTAATACCGAAATAGCTTTACTTATAGAAGCGGCATTGAATATACCGGCTGATTTATTGCTTAATCTGCAAAGTGATTATAATATGCAGATGGCGAAGTCAGACGCATCTTTTATGAAGCGTCTTTCTTCAATTCGTAATATTGCGGCAGTGTTGTAAAGTATTGATTTTTGAATGATAGTTATTGAAACAGACCGATTGATTCTTCGCTCGTGGAAGCAGGGGGATTTACCTTTGTTCGCCGAGATGAACAAGGACTCACGTGTTATGCGCTATTTCCCGGCAACACTGAGTGATGCTGAGACAGAGGCTTTTTACAATCGTATTCAGAATGAGTTTGACTCTAAAGGATGGGGATTATATGCTGTGGAAATAAAATCCACAGGTGAGTTTATCGGATATGTTGGACTGCATGAGATTGGTTTCGATGCAGACTTCACTCCCGGAGTTGAAATAGGGTGGCGTCTTGCCGCTGATTATCACAATCAGGGATATGCAACCGAAGCCGCCAAAGCTGTGCTGAGTCTGGCAAAGAGTGCGGGAATTGAAAGGCTGTTTTCTTTCACCGCCAAGATAAATGCCCCGTCAGAGCGTGTGATGCAGAAGATTGGAATGGTAAAGGATGGAGAGTTCATGCATCCTAATCTGTCGGATGATTCTCCGCTGTGTGTTCATGTGCTTTATAAGATTGATTTATAACAAAAGGGCGAACAACCATGACAAAAGTCACGGTTATTCGCCAATACTATACCGGGAAGTTCCCTTGTTATTTCCTATTCTTCTTTTTAGCTGCCTCTAATTTGACTTTAACCTCGTCCTCTGCCAATCTCTTGGGGATAATGTCGAGATTAATGGTCTTATAGCGTTTATAATGCTCGAAAAGATAATTCATTTCTTTGGCAGAGAGTAAAGGAATGCGGTCTTTCCCCGGATTCCTATCGGCAAGTTTCGCAATAATAGTTCCTACCTGCACGGAGCCGAAACTTTCAGCAAATACATTTTTGATGAATAAGGCGATGTTTTCGCCTTTCAGTTTCAGGAATTTCCCGACATTATAGCCAAGATGCTTCAGGTCTTCTTTTGACAGGTGATTGCTCCGTAGCTGAACAGCATCGAACCGGGCTAACGGATTGACTGTCCAAATTTTTGCATTATTGTGTAGTTTGTCCAGTTCGTGAGACTCCATGAACTGTTCCATAGTATGTGTGATATATGCACATATAAACGACACTTGTTCAAGATTATATAGTTCTTCGTGACGTTTTAGTTCGTTAAACGCCTCATCACATCGCTGCTTTCGTGTCATTATCTCCTCATGCGATTCGATATTGTCTTTGTGTTTCTCATAGAAATCACAAATTGGACCCATGTCCTCGAGATAATACACCGAACCATCGGGAGTAACGTAGACCTCTTGCTCTGTTTCCTCTATCAAAGTAGTTCCATCCGGATTCTTGTGAACATCATGCATGGATACCGATGAGAAAAAACCTACATCTTCGTCGTATTCCCGCTCCTTGTGAATACGGGTAATGCGATTCTCGTGATCATAACGCTCTTCATCTGTCATAGAGTCAAGATATACGTTGTATGCTTCCTCAAGTTCAGCATCATAGTCTCTCGAATCATTATATGATTTCTCAATCAGAATCTCATCGTCAGATAATTCCATGCCTACATAAGCTTCTTCTCCATCAGGGAAACGTATATGACGCATATCGTCTACAATTTCCAATACCTCAAACGGCCGGTTTTCATTCATGGGAATGGCGACTTTCGATTCTTCTTTGTTCTCTGCTACACAAGCAGTTTCTAGAATTGGCTCAGAGCATTGCTCCTGTATTTCCGATACATCTATCGTGGTTACTGATACCTTTTCACTGGTCGGAGTTTCGGCAATAGCCATGACTTCACGGCGACGAAAAAGAGCCGAAAGGCGGTTGAACAAGTCTTCGATTACTGATTGAAAACCACAATAAAGACCGGTTGATAGGACAAAGAAAACGGCAAAGAGTACATTGCCGGTAAATTGGTCGGTGCCAAAACGGTGGATGGCGGCGTGACGACCAAGTAAAGCCATGATGCTACATCCGACAACAACGGCACTCCAGATAAAAATTTTGTCCCGGGTAGGGGAAGCATAGATCCTCGTGCGCTGGGGCGTATTTCTAATAAGCAAATAGAGGATTAAAATTTTTACGTCTTTATAGACAATTCCACCCACGATTTTGTTCAGACGAAATTAATAATAAGCACTCACAAATATGCGTACCTGGCAACTGAATGGGTTTTCCCAATCATCAGTGTGTTTCTCTAATTTATATTCACATCTCATGCTACGTAACATATTGCCAAACTCATCCATGAGTGCGCCTCGTCCATTCTCTTGATAAAAAGGACTGACACATACTAAAATATGATTGTGACTCATGTCTGAATTTAAAATACTGGCAATGTTGTGACGTTCAAACTCAATGATGTCTAAAACATTCGAGAATAGATGGATTACCGTATCAGATTGCGGACGTATATCGTCTTCTGTCAATTGTCCGGCAGAGACATTATATGCTGTTATTTTAGAGTTTTCATAGAACTGCTCCAAATATTGTAATCCTAGCGTCAGTGAAGCTTTACTTGGTTCGATTACAGTGAAATCGGATATTTTATCGTTGTCAATATAATGGTTCTTAAGAAAGTCAGACAACACCATTTCTGCAATACATTGGCCACAACCATAGTCAACGACAGAGATACTTCCTTCTGACCATACCTTATGTGGGATGCGGTCATACGCTATCTGAAGCTTTTGTCTATGTATTTCTCCGTAAGAAGATATATACATATCAAGCTGCTCTTTAGTCGTGAGGTTGGCGAGGCCGTTTCCCAACTCATCTTTCAGCTTCTTTTGTTTATTCTCTGAAAGTGAGTTGATATGTTGTTTCACAGACTCCACAACATCGTCAAACGATAATCGAGAGGCATTGAATTGTGGGATAAAATGAAATGCTGATGTCTGTTTCATATAATTGAGTCGTTGTCTGGGTTCTGCTGATGCCGAAGGTAATTCTGACGGGCGGAAACCGGGGACGTGTTAGCGTAGCAGTATGCGCATCCGTGCGGGCAGGTATTGTAAGTCCCAATATCCTTTGATGTGATACAACCGCAGAGTGAGCGTTGGCCTTTGTCTGTTTTAGAATTGCGTATCAAAGGTTCTAATTCCGGCGATAATCGGCATATCAGCTCCGGGTCTATGCAGCGGTTGTGACTGATTCCAAATTCTGACAGATCAACTTTTTCGGCGCAGGTCGCAAGTTCGAGACCGAGCTTCATATCTGCCAGTCTGCGTGAAAATTCAACCATTTCGTCCTCCGACCACTCATGATAGTTTATCCCTGCATCGGAAAGATTCCGACCGACTTTGCGATACGAGGATATATCAGCAAAACTAAACACCAGTTTCTTGACATATCCGCGTAATCCGCCTGCTATATTGCTGATTTTATGCAATAAATCCTCTGCCGAAATTCTGTCTGTCAGAATCAACGGGTCGAATCGCCAAACGACTGAACCTAAGCCCAATTCATCAACCAGACGTTTGAATGTTTCAATTCGCCCGTGCAAAGGTGGAACACTCGGCTCTAATCCCTCGGCCTCGTAGTCATTAAGTGTATATTGGACGTAACAACCAATCCCTTTTTGTTTCAAGATTGGCAGGAACGGAAATAGCGGCGCAGGATTCTTCGACCAGAATACGATAAATTTGGTATTGTCAAAAGAAACGTATGAATCCTTGCCATTGTAGGGATTACGCCATCTTACATGCCCTTTGCTGAGACGATTGAAAAACCAGTTACTGTAGAACGCCGGAATATCGGTGGCTCGACTTGCTGAAACAATCAGCGGAGTCTGAGCATCGACAATATTGCCGTCATCTAATGTAAGTTTTTGCTTTTCGTTTTTCATGGTGCAAATTTAATATCAAACATGGGCAATAATAAGGCGCACTAATGCTAATAAATGTTATACATTATAATTGTGGCAAAAAAGCCATATATAAACCGAATAGAGTCTGTTTATCGGCAAAACTTTTATCAAAGTTGAGTCTAACACGGTAAAAACTTGTTGATATCGGCAAGTTTTTACAAGAGTATCCATAATTAAATATGATTGTTCTTTCGGCTCGTGCATTGGGATTATTTACAAAATCGTCAACGACACACGTCTTCCAAGACCTTCGAAGATTCGGAAGAGGGTATTGAGCTGAACATCGGATTTCCCGTTTTCAAGACGGGATATATAGGTTTTCTTTGTACCGATACGCTCAGCAAGCTGTTCCTGCGTCAGTCCCGCTTTAAGACGTTCTGCTTTAAGCGTCTCGGCCAGACAAAAGGCAGCTGCGTCGGCATCAAATTGTTCACGCTCCTGGGTGCCAGCTTTGCCGTATTCTGCATCAAGAAGCTCGTCGAATGTACGCGCCTTCATGATGGCTTCTTTCTTTGCTTTATTCATGTTCTTTATCGTTAAAGTATTCTTTCATTATTTTTTTAGCTCGCTCGATTTGCTGCTTGGGAGTCTTTTGAGTCTTCTTCTGAAAACCGTTGAAGAGAATTACAAGTGAACCCTCGTCAAAGCAACAGAAGATGCGAAATATATTATTTCCGACTTCAACGCGAATTTCATATAACCCGTCCGCATCTTCCATATTCTTCAGAATGGTCTTTGGAACTCTATCCACAGTCTTGACAACGTTGATGCAGTAGTTTATTTTGCGTCTCACTGCATCAGTCTGAGCCACGTAGAACTCCTTGAAGTAATCTTTGTATAGCTTTATGGTTCGGTTCGCCATATCTTATTATGTAACCGCAAAGTTAACTAAAAAGTTTACTTTGGCAAAATTATTCATGTATTTATTTCAGAGAGATTGAGTTGATGGCATCACAGATTATGATGATTCCAAACAAATCGGTGTTTTTGGGGTGATTCGCTTTTAATATTTGGGATGTTTCACTTGGACGTTATTTCAGCGAGATGGAATTAGCGACATCGCGCTTCTTTTGGTTCACGACCTCTGCATAGATCTGGGTGGTGGCCACGTTTTTATGCGTTAGCATTTTGCTGACAGTGTAGATGTCGGTGCCGTTGGTAATCAGGAGTGTAGCGTATGTGTGGCGCGCGCAGTGGAACGTTATGTGCTTGTCGATGTTCGCTGCCTTTATCCAGTCTGCCAGAGGTTTTGCCGTAAGTGATTTCTTGAATCCGGGAAATACTTTGCCTGTCTTCCGCTCTCCGATTAGCTCTATGGCATCCTCGCAAAGAGGAAGGGTTGCAGCCGTCTTTGTCTTCTGTGTCTTGATTACAACACAAAGTCCTATTCCGGCAATCTCCTGAATATTCTTCCAGTCGAGGTTGAGAATGTCACTGAAACGCAGACCTGTGAGACAGGAGAAGAGCGATGCCCGGCGAAGCACGTCGCTGTCGCAGGGAGTCTGGGCCAGTCGGATAAGCTCGTCCTGATTGAGAAACTCTTTTACGACATCATCCCATTCGATGTATTCAAGAAAGTCGTTGACGTTCTCAGTAAGAAGTTTCTCCTTGTATGCTTTTTTGAGCAGCGCGCGGAAGGTCGAAAAATACCCGGAAGCGGCATTTTTGGACAATTTCTTTTTCGTGTGTTTGAGCTGCTTGGCGTTCAGGAGATAATCGCGAAACTTGTTGCAGAGGTCAAGAGTTATCTCTCCGAAGGTGCATTTTCCACCTGTGAAGATTTGGAAATGTTTGTAGCTGATTCGCCATTTGGTATTGCTTTGCCTTTTGGCATATTCCTCATAATAAGCGAGAAAATCCTCCTTCTGCTGGCTATGGTCGATGAAACCGAACTGGCGGTTAATCACCTGTTCCTGACGGCGACAGCGCAGAAGTTCCCCTTTCTCAAGCATCGTCTGGTTGAAGTCGCGCTGCACCTTGTTGGTCGGGTTGCCATACAGGTAGATTCCAAGATACTCATGGCGCTGCATCTTGTTTGTTTTCGGGTTTCGGATTGGTGGATAGTAGTCGAAGTACAACGTGATCTTACCTGATTCAAGAAGACGCTGCCGCAAGGCGACTTTAGTGCATATATCCATACGAGTTTTGTTTTTGAATGATTTGTTTCGGCGAAGTTCACTGGTTATCTCCCGGTTATCAAGTTATTAGACTGTTAACCTGCGGATAACCGATAACCTGTTTCATTTCAGCGTTGGAGGACGTAGAATCGCATCGATTTCCGACTTCAATATATAGGTATACTTGCCGACTTTCTTACGGCGCAGACCATGGTACTTCACATAGTTGTGAAGCTGATCATGGGTCAGATTGTACTCAGCCCGCACATTAGAGTATGAAATCCAGTCATCCTCTTTCGGCGGTTCGGGCTTCGCTGCAAACACCCGGTCGCAGTGCACCTTGCTCCAAAGCGTCTTCCCCCGGTGGTAGACCTTCGGAATATTGTGAGCCTTACCTTGGGCGAACACCCACGAATTGCTCACCCCGAACTTCTCGATAATCTCCTTCGTTGTATAAAACTCTGCTATTGCCTCGCCGTTCTCATCTTTTGCGATTGTCGTTGCTTTCGGTTTTCGTTCATAAGGACGAGCTTCGATCATTGCGTCAATATCTGCTCTCTTGATTACTGCCCATTGTGAGGTGAGGCGATAGGCTTTGATGGTACCCCTGTAAATGAGATTATAAACTGCTCTTGGTGTTACATTAAGGATTTGCGCCACTTCAGCAACCGATAGATAGTCTCGGCCGGAGAGTTGGTTTATCTTATTTTCATGAGCAGTAAGCGAATCAAGAGTTTCAGTGATTTTCTTCTTCTCTTGTCGTTTACGCTCTTTGTAAGCGTGCTCGGCACATCGCTTACAACAATACTGGGTTGTGGCCTTTTGAGCCTCAAACTCATTTCCACACCACTGACAGACCTTCTTGATTCTAATGTTTGAAGTTGCCATAACTTTGAGTTAAAGTTGTGTCACTCATTGAGCTAATTCGTTGAACCCGTATGAACATGCCTGAATGAGCGTGAACGAGTATGAACATCATCCACTACCGAGTAGAGCGACTTGACTCGGATAGCAGACGAGCAACAAATGTGGTTCAAAAATGGAGTGAAAAACAGGTAGAAACGAGTTCTACCGATTAAACAGCCGACAGCCGGACACAAGAAAAGGCGCTCAAACTGAACGCCTTAATACTTATCTATACTTATAGTTGCCTATCTTTAACTGCCGTTCATTTGCCAATGCAATTATAGCATATTCTTGATAGTGAGCAGGTTGCGCTTTAAGTCTACAAAATTGATTTTTACGAGATTCACACCTCCAATTTTAACAAATTTCGGCTCTCTTAAAGCACCCATTCTTTACTGTTTGCAAATATAACGATTTTCTTTGGAATTTGGTATCTTATAGAGTCTCTAAATTACGCATTAGCTTGTGGGTGTCAGGATTTTGTAGTAACTTTGCATTACGATGATTGATATTATTTCAAATAACGAACCCCATATTGTCAGAGTCAAGGATTTTAGGATTGACGCTGACTATGCCGCTTGGCTCACTGAAATCAAGCGGCGTTATCATTCTGCTCAAATCAAGGCGGCGGTCAAGGTCAATACGGAAAAGCTGGCATTCAACTGGAGTGTGGGGCGCGACCTTGTGATGCGTAAGGCAGAAGAAACATGGGGCAGTGGGGTTGTGGAACAGCTAAGCTTTGACTTGCAGGAGGCATTTCCTCTCGACCGAGGTTTTGGCACTACAAATCTTTGGGCTATGAAGAAATGGTATCTATTCTTTTCTTCATCGGAGGCAACAGAAAAACTCCACCAACTTGGTGGAGAATTACAACACGCAAATTCTCAAAGGATTATAAAACTCCACCAAGTTGGTGCAGAAATTGATACTGACTTTCCGCTGATACTCGGTCTGGTGCCATGGCGTCATCAAGTTAACATTATTACAAAGTGCAAGTCGGTTGATGAGGCTGTTTTCTATTTGAAAGAGTGCATATTGAATGGTTGGAGTCGTCAAACTCTGGATAACTCACTGAAAGCTAATCTATACAAGACCCACGGCAACGCTATCAGCAATTTCCCTCAATATCTGCCGGAAGCACAAAGCCGTATGGCACAAGAAATCACTAAGGACAACTATGATTTCGGTTTTGTAACTGTTCCAGCAGACTATAAGGAAGAACAGCTTGAAGCGGCGTTGGAGCAGAATATAACCCGTTTCCTGCTTGAACTTGGAACAGGATTCGCTTTCGTTGGACGACAAAAGGAGCTTATTGTCGGGGGACGTACCCGCCGGATTGATATGCTGTTCTACCATATCCGCCTAAAGGCATACGTTGTGGTCGAACTGAAAGTTAAGCCATTCGATCCTGAGTATGCAGGAAAACTCAACTACTATGTCAATGCTGTAGATGAACTACTAAAAGGAGCTGATGACAATCCCACTATAGGACTGTTGATTTGCAGCGATAAAGATGAAACCGATGTACGTTGGGCATTCAAAGGGATACAAACCCCTATGGGAGTGGCTTCGTACGATAATGTCCAGATTGCACCTCCCTCAAATCTGCTTCCTTCTGCCGAAGAACTGCAAGCAAGAGTGAGATTAGTAGAGGAAGAATTGAGCAATAATAGAAATGAGTTATGATTAGTAAAATTGTATTCTAATCAATTAGGTTTATGGAAATAACATCAGACAATATCCTTGACATAAATAAACGTGCTATCAAACTATGGGAGTATTGTGGTCTTGATGCAGAAGATTATGATACGGAAGATTATGTAGTGATTGGGGAGGAAACTATAAACTTTAGTTTCCCAGGTGACGAAGATTGCGTGCAAATTACCGTAGATGACCTTATTAGCATAACAGATAAATTGGATACTTATGAAGAGAAAGGAGAGACTACTGTAAGGTGCGCTAATCTGAGTCAAACTGTAATAGATATAGAGTATAATTGGTATTATGATGGAGAGATATTAAATGAAATTTATGAAACTAATAGCTTTGTCGCATCAATAGTTGAAAATCCGATTCTTATCGGAATACGTAATTTGAGACATGGTTGCTATAATTACGACTTTTGGTCTCCATGTAGATGTTTCCATGCAGTAGAATTTCGATATAAAGAAAGTGTAAAAAAGCTACCGTATGAGCAGGAATTACAAGAAATCTATCGATTTCTCTTCGCATTAAATATAAAAAACAACTACTTAATACGAATTTCAGACTTGCCTGAGATTGAGATAGGAGAGTTGATAGATAATGAGAGTATCGAAGAATCTGATTTAGAAAATTATGATTTTTTTAGGGAGAAGGAACAGATAGTACACAAATCTTCTGATTTGCCCAAAGAATCACCGATGTTAAAGATGTACCTCGATGCTTTATCAATTAGAGATAAAAGCCTTCGGTTTTTATTATTCTATAAAATAATTGAGTACAATGATTCGGTAAAATTTGAGGTTGTTCAGCCTTGGCTAAGCCGCTAACTGAGCCAACCGATGATTTATTTTCTTAATTATTTTGAGATGCGGAGATTTTCCGTAGGTCGAAATAATTGTAGAGGC
>NZ_PUEC01000047.1 GCF_003024805.1 Duncaniella muris
GCGCACACCTTACGGAAATCATCGAAGACCGCCATGGTCGCAAATCAATCATCGTGACATCACAGCTCCCCGAACTGGACTGGTACGAAGCTATCGGTGACTCCACAGTGGCAGATGCAATACTCGATCGCATTGTCCACACTGCTCATCGAATCACGCTTACCGGCGAAAGCGTCCGTAAGCTCAAAGCTATAAAAAGCAGATAAGACAAAATAAAATTGACCCCGTCGGCCAGAACGTTTTCAGGGGTCAATTCAAAATATTTTCAGGGGTCAATTCAACCTTGGTCTAAGGGGTCATCCGAGCCTGGGTTTTCCAGTGGATGTATAATTAGCCATAATTCGTTGCTGAATACGATATTTGTAGGTGTTCCCTGCAAATATCGTCACGTCTTTACGGTCACGAAAAGACGGCAAAGGGTTGGTGTCGGGCAGGAGACAGGGCCGACGGGAAGGTGTCGGAAAGGAAAATTCCGACCTCGGTTTTGATGGGCGGCGGAAGCCGGTCGGGTCCTATCAAAATCGAGCCTTAAAAATTTGACTTTCAGGCAAATTGACCGCATCTGCACGGGTCCCGTCTACAAAAATCTCGGTTTTGTAGTGGGTTGCAGATGCGAAACGGCTGTGCAGCAGACGTTTGGGGGTTACGGGGGCTTGCCCCCGTAGTGGCTTTGCACACCCCCCACCGCGCTGTCGCTTGTTTTCGTCTTGCCCCCTCTCGCCCTCGCGGAATATGCAGAAACACCCCCACGGAGCGACCCATTGCGCGGTCAAATCGCTGCCGTGCGCGTGGAAATCCCGCTCGCGGATTGGAACGCACACGGAAGCACCGCTCTCCCTTGACGCAGATACACCTATCAAGTCGAGGGGTTGAACGTGGCGATGGGCGGTGATGACGATGTGGCGCGTAACGGAGGTAAGACAGCCAAAGGAGCGTTGGCGGCTTGGAGTGAACGACACAGAGGGGTGTCGTGGAACTTGTGGAGCGACAGGCTATCTCGAAAATCCGCTTGCGGTTTGAGAGTTAGCCGACCCCTCCGTGCCGTGCGCCGTAGGCCACTCGAAGTTGACATAAGCGGTTGGCCGTCTGCCGGAGTAGCGTTAGGACATCGGCGCACCGCACATCGGGGTTGGGGCAAATGCCGAGGGCTTGGAATGTAGGCGGCAACTTCCTCTGTGGGTGGGAGGAACGTGGCTGACAGTATGGCGCAGGGGCGATTGGAGTTCGGAGAGGAGCGCACCGGCATTGACAAGTCGGAAAAGCAAGCGGAGGTTTCGGGTCAACAGCGGAGTGAAGCGGGCCAACACCCCGACAAAGGAGGGGTGGCGGCGCAAAGCGAGAATGTAGCCGTTGAAGATAGTTTGTAACCGCAGGGAGCGGAGCCGTAGCAAACCCGCAGCGAGCGAGGGAAGTTGCGGAGGTCGTAGCGAGTGGAGGGTGCAATCTATTGCCCCGAAGACCGTAGCGGTTTTTAGTCGACAATGGAGCGAAGCGTAATCGCCGACCAAAAATGCTCGGACTTGGCAATGACTGGGGGCGCGGAGCGGAGAATGGAATGAGCGGTCGAATGCCATTGCAAAAGCCACATTCCGGGTGGGGTCGATAACATTGCCGCCTACATTCTTGCCCTCGGCGATAAATCAGGCGAGTGCCACCGGCGAAACATCGTGCGTTCATCAGTCCGCTGCCGGGTGGGAGGTTGGTTGCGAATGGCGGCTCGCGCCGATTGTAGGCCGGAGAGCAGATGCCTGTCCTTACAAGTCGGAATGGCAAGCGGAGGTTTCCGGGTCGCATTGGAATTGGAGCGCACCGACACCGTAGGCTCGCCGGAGGTGTCGGTGAGGCAAGCGGAAATGGAAACGCGAAGATAGTTTGTAACCAAAGACGAAATGGAGCGAGCCAACCCCCGACGCAGGAGGGGTGGCGGCGTAAAGCGTAATGCAGACGGAGGGCACAATCTATCGCCCCGGAAACCGCAGCGGGTTTTAGTCGAACGCGGCGCAACGCAGAGCCTCGACCAAAAATGCTCGGACTTGGAAGGATGTAGGAATCAAACGGAGGCCGGAGTGAGGTCAGTATGGTCGACATCCGCCACCAGCCGGGAGGGTCAGCAAAGATGAACGCGACAAATAAAACGAGCTACCCTCACGGGCAACTCGCTCTGCAATTTATGAAGAAAGTTCTACTCTCGGAGTGGGAAATATTTAGCGTTTTCGATAGAAAACGTATATCAGGCCACCTATCACAAGAATTGTGATGATGACTGCGGCCGTGCCGTCAGGCGGATTATAGAGGCGCGTTGTGGCGGTGTGTTCTGTTGAAGACTCGGCGGCTGATTGACGATAGGCAACCGTATCAAGCCGATTGAAGGCTTCAACGCTGTCTCTATGAACACGCCGCTGATTTATGACGCGCCCCCTAACGGCTTTCAGGCGAATAACCTCCGGCTTCTCGGCGTATGCCGTAGGACGCTCGACGCTGACTTCGAGCGTGTCGAAGTCGAAAGATGTAGAGCGGATAGCCGAATCTATCACCGCGATTGTGCGGTGATGTTCGGAGCGGGCTATGGAATCGGCTGCGAGGGACTTGTCCTGTTGCAGTTCCTTATGTGAGCGGCACGAAGTTATGAGTGCCAGCGCAAGGAGAAATATCATCGTCCGCATAGCTCCGGCTCTTTTTGGACGTTGAACGAAGGGCAAGCCTTTGCTGCAAACTCATTATGACCGTGGACTGTGGCGGCAGGATACTGACGGAGCAGTTCGGCTACCAGACGGATGAGCGCGGCCCGCTGCGCCGGGGTGCGCGTGTCCTTCGGGATCTTGCCGTCGGGGGCGCAGCCACCGATGTAGCAGACGCCGATAGAGTTTGCGTTGTGGCCCGAAGTGTGGGCGCCAATCTGTTCGACGGGTCGGCCCGGATGAACAGAGCCGTCGCGGTAGATGACGAAGTGATAACCGATGTCGCGCCAGCCGTTGCCCTTTGGTTTCGGTGTGGTGTGCCACTGACGTATCTGTTGCACGGTGAAATCCTTGCCCTCAGGCGTAGCCGAGCAATGGATGATGATTTTACTGATTTTTCTCATGGTTTTTGTATTTATAGTGGTAGTCAATGCCGAACAAAGCCCCCGCGAAAGTCAGAATCTCGCCGAAGGCGATAAGGACGGAATTATGAATTTCGCCGGGCGGAGGCATGATGAAGCCGGAAATCAGGAGGCCGCAGCCGACCACTATCAGCAGAATTGCGGATAGAAGCTGAATTGTAGGCTTATGTTTGTGGAGATTCATGATTTTGTGGGTTAACGAGTTGTGTATGTGAAGAAAAAGTATTATCTTTGCGTATTGTTAAGTGAAACCAAGCTAATCTGACCGGACACCTCTGAACGAAAGTGAAGCCAAGCTAAGAAATGTGGATACCTCTGACAGATGCCGGATAGCACCCTCGTAGTTTTTTACTACGGCTTTCCTGTGCGTCGTATCGATGATAGCATCCCCCTGCGGGCTTTCAGTTGAGAAGTATAAAAGATAGCATCCCCCGGAGCGTCAGCTTCGGGCTTTCTTTTTACTTCCCGAAAGTCCATTTCTCGGTTGCGGGATTGTAGATCAGATAGAACTCGGCGAGCGAGCTTGCGAGATTGGCCGGTGTGATGGCGGCGCGTCCGGGATAAATCGGTTTTGCGAACCCGATGCCGAAGCGCAGCCGAATCATGCGTTCCTTTTTCCTCGATGTCTTCTTTGCGAGGTTGCGGTCAAGCAAATGCACCGACGTGCGCCCCCAGCCGAAAGTCCTGTTCCCCTCCTTGTTGACGCTGTGGGAGACGAAATACTCAGGCGAACCGGAATATCCCGGCTGCTTTTCCGTGCATAAAAGATTGTGCGGCCCGGTAGAGAACATAACCTGCGTGCCGTTGAGTTTCACGGCATAGAGCGAGCCGAACACACCCCATCCTTTCTTGACGGAGCAATACTTCTTCGCGGCCAACTGTTCGGCGGTCGCGTCCTTGTCCTTGAAAGGATTGCGCTTTCGGACGGGACGGAAGATATATGGCACATATCCGTCAGCGATAAGCTGCTGTGCGCCGAGGACGTGCAGTTGTCCGTTTTGGACTACGCACGAAATCTGGGCTGTGTTATACAGACCTTTGGAGCCTTCCGTCATGCCGAGTTTGGCTTGGATGATGTCGAGAAGTTTCTCGATGTCGGCAATGGCGTGACGCGCGTTGTTAAGGTCTACGACCTGCTGCGCTTTCATCGCCCCGGCCCGCTCGGTGGTTGCCATATTTATTATTGTGGCGTTCTCGTTTGTCATCTGCTGACCGGTAAGCAGATCGATGAACGTGTTGGAGAGCCTTACGAAATTACGGTCAGCCGGGCCTTGCTGCAATTTGCAGACGGCGGTATGGTCTGTTTTCGAGAGCGTGTTGTACCAGTTGCCGAGGATGGCCTGAGTTTCCGAGGTTCCGGCGGTGGCGAGAAGGTCTGCGATACGTTGCAGAATGTAGCCCAACGACTCCGGCGTTATGGAGTCTTTGGCCTGTAACTTGCGGAACTCGGTTATAATTTGAGTGAGCGATTTTGTATCAATAGCCATAACATTATGCGCCGGTGGCGCGGTTTATGGGTGAGAGTTTATAGGTTTATTGGCAAAGTTATGGTTATGATAATGCGCCCGAAAAGACACTCAGAGAGTAACGGCACGACGCATAATGTCGGGATTGAGGGCGTTGGAGATTGCTCGGCAGAATTCCTGGCCGAGAGAGTCGGCGTAAAATTCCTGAATGTTCATCACCGAGGCGAAGTATTTGCGAGAGAACCAGCGCTTGCGCTTGCGGCCATTGGCTTTGCCGATGTCGCCGGGGTTTCCTCGCGGCGTATTTCGCCCCGTGCCATAGTCGACGAACAGACCGTAGGTGTTGAACGCTTGCGAGAGCGTTATGTCGATGAATTTGCCGTCGGCAGTCAGCGACACACCGACGGTTGAGCGGTACAACGCTCCTGTGTCAACCACTCCGAGAAGCGAGATTTGCTCGCGCCATATCTTTACCATCGTGGCATTGAAAGCGCGGACGTATTTACGCCGGGCTTCAAGCTGCTCCTTATCACTCGCACCATTCATCAGGGTTGTATCTTAAATCGGTAAACACATCGACGGCGATTTGGAAATAAGCACCGGCGGCTCCGCTGAAAAAATAGCGGTCAATCTCGTTGAACGATATTCGTGGGTCAAGGTAGATGCAGTTCTGCTCCAGCCTGACCTTTTCAGGGAGAAGCCGCGACATGAACTGTCGGAACAGTTCGCGCATTATTTCCATGCACTCGGCGCGGGCCGCCATATCCTCGGCGGCATGGCGCATCGCGAAAAACACCGTTTTGATGCGGCGGGTGCGCGGCGTGTTGTTCATCTCCATATAGCCGTCGGCTATATCGCTGACGCAGACGAAAGCGGATGCCGTCTGCGCCTGATTGACCGCTTCCTCGAAGCCGTCAAGCCCCGACACGCGGCAGAAGGTAAAACCTTCGGACTGCGCGAGGCGGTTGGTTGCAGTCAGTACTTCAAAGAAGGCTGCCGCGTCCCATCTACCGTTGAGTTGCGCTGTCATTTGGAGTTGAGCTTTGAGTTAAGTTCGCGGTATTCTCGCGCCTGGGCGTTAAGTTCAGTGAGGGCGCGGTGGGTATCGAGTGCCAGGACTTCGGCCTCTTTGGTAACATCGCCTTTGGTGAGCGCACGGATCTGAGCGTTCATCGCGTCCTCGACCGATGGAGCGGACGAGCCGAGCAGGTTGCCGTCGGTGGCGGCATCGGCGATGGGTTGGAAGAAGTCGGAGTATTTGCGCGAGAAGGCATCTTTGAGCGCGGCGAACCAGTAGAAAATACTGATGCGTTCGTATGGCTTGAAAGCCATAGACTTTCCGTAGAGCGTCGCGCCGAGTCGGTCGAGCAGGTCTTCGTTCTGAGTCTGAAGATAGCCTTGATAAAGGTTGTCGCAGATGATGAAAGTTTCAAACGGCACTTCGGAGAAGTCAGCCGGGAGAGCGTGTTGGCGGTTGATTTTCGAGATGCGCACAGGCACGGTCGGGATGGAGCCGAGCCATTCGAGATGTGGTAGCAACTCGGCGAGGGTCAGCGGCGTAACCTCAAAAAGGAATTTTCCTTTTTTGAGAAGGTAAGCCCCGCTGTCCTGACGGCCAATAACCTTTGTGCCGCTCCATTGAAGCAAGCAAAGGGTCTTTACCTCGTCGGTCGCGAACTCGTTTGCGAGAAGCTGATAAACATAGCGTAGCTGTTTATCGGAAAGCTCGTGCCAGCCCTGCGGCACGATGAAGTTAATGGAGATTGTCTGCATAGAAAAAGTGCTTTAACGTACTGCGAAAGTACGGTAAAGCACTCTATGCGGAAAAGACAAGAAATTGTCTTATGGTATCAAGAGTTTATAACCCGTGAGTTGGTTTGCAATTTCTGTCAAGTTAATAGGAACATTGACTTGTTGTCCGTTAATAGTAAGAGTAATGGAAGTGTTATTAAATACAGTCATTCTCTTAAATGTCATGGTAATTGACATCTGTTTACCCTCTTGTGTGGTAACCATAGACGTAGCATCGTAAGTTTTGCCGTCATTGTTGAATTTGGCACAACACGTTTCAGAGCCCGTTTTGAAATTGTCATCGGTGATAACGATGGTGGTTTTGCCATCATTGTTATCAAGACTCTTAAACTTAAATTGTGCATTTGCATTAATGGCAAAGACAGCACAAATTAGGATAAAAATTAGTTTCTTCATATATTATTCGTTTTGTTTTATTTGCAAAGGTACAAAACATATCTCAGGTACACAAATCAGCATTCTGTCAATTAGAACCTGCGGCTCCCGGAGAGGGAGCCGCAGGTGGGTCTGGCCGTTCAATAATCCATTTCGTGGATATTGATGCTGCTGACGTATTCGAGGCAGTCGCTGAATTTTTCCATTACGAGCATCGTGGCGAATGTTCTGCTGAACGTGAAGATGTTCGACCAGAGGCATGTAGATTCATCTGTGAAATGAATGAAGGCGAAGAACTTTCTTGCACCGTCGGGGCATTTCTGCGAGTAGTCGGTGAGGTTGGCGAAGTCGCGCTCAACGGGTCGTTTGTCGGGAAGTATCATATCGTATTGATTTAGAGTTATGTGCCGAAGCACTTTTGATTTTACGTTGCAATGACTGGGAGAACTGAGAAAGCGAGTCAAGCAAAAATTTCAAGTAAAATTTTAAGGCCGGTGGCCGCTCAATACTACCTGTAAGGTGGAGATTGATAAAAATTTATGCAGAAATCCATAGGCTCGTTTTGCGTTGAGCGGTCAGTCCTACCTTTGCAATCGGAAAATCAGTGCTTTGTGCAATAACTCCAATTCGGTATGACCGACAAATGACCCCTGCGACGTAGCTCCACCGACTGCCGGTTGCCCCGACACCGCTAAAAGAAATATCCCGAAGCCTTCTTTTCATTGCGGAACACCGGCGGCTCAAACAGCTTCGCGGTTTCCGACTGATGCCATTCGCCGAAAAATTCAGGATTCAGCCGGATATAGTTGACAATATCCGCGAGCCTACGGGAGTTGAACGACCCCGACCGCAGGTAGCCCACGACCTGCGCTTTTACCTGCCTGACGATCTCGCTCCTCTTTTCGGTCAGATCTCCGCGCAGGTTCTCGGAGCGGAGCGCTGACATCAGTTCCGGCGACAGCCATTCTTCCGAGAGGCTTGCTTCGAGGTCAATCAACTGCGGGCGCAGTTCACAATACTTGTCCCATAGTCGTTCTGATTCCCCCGACTGTTGGGTGACAACATCAAGGGTCGGAAACAGCGTGGCTCCGAACCACCGCCCCTGCGGTGAGTCCGGCCAGCCCTTGACGGAGGGGAGATTGTGAAGCAGCTGCGCCAGTGCCTTGTCCCTTTCGGAGAGCAGACCGCCAACGAGCCGGTCGACGCGCATCTTCGATGCCGGAGAGAGGTTTTGAGTGCCGACGGTAGCGAAACCGTTGGGCGTAAGCACAAGGTCGAGTTGCGGCACGGCGAGGCGGTATGCCTCGACAGCAACGATGTGGGCTGCTTCTGCCGCGACTGCATCGAGCAGTTCTGCCGGAACGAAGTGGTGGCAGAACCATTGCTCTGCCCTTTCAAGGAAAGGAGCGAGTTTGTCAAAGAGCGGAGTTTCCCCTTTGACCTCGCGGATAGAATTCGGAATATACTTCCGCAACTCGTCATTGCTTGTTATCAGTTTCATTGGATTTGTCGTTTGCGTTGGAGAGTTTCACTTGTTTTGCGTCTGTATGCTCGTCAAGCGTGGTTAGTTGGATAAAGGGTATTTCGGGGTGTACGCCCTGCCAACCGTTAAATCGGATTATGATACGATGAACGGTAAAAAGCAGGTCGTGATACGGTTTTTGGAGGGCTTGGGCTATGGTGTAAAGCTCGCGCTTGTCAGAGCCGCTATTGTTGGTCTGGGCTTTGCCCGGCACTGAGCCGACAAGGTTACTATGCACCCGCATGGTAAAGCAAATCATGTTGATTGCTTCCTGAATGTCGGTTTCCCAGTCGCCGCCCTCCTTGCTGTCGTCAATCTTGTTGATTACAACGTCGTGCTGTTCCTTGCCGTCGGGTGTAACATAGAAAGTCGAGAACCAGGCTTTGCCGCTGTTCTCGGCACCTGTGAGGAAGTCGAGAATCTGTTGCTTCTCGGCGACGATACGCGCCTGTTGTTTACGGCGGTCGGTAATGCCCTCCGCACGAAATATGGACTCCCAATATTTCGCCCCGACCTCGATGTGGTACTTGATTGGAGCGGAGTTTTTGAGCTTCGCTTCCTTAGCAATACCGATAAGCTGCTTGATGTTGTACCACTTTCCCCGGAACAACGCGCCATAATACGGAATTGGATAGTATGTGCTATCCACGGTCGGGATGCGCGATACAATCGCAAATTTCCGGCACTTCGAGTTCTTCGTGGACGAAGCGCCCAAGGGCGATGACTTGGCGAGTTTGTCTTGCAGATCTCGCCAAGGCGAAGTCTGGTCGAGCAGGTCGATTTCCTCGATGTCGCTCCGCGACGAGATGGGTTTACGCCAGTTGGCGTAAAGGATTTTGGAAATACGACCGTGCTTGTCAGCCGGAGTGAAGCGGCAGTAACAGGCTTCCTTTCTCAACAGGCGCACAATCCTTGTGCCGTCCTCGTTGAGAATAAGTACCGACACGGCGAAGCCGAAGTGCTTGAAGTCCTGACAGATGCCGAGGAAGTAGGCGGCGAGGTCGTTGTCAAGGAGGAAGTCATCGACAGCGCGGCGAGTCGCCGCTGACGAATCTTTGACGCAGTATTGCAGTCCCGAACCATAACAGACCTCGGCGTTGAAACATTGGCAGGTTGCCAAAGTTTCGTCTTTCTCGACGAGCGCGAGCAAGTCGAACGGCATCTGGTTGTCGCCGCCCCACGGAATATAAGAGAGAGTATCGTCTACAATCGTAGGCACGATGTCAACGTCCTCCTTGAATACGGACGAGGAATTGACAGTGAACGCTGCGCGAGCCTCGAAGCCCGGAAGCGTCTCAACGGAGTTAAAATTGAGGGAGTCTATATCAATCATAGCGAAAGGAATTGAGCGTTAGAGAAATACTTCCAAGTCGTTGACGCGAAAGATGCAGCAGTCGCGGACACGGCGACATTCGCCCGAGGCCAATATCTTGATATTGCGCCAGCCGCCGTAAAAATTGTAGCGGAGCGATATGCAATTTTGGAGGTGGAGAATGGAACCGTCCGACTTCCATACATGGAGGTCGACAGGGTCGCCGGAGTTGAGCATTGAGCGAGCGGTGGATATGTGTATCGAGCGAGCCATTGCGATAAGTACCAAGTACGAGTTATGAGTTACGAGGTTACGAGTAAACGATATTGTAAGGAGAAGTGAAAATGCCGGGCGAGGCAGACAGGCGCACGATTGGGCGGTTGTCTGTATATCGCCATGTGAACTTGACGGTGTTAAGTTTCTCGTCGCCGTCCTGGATTTCGCAGGTGGAGTCGGTAATGAGTATCGGAGCGAGAAGCAGCGGGTCATAGCTGTTGGTCGGGTCCGGCTCGATTCGGAACACATCGTGCGACGAAAAGAATTGGTCTATCCACCCGGCTTCGTCAGAAGTCAGCGGCCCGGCCTCCACTTCGTATGTCTTAGTCGTAGACTGGTTGTAGAACCGCGAGCTGCCGTTGATAATGGCAAGCGAGCGTTCAACGTCGGTCTTTGCGGTGGTTTCCACCGGCAAAGTGGCCGAGTCCCAGACATTGAAGCAGTTGCGGAAGTAGAACGATTCAAGGTCTGTGAGCGAGTTGTCAACGAAGCAGGTAACAGACCGCTGACCGCAACGGACGGTAAACGACAGCAGCGTAATATTGTCAGGACGAGCGGCGGCGAACCCTGCGGCATCGGCAATGACCGAGGACAACGGCACGTTGATCTGCACGACCCCGGAGGTGGCGGCGGTCTTGCCGGAATCCATATAATATGAATGGAGAAATCTCGCCTCAGATTTTTTCGTCTGAAAGGTGTGCTGTACCGAATACTCCAGACTCTCCCCGGATTCCGCGTAGAGGAAAAGGGAGAGCGTGGAGCCGGGAGCGACACGGCGCATGGAGAGTGTTGTCAGGAAATTCTCGCGGAGAAACGTCGGAATATCCGTGCAGACCGTGAAGCGGTCGCAGTAAAGGATATGAAGCAGACAGAAGTCAGCCTTGTTGTTGACCGAGTCGGTAAATACCCGCAGGGTAAAGTCGGCGCATGACTGGCCGGACTTATTCATCTCGGACTCTATAAGCGAGCCGAGATCATAGAGCGTTACATAACCGCCGTGGGCGTAGTAACGCTCCGAGAGGATGACGATGCCGCCGGTGGCGGTCAGCGTAACATCGACATATTCCCCCTCGACGGCGACGGTGATTTCACCGACAGCCGAAGAAAGTATGATGCCCTGGGGCTTGTATGTAATCCGGTGTGCCATGCCGCAAAGTTAACTTTGCAGTCGTGGCCGATAAAAGACAGGGAGAAAGCGGTCAACCCCGGAGGGTCAACCGCTGCACGGACGGATTGGAGAAGTCATTTCTCCAGATGGTCGGGCCGGAAGTCCGGGGCGTCGGGGTCGATGCCTCGCGCGATGTATTTCGAGCGGAGGGCGTTGAACGTCTGAATGACTATCTGATTGATGACGCGGAAGTGTAGGTCTTCAATCAGAAGGGCGACTTGCTCTTTGTAGCTCGGAAACTGAATGCCGAAGGCGAAGTTGATTTTTCGCGCAGCATCGAGGATGATTTGCAGCTCCTGTTCGGTAAACTTGTTGTAGTCGATTTCCATTGTTTCGGATATTAGAGGGTGAAACATTCGTGATTGTTGTTGTCGATATGGAAGATGGAGAGCGTGTAATTCTCGCAACCTTTTCGGAACTCGACTTTTATAAAGTCCTCGCCGTCGCGCCAGCAATAGTAAAGAGCCGTGCGCATCGCGTCAATATCGTTGTCGGCATAGAATTTCCATTTGCCTTGTTTTGTGAAACAGATATATTCGTACATTGCTGTGAGAATTGGAGGTTTGACAATCGGGAAGAAAGCGAGGGAGGCTTACGCCTCCTCTCGCGCTGCCTCGAACTGGAGGCGTTCGTAGATGTTCTGGGAGATAGTCGCCCCGTAACGGGCTTTGAGCAGGTGCATGTAGCGCATGGCGCTTTTGGCCGTCTTGCAGCCGCATCCGACGTTGTCCTTGGGAGCCACGCCCTTGAAGTAGACGTACCAGCGGTTGAACTTGCGCTGAGCCACGATGAGCTTGGGAGTTGCGGGAGCGGTAGTTTCGACTGTGGGGGCAACGACTGTTGCGATGTTCTCGGTTGATTTTTTAGCTTTACGTGCCATATCTGTGAAATTTTGAAGTTTGACTTGTGGGCCGAAGCCCGATTTTTACGAACAATCAAAAGTGCGGTCGAAAGGAGCTGAAGGAAGCAAGGGTGATGGCCTTTCTGCAACGAAGCGAAGAAAGGAGGAACACGGAGTGCAAACCTGCCCTTGCGACAGCGAGTGACCGTACTAAATTTGTGAAGGAAAAATGGCTCGGTCTGCAACAAAAAACGGAGATATGGAACGATATGAAGCAACGGAGAGCGTAAGGAAAAATCGGCTGAAACATCCGAAGCTCCGCAGTCAGGACGGACGCTGACGCAGGAAACTCCCTGCTCAATCGAGGCTGCAAGTTCAGCGGTATGTCTTCAAGGTCGGGGCAAGGACTGTCGAGATGCGGATGAGGCCGGAAGCGGTGCTATATGTGCTTGCGCCCGATACGGAGCTGACCCCGGAACTCCGAACGCCCCGGATTCGAGGCAAGCGGTGGCGGTGTCCGTCGCGCCCGGATGTCTGACCTCCTGAACGGTGATGCGCACTACTGATTTACGAATGCAAATGGATATGGCCGACAACTGACGCGATACGCTCATCATTATTATTGGCGAGACAACGAGGGCAAAAGTCAAGTTCGGGCTGCGAGATACGCTCCAATCTTCCCGACAACGGAAATCACGTTTCACCCTCCCGAAGCAATGGAAATGACCTAAACAACCGAACAAGAGCGGCAGCCTCGATACGGAGCGGTCAGCTCGGATGGCCGACAGGCACCTGCCCGGCGCAGCCCCTTTGCGAAGGGCCTGACCGCTCAATCCTCGGCTCGGAGCGGAGCCGGAGAGCCGATATACAACGGAGGAAGCCGCGAGGCGATGAATGAGCAAAGAGAAAGGCTGCCCCGGCGGACAGCCTACCCTTTGAGGGAGGAACGATTTATCAGTATGCGAAGCAACCCTGAACCATTGTGTAGTCGACATCGTCGTACATTGAAGCTGCGATTTCCTGGGCTTCGTCGGCGCTGCGGGCTTCTACTTCTTCCGTGTAGCTGTCGCCGTCGAAAGTGATTACTTCCACTGAGTAGTATTTGAGTGAGCGGTTGGAGTTGAGAGAGCTGTTGAAGATGTTGCTAACGTATGTCATGATTTTGAAGTTTTAGAGGGTTTTTACTGTGCGCCGGGGCGCGTTTGATTTACATTGCAGAATATGCGTCTGACCCAATCAGTGCCACCGGCACGTTAGCCGACAAGGGTTCACAAGGCAATACTCTTTTTTCTTAGGCATGACAGAAAAAAGGAAGATTGTCGCGGTGAACGTGTCTTGCCCTTTTCGAGCGTAGATAAAGACGCTAACTTCGCGATGTAAATACAATGCTGCCTCCGAGCGCGTTCAACAAGTATGCCCTATGAAACGTCCCGGCAAAATCCTGATCCACGTAACCTGCAAGGCATATTCGACGGGGAACGCCGACCGCTTACCCAAATACAATCAGCACCGTGTAATCACAGACGGCCACAGCGTCATACGGATAATCGAAAGCAGCCGATGAAGAACAGGTAAAAATCGCCTCAATGCACGAGTCGCCGAAACAAGGTGCAGGGAGAACACTGATAAATCCTTCCAAAAAGGGGCATAAAGCACGGTGAAACTCCTATGTGTGCGAATATTCATCGCATCACAGCGACAGCCATAATGCAAAAATCCACCTCGGATCTGCGCCAAGCGGTGCCGAAGTGGATTGATAATGAGTTAGCGATTGAAGCCTTACGGTCGAGACCTTAGGCTCGATTTCTTTGCAAAGCAAAGCGTCCAAAGGACGATGAACGAAAGCGCGGCGGCGGAGCCGCAACTCCCCAAAAGGGAACCCCGACAATCGCTGCCGAGGTTTCTCTGCTAAGGCAGAGCGCAAAAGCGGTACTATATGTATGATTAGCTGTTTATTATTTCAGAATGCCTGACGCAGCCGAGCCGCCAAGTTGGGGTTCGTTGTCGCGGGTCACCTTTTTGCCGAAGCCGAAGGTGTAAGTGGCTGTTATCCTAAATAGAGCATGAGAATTGCCGTTTATAAGGGTTTCGGCTGTACTGTAAAACTCACTGTTCATCTCTCGTTTAGAACTTCTCCAATTCCATCTTCCAATGTTATCAACCAATGCGGATATATTCCAATTGTAATTAGACCAACCGACCTTAAAATAATACTCGTCTTTATCACGTTGCCAGATACCGTTCATCATACCATCCCAAGTTCCAATGGTAGAAATGTACGCAACGCCAAAGTTCCAATTTTTGAGGTAATAAGCCATTTGGATGGTGTAGTAAATATGGAAATGGTTTACATTATAAGGTTTGCCGTTATGGTTAAAGAGCTGGCTTAGGTTTCCTGTCAGCACTAAAGACCTGTCAAAGAAACGTGCAGTTCCCTTTATACCGTATCTACCTTGTGCGTATGACCCCATAGGTTGTTTTATTGTTCGTATCACGCCATTTCCGTCCGCTTCGTAATCGTAGGCGTAGCGGTCTCTTACAATCCACCCCCAAGCATAAGTGGCTAAACTGTAATTATTGTTTGGTATCCATGTATATGAAAATTCAAAATCATAGCTTTTTGCCGGGAATAGGTTCGGATTACCTGTATATTTAAGGAAAGGTGAAGCTGTTATTACTTGGTCGCTCTTGAAATTCGGCGAGGGTAGCCATGACTCGTATTGAAATATTGCCGATAACGAATGCCTGCGGTTTGGTGAATATTGTATTGAAACATCAAATGAAGGAGCGTTACGCCGGTCAACCGAAGGCCCGAATTGCAATCTGTCCCAATCCCATCCGAATCCTATATGTCCGCGAACTTTATTGATGGAAAGCTCGTAGTTTGCACCGAAGCCTATCCGCAAGGATTTGGCACGATCCAATCCACTTGCCGAGCCGGAATAAGACGTGCGGTTGTATTGATATGAGCCTTTGACAAATCCTAACAGACTTCCGAATTTACCGAAATCATGCTTAAATTTTAGGTTCCCTGACAGATAATTAGTGTTGTCAGTAGCGGAATTCAAGATAGATGAATACCCAGTCTCGGTATAATCACTATTTTGGTCAGTGTGTGACAAACTATAAGTCGGTGTAAACGTTAATGAATTGCTACTTGGGAGAGCAAAGAAATAATAACCGTTGTAAGATATGAATTTCGAGAAATTATTAATAGTTGAATTATATTCAGATGTCGGGTATTTATTGTTGGAATAACGCACTATGCCGTTTTGAACAGTGTTCGGCTGCCTGTCAAGATTGCTGTTAATCAGTGTCGAGGCCTGAATTTTGTCAGAGTTGTAGGTTGCCTTGAATATAAGATAGTAGTTGTTGCGATGGCGTTTGGAAGATTTAAGTTCAGAAACACGTTCAAATTGTTCCATAGTACCATCATCTTGAGGCAAACGAAAAGTTTCGGTCATGTCCTGACCGGAATGCGAATGACCGTTGCCGTAAGCTGAACCCATAAGGTCGTATGTCATTCGTTTATACTGAAAACGCACATTGCCGATTATCTGTTCCTGATGTCCGTTAAGAAATGTACCGAATCCATACGCTTTCGCATAGCCTCCATACTCATATTGTTGCAATATGAAATTTAGAGCTTGTTTAAAAACGATTGTTAACAGAAGTGAGTTTTCGGAGAGAAATAACAACAGCTGCGACCATGAGCATTTCGTTGGCTGATTCTGTCGTTTCCTCGTAATTCCTGCACAGCCTTCTGAAG
>NZ_PUEC01000048.1 GCF_003024805.1 Duncaniella muris
GCGCACACCTTACGGAAATCATCGAAGACCGCCATGGTCGCAAATCAATCATCGTGACATCACAGCTCCCCGAACTGGACTGGTACGAAGCTATCGGTGACTCCACAGTGGCAGATGCAATACTCGATCGCATTGTCCACACTGCTCATCGAATCACGCTTACCGGCGAAAGCGTCCGTAAGCTCAAAGCTATAAAAAGCAGATAAGACAAAATAAAATTGACCCCGTCGGCCAGAACGTTTTCAGGGGTCAATTCAAAATATTTTCAGGGGTCAATTCAACCTTGGTCTAAGGGGTCATCCGAGCCTGGGTTTTCCAATAAGGGCGGAAACTATCTGCTGTGGCTGAAAAACATCGGCTATGCCGAGGATCCGGGATACATCCGCGCCGTTATCCGGGTACTTCGACAGATTTAACACGGAATAGCACATACAGGCCTTGAATCCTTATATTTAGGTCCTCCCGGATACCCAAAATGTCAGAATAATTGCTTAATTTTGTAGCTGATTTAACAATAATAAATGGCAAGAAGAAAAATACCATATAATAAAAGGGCCACGACCTATGAGGAGCAAATTACAATACTCCGTAGGCATGGTGTGGTAATCTCCGATGAGGCCAAGGCAAAAGAATACCTTGCTGACATCGGTTATTATCGGTTGGGGTTCTATCTGTATCCTTTCGAGTTGACTTATCCACACCTGGATAATCGGCGGCAGCATAATGTAAAGCCCGGCACCTGTATAGAAGATGTCGTCGCCTTATATTACTTCGATATAGATTTAAGGAACATACTGAACAAGTATCTTTCGAGAATAGAAGTCGCTATCCGCACGACAATAGTATATGAGCTATCCAACAAGTATAAGTCAAATCCGACATGGTTTGTAGATTCCAACGTAGTGTCAGCCAATTTCATAAGAAAATTCCCGGGAGAGGCATACAGGTCAATAAGAAACAAACTACCAATACAGCGGCATCATTCCAAATATACCGGTCAATTTGCTCCGGCATGGAAAACAATGGAGTATATGACGCTCGGTAATCTTGAAGTCCTTTATGACAGTCTTGTCTGGGACAGGGATAAAAGGCTGATAAGCTCGCATTTCAAAGAGTTGGCTATCGAAACATTCAAGAGCTATCTGACTGCTCTCAGGGAAGTCCGTAATGCTTGCGCTCATGGCAATCTTCTCTTTGGCATGACCTTATCCTCCGGTATCAGGACAGGCGAAGCGTGTGCCTCCTTTAACGGTAATGACAATCAGACCTTCAAGGGTGCCTTGCGTGTGATAGACTACTTGCTAAGACAGGTTTCGGTGAACCGGGCAAACGATATGTGGCGGGAGATTTATAAGGCGACAGACCTGCTTTATCAAAAGACACCCTCCATGCGCCCCATCGTCGAAAACCAGACAGGCATTATTGTCCCCGAGAAGAGCGCGTTTAGGCGTGGGATTGAGGCGATTGTGTCAAAAATCGTTAAATTCCGAAGAAAAAAGCACCGATAATTTGTTGGATTAGAAAAGTCTTGTTACCTTTGCAAAAGAAAAAGTGTATTTGGATGGCCCCGATGCTGCCAACTGCACTATAAACAAGATTAAATCGAGTCCAGCTCCATGGGTTGGGCTCGTAACTTTTTATAAGACAGCGGTTAGATTTTGGCCTAACCGCTGTCTTATGATATATATGCCGCAATCAACAGCAGGTGAATGGGATATACCGCGTAGAAAGCATATTTGGCGGCGTTGCCCCTTATGAAGCCTCGTGTGCCGTCGTATAGGAAGATGACAGCGGAGGCAAGCATGGCTCCGGCTATGCCGTAGTGGGCCATGAGGGGGAAGGTGAAGATAATCTGCAACAGGGCCTGTGAGGGGAAAATGTGTCGATGAACGCTCCAGCCACGGACGCATGGTGCCGTGACGGAGGATGTAGAAAAGAAATATCATCAGCACGCCCCGCCATTCATAGTCCGTGCCGATCCACCATGCGAGAGCGGCCACGCCTGACACCCCGGCGAAAGACAGCGGCCCATGCTCGCACAGCCGGTCGAACAGAGCGAGAGCCGACACCCCCAGGGCAAGCGTGAACATCACGTTATGCGAGCCATCGGCTCCGTTGAGCAGATACCAGGGTAACTCGCTCGCTATCCCGGCAAATACCAGAATAAGGAAATATCTCATCCGATTGCGGCTGTGGGCGAAGCCCTCCGCCACAAGGAAAGCGAACACCGGGAACGCGATACGCCCGAAAGAGCGGAGCACGCCGTAAAACGGCGCGTCCGGCTCCATCAGGAAATATGCGCAGTGGTCGGCCACCATCGAGAGGATTGCGATAACCTTCAATGCGCTTCCGCTTGCCCGGAGGGAGAGGGGTATGCTGAATGAGGCGGTGTTATTCATTGACAACAGTATTAAGGTGCTATGTGTTACTGTATTCCGAGAAGTTCCTTCACCATGTCCTCAACCTCCCGGTTCACACGCTTGAAATTGCGGTTTAGCATAATCTCCTTCTCGCGCTCGTTGGCGAAAGTGTAGATTTTCGGAAGCTCCACATAGTGGGATTCCTCCTCCTTAATCCGAGCCATATCGAAATTGGTCTTGCAGAAATACTTGGTGGTCTTGAACTCCTCCGACTGCTCGATGTCGAAATGTGACATCATGCTCTTGTCTGTAGCCGTGAAGTCACGCGCCGCCTGACCCGCGAGCCAGCCCGTCGCCATGTCTGCTATCTTTGCCGCCGGAACGAGATAGTCCATCTTTTCGGAGATTGATGTAGATACCTTGGAGTCGTTGATGGTTATGGAGGTTGATGTCTGCTTCGCCTTTCCGAACACGTCGTTCTGTGCCCATTCAAGAGTTTCCTTGTTTCGTGCCGCACCCATGAATATATTGCCGCAGGTTGTGATGATTTTCTGCATACCCACCTTGCCGTAGTCGGCCTCCAACTGCGGAAGCTCCTGAAATCCGAGAGTCACGGCTACCTTGTTGCTTCGCGCCGTACCGATTAGCCGGTCTATCTTGTGGAAATACAGGGTCGGCAGCTCGTCCACGATAATGCTCACCGGGATATTCCCCTTGGAATTGACACGGGTAATAAGGCGGTTCAGCACAAGGGCGTTTAGCGAGCCTATGACCTGCTCCTTCTCCGGGTCGTTGGCAATCACGAGATAGCTCGGGTTCGCCGGGTCTGAAATCTTCAGGTCGAAATCGTCACCGGTGAACACCCAGTAGGCTTCCGGCGACACAAGCCTGGCGGCGTTGACGCGCAGAGTACCCACCATACCCTCAAGCTGGTCGTTGGCCTTGTTCTCGTATGCCGATTTGAAGGGTGCCATCAGCGAGGCTATCTTGTCATCCATCATCAGAATATCGAATACCTCCGAATACTTGCGTCCGAGGAACGACAGCACATGGGGCATATCGGAAAACTCTCCGGTCACGGTGTCCGGCACCACCTCGTTGCCGGCCTCGTCCTCGTACCAACAGCGGTCAATCAGTATCAGCTTGCCGAGACGGTCAATATAGGAGAATCCGTTAAGGTCAACAAACATCCTGTCCTCGTCGGTCGATACGTCGTTGCCGCCGGAGTCAACGAAGTCAAGCACCACCGCGCCGTTCTCATCTATGGCGTTGTAATCATCCCAGTTGCGTATCACAAGTTCCAGTTTCTTCCCCTCATGCGAGATAAAGCGTCTCAGCTTCTTCCCTTTGAGAAAACCCGTCGGGTGGAAATTGACAAAGAAATATATGATGGCCGCCAAAAAGTTCTCCGCCGAATTGGTGAAGAACGCCTCCGAGCCGCCCTTCTTCTCGCCGCCTCCCTTGTTTAGCGAGGCAAGCAGCGTCGCCGCCGTTTCCGAAGCTGCAGCAAGGTCGGGTATATACTTGCGCTGAATCGGGTTGATGCGGTTTGAATACTCCACGTTGGTAAAGTTTACCTGACGGAATCCGCAGTTCGCTGGCAGATGACCGTAATGCCTATTCTTGCAGTATTGGTAGAAAAGCGTCTTTGCCAGAGTGGGCCACTTGTAATCATACACCATCATCGCAAAACCCTTACGTGAGTGTTGCCGTATGAAAGGGTCTATGATTCCGAAAGACTTGCCGGAGCCGGGAGTGCCTAACACTATCGTGCCACGGAACGGATTGATAATGTTGATCCAGCCGTTGTGCATCCGCCGCTTGTAATAGTATATCATAGGGATATTCACCGAATATGGAGTTTCCGCAATCTTCTCAGACTGTTGGAACGATTCGTTTTCAAAGTTGAACCTGTCGTCGCCGACCTTGTGGTTGTAATACTTGGCGATTCCGTCAAGCCCCTGATGCACGAGCATCGTGCCGACAACCGAACAGAAGGCATAGACAATGCGGTTGGCCGGGAATCCGAACACCGACAAGCCCCATTCCCCGGCATGGAAGATAAAGCACAGAGCCACGAGCGTAAGCCCGGCCAGCACCGGATATATCACCATAGTCTTGACATTGAATTTTAGAGCCTTCTTAGCCTTGGTACCGATGCACACGACGCATATACATATCAGCTCCGCTACCTTACACCCTGCCACGGAACTGAACACCTTGAAGCGTCCGAGCAGGTCGAGGATGAACTGCGTCACACGGTTGTCCGCCGTTATCGGCAGATTCATCACAATCTCGATTATCAGGAAGATGTAAATGCAGCTACGGAAGTAGTTATACATCTGCTGCTGTTCCTTTGTTTCCTCAAAAGCCATACAACTTATGTTCTAAAGATGTTGTTATTGTAATATAAAAGCATTAACTTTGCAGTATAAAAGATTACCGATATGGATATAGCTATTGAAAAGAAGAATCAGAGTTTCCGTCTTTCCGTTGACCTGATCGAGCGGCTGAAGCGGATTGCAAAGCGTCAGAACCGCAGCCTTAACAATTATGTCGAAACGCTGTTGCTTGACGCCGCCTATCACGAGCCTAATGCCACGACTCTCGCCGCGATGAAGGAGGCCGAGAGCGGAGCGTTGCGTGATGAGCCCGACCTCGACCTGACTTCCATCGAAGCAATGGAGAAATCCATGGGGCTATGAAAAAGCTGAAAGCGTCCTCTCAATATAAGAAGGACTACAAGCGGTTCAGAAACAACTCTAAGAAGGTCATGGAGCTTAAAGAGATCCTGAACAGGCTCGCAAACGAGGAGCCAATTCCGGAAAAGCACAACCCACACATGCTGACCGGTGATTACAAGGGTTATATGGAATGTCATATAGAGAGTGACTTCCTCCTTATATGGTTTGACCCCGACACTGACCAGATAGACCTTGTGCGTCTTGGCTCCCACTCGGAGCTATTCGGATAATCCGGTTATAACGGTATCTTGAATCCGAGCATGAGGCCGTTCCGGAACGTGTCGCCATGCAGGAAATTCACGTTGTTCTTCTGTATGATCGAGAACTCGCACCCGTTTTGTAACACATAGTTATATTCAAAACCGCCCTCAATGCCGATGAAAAACCTGCGCTCCACCGCTCCGAACTGCGGGCCGAAGCGGACACGGAAGCTGCCGTTTTTGTAACGGTGCAGGCGGTGCTTGTATATCAGGCCGCCGTCCCAGTAATATCCTTTCCAGAAATGACCTGGAGCGGTTTTCCAGTGATTGCCGATTTCACCATATATCTCCACGGCATTGCCGTAGGTGAATGAACGCTCGTAGCCGACAGTGGCGTTGAGCGTCGAGGGGAAGAGGAATCCGGCGTTTACGGTAAACTTGCTGTCCTGCGCCGAGGCTCCGAGGGAGGCTATGGCGCATATCATGGCGAGAATTATCTTCTTCATAATGACACGGTGTTATGGAAATTACTTGTAGATGTGGGGAGTGTATGAGTAAGGGAGATTCCTGAGTATGTCGGAGTCAAAGCCGTCGGCATTGAGAATGTCGTCATACTCTATCGTTAGCGTGATTACGCGGCCGCTTATCTGGTTCTCGGATATTTCGATGCGCAATACCTTCTCGTCCGGGAATGTCAGTTTGTCGAGCACAAGCACGTTGCGGTAATTCTTTTTGAACTTCCGGGCGAGATTGAGCGAGTATGCCGGGGTCAGCTCCACGGTCTGCGAGTTGGTGGCCTTGACCTCCTTCTTGTCGGTGAGCTTGACGCGCACCTCGGCGATGTCGTAGGGAATCTTAGTCCTGTTCTGGAGGGAGTAGTCAATGAAGAAATAGTCGCCCACCGAATAGATGTTGTTGACAATCGCCTTCATGCCATGAGCCTTAGACACGACCTGGTTGTACCTGCGTCCGCTGCCATAGGCAGCCCAGGCATAGCGGGCCATATCCGACTGCGGCATTGATACCTCCGGATTGATGTAAGAGTCCATGCCCGAATAAGGCACGCGGTGTATGGAGGCGGCACGGGAGGGAACGGAGGTATATACCACCTCGTACTGTGCGAGGTGACGCTCACCTATGAGCGTCAGCGTCCCCATCAGCTCACCCTCGCGGTAGCCGGAGGGGAGCGAGTCGGATTCCATGAACGGCTTTACACGCACTATGTTGTCGGCGCACTGGTTGCCGATAATCTTGGTAGTGGAAAGATCCACCATCTTTATGTTCTCCGGCATGACGATATGGGTGGTTACATCGGAGTTGACATAGATTTTTTCCTTGGCCGAAGCCTGCGATGCGACGGCGCACAGCGCGGCAACCGCGATAATTATTCTGATATTCATAATGGTATGTTGTTTGTCTTTCAATAAGCCTCGTCTGAGTTGATGAGATATACTATTGTGTTGTACTTGATTTTCGCCTTGTTCTTGCGGATATTGGCCGACACGGCGGAAGTGGCCGAGTTATACATATTCTGGAGAGCCTGCAACGCTATGGCCTCGCCCGATATTCCGGAGCCGTAGCCGCTCTCCGATTCAAAGCTGATGTTCTGCTGCACCGTGCTTGCCCCGGCCTCCTTCATAAAGTCACGGAAGGCGGATTCGGGAACATAGAAGCCCTCCATGCCGTCGTTGTCGAACACCGAGAGGTTAACTTTCAGGAATTTTCCTCCCACGAGTATTGAGGTTATGGCCGCGCGGACGCGCTGCTGCCCGAACCCCGTTACCGTCCCGTATAGATATGTGCCTTTAGGAAGCCTCACATCGTGTATAGTCACATCGTCAAGGAGCTTGAAGCGGAGCCTCGTGCCCTCGTGCGCCTTGGTGGTCTTGTCGATCATGGCGCGTATGAGCGGAGCGTCGGCATTTTCAGCAATGCCTGACACGGTGTTGAACTTGTCGGCGTTGGTGTCACGCGATTTCAGCACAAGCAATGGGCGGTTCCTCTCGCGCTCCGCAGCCTTAGCCCTGGCGATGGAGTCTGCCCGTTGTTTCTTTTCCTCTTCCTCCGCGTCGGGCTGTCCGATACCTAACCCGGCTTCGATGGCCTTCTGCCTCTCGTAGCTGCGCTGCTGTATCGCCTCTATATCGCGGACATACTCACTTCTCGGATCAAGGGCCGGTTCATGGTCGGCCGGATTGTAGCCGTCGCCGTAGGCGTAGGAATTGATATGCCGCCGTGATTCGGCAAGCGACCGCTCCAGTTCCTCCAGTTCCTGTTGCTGGCGCATACGCTCGGCTTCGGCAGCGTCGATGCGGTCAAGCTCGTCATCGGAATAGCCGTGTTCCAGGGCCTCGCGCTCCTCCTGTTCCTCGCCGAGCGCGCCCACCGCCGTGAAAGCGTCCTCGTCGCCGAAGCGTCGCGACATCTCGAACATCTTGTCACCGGGAGCCTCGGCGTTTGCCTCCGGCAGTGTCGAGTTGATACGGTCGGTCGCCACGGCCTGTCTGTCGTCACCGCCAGCTCCGAAAGTCTGCATTACGAAGTATATCAGGAAGCACAGCGGAACGAATATCGCTGCCGGAAAGATATACTTCGGCTGTTTGAAATTAATCTTTTTCATTATCGTGTTGTTTGAGTGATTCTACAATCTTTTCGAGCTGCCTGTAACGCCTGATTATCCCTATGGAATCGGCGTGTGTCTTGCGCGGAATGGCCATCAGCGAGTCCAGCTCGTGCTTCACGGCCTGGCCGTCGCCCGTAATCTCCAGAAGCCTCCTGCGCTGTGCCTCCTTGTTGGCCTGTATGGTGCGAAAGCCGCTGAAGATAGGCTCAACCTTGGCGATTGAGTGAAGATTCGGGTCTTTCGATTCCATGCGCGCCCCGGCAACAATTATGTCGCACACCAGTATCAGCAACAGGGAGCCGACGACGTATCCGAAAGTGCGTCGGGGGTGCCGGGTGGCCCATGAGTTGGCCTTGCGGATTCTCGCTGCCAGACGGTAGCGTGCGCCTATGGCACCCATCTTCGGACGGAGCCATGAGCCTAAGGCGTTCCCGGCCTTGCTCCTGCCGTCCCGTATTGTCTTTCTTAATGATTTCATTGTCAATCTGTCATTCAATAATCAAGGTCTTTGTTTTCAAGTGTGCGCCAGTTGGTTATCATAAGGCCATGGGGATTATTCTGCGTCCTCGGCACGTTCTCTATGGAGCCGGTGGTGAGCATGGAGCGTTTCAGGTCGCGTGTGCGCCTCTTGATGATCTGCGTGCCGTAGTAGTTGAAGCGGCGGGTATGCTCGTCGAACTGTATCGAGTCGCAGATTATGGTGCATACGGCCGACGACGATATTATGTCGGAATAAAATCCGTTCTCGTCAAGGGCCTGCTTCTGCTTCAAGGCCGTGCCGTCGGCCATATACATGGCCTTTCCGACAGTCCACTTGATATAGTCGTTGTCGGGAGGCAGGTTGAAAAAATATTGGTGGAAATTTTCAATATATCCATGTTTCGTGGTGATTATCAACGGGTAACAAACTGTTGTTTTCAATCGGGTAACAATGCGGTCACGCCGGAGGTGTTTTATTGGCATTTTCCGGAATGTATCGGAATGCGGAGAATGGCCGGGTAACATTTTTGAATTTTGCGTTTTCAGTGCCATTTGAATTTTCGGGTGAGATAGGTGACGAGTGCCACTGAGACCACCCAAAAGAAGATTATCAGGGAGACAAGCGAATTTATCTCTTCGGAATGTATGGCATGGGAATTTGCGAAAATTACCAATGCGAGAAATACGAACAGCCATATCAGGGAAAAGAATATTATGTAGGCGGCGAGTGCCGGAATGATGACGCAGTTTCTTGCGGTCTCCATCTTATCGGTCATCGGCTTGACTTTGGCGTTGAATGTTGCAGCCATCTCGGTCGCGGACTTCTGGAGATTCTCACTGACTGCCGATGAGAACTTTTGAGCGTCCATAGGCGATGCGGATTCCCGGATCTCGCGGATTATATAGGGAGCCTCTTTCATGAAGAGCCGGATCTGCAAGGCGAGGTCGCTCTGCGCCTCGATCTCTTTCTGCCGCAGCTCATCCTCTCTCGTCTCGGCTATCGCGCTGTCTATATCGGATACGTCAATCTTTTTAAGAGCCATAAATAAATCGGTTATCTTCTGATTCCTTTTCTTCTCACAATTCCTATCTTCGACCGGGCAGCTGCGGCACAACGACGGGCACGGGCTATCTCTTCCTCCATATTGTCGCGCTTCCTTGGCAGGTCGTTGTTCGATGTTCCGCCTCCACCGGAAACATGGGCAGGTGCATTGAGGAACGCCATATAGCTCATTGCAACGGCGAAGTGGTAGCAGGCCTCGTTCATAAGGTCTGCCCAATTATCCATTTCACGGCTGTCGAACTCGTCATCAAACACCTGCATGACTTTTTCGGGGATAAACCGGGTGTAGGAATTGCTTTCGTGCTCGAATTCGACACGCCGGGTATCAGGTCTGTAAGAGGTATAATCCGGTCGAATATCGGATTCCCTGCTGTCGGCTTTTGTCTGCCGTTCTTGATTCGGGCGCAACTTGTTCCACGTTCCTTCAAGTTTGGATGCCATAAGATTGCGGCCTTTGCCTAACTCGGATGCCTTGAACCTGGCGTTTCCTTTTTTCAGGATATATCCACGGATTACGCCTTTCTCATCGGTCCTTACCTTGACATCATATCCTTTCGCTTCAAGCCGGGTAAAATAATCGTCAAGCGACCATTCCCCCATTTTGGAGAGGACATCGAGGCAGTCACGGCTTACGGACTGACGGTTTATGTCGTGGATGTTGGCCGCTGTCTGCCAGCCTCGCTTGCGTGCGATGCGTTCCGCCGCCCGTTGTGCCCGCAGATGGATATTGCGGTCATTGTTGATGTTCCCATTTTCGTCAAGACGGCTCACAACCGCATGGAGGTGAGGTATGCCGCTGTCGGATTCGAGGTGCAGCCATACGGTTGACTTGCTTCCGGCGAGATTGGTTCTCGGAGAGAGCTGCCGACCCTTTTTGTCCCTCATCTCCTGACGGTCAAACTCGGTCACGAAATCCTGCCAGAGCTGTTTCCAGTTATCAGGAGTGAAGTTGCGCGTATGCTCAGGCGCAGGACTGATCTCTATTCGGATAAGGTTGTTCTTCATGCGTGGTCGGGACATGGAATCAAGCCTGACCGAGTTCCATATCCCCAAAGGGTCTATGCCGGGAGGGAGGAAGTTGTCGCAGATATGAAATATTTTCTCCGGATGCTTCTTGTTCGCCGACACGCCTGTAATGTAGTTCAGGGCGTTGATGCCGTGTGATATTGATTTTGCCTTCGCGATCATGTTTTCAAATTTTGATAATGGTTTTTCTTGTGCGCGGACTCAGACGGCCACCGTTTATCACGGAGTTAAGGAACTCTGTTACGGCGTTGGTTATCGGTACCACTTGCCTGTACCAGTCGAGCATGAAGGAGACCTTTTGAAAAAGTATGATTCTCTTGTCTTGTTTCATGCCGGCAAGGGCGTTGGCGAAGTTGAGTATATCGACACGGCAACCGTCGAGGTTGCGAAGCAATGCCGATTCCTCGGAGGTCAGTGCCGCCGGCGGTTCGTAGCCCAGGGCGCGCTGCCTCATGTAGTCGCTCGGTGTAAGGTTGCATCCGGCGGCAATGTCGTGTATCTTCTCACGCTCTGCGGCTGTCACCTTTGTGGTGACGGTGCACGACCGCACAGCCTCCGGCGGCAGCTTCTTTCGATTCGTCTTTTCGGCGTTATCGCCGGGGCTATTGTCTGTATTATTCATATATAAGCGGATTTTCCGTGATTTGTATAACTGATTGTCGGTGCGAGCCTGCGAGCGGCCATGACCCTGACCGTAGGGAGGGGCGAGGCGTTTTGGTGCAACCGGGCGAAGCCGGGTGTAACACCAAAACATATCTCGCAACATACTACCTGACTTCCGCTGTCGCAACCCCTGTTTTCCTGAATGGGCAGGTACATCTGAAAAATGACTATCGGTCATTGATTTCACTGTCATCAATCGGTTTATCGGGAGTCTCCCAGCCGGTGACGCAGGAAAATGTGATTACCGAGCCTATGCGTGAGTTGTAGATTTCCACCAACCCTACAGCCTCCATTCTGGAGAGGATATTGTGCATCTTCTTCCTCCCGAGTTTCCACCGCTCCGCGAGACCTATCTCCGAGAACTGCGCCTGACCAGGCTTCAGGTTGAGCGGTCGTCGGTATGTGCCGTCATATCCGGCTGCGGTTCTCATCTCCTTCAGTAGTCCGGTGAAGATGTCGATATTCCGTATCTCGTTACCGTCATTGTCGGTCGTTGTTCCCGATAACCATTCAATGGCATCTGCCGTCAGCTTCAGGCTGATGCTTGAAAATGGATTTATATTTTGTTGCTTCATGTGCGTAATTTTTTAAGATGTGATTTTCATTGGAGATTTTATGAAGTCTGAACTTTCCGTTTCAATGATTGGCTTGGATAGGTCTCGTTCAAGTTCCTTGTTCCTTCAAAAAATAAATGGATACGGCATCATCTTTTAAGAAAAAATTTCATACTCTGTGATGATGGCAATATTGTTGAAGTCACGAAACCTTGAAAAGATAAGACAGGCACAACCGGAAAGGTAGGGAAAATGGATCTATGTATTTTCTCCTGCTTCATCTACTTTGAAGGTGCGTTATTACCCGGTATGCCCGATGTTGTGTTTGGGGTGGCGGCTGTCTGTATCTTCGGGAGGTTGCTGACAATATTTTCTATATCTTTTTTGTCAGAAGATATAGCGAGTAACACCGATGTGATGTTGATGATGTCCTCCTTCTCCACATACTGCGACACGGTTTTCATAAGCTCAAGGCTTCGGGACTGCCGATGTTCGCGTATTGCGTCAACACCTCCTGTTTCCTTGTCGCATCCGAAGTTGAGATAGCGATTGATTGCCGTGCGGTCATACTGAGGCATGGATTCTGCCGAGGTCGTGCCCTTTGCCACTGCAAGCAGGGTGCGGAGCGCATCGGACTCGTAAGGTGAGCACCCTTGAAGGAACTCCATTATAATCCGGATTTTCTTCTGGTCAGTGGTCTTATAATCTTTTGATTTTGATTCTACGGTGGTCGCGGGCTTCGTGCCCTTTGTGTTGTTTGGAATGTCTGTTACCATAGCTTAGGTTGTTAATGTGATTTTCTGTTGTTCGCAAGGTAACGCTCAGCCTCGCTGTCTATCTCGCTCTGCGATGATATGCGGATACTCGTCAGGTATGCGTCAAGGTCGTCCGGGTCAAAGAAACAGAGCTTGCCGCTCGGCTTGTACATGGGGATCACACGTCTCATCATCATCTTGCGGAAGTAGGACAGCGAAAGTCCGAGATATTCGGCTGCCTCCTGTGAGTTGAGAAGTTTACGTTTTGTCTGCATCGGTAATTTTATTATTAAGTTAATGTTTATCATCTTAGAACAGTGCTGATTGATGGTCTTGTCAGCCATTGGATTCCGATGCAAAATTACAACTGCCGCCATAGGGTGCAATGTGGTTTCCGTGGGGAAAGGTAAAAAAAGACAAACGCACTGTGCGCTGATTTTCAGTCGCATAATGCGTTTGCAAGTTTCCTTTAGATGTCGCAGGTGGGGTGAAACGGGAGTTCTACGGGATTCTACGCCTTGAACGCCATTCATTGATGGCTTTGTCAATAGATTTGCGGTAATTCTTGTTGTCCTCGGTAGCGTGGTCGGCGCAGATGTCGGTGCGGTGCTTGTCATAGTAAGACTTGTTAATGCCGCATCGACTGAGGAACAACTCAGACCATATCAACGCCTCTTTTCTTGGGGTGATGTTCTGCGACACGGCATAGACCATATAGCATACCCTCAGTTTCTCTTTCGGCACAACAGGTATAGCCTTTGCCTCTTCCCTTACGTTAAGGAAGTTGGCAAAGTCAAGCGGCGTGCAGTTATCAAACTGGTTGTCGTTGCATACGTCGTATATCGCCATGCACAGTCCGAGTTCCACAATGTCCCGCCACTTAGAGGTCTCGAAAAGGAGATTACCGCTCATTCTCCATTCCCTTTCTCCAGACGGTCAAGGTCGTTGATTATGCTTCCGGCAATGCCGTTCATTTTTGCGGCGAGGGCATACAGATGGGAGGCTTTGAGGGAAAAGACATATCCGGCTCGCTGGTTTTCTTTCTCATATTCGGCATAAAGTCTCTTAACCTCAATCTGCCGTGTATCGTGTTCAGCCTTAGCCTTCTCACATTCCTTCTCCATTTCGGCATAATCCTTAGAGCCGAGAGGGAGGTAGTCAAGGCGGTTGTTAAGCTCACTGTACCGTTTCCAAAAGGGATTTAGCTGTTCCGCTGCTTCCTGAAATATGGAATAGTATTGCTTGGAGTGGGCGTTGGCGATCTGCTTGAAATCCATCCCCTCAAGTCTTCCTATATTATTAAGGAGAGTGGCGGTTTCTTCTTTGAGGGAAACGGCAAACGAACTATATTAAAAACCAAATAAAATGAGGCAAAAATTACATCCACCTTAGATTATTTGAGAATGGTCTTGCCGCAGTCCGCTCTTGGGGGCGGTTTAGGCCGCCCCCGCCGCTCGGGCATCCC
>NZ_PUEC01000049.1 GCF_003024805.1 Duncaniella muris
TGTCAGATACATAATTCTTTGGTTTTGTTTCTGGTTATTCATTTATTTAAACAATCACCAAAGCATAAATGCCTGAAATATTGACTGATGCTTATTTATTATTCACATTTGTTTTTAAACAAGCTCTTATTACATACGGATTCCCTTGTAACCGTGGGTCAGAAGGATATTCAAGATATTCAACGCGCTTCACATCGCTAACACGCATTGCCAGTAAGTCGCTCTCTGATGCCGGCAGATAGTCAATGAATACAGCTACAGGTTTGCCGCCATTGGTAGTAATTGAGTTCCCTGAAATAATGCTTAACTGGGGTATTGCCATGTGATTGAGCAATTCCGAGCCTGATTGCGATGCGTTTTTCTGTGCCGTTGTTGGCATATATATCGATTTGTCAGAGTATAGGGTCGCATTTTCGGCCTCCACAGTTACCTGATGTAACTGGGTGGCGGTTACACGCATAACGATATTGCCAAGATTAAATCCGACACTCCGGCGGTAGGTTGTCTTATAGCCCATGCAGCTGAGTTTGGCGATAACGCCGCGACGGTCGCATGGAATTGAAAAGCGACCGTAGGCATCAGCTACGCCGTAGGTTATTACGGTGGAGTCTGACGGGGCAAGAAGCCAAACGGTTGCAGCCGCAACCGGTTCGTTGTCGTCGCCAATGGCGGTGCCGGTATAAACGAATTTGCCGTGCTGCAGAGCCTCGATATAGTAATCATTTCCTTTCTTGATTACGGAAACAGGGTTAAGCCCGACAGTTTTGCGCAAGGCATCGTAAGCGTTGTCAGTGCGGACTACTGCCGATGTGCGGTAGTTGCCGAGTTCCTTGTATATGAAGGATATGTTGATGTCCGGGTGGTCTTTGCTTATTCTGACGATAGCCGCTGAAACAGGGGTGTCGCTGAATGTGTAATTCAATTTATAGGCATTGGCTGAAAAGCAAGTCATGACGGCCAATACCAGAGTAAGGACAATCTTCATTTTTCAGTCAATGGTTAAGGTTTTGTTATTCTGTTTAATATTGATTTGCTCAAATGTGTTGAGCTGCGCAATTACATCGTCAAGCGTCAATGCCGGGTCGAACTTGTAATAAAGATGTAGCGATGCGACTTCCTTGTTGTTGAATTTAACATCAACGCCGTAGCGGTTGGCGACTGCGTCCATAATGGTTTCAAGGGCTTCATCCTCAAACATCATCGGGGTCAAGTCAGCTTTTACGGTGTCGGTCGGCACGGCGGTACTGTCTGCGGGAACAGAAACGGTGACGGCAGAGGCATTTTGTTGAGCTCCTGCATTAGCCATCGGCTCGGCCTTGCGCTCCGTTACCGAAACGGTTATGGCAATACCTGCGGCAACCGCAACGATAGAAGTAAAGACAATTACAGCTATTGAGGCGGCACGGCTACCGAACCAAGCAAAGAGCCTGCGATGTGGTGTGTGGTTATGCTTATGCGAGAAGACCTCCCATTCGGCATCGATATCGACCTCTTTGTTGGCCTCGATTGCCGAATCCGTTTTGCAGAGCAGATTGTATAACTCTTTCGTCTTGGGGTCGGAAAGAATAGTCTGCAACTTCTCCGACGAATATTTGTCGGGGTGCTCGATAATATCAAGCACAAGTTTGTATTTATCCATTTTCGCTGAGTTTTTTACGGATTATTGACAGCGCATGACTCAGATGACGATATACGGCAGTTTCGCTGATGCCCATAACCTCTGCGATTTGTGAGAACTTTATGCCGTCGGAAAATCGCAGTTCCATAATCTGGCGAGCTTGTGGGGAAATATTATTGCGGATAAAGGCATACATTTTTGCAATGGTTTCCTCATCGGGCCAGTCCTCGGTATCGTATTCCTCCATGTCAAGAAAATAGCGGTTGGCTATTCGTTGATGAATACTGTAATCGCGGATATGGTTCAGACAGCGGTTGCGCACCGCTTTCAGAAGATAACCGCAGGAAATCAGGAGGTTTGAACTGTCGTCGAGCAACGATAAAAACACATCATGGACGATGTCGCGCGCGAGATCATCGTCGTGCAGAAGTGCCACGGCCAACCGGAACATCTGCGTGTAATGTGCTTTGAAAAGCTGCTCTATGTCGTTTCTGTCTGTCATACACTATATAGACACACAACTTCCTGAAAACTCAACGCTGAAAGCAAAAAAAATTTGAGGAAATTTCATTTTCGACTACAAAGGTACTGAAAATCGAGCAATTACGATTAACGCAATTTGTCTTAAAATTCAGCCAGACACGGATAAGGTTTATATTACGCCTGACATTGACAGCGAGAAACTATCGTGAAATGGAAATTTTTGCGGTGGATCTTGCTCTGCGACCGCGTACCGGCAAAGCCGACATACGCTGTAAGCCCACACGCGAGGGCTTCGCCGTTCGCAGCCGCTACAAAATTCCCGAAGTCGGGAGGCTGAAAGCATCCCGATACGGAAATTTCTCCGCTCCGATGTAGAGGGTATCGAAAGCGTCGGTGCCGTCGGTGCGGTGTTCGAGCAGGTCTTCTTCCGACTCGGCAAGTTTCTCGCCTGACTTGTCTTTCTTGAAGCCGTTGCGACCATTGGAGACACCGGCTGACTGCACCGCGAGAATCAAGTCCTCGTTGTTCGAGCGGTTGAAGAATGGCATAAGGCGTTGCTTTCCGGCAAACGCATTATTGATGAGAAGGTACTTCTCGTGGTGGTGCATCGGGTTTCCGAGGTACACGGATTCGACGCGCCAACCATGCCGTTCAAACTCCCTTACCACGTTATAATGGAAGTCCTGGTCGTTGACGGCATAGTTGGAGCCGAGGGCCGTAGCATCGTAATAATAGACCACGGTCTTATTGCGGTGGGCGGCGTAATAGCGGCAGAAGTCCTCGACGAGTGCCGGTATCTTGCGGTCGAACTTGACGTAGAAGCTCTTGATTACATTGAGGCGGCGGTCGCGTGGCTGACCCGCTACAATCCAGTTGATGTTGGCGTTGTAGTCCATGCCTATGCAGATGGGCGCGTCGGGGTCAACGTCCTTGTCGGCGCGGGCGTCGAGCGTCGAGAAGTCATAATCATATCCGAGAGTATCGAGGTACTGATTATCGTTGGCGTCGTACTTGTGGCCCTCGCGCATCGAGGAATAGAAGCCGTCCTTTGCAATTCCGATCCTCTGACAAAGGATAGAGGTTTGGAAGGTCAAAGGAGTAAGGTCGCGCTTCATCTGCTTTATGTAGTTCTCGCCGAGAAGCTGCAAGTTCTCGATAGAGGAATACTCGCGGTAATAGACCGCGACGGAGCGCATCTTGTTCAGGTCGCGGTCAAGGCGGCGAAGGTAGCCTTTGAGATATGGCGGCACTTCGGCGCCGGAGGCGTTGAGAGCGCGGATGCGCTCTTTGGTGCGCCATATCTCATAGACCGTGGCCTCGATGGTTGCAATCAGCTCCGAGTCCATTTTGTCGCGGTAATGGAGGAACCAACTGCCCTTTTGGGTCTGCGGCATATCGCTCAATATCATAATTGAGTGATTGAAGGAGTGCTTTCCGAAGTGCGACTTTATGCCGCCGTTGGCCGGTAGCGTTTCGTCTTTCAGTTTGGCGTAGTCGATAAACTTCGCTTCATCGACAAGCAGCCATGAGAGCGTGAGCGAGTTGGAGCTGCCGGGCCGGTCTTGTGATATAATCACTGCGACCGAACCGTTATAGAAAGATATGACGTGTTCATAATCTTTCGGGTCGATGATGGGCTGACGGAACGACTTCGGCGGTTTCCTACCGACAACGTAATGTATGCCCTCGATAAATCCCCAGCGTTTCCAAGCGGCGAGCAAGCCCGGAATAGTGTTAGTCAGTCCGTGCTTGAAGGTAGGCACTACGATGCCGCCAGTCGAGCCGGGCATACGCTGCATATTGCGCAGAACAAACGGAGCAGCTATGCTGTCCGTTTTGCCGGTGCGTCGCCCTGCGACGATAACGGAAGTGTTCGCGCCGATAAGCTGCGTGAGACGCTGCGGCTTGTTAAAGTAGACTTGTTTCTCTGATGAGTGAATGTGCGGATGTTTTGATGATTGTGTCATAAAAATCATTAACTTTGCATATCAAAATAATAAGCGCATGGAAATGTCTGACAAACTTCTCACGATATTAATGTTGATTGGTGTATTAGCTTTTATTGGGTTTATCGCCTTTATGGCTGTTCGCGCAGTTAAATTAAGAAATCGCGTAAATGCGATGAAGATGCCACCAAACATCAATCAGATCAGAAGAAAGTCATTATGGTTCGCCATTATTGTGATAACCCTAAGTTGCATCTTTGCGTATATTGTTACCTATCAATAAATTGGATTCGTTTGGGTCGGTTTCCTGTGGGCTGTCGGGGAAAAGTTTGTCGAACTCTAAATCTACTTCCTCGAACTCCACGTCCTCGATGTCGATAGTTTCCTTGCGGTACTTCTCAATCATTGCCGAGATTTTGTCGGCAATGTTGGGGATAGGCTCGATGCCGAGGACACGCGGGTCATCGGTGGCCGTGAAGGGCTGAACGAGGATTTGGTCGAGCGGTATTGCCTGTTCGTCTTCAAGGTCAACGCGGTTCAGTTTGCCGTAGGCGGTTGCGGCGCGTTCCATCGTCTTGCTGTCCTTACGCTTCTCGGCCATCTTGTAAGTGGCGATAAGCATTTCATTTGTGCGCCAACGGTGGAAGTCGCGGCTTGCACTTCCAAGCATAGGAAGCAACGACTTGACAACGGCAAGGTCAGAATAAGCCGTAGTGCGGTGTATGCCATGCCGTTGGCAGACCTCGGCGACAAACTCGCGGTCTGTGCCGTCGGGATTGGCGATGAACCAGTTATACATTTCGCGGACGCGCAAAACCTTATCCACAAGTGCTTGCGGATAACGGTCGCGCAGTTCGACCTCCTTTGTAAAGAGTTCGGCGCGGCATACTTCTATGGCGTTGGGGTAGCTCATTACTCGTCGTCCTCCATATCGAGCAAATTGCGGTGGGCGTTCTCGATAGCGAGCGGCGAGCCGACCTGTGCAAGCATCATTTCCTGAGAATGGAGCTTGACCTTAGAGGCGGCTTTGCCTCGGCGGTAGGCTTTCGACACGTCCGAACTGCGGTCGGCGATGTCGGAGCGCAGCACATCAGCCGGAATATCGAGTATCACGGCCATGTCGCTTATCTTCAAATATATGCTCGCAAACTTTTCAATCTGCTGCAAGTCGTTCTCTGAATAGGTCATGGAGTGGAACTGAATGGTTTGTGATAAGGTCGTTGACCTGCGCATGGAGATTAGCGAAAATCTCCGGAGAGGTCGAGATGAAAGCAGACTCGTGGCGGTTGCCGCGAGTTAGGTTCTGCGAGGTGATGACGCTGACCGTGTCGCCGCGCTCGGATTTCACCAACAAAATCTTGCTGTGATTGTCAGCAAGATAAGTTCGCTCGATAACTTGGGTGATGAACGCCCAGAGTTTGAGCGTCTTGTTGGTCGCCTTGTGGTCGAGCACAAGGTTAATCCGGCTCACGCGCTTATCCTTTGTAATAAAGAATAAGCGGCGAAGAAACTCCTCGGAGATGGAGAAGGAAGTCTGCCAGACTTCCGCGACACCGACCTGCGACAAAATCCATTCGAGAATGTCGGCCACTTGGACTGCATTACTCAGATACGCTTGAAAAGGTGTATCTGAGAGTGGCCGTAGGATTTGGTCTATCGAGGCGGTGCGCTTCATATAGGTATGAGGTCAGAGTTATGAGTTACGAGGTTTCTTCTTCGGGGTGGCGCGGGCGGCTTTTCTACTTTTGCCCTCGTCACTCTGACCAATGACATACCTATCGTAAGCCTCCCAGTTGGTATGGAGTTTCTTGTCGAGCGATATAAGTTCTTTGAGGAACGGGTATCGCTCGGAGTCCGGGCAGGTCGCGTTTTCAAGCGATAGCGAGCGGAGGCGCAGATGCAGTTCGCGCATACGTTGGAGAAGCGAAAGGTTCTCAACGTACTTCGCCTTGATTTCGTCGGGCAGCGTGTCGTGGTCTTCGCGCTTGCCGAGGCGACGTTCATCTTCCGGCTCGGTAGAAGCATCATCGGTCAGATGATGCTCGTCGGCAATGGTCTGCACCTGTGCGGCCATTTCTTCGACCTGCGCATGGGTCAAGGCTTGAACGCGGAAGTTGTAATATTTTTGAAGTTGGTACTCGATAATGTCATGGCGACGGTCGAGAGCGGCAACAATATTCTTGTAAAGAATTTGATTGCCCGACAACTTCAAAAGATAAAGTGCGCCGACTGCATAGTCGCGCTCGTCTTCATGTGTTTCAAGCCACTGTCGTATCTGTTCGGTAAATTTGTGGTCCATTTGAGGGGGTCAATTTTAATTTGGCGCGAGGGGTCAAATTTTATTTGATATAGCCGTGAAGAAAACAAGGTTTTTCTGCAACGGCATGAGAAGATTTCGCATCGAGATCATCGTTGCGCCGGTGGTAACAAAATCGTCGAATACGATTATGTTGTTTTCCTTTGGTGGCTCTGCCCCAAAGGTGAACACTGCACCGACACGATGCTTCGAGTGGCACTCGGCAATATCTTCGTAGAACGGTATGCCGAGCAGTTCAGCGAGCCGGGCAGAAATGAGCGAGGCAAAATTTCTGACCTTGTGGCGACGCTTGGGCGAGGTAACGAGGCACCAGTCGCCATTGGCGAGCGAGCAGCCCAGTATCTGACCGATGAGCTTTGCGACGTTGGTAGCAAAAAACTCCACCATATCGGGGTTGCTTTTAATGTCGGTCAGCGTCCGGCCATAGAGCGACTTCTTCCAGAGCGAGATTATCCCGAAAGCAGGATTGCGGTAGGAAATTCGCACCTTGTTAGGTGCGAAGTCGCAACGGGCCTCCGCCTGTTGCACGTCTTTCCATGCCGCACGTTTCTTCTCGGCGAACAGGTCTTTGGCCGGAGCCGGAGAAGCAAAAGAAGCGTCGAGGTCGGGAACGTCAAGCGAAGGCACTTCGATGTCGTTCAACATCTCGTCCAACTCTATCGCCCCATTCCTGACGCTTCTGTTCGGTTCCATGCTCACGCGGCCTTACCTGAGCAGTCGATGTCGCCGTCCTCGGTTTCGAGCGTACCGACATAGAAGGGTGCCGGCACTTCGTCGGTAGCCTCGACGTTGATAGTTGTCGAGGTCGTGCCGGTGGCACCCTGACCGAGATCCTGGGCGACAGTCGCCTTAGTGAGCCACTTGTCGTTGCCGAGGACGCGGAAGTTGCCTTTCATGTCCTCGACGATGAAAACATTGTCGGTGTTGTTGATGTAGGCCGCGGCAGCGGAAGCCTCCGCGCCTACGCCGGGGTGAACGGCGACAAGTTTGTTAAGCTGAGTCTGCGAGGGCAGCTCGCCCTGCGCCTCGGAGGTCAACTGCGACTTGTCGGGAAGAATGTCGATATACTTCCACTTCGCATCGGCGGCAAGCGTATAGCTTCCGGCCAGAACTGCGGAAGTGGCACGGCCCAGTTCATCACGCGGCAACTGCGGATAGCCGAGAATGAACGACTTGGCGAGGAAGTATATGCGGCGCTTCACGCCGGGCAGCTCGGGGGTGCCCTGGCACCATCCGAGCGATTTCTGAATAGAGGTACAAGTTTTAGCCATAGCTTACACAGCGATTTCGATTGTTTTGAAGCGGCGTTTGTCGATAGTCTCGAACTGAACGCCGAAGAACATAGTGGCGATGTATGAAAGGATAAAGGGTGCGAACTCCTTGATCAGCACGTTTTCGACATCGCCCATCTGGTCGTAGCCCACGAGCATATTGCTCTTGGTGGATACGTGCATGAACTTCGATCCGGCCTTGTTGTAGAGGGGGCAGAACTTCAGCTTGCCGTTGGAACCCTCCACGGCACCTTGTCCGTACTGGGTGTTGTAAGGTATGCCGCCGTGGGTAAGCAGGTAGCCTTCGTTGTACTTGTCGACGAAGTCCTGCGAGCAATAGAGATAGAGGTCCTGGGCGCGGAGGCGCGGGTCGAGCGAAAAGAGGATTTCTTTGGCGATGTCTACGGCGTTGGCCGCAGTGATGGCATCGTCGAACTTCATATAGTTGCCTTCCTCGGCTGCGATGGTACCTGCGGCGATTTCCTTTTCGGTAATCGTGTCGAAGCCGTCGAAAAGGTCGGCGGTGGTGTTACCGGCGGCGTTGCGTCTGCCGTTCCATACCGCATCGTTCAGATGCTCGGAGAGGTTCTTGGCGATACGTGCCAGGACGTGGCGGGCGGTGGGCGTAGTCATCTGACCGTCCCCCTTTGTGGCACCAGTGCCTAAGAGGGTCGAGATGGCCGAGTTAGGCTCGAAATTAGCGACAACGGAGCCAAAGTAGGTTTCGAGGTCGCGGAATTCGATGCCGAGGTTGTAGTCCACGGCACGTTGGGGATTGTAGGGAGCGAACTGGGCGTCGCCTGTGAGGTTGCCGACGCGCTCCTTGTATCGGATGCCGGGGCGACCCGTCATAAACTGAAGCGTGTCGCCGATACCGATAATCGGGAGCATAAGGAGGTCGGGGCGGTATTTGACCGCGGCCTCCTGATACTCTTGGAGAGTGAATGAAAATTTACCTGCCATTGTGGTATGGAGAGTTTAGGGTTAGACTTCGTTGTAGAGGGCGCGGGCCGAGTTGAAAGTTTCAACGAAGGCCTCGACGTCGTTTTTGGGAGCGGGTTCGCCGGGCTTGTTGTCCTCGACAACCTGCTTCGACGGCTCCGCCGGAGTCTTGGCGAGTTTGGCCTGAAGGTCTGCGATGGTCTGTTTCTGCTCGTTGCAGAGGCGGTCTTTCTCGGCGAGCGCGTCTTCTATGGCGTCGAGCTGCGCCACTGTAACCGTAGCCGCACCGTCTTTGACGGTCAGCGGCTTGTCGGCGAGGATAGCCGACAAGAAGGTGTAAGTCTTGATCATTGCGGTGGTAATGGGATTGGTTGACGGTTTGAAGAAGGAAGTCAGGGCGGCGAGGAAGCGAGAAAACGCACTGTCCTTGTCGACTTCCGCAACAGGGATGTTCGGTATCGGCATACCCTCCGAGGCCATAGCCGAAGCGAGCGCATCGGTGAGCTTCGGAGCCGGTTCATCGGCAAGGTCTGTGATTTCATCGACAAATCCCCAGTCGAGGGCTTCCTTAGCCGTGAGCCAGCCGCCTACTTTCATCAAGGCGAGAAGGTCTTCCGTCTTGCGCTTGCAGCGCGAGGCGTAGAGTTGGGCGCAATTAAGGTCGAGCTTGTCGAGGCCGGCCTTGATTTTCTCGCAGTCGGCGATGAGCGTTGCGAACTGGTCGCTGTTAAGACTGCCCCACTCGAAGAAGGCCATCGAGCATTTATGCACGAGGTACATGGCCCCGGCATCGATGGAGATGTGGGCCGCGCCGAGCGAAGCGATGGTGGCGGCGGAGGCATTTAGTCCCACGAAATGCACATTGACGTTGCCGTGGTTCTTGAAGGCAGCGGAGATAGACAGGCCGGTGGCGAGCGAGCCGCCGAGGCTGTCGATTAGGACGTTAACCTGCTTCCCCTCGTTCCTGGCGAGTTCGCGGTCAACGGTCGAGCGGTCGAAGTCGTAGCCTCCGACGTAACCTTTGAGTGAGATATTGTATGCGGTCTTTGACATGGCAAAAATAACTTTGCCACGAAGTTACAGCCACATAATAATAGGAGAAAAGACACCGATTTCTCAGAAAAAATCGCTAACTTTGCATTTGATATGGGACGAAAAGCTATAACATTAGACGAGCAAATCGCATTATTGCGAAGCCGTAACATGACTATATCAAATGAGGATAAAGCGAAAGAAATCCTTTTTGATGTAGGCTATTTCCGTATGGGGTTCTATTGGTTCCCATTTGAACAGACATACCCGGAAAAACATCACCGAACACATCAATTCAAAGATGGTACGGATTTTGACAGTGCTGTAAAGCTATATTATTTTGATTTTAATTTGAGAAATATTCTCCTCAAGCCATTAAGTCGCATTGAGATTGCATTTAGAACGAAAGTAGCATACCTCGTCTCAAATCATTATGTTAATAGTCCAACTTGGTTTGTAGATACGTCTGTTGTGAACCGTAAGCAAGCGGCCTCGTTTGAAAGAAAGGTTTATAGGCAGATACTTGAAAAAACGCCGCTTATCGCCCTGCACCATAGGCATCATATAAATGATAAGTTCGCTCCGGCGTGGAAAACATTGGAGTTTATGACTCTCGGTGAGGTTGTCAATCTTTTCAAATCGCTCAAAGATGAAGAATTGAAATTAGAGATTGCCAACCAATTCGGGATAAAAAAACTGGTTACGTTTGAGAATTATCTTGACATCATCAAGAATCTGCGAAATACATGTGCCCACGGAAATGTATTGTATGACTTTACTCCTGAGAAATCGATTCGCAAAGGCCCTGCAATGAAAAAAGGCATAGGCGAAAATCAAAATCTCAATGGAGCTTTACGAGTAGCGTTATATATGATGAGACAGGTATCGGAAAACCGATACAATGATATGCTTACCGACATAGATAGATTGATATCGAAATACGGAGCATATCCGGAAGTAAAGTCTATTCTCACGACAATCAGTGGTTTAGACCAGCTTCATAGAAAGTAAACAACAACCTTTTCTCTGAAAATTTTGTTATATCATAAAAAAGAAGTACCTTTGCAACATCAAAAGTGCCGGTAATGACTTTAAGGCTCATTGCCAACACTATAAAAGGGAAAAAAAGAGGTCGTGCATTTCGCTGCACGACCTCGATTTTTATTACAAGAGCCGCCCCGGAGGGCGACCCTGCAAGGAGAGAGGGAGGAGGGGTCAGATGCGGCGGAACACGTGATTGTTGGCGCCCATGTTGTAGTCGTACATGAACAGGTCGCGTCCGAAGGCTTCATAGTCGAAATAGCGCGAGAGGTCGCCCATCGTTCTTTCAATGTCCCAGCACTCCTCGACGATGTGTCGGGCGAAGTCCTCCTCGCTGTCCCATTCGCCGCAGTATGCTTCCTCGAAGTTGTCGAGCGTATCTTCAAACTCCATGTAATCGTCCACGGCATCGACATCGTACTTGTCGCACAGCTCCGTGTATTCCTGAATGTGGTCGAAGTCTTCCTCGGACATGAAGCCCTCGTTGTACCACTGGCGTGGGAAGCCCTCGTAGTCCTGGGCCATCAGCTCCGGGTCGGGCTCGTCGGCGTGGATTGCGTTGCAGAAGTCGATAAACTCGTCGTAGTCGCTGAAGCTGCTGAGGTCGATCCACAGACCGCAGAGAGAGCCTTCGTTGTACTTGCCGTAAGTACCGACGTAGACGGAGGGTTCACCGTCGCAGCCGCTCTTGTGTTCGCTGACCGCTTCCTGAAGTTCTTCGGACGTGTAGCCCAGTTCGGCGAGTCGTTCTTCGACTCTTGGAGTGATGTTGAGTTCTCCGAATTGTAGTCTCATTGCTGTAAAATTTTGAGGGTTTGACATTTGGTTCATTTTTTAAGTTTTACGTTGCAATAATTGGGAGAGCTGAGGAAGCGGAATTGCAAACGTTATTTCAAGCCACGGCGGTAAATTCTTGGGTCCTGGAGGGTGAAGAATTTTGAAATGTTGTTTGCAATCCCGGAGGGCAAGCCACCGGTGCAGTCTGCGGTCAGCCCTACCTTTGCGACAGGAAAACTAAATGAGACAATTGTCCCGAAAAATCAGCGATGAGAATACAGGTGAACACAACATCAAGAATCAGAAGAACAGCCGGACGGGCAGCATGCCCGGAGCAGGGAGCTGTCAACAAGAGCGGATGCATGTGCGCCCGGAGTCCGTCGGTGCTTACGAATATGGCAAGTGCAATGAAGGCTCGCGGTCTGTGGTTTGACCTGCTCGGCGACAACGACACCGCTTTATCCTGCAAGGCATTCCACATAGACGATGCCCGCCCATTCCTTAATTATGGCTTGGACTATGAGAACTTACACCGCCTACCGCTGAAAATCGAGGGCAATGTCTGAGGGGGATTACGACCGCCATAATCCACGGAGCGAGAAAGATGCGACAGGTATGTAGCCGATGCCGTACCGCTGACGATTGGAGTTTGCAGAGAAGCCGACACCCGCAGGGCTACTGCGGACATGGGACAGTTTACCCGCCACATCGTGTACCACGACCACGAATAACGAAAAGATGGGCCACCGCTCACGCCGATTATGATGCCGTACTGTTCAATGAGACCACATTATGGCAGCACCGCTGAATGTTCCGCTGCATCTGACCCCTTCCTCACTCCTGCAAGGTGTCGCTCTCCGCGACGGCTCTACCTATAAAAAACCGCCGATGCCTCACGCGCCAGCGGCCTAACAACTTCAAAATCTGTAATGACCTGCCGCATCACTGCGGCAAAATGATTGGGACTGTTTATGATGCAAAAGAATATCATATCACGCACGGCACCATCGAGCGGATGGAGACGTGCTTAATTTCGTATTCATATCCGGCGGCATCGCCAGACGGGAGGCCGCAGCGCTGCTCCGACTCCACTTGCGGATGCGGAGCTTCGAGCGAGCCGAGAAGGTAAGACTTGCCGTTGACATCGGTAACGACAAACCCCAGGCAAGGATTCCGGGGAAGTTTCCTGTCGGTAAGGAACTTCAATGTGGCGGTGTCCTCGTACCCGGCACCGTCCTTCTTTGTCTTGCACTCGCAGGTAGGCTCGTCGAAGAAGGCAATCGGATGAACGTCGGTCAGGACGGCCACCGTCATGCCACAAATAGCCGACAGGTCGACGCGGCGCGGCAAGTGTCGACAGTCAATCCAGCCGATAGCCTTTATTCCGGGAAGTATCTGTGTAGAAGTACGCATTATAGCAGAAATAGCATAATTGAAAAAATGAAGTGCTGAAATCAATGAGATTTTTTACGCAGATATTGTTTTTCTGCGCGTTTGCGGTGAAGATAGATGTCGCGCTGCCGCTGATAGCGTTTGGCGATGGCGTTCCAGTTCTTCTCCGTCGGCTCGATGCCGTGCTTCTCCATCCACGCATAAATCAGCTCGTCCTGACGCTTGCCTATCTTGCCGAAGTGATGCAGCTCTTCCCACAGCTGAATGTCGAAGCGGTTGCGGATAAGATTGAGCAACATCGACAGCGCACGTGGCGGCAGGAAATTGTATGTCTCCGGCGGACGGTTGCGGAACGTCGGAATCCTGACGGCCAGTTTACCGTCGGCGCAGACCTCCGGCTCCACACCCTCCGGCAGCTTCGCCATATACAGTTCGAGCGTCTTACTCTCGACAGAGCCGCGAGTAAGATGCACCGGCACATCGCCGCCGTGTTCGCTGACGAACCACTGCGCGAGATAGTCTTCCAGAGGCAAATAGATACAAAGGTCGCTCATAACATAGCCGATTGGTACATACAAAGTTACCATATATCAGCGTGTTAGCCTAATAATCAAGAGCAAGAATGGGTAACTTAGGGAAACCCCTCCGAAGAAAAATATTATCGGCGAAAAAGAGAGGATATATGCCACAGGGTTGACAGCGTTGACACGTTGACAGCGGCATAAGCCGGTGGCAGGAAGCCGCAACATACCAATTACTTATCTATTTTACCCTATAAATAGATAAAGAGTAGTTTGTCAACGTTTGGATATGGATTTTTCCAAAAATGCGATTTTGACTACCTTTGTCAACTGGAAAACCCAGGCTCGGATGACCCCTTAGGCCAAGGTTGAATTAACCCCTGAAAATATTTTGAATTGACCCCTGAAAACGTTCTGGCCGACGGGGTCAATTTTATTTTGTCTTATCGGCTTTTTATAGCTTTAAGCTTACGGACGCTTTCGCCGGTAAGCGTGATTCGATG